>DXWI01000009.1 GCA_019416935.1 Clostridiales bacterium | reverse complement strand
GCTTGTGCCGATGCGGAGGCAAAGTACTGCTCGCTCACGACGTTGCCCACCGCATCGTAGGCATACCGCACGACGCTGCCGTCCTCCCGTGTGACCGACGTTACCTGCCCGTGCGCATCGTACGTATACGCCGTGGTCATGCTCTTTGTCGCATCTTCCGGATCTGTCACCACGTCCCGCAGCTTGCGCCCGCTGTTATCAAACACCGTGGTGGTTGTTACGCCTTTTGCGCTGGTCACAGCATTCGCCACCCCGCCGGTTACGCTCTGGTCGTAGGCATAGGCCGTCGTGGCCGTCACGCCGCCGCTAGATCAAGCCGTTGCACGGGTAAGGCCTGGCTATTCCCTATTCCGGTCTGCAAATTATTGGGGCGGTGAAATGGCTGAATAGTGATCCAACTCGCCTATGTCATATGTTCCGAAGAGTTTTCCGTCTGCCGTATAGAGATAAAGCGTTACATATTGAAACTTGCCTTCCCTGTATTTGCTGATAATAAGAGCGCTTTCACATTGGGAATCCGGGATCTGTTTCATCCCTTCCGGAGAAACAGCATAGTAGAACTGTTGTCCAAAATATGTGGAATTTTGTTCTTCATTATAGGATCGAAAGCATCCATTCTGAACGATGGTTTGTATCGCATGCAAGTATTGCTCCATCCTTTTATCTATCTGATCCCATGGGAAATCGTCCATGGGTACTGCTTCTCCGTTCAAATAGCGATAGGCCCTCTCTCCGTCAAAATACATGCCATCCGCCGCTGTGCCAATGCTCGCCTTCCAATTTCCTTGTCTCACACACGCTTTTGCAAAATGATCCCAAATAATATAGTCGCATTCTCCAATCTCAAGTGCGAGAATGTGTGCACTGCTGTCTGCTTCCTCGATGGCAACCGGCCTGTCGAATACCAAATGCAGGAATTCCCTGCCAGCTTCGACGCACCCGCACCCGGCGAACAGCACGCTAACCATCATGCATACCGTTGTCATGATACAATACTTCTTCATGTCTTTTCCCTTTTTATCTATAATAGTTAACTTTTTCTTCTTTCTCCTCATATTCAAATTCATACGGAGAAATAGCAACAAAATCAATTCCTGGCAGCTTAAGCAAGAACAAATCTTCGTTAGACGGGCCGGCAACCGTATATCCAGGCGGTGGAGCTGGATGCGTATGGATAAATCCAACCCTTCTGGATGATGCAACGCTTTCAAAAAGATACATGCTGATAAACGGTCCAACAACGTTGTCTCTTATGCCAAGAGCAGGAACAGCACCTGAACCACTTCTTGTCTCTCCATATGTGAATAACACATTACCCTCAGGATCAATTCTTTTGTAAATAAAGGCACAATACTCAACATCCGCACTTAAAGGCCGATATGTATCTGCCCATGCACTACATGCAGCCTCGGTTGTCAAAAACCAAGTATAGTGCGACAATGGATCCGGAACTCCGTGTGGTCGCGGCGTCGGCCCCGGCGTGGGCATGGGTGTTGTACTGGGCTGGGACGTTGTAACCGGACCTGGCGTCATTTCCGGCGATGGCTGCGGCTGTGGCTCGGGCGTAACACCTGGATCTTGCGGGTAATACCTGCCTCCGCCGCCGTCATTGATGTTGACGGTACACGGCCTCCCTGCCATATGTCCCGTCGGATCGACCATGTTGACAGGGTTGTTGTTGCAGTAGGCGTAAAGGTGCTGCGTCCACGGGGTAGAGGCGGAGCCGGTATAGGTATCCTGCGAGAGGAAGCGGGCCGTGGACGGGTTGTAATAGCGCGCGTTCATGTACAGCAGTCCCGATGCATCCGCAACGCTGCCCGTGAACGTCACTTCGTTGTGGAAGGTGTCGCCCGTGGCCGTCGTCACGCCGAACTCGTCATAGTCGTAGCTCTTGACCACCGCGCCTTCACCGTCAACGATCGTCGTGACGCTGCCGCGGATGTCGTACCGGTAGAAGAAGTAGTCGTCCGCATACGGGTCTTGTCCGGTAGCCGCCTGCCCCTCGAACCGCTTGCTCGCCACGATCGTGCCCGACGGGTCGAGGATGTTCTGCGTCTGCAGCACGTACTCGTTCACCGTCGTGAACAGCAGCGCAGAGCCCGTGTAGTAGAAGTGCGTAATGACCTCGTCCTCCACGCGCGTCACCCGCTGCCCCTGCGCGTTGCAGATGAATGGAGGGTGAGCGGGGGACTTTCCCATCCGCTGCTCACGCCTTAATCATTTGTTCTTCGCAATTTGTCGCACAGTTGTCAAGACTGCCAGAAGCCAATAGAGAATGTCTATTCGCTGGTTTTTACAAGCACTTCAATTCACTAAACGCTTTGTTTTTCCGAAGAGAAAGCTTTTCTGGGCCGATATCCTCCTCCCAAAAGACAGTATTATCACAAAACACATTGAAAATATCGCCGGAGTTCAGTTCAAAGACTACCTGCATGTGCTTTTCAAACTTCCGACATGGATTGGGATTATGCAGCGCTCCATCAGCGATTGGAAGATCGATGTCATGCAGTGCTCGGTCTCCCAGATAGACGCATAGTATGCTGTTTCCTGGACCCCAAAATGAGCAACTCTGCATATTGTGATATACAACATTGTGGAAAACAAAGTGGAACGTCTTTTTCAAATAATAGTTTTCACAGGTAAGCTGGATTTGGTGTTTATCATAATCATACTGATATCCAGTAAATTCGCTATCATGGATATACAGTTGATTTATTTGCTCCCTGTTATTCCAGCAATAATTCATTTCTCTCATTGAAATCTCCTTTATTAAAAGAACATTGACTGCCAAGGTTCAGGAATAACTTCCCCCGGCAAGTAATGAATGCCGTTCACATGCCGATTGCTCCATTCTGGAAGCATCGCGTGATAATGGGAGCCTTGCAGATAATCCTCATTCCATTCAAAAATGGCGATACTTGTACCTGGTACTGTCCATTTAAAAACCCCGCCGTTTTTTCCTGTACCAATTGGATTATAAATGTTGAGCACTAGTCCTCTTGGCTGAAACTGATAGGGATTCATTGGAAAGACAGCAGGTTCATCCAAAGCTGGAATAGGAATTGATTTTTCCTTTTCAGCTGCTTCCACTCGTGGAACAACTATGGATATCGGCGCTTTAGCAGCATAATCAATCATTGCAGCGGTTGCGCAGAAAATAGTGCCCAAAAGAGCCATTGCTGCACCTGCTGCATCAGCTGGGCCTGGAAGCGGAGAGTCAACTTGTGTTATTCCTCCCGCAAAAGCGAAGAATTCTAAAGAGGAATAGAATCTATTACTAAGATAATCCCAATATGAATTATCTTGAGTGGACTCCTCCCCCATATTGGGGTTAGGAGTCATCTCCGGTGCCGGTCCGGGTTGGGGATTGGGCGTAACTGTTGCTGCGGCAGCGGTTTCGATAATTTTTTTGCTCTGCTTTTTATCAAAAACAGATACCATCGGCATCCTTACCGGGGGCATCAGTCCCTTGGGCATATGCCCGGTGGGATCGACCATATTGACGGGGTTGTTGTTGCAGTAGGCGTAGAGGTGCTGCGTCCACGGGGTAGAGGCGGAGCCGGTGTAGGTATCCTGCGATAGAAAGCGAGCGGTGGCGGGGGTGTAGTAACGCGCATTCATGTAGAGCAGGCCGGAGGCATCCGCAACGCTCCCCGTGAACGTCACCTCATTGAAGAACGCGTCCCCCGTGCTGGTCGTCACGCCGAACTCGTCGTAGTCGTAGGACTTGACCACCGCGCCCGTGCCGTCAACGATCGTCGTCACGCTCCCACGCACGTCATACCGGTAGAAGAAGTAGTCGTCCGCATACGGGTCTTGCCCGGTAGCCGCCTGCCCCTCGAACCGCTTGCTCGCCACGATTGAACCCGCCGGGTCAAGGATGTTCTGCGTCTGCAGCACGTACTCGTTCACCGTCGTGAACAGCAGCGCAGAGCCCGTGTAGTAGAAGTGCGTAACGACCTCGTCCTCCACGCGCGTCACCCGCTGCCCCTGCGCATTGTACGCATACGTTGCGCTCGTCGAGAACGGTACGACCGCGTTGTTCGAGATGCCAGACGAGATCAGCCGGTTGGCGAGATCGTAGCCGTATGTGCTCGTCGTCGTCACGCCCGTCCCCGTCTGCACCTGCTGCGTCTGGTTCCCCCGCGCGTCGTAGGTGTAGGTCGTCACCGCCGTGCCCTGCTGCACCCGCGTCAGCTGGTTCAGGTAGTTGTACGTATATGCCTCCGCCGTCTCCGTACCCTTCTGCCGCGTGAGCCGGTTGCCCACCGCGTCGTACGTGTACGTCGTGGTCGTGCCATCGTACGTGGCCGAGATCAGCCGGTTGCCCAGGTCATATTGATACGTCCGCGTCTTGGTCGTGCTGCCGGTGTACGCCTCCGTCACTGCTTCGGTCAGGATGTTCCCGTTCCCGTCGTACGTCAGGTTCGTCTCCTCGCGCACCGTGCGCGTCTCCCCGTCCACGTCCGTATATGTCAGCTTCACCGGCAGGCCGAAGTCGTTGTAGGTATACGCCAGTTCGGTTGTCAATGTGCCGCCGGTCAGGAACGACGTGTTGTCCGTGAGCTTCTCAATCTCCCCGTACGCATTGTACGCATACGAGCGGATCAGCTTTGTATTGGCCGTCGGCGAAACGTTCTGTTCCGCGCCAGACAATGCTTTAATTCGTTCCAAACGTCCAGCCGTTTGCCAGTTTCAATGCGTGCAATTGTTCCTGATATGCATAGATATCCTCCAGTTCTTCAATCCATGTGTCTGCATTGTAGGTACCGTCCTCATTGATGACTGCAATGTAGGTTCGTTCGTCCACATAGATATCGTCATTTCGATCTATATCGTAAACTATGTAGTAGTACAGCACCTTGCCGGCTCCATCAGTATCGCAAAAACTGGCCCCCAGTCCGCTGCCAGGCTCTGTCAATATCTCATCATGAAACTTTGAAAGAACATTGTCAATTTGAATATGTGGGGCATAGGGCTTTCTTCGAGACATCTTTTGATTATCCAGCGGCTGATCCCAGTCGTTTTCCTTTTTCAATGTCTCAATCTGGTCTTCGTCTAATTCTTCAAATGTTTCCGCCATAATGAAGTTGATATCTTCATAGTAATACACCCAGCCAGATTCCGTTTTTTGGCTAACAGCAATAACGCTAACCTGTTTGTATTCACATAAATCAGTGATATACATAAAATATCGAAATAAGCGGCGCCCATATTGGTCTTCGTCTATGGTCTCCAACGAAATGCTCTGACCGGGACGCACTGTGTTTGTACACAGTACGCTTGACTTTACTTGCTGATATAAGTCGTGGTCTTTTCCCTCATAGACACGGCAACCAATCAATAGAACCGTGGACAAAATAACGATCAATAGGCCATAAGCTTTTTTTCTCATGCTGCATCTCCTAAAATGTCTTTATCAATCAATCTTGTGTCAACCAGCCCAGATTTTTTGATTAATGAAGAAGAGATCCAATAAGATATGTCCAAGCGTTTTCAACAGAATTTGAGTGATACACATAATTACCACCTTGATGGATCGCGCCACCAAACAAATCAGCGGTCCGTTCCCATGGTAAACTGTAATAATCCTCATAATCTACATCCCGGCTCAAAAGGGATGGAATTGCAATATGCTTAACATATTTACGAGAGCCTAGAATAGATTCTTGTACCGTATGCCCATATTCGTGCTTGACCGTCTCTATTGACTCAGGGTTTCCTGATGACTCATCCCTATTCAGGAATATCACACCGCCAATCGCGCAAGACGTTTGACCTGGGATGCTATGCCTTATTACAAGTTTTCCCTTATAAAAAGCAAAGTATTTTGCCTCGAGAACAACCTTTTCATCAGTGTTCCATATAAAATCCTGTACTCGCTCTATAACACGAGATATGGAGCTGCGCCTCGTACCACTATGTGTTTCCTCCGTAATTTCGGGCGACGGGCCGGGCTGCGGGTCGGGGTTGGGCGTGGGTGTCGGTTGGGGATTGGGCGTAACTTTCGGCCCGCTGCTCAATATTCTGCTTGCACCCCAATTGTCATTGATGTTGACGGTAAACGGCCGCATGGCCCAATGCCCGGTGGGATCGACCATGTTGACGGGGTTGTTGTTACAGTAGGCGTAGAGGTGCTGCGTCCAGGGGTCGGAGGCGGAGCCGGTGTAGGTATCCTGCGACAGGAACCGGGCGGTGGCGGGGTTGTAGTACCGCGCGTTCATGTAGAGCAGGCCGGAGGCATCCGCAACGCTCCCCGTGAACGTCACTTCGTTGAAGAACGCGTCCCCCGTGCTGGTCGTTACGCCGAACTCGTCGTAGTCGTAGGATTTGACCACCGCACCCTCGCCGTCCACGATCGTCGTCACGCTACCGCGCACGTCGTACCGGTAGAAGAAGTAGTCGTCCGCATACGGGTCCTGTCCGGTGGCTGCCTGCCCCTCGAACCGCTTGCTCGCCACGATCGTCCCCGACGGGTCAAGGATGTTCTGCGTTTGCAGCACGTACTCGTTCACCGTCGTAAACAGCAGGGCGCTGCCCGTGTAGTAGAAGTGCGTAATGACCTCGTCCTCCACCCGCGTCACGCGCTGCCCCTGCGCGTTGATAATTGCAGCTATCTATCTTGGTTTTGTACCAAACCTTTTCATATGCTGTCGCTGTTGTCAAAGAGGCAACAGCGGCATGCAGAAGCCACTACACAAACAAGATAAAACAGCACAAAATTATGCAAAACGCTGCAATCCAGAACATTATGATATACGATAACGTCTTGTGCTTATCTCTACTTCTCCATGCCCACAGAAATATAGGTGGCCAAACAAATAGTGCGGCAATAGTACCATTTGAACGCGATAGCCAATTGCTTGTGAGCCAATCTTTCTGTATTGCAATGGTCATAGCGGTATTGATTGAAATTAACATTATACCGCCAATAAGACTAATTATGTTTCTTTTATTCATAAATGTTTTTCCCATTCCTTCGGTTTAAAAACTCAAAAAAATCGAAGTTAATACTAAACTGTCCGCCTATAATGAAATAACCACCAATTGAAAAGATTGACATAGATTTGCTATTACCACGGTCATTGTAAACAACTTCATTCGTAATCAAGCTATGATAATCTTGGCTATAGACAGTTTCACTTGCAGAATAAGCCGAATATCCCGCTTCAGCAATTTGGCGTCTTCCAAAATCGAAAATGCCGTCGTCTATTCTCGCCACCAACCCATCTGAGCGTGCTGATGCTGAACCTCCCAGTCCAGCGGCGCCAAGGGAAAACCCAAAGCCAAAGCCGACAGAAGCATCTATTTCTAAGCTCTTCCATAAGTCCGAAAAGAGTTTTTTAATTGAGGCGCCTCTATCTTCGTGTGTTTCCTCCGTAATTTCAGGCGACGTGCCGGGCTGCGGCGCGGATTTAGGGTTGGGGGTAGGCTTTAGTTTGGGAATGGGCGTAACACTCGAATCTAGCGGTTCATATCTCCCGCCACCGCCGTCTTCAATGTTGACAAGGAGCGGACGCATTCGCCATGCAGCCGCATGTCCGGTGGGATCGACCATATTGACGGGGTTGTTGTTGCAGTAGGCGTAGAGGTGCTGCGTCCACGGGGTAGAGGCGGAGCCGGTGTAGGTATCCTGCGATAGAAAGCGAGCGGTGGCGGGGGTGTAGTAACGCGCATTCATGTAGAGCAGGCCGGAGGCATCCGCAACGCTCCCCGTGAACGTCACCTCATTGAAGAACGCGTCCCCCGTGCTGGTCGTTACGCCGAACTCGTCGTAGTCGTAGGATTTGACCACCGCACCCTCGCCGTCCACGATCGTCGTCACGCTACCGCGCACGTCGTACCGGTAGAAGAAGTAGTCGTCCGCATACGGGTCCTGTCCGGTGGCTGCCTGCCCCTCGAACCGCTTGCTCGCCACGATTGAACCCGCCGGGTCAAGGATGTTCTGCGTCTGCAGCACGTACTCGTTCACCGTCGTGAACAGCAGCGCAGAGCCCGTGTAGTAGAAGTGCGTAACGACCTCGTCCTCCACGCGCGTCACGCGCTGCCCCTGCGCGTTGTACGCATACGTCGCGCTCGTCGACAGCGGGATCACCGCGTTGTTCGAGATGCTTGTAGAGATCAGCCGGTTGGCCAGATCGTAGCCATAGTTCGTGGTCGTCGTCACGCCCGTCCCCGTCTGCACCTGCTGCGTCTGGTTCCCCCGCGCGTCGTAGGTGTAGGTCGTCACCGCCGTGCCCTGCTGCACCCGCGTCAGCTGGTTCAGGTAGTTGTACGTATATGCCTCCGCCGTCTCCGTACCCTTCTGCCGCGTGAGCCGGTTGCCCACCGCGTCGTACGTGTACGTCGTGGTCGTGCCATCGTACGTGGCCGAGATCAGCCGGTTGCCCAGGTCATATTGATACGTCCGCGTCTTGGTCGTGCTGCCGGTGTACGCCTCCGTCACTGCTTCGGTCAGGATGTTCCCGTTCCCGTCGTACGTCAGGTTCGTCTCCTCGCGCACCGTGCGCGTCTCCCCGTCCACGTCCGTATATGTCAGCTTCACCGGCAGGCCGAAGTCGTTGTAGGTATACGCCAGTTCGGTTGTCAAGGTGCCGCCGGTCAGGAACGACGTGTTGTCCGTGACCGTCTCGATATCCCCATAGGCGTTATACGCATATGAGCGGATCAGCTTCTTGTTGCTTGTTGGGGAGGTTGTGCTTGCCGAGCCCGCATCCAGATAGATCGCAGAGAGCCGCCCATCAGCATCGTAAGTATACCACAGGATGTGCAGTTCCGTATTGCCGGGGTTGAGCGAGCCCTGCGCGCTCTCCTTTGCGTATGAGATCGCCGTGACTTGACCTGCGCTATTGTACCGGTAGTTCACTGCCAGCGCGCCGGCGTCTGCATCCGTCTCCTGCCGCTGCTGCGTCACCCGGCCGTACTGGTCGTACGAATAGGCGGTTGTCACGGTCTTTGCGCTCTCGCCGCTGCCGGTGGTCTGCACCGCGCTCTCCAGACGGCTCCCACCATTGCTATAGGTGTAGGAGATGGCGATCTCCGGCGCTTGTGCCGATGCGGAGGCAAAGTACTGCTCGCTCACGACGTTGCCCACCGCATCGTAGGCATACCGCACGACGCTGCCGTCCTCCCGTGTGACCGACGTTACCTGCCCGTGCGCATCGTACGTATACGCCGTGGTCATGCTCTTTGTCGCATCTTCCGGATCTGTCACCACGTCCCGCAGCTTGCGCCCGCTGTTATCAAACACCGTGGTGGTTGTTACGCCTTTTGCGCTGGTCACAGCATTCGCCACCCCGCCGGTTACGCTCTGGTCGTAGGCATATGCCGTCGTGGCCGTCACGCCCGTGGACAGCGGCTGGCTCACCCCGGTCAGGCGGGAGAGCGCGTCGTAGGTATAGGTGGTGGTCGTGCCGCGGCCATCGGTAACGGAGGTGTTGTTACCCAACATATCATAGGCCGCCGAAGTTGTCAAATCAGCCGATGGGACATAACCGGAAAGCCTCTCGCCGTGACTGCCCAGCTTTGTACGGTTTGCTGCGGCGACGGCCGCTGTCAGCGTTCGATTGCCCAGCGCATCGTACTCTGCGCGCACGACTCGATTGCCCGTTGCGCCTCCGAGAGTCTCCACCACGGTCTGGTTACCCATGTAATCGTAGCGGTAGACGACCGTCATGCCCCCGCCAGTTTGCCGGACGGCACGGCCGTTTTGATCGTACCATGTGGTGGATGTGCGTTCCTCAGGATCGGTCACGGTCACGCGGCGCACGCCGTAGCTATCGCTGCCCAGATAGGTGTAACTGGTCGTCAGCGCTCCGTTGCCCGAACCAATGCGGGCGGTACTCACGCGCCCCATACTGTCATAGGTATAGGTGGTGACCACACCCTCCACATCGCGTGCGGTCAACGCAAGACCCGCCACGGAATAGGTGTACGCTTCGTACGCGCCATTTGCATACGTTTTCTTCGTGAGCAGGCCGCGCCAGTCGTATTCGTATGCTACGGCATCCTCCATTCCATCTGTTGCCGCTGTAGCGGTGCGGCCATAATCGTCATACGTATAGCGCACGACGGAGAAAGGCGTCTGTCCCGCACCGTTGGCGCTCGATATGGTGGTCACGCGGCCCTTTGTATCGTAAACATACGACACATATCCGCCGTTGCGGTCGGTCGTGGCGATCAGGTAGCCATGGTCGTTGTAAGCATTTGTAGTCATTTTGCCGGCAGGATCGACAGCTGTCAGCACCTGCCCAGCAGCATTATAAGTATAGGTTGTGGTCTGGTAACTGCTGCCGTTTTTGACCTTGACGGTCTTGGGCTGATTATATTGATAGTTCTGGTAGAGCGTTTCTCCTAAGAGCGTATCCCCCTGCGTGATCGCCATGCGCGTCAGGTCACGCGTCGTTTCATCGTAGGTGTAGCTCTGCACGATGGGCGTTTCGCTTGCTGCGCCCTCCACGAGGTTGGTGTAGCTGACCGAAGCAAGCAGCAGATCGTCGGTATAGGTGTAGTTGATCGGATGACCGTCTGCGTCCTCACACCGCGTGACCACTCCGGTCGCCGGAACGTAGGTATAGGTGGCAACGGTGTATGCTGCATCATCCCCGATCTTTGTCTTGACGGTGGTGGTAGCTGTGCTGTATGCAAATTCGGCCGCCTCCTGCCCGCCTGGGTACGCTATGCCAACCAGTCGGCCAGCATTATCATACGTCAGTGTATAGACCCGGTTGTCCGGATTCTTGATCGTGGAGAGGCCATTCTCCGAATAGGTGAAGATTTCGGTATACCCGCTATTGCCGGAGAGCGCGTGGGTGGCTGAAACGAGCCGGTCCTGTGCATCGTAGGCATAGGTATAGGTGATACTGGGCTGGTCGCCCTCCGTGCTTGTCCAGGTGAGCGACTCGAGCATATCGATATGCTCGTTGACATACAAGTAATCCACCTCGTTGGGAAGCACTTCTTCGTAATTTGTGGCTTCCGGTGCTCTGCTTGCCCGCGTGGATGGGCTTGTGCGCTGCACCTTGTAGGTGAGCGTCAGCTTGTCACCAACGCTGTTTGCCACTTCCACGACATTGCCACGCGCATCATACGTAAGCGTTAACGCTGCACCGGCAAGGTTTGTGAAAGATTTCAGACGCATAGTCTGCGCGTCGAAATGGTAGGTGATGTTGTCCTTGCGCGTGATCGTGTATTCGGCTGGTGCATCCGCCGTGGCTTCGATATAGGCAAGCACCATCCGTGTACCGGGCGCGCTTGCATACGTGCCGTCCTCCTGCAGCGTAAAGCGGTGTAGCGAGCCATCGCCATCCTTGAGGATCAAGCCCACTTCTGTTCCGATCGAATCGTATTCGCGCATCAGTACAGTATTGAACGAATAATCCCACCCCACGCCGAGCGCCGTCTTGCTTGTCGTCTGGCTGTTGAACGTACGCCGCATGGCCATAGCAAAAAATGGATCGGCAACCACGAGATCGCTCGTTTGATATACCACATTGCCGTTGGCAACGTTGACATACCCTGCGCCACTATCCGTGCTGAACTGAGCATAACTCCAGTAATCCTGCAGTCCCAACTGCTTCTCCAGCTCATCCTCATCCACAACGGTGCCAACCACCTGATTCGTTGGTTCGCTAACACGCCCGTTCTTTACAGCGGCGACAAGATAATAGAATGTCTTGCCATAGTTCAGGTTGAAGTCCGACCAATTGCAATCGGTCAGTCCACTGGCGACAAGAGTACTGTTGGAAAGGGTGAAATACGGAGTTTCGCTACGGTAGACGTTATATGTCACACCTTCGGTTTCGGATGGAGCCCAGCGCAGCACAGTCAAGTTGTTTGCGCCTGAAAAGGCGGAAAGGTTGTCTGGTGGGTCAATCAGTAAGACCGTCTGCGCTTCACCCGGCATGGCAGCACGTACCTCCAGCGACCAGCTGCTGAGCACAGGTTTTTCACCGTCTGCATTCGCCTCGAGCGTTGCTCGAAGCACAATTTCCGCTCCTCCGGCTGTGACAGCGTTCCAAGTGCTCTGGTCATCAGCGGCTACGGTAGGAACGGCCTGCCAGGTTGTGCCACCATCCGTTGATAGATGATAGGTGATGCCTGCACCATCCGGGATGCTGGCGTCCACGATCAGACGAGTTGCCTCAGCCTCGCCGGCAAGCAGACGGCGGGTGCTCTGGACGGTACCGGACTCGCTCGCATTTGACAGCGTTAGACCGCCGCTTTCGAGAACCTCCGTGTTGTTCAGTGCGGTAAATCCACGCGCATCTGTCAAAAATGCAGTCTGAATCAGTTCGCTGGAGCCATAGAAGATATAGCGGATTTCCGCATAGATTTGGTCGATCGTCGGAGATGCTGTGGCGGTGCCCTTTCCCAATGTAGCGCGTATACGTACGCTGCTGCCGGTGTTGCTGCCGTACAGATACAGCCGGTTCGCTTTTGTAACGGTTACACCGCCATCCGTGGAAACCGGCGTAATTGTCTGCCATGTATCGCCATCCACCGAAATCTCATATCCTATCGACGAACCAGATGGTACCGTCTGGTTCACGATCAGATCAATATAGGAAATCGTACCGCTTAGCGCAAGTACAGGAGTAATAAGCATGCCGCTTTCGCCCGTCAGTGCTGCAATGCCGTCGGTGACTGCTACACCATCAAGCGTGAAGCCGCTGGTTCCATTCGCTGGCAGAAAGAGGTGCTGCTTTTCGTAAGTTGTATGGCTATAGACTGGTTCACCTGCTTCGTCGAAGGCCATGACATAGAGATAGTGTGTGGAACCTTCAGCAAACCCTGACGGGAGTGTGAAGGACAAGCCGGGCTCGTCCTCTGTCTGAGTATCTCGTACCACATTATCCACTACAAATTTTGCTCCGCTATATATCGCGGTATCGGAGGAATCGGCCTTTGTATAGGTTGCCGCCCATGTACCGTTCGCAGAGTCAGGCTGAATCGTATGTGTCAGCCCTGCATCGACCTGCCGGCTACCCTCGGCCTTGGTCCAAGTCGCCGTTTGGCTGGCTGTGTTGCCCGCCTGATCCCATGCGGTCAAGGTCAACGTATACGTCTGCTCATTGTCGAGTCCCGTGATGTTCCAGCGTGCAATAATCGCATCCGTTAGCGTTGTCGTGCCGGTTGCAATTGTTGTTTTTTCCGTAGAAGTTCCTGTCCCGAGATGATACTCCAGTTTCCATCCGGAAAAATCATTTGCGTTTGTGGTAATTGTCGCGCGTACCTGCACAATCCCACCCGTGTCCGAGACGACAGTCGGGCCCGTAATTGCTGGCGCGATGATGTCGCGCTGATATGGCGTGGAGGAACACTTTGCTGCACCAATGTTACTCCATTTTTATAGGATACGTTGATCGAATACGGAGTTGAAAGCCCTATCTGCTTGCTTTGAACTCGACCAATAGCATCGTAAGAATTTGTAAGGACTACTCCATTTTCGAGGGTTGTTGTCAGCCCATGATTGTCCTTATCGTAGGTATAAACCATCGACCACGAAGAGCCGGCAACACTTTGCTGAATCCTAGAGATGTTATTGTTCGCATCATAATGATAGAGATATGTCGATACTACAGTTCCATATGTTAACGAGTTGGAACTGCCAGTAAAGGTTTTTTCGATCGAAGCGATACAACGACCAGAATGATCGTATTCGCGAAATAGCGCCCGATTGTTCAAATAGTTTCGTTCTTCATATAACTCTCCATCGCCATTGTAAACATATTCGTAAGCAATTGCATAAGATGTACTACCCGGAAGTTTTTGTTGAACCGCAATCAATCTGTCCAAATTGTCATATGAATATTTGACAGCAAATCCATTTCCATACTCAACCTCGGAAAGCAAGCCGGCACTATTAAAGACATTGGTCGAAAGAGAAAATTCCCCTACTGCCAGCCCAAGCGACCGTCCCCAAACATCATAGCTGTAATTGTAACTCGTACCTCCACGGGAAATCGACTGGATTTCTCCATTCGTTGTATAAGAATAGGTGATCGGGTTGAGCCCCTCAGTTGTGATAGTCTGTAATCTGCCATAGTTTGCAGGAGACCCGTATGTATAGGTTGTCGTATTATTTCTTGCATCTGTGATAGCAGTCCTCGTACGCGAGACGGGATCGAGTGTATAAGTAACTGTATTTCCAGAAGCATCTGTTTCGTTAATTGCAATACCGGAGGCGCTGTCATACGTGGTCGTGGTGCGGATATAGTCCGCTTCAGTGCCGACCTTGGTTTCGGTCGCAAGGCCGAAGTCGTTATACGTGTTGGTCGTGACAACGCCCTCGGGGGTGGTACTTGTGAGGCGGTTGTGCTTGCTGTCATAGGTATAGGTGGTCGTGTTCCCACGCGCGTCCGTCATGCTCGTGAGATTGTCGTTGCTGTCATACCCGAAGCTGTTCTGCTGTCCGATCAGCGAGACCGTTCCGGTAAGGTTGCCGCTGCTGTCATAGCTGTAGCCGGTGGCAAACTGCTCCTTGTGCAGATGGAGACCATCGACATAGAGGACATTCAGGGAATCGGTGTACTCCACCACGATCTGCATCTGCGCATACGAGCTGGTAGCCGTGACCGTACCGCTGGCAAACTGCCACTCGTCCGTATCCGCCGCAAAGTTCACATACCCGGAGCAGACCACCGTGCCGCTCGAGTTCAGGAACTGCAGCACCAGACGCTTGATTCCGTATGATGCTGTATGGTTACTACCGCTCGTTCCATAGTATACCCGTTGTGCGGTCTGCGGAATATTGTTGGAGGCGATCCATGCGCCGAAGGTGTAGGTATCGCCCGTGCTGCCGCTCAGAAAGGTTTGCTTGATCTTTGCCTTCTGCAGCTTCCCGTTCATCTCGTACACCTTGCTGTCTAGGAAGGACGGGTGCGTGTTCCGCGCAGCGGCATACTTTGCGTTCGCCACATCGACAATCGCGCAGTCGCTGGCATAATTCATGGTGTAGTTGCTCGTGCCGCTCGTGAAATCGCTGTTCATCACCATGTTGTAGCGATTCGGTGCTGCACTCTTCTCCAACTGAATGGAGTCCACATACACCGTTCCGCTGCCCGCAGGCACGATTACCGCGACCGTGATCGTGCTCGACGCGGCGGTGAAGGTCAGACTCTCGCGGTTCCACCCCGTGCCGCCGGCCACAACCGCGGGCGACTGCACCGTGCTCCCGCCGTTCGTTACCTTCAGGTAGGCGGTGTTCAGCGTCCCGCTGAAGTATGCCGAAAGCGTGTACGTCTGCCCCGACGTCACACTGACGCTCTGCGACAGCGTGCGTGCGGAGGAACCCGCCGTAATCTTGCAGGAATATGCGCCGGTATGCCGCCGGGAGGAATCATTCTTGATGTTGCCGGTATCACTCCGCGTCCACGACGAGGGCCAGGTGGATTCCTCAAAACCATGATTTTTCAGCAGATTGACGACCGTCATCTGCATTTTGGACACGGCCTTAAGCTGTGTGACCGTCTGGCTGGCGGTATTGTACGTTGCAAAGACCGCGCGCCCCTCAGGGTCAGTCACGGAGACCGGCTGGCCGATATTGTCCGTGTGGTAGACCGTTCGCCTGCCCTGCGCGTCCGCCACGGTCGTCTTATTGCGGCCGTAGGTAAAGGTCAGGTACTGGCCGTTTGTGCTGCCCGCGGCCTCGGCTGCGCGTGTCACGCGGTACGGCGCACCGGCAGTATAGCTGTAGGAGATGCTGTATGCGTCAATGTTCGTCGCTTTTGTCAGGCAGCGGTTACCGTTGTAAGTATAGGAGGCCGTTTCCCCATCGGCATAGGTGATACCGGTCAGATTTGTGCCCGAATAGGCATATGACACGTTCAGTCCATTCGGCGCGGTCACCTGCGAAAGCAGATCGTTCGTATATGCGAGAGTCAAAGCCTGCCCTGCTTCGTTGCCTGCGAGTTTTTCTGTGATGGAGGATATACGCAGGTTGGTGATCGTTGTGGTCGTATAGGTGATATTGGTCTCGTTTCCGTTTGCATCTCGGATGGTTGTCAGGCGTCCATTGGCAACAGAGGAATCGCACTCGAAGATCAGCTTATTGTCGCCCTTGTCGGTGATGGTTACGGTTGTGCCGCTGATGGTCAGAACAGAATCCTTGTCCAGTTCATTCACATACTGCGTCGTGCTGGTACCATTCGCCTTGTAGTAGTGGCGCGTGCCATCGCCATCGATATACTGATAGTAGGTCGCCGTACCGCTCAGGTTGGTCACGGACACTTTTTTGAGCGATTGCGCGTAGTTGAGCCGCCAACCATAGCCGTAGCCGATGTTTGTGGTGCGGTCATTGGTGTTATACACATGGGACAGTGAGATGGGCAGAACACCGTTGCTGACCGACGCATCGGCATGTGTCATGGTCAGGTTGCCGGAGAACGCATTGACCGATCCCGTGCCCGCGCGCCCGATGCTCTGGCTATAATACGTCCAGGTATCCTCAAGACCGGTGGAGTTCCGGTAGATGACAGTAAGGTAGGGGCGGCGACTCGCAGTTCCCGAATATTCCGAGGTGCAGAACAAGGAAGATCCGCTCGTTCCCTTGAAAAGCAGACCCAGATTGTTGGAGGGTGTTTCGTACCAGTCCTTGACAGCACGCGTGATATCAAACGGATTGGCATGGTATCGCACACTGGACACGCCAAAGGAGATGCTGCCAGAGCTATCGTAGCTTGGCTTGGTGTTCCAAGTAACACTGGAAGCGTTCCAAGAAGCGGTTACACGGTAGACGGTCGAAGTAGCGTTGCTATAGCTACTGTTTGAGTTGTACCGGGAGAGATACAGGCAGGATTGCAGAACCACGTCGCCACTGGAGAGAACCGGCAAGATGCTGTTTGGAATGTATACCAGCCCTTCAGCAGCCGTGCCACCGATATTCATGCTTTCTCCGGTGCTATAGTTGCTGTTCTTGTGCTCGCTTGCAACATAAGTATCCTGAATGCTGCCCGAAACATTGATGCTGACGTCCGGGTCAATGGAGAGAGGGTACTGGCGGTCAGCACTTTGCAGCCATTCGGTATCGGGAATCAGCGTGTAGGTGCAGGTGCCGGTATCCGCGTTAAACTCGGAGAGGTGCGCTTCAATCGCGCTGCTCTGTTCACCCGCCGCGTCGTACATGACCGCTTGTCCGAGCGTGAACACCGGCTGACCGCTGGCATTAACAAACGCAGTTGCTCCGGCTTCATCCGTCACGGGAGTCACTCCCGTCGCCTGGATCTCCACCGAGTAGGCGACAGCGCGTTCGGGAGCGGATGCAAGCGTGATATACTCGCGCAGCGTTTTGCCGGAGAGCACATAGCGCACGTTCAGGCCGGTAGCCGGATCGACATATGCAATTTCGGATTGAAGAGTGGAGGGGAAGCGCAGCTGCATATCGCGCTCTTCATCGGTCAGAGCAGCGACAGCTTCGGCTGATTCAGCAGAGAGAGTTTCAGTGCTTGTAACAATCTGTGCGACTGCATCCGTTATGGCGAGAGTGTCAAATGCACTGAGATCGAAAGCCGCTTCGGCCAGTTCGTCTTCAGCCGGGAGCTGTTCTTCGGAAGCGGCAGGTTCAGTCGGATCCGATTCCGCTTCCGGTGCAGGCGTTGCGGCCGGAGCAGTTTCTGCTTCGGGTTCGATGATCTCCAACTCAAGGGTTGGCTCCTCAGCGCCAGGAAGCTCCGAATCGACTGCCGGATCGGCCGGCTGCGTGTCCGCTTCAGATTGCGCGTCAGACGGTTCGCTCGTTTCCGTATCCACCATCTGTTCATTTTCCGGAGTTGCTGCGGTTTCCGTTTCCGGTTCGGACTCAATGGACTGATCCGCTTCCGGTGGCAGAATGATCGGCTCAGTCGTGATCATCGGCTCGGGCGTCGGTTCCGGCGTCGGCTCCGGCAACGAGTCCGTTTCTGCACCGACAAAACGCCACGAGAGCGATTGCCCGCCCGTTTCCACCGTCACCAACCGATTGCTGCTGAACAGCGGTGCAAACGATACGATAAAGTCACTTGCGGTGTTTCGATAGACCTGCGTGCCATCTTCCAGTGTGACCAGCGTCAACGTATTATCGATGGGTTGCCATGCATCATTCATCAGGTAGTTGACCGGCTCGGCATATACAACGGCCTCGCGTGCGCCATCCTCCCTGAGAAAGACGCGGACGCTTTCCGCTCTTCCGGCCGCATCCTCGCCCACCAGAGGACTATATGGAAGCTCTTGTGACCCTGAAAAGCTATTTGTCTCCGCATATGCTTCGATTGCCCGCTGTTCTTCTATCTCATCTGCGAGCGTCTTGGCAGGCGAGGCGATATAGTACACAAACATCATGACAGCCACAAGGCTCAAACTCAGAATCCGTTTGAATGCTTTCATGTTTCCTCTCCCATGTTCTGTTTTTGTTTCGGTCTCCGGTTTCGATCGTGCGTAGAAATGACTCTTGATGACTTGTGAATATGTTATATTACATCTATACAGTTTTCCATATTTTGTAAATCGTGTTTACAAAGAGTTCATAAAGGAGAGAAAAGTGTCGTTGCGGTGATGTACACAGACAGAAAACAATAATCATGAACAACGAAAACAGAGTGGCAACGATGGCCACTCTGTTCAGAATTGTGGTGGTATTTGGGATGGTGCAATTTGCCAACTAGAAAACATAATGCAAAGCTATTGCAAGTTCTTACACTATGTTCCCGCAAATCACATGCTGGCCATCCCGTTGAACTGGTCGTAATCGTAACACTTGATCACTGCGCCGTTACCGTCAACAATCATCGTCACGCTGCCGCGGATATCGTACCGGTAGAAGAAGTAGTCATCCGCATACGGGTCCTGCTCCGTCTCCGCCTGCCCCTCGAACCGCTTGCTCGCCACGATTGAACCCGACGGGTCGAGGATGTTCTGCGTTTGCAGCACGTACTCGTTCACCGTCGTGAACAGCAGCGCAGAGCCCGTGTAGTAGAAGTGCGTAACGACCTCGTCCTCCACGCGCGTCACGCGCTGCCCCTGCGCATTGTACGCATACGTTGCGCTCGTCGACAGCGGGATCACCGCGTTATTCGAGATGTTTGTAGAGGTCAGCCGGTTGGCCAGATCGTAGCCATAGTTCGTGGTCGTCGTCACGCCTGTCCCCGTCTGCAGCTACTGCAGTTGATTGCTACTGCATGTCTGTCCTTTGTTGTCATTCTATCCAAAAATGTGTGATATCGCCCGTTTGCCTGCCTACGACCAACCAACAGACAAATTCCCCTTGCGCTTGACAAATTTTCAAAAGATATTGATCTGTCGGCTCGCTAAGCAGTATCGCAACAGCACAGGGTTTGCTGTGAAATTGCACCGCTAAAGCATCCCCCTTTGCATCGCAATAGTCACCAACTCGCCGCAACGCGGCAAGTTCCAGTCCGTTTTGCCATGAAAGGTCGCTAACATCTGAACCGAGACTTTGTAAGAGATATCGATCGTCTTCTTTCGTTTCGTGGCCTTTGATTCTGTCTGGTTTCAAAACAAATGTGCTGTCAACAATATACCCTGAGTTCCCAAGATAATTTACCAAGTAACATTCTCCCACCAGCCACTGCGTTTCAGCTGCATTTGCCCCGTCAAACAACCAGCGATCATTCAGCAGGCAATAGATGGAGCCTTTCCACAATAAATGACGTTTTCGGGCCTGCAACGTCGCTTCCATCTGACAAACATCAAGTGTAGTCCTTGTTCCTGTGTTGATCGCGGCATCCTTCCTTGCCGTCTGTTCCCGGAATATCCTGTTGATGATTCGGCGCATTACCCTCTAAAATAATCTTGCACGCGATCGACCATTCTCCGCTTGTGCCGAAGGGCTTAATGATGTAACGGCTTGCAACGATTGCATCTGTCAGCTCTTCGGCGATTTCTCTCTTCGCTCTCGCGATCTCTTCTTCCGTTGGCTTCGCATGAAATAGCCTGTATGCTCCTGTTTCCCAGTTCATTGCGTCCTCCTATGCTACGTTTATGTGTTTCGTATGATCGTCGTGCAAAGCGCCAACGCTATCGCAAATCCCCAAACAATCCAGCCCGCACTAATTAACCGATCATTGTCCCTGTTCAATCCGATGATTTTCATAGCCATCGATGCAAACGCGACAATGATGCTCCCAAACCAACAAACGCCGTATACGGCTTCCATCCACTCTCCTCCTGTCGGTTGTAATATGCAATACTCCGTTTGCAGTTTTATTGTACTCCATAGTTTTATTTTTGTCAATATTGTTTCACTTCTAATATTGCATTTGCTGTATTTATTTGTTAATCTATGAGAAGAGGTGATTCCATGAATATGAACGAAAGAATACGCGAAGTGCGCAAATGTCTCGGCCTTACACAAATCGAATTTGGTAATAGGCTATCGATTGCGCAAGGTTATCTAACAAATATCGAAACAGGCAAAAGAGATGCTACAGAGAAGATTCAAAAGTTGATTTGTTTGGAATATGGTGTGAATCCTGTATGGCTCGAAACCGGCGAAGGAGAGATGTTCGAAAAATCTGTAAATGATGACCTGTTCGCGCAGTTTGTCCGGCAGCACCGGCTCAGTGATACCAGCGCCGCCATCATGCGCAGTTATGTGGAACTTCCGCCGGAGGATCGCGAAAACCTGCACAGGATCATCGTTCAGCTTCTCGCCCCCGCGTTTGCCCAGGCAGTTGCTCCCACCGGCGATTCCTACCGGGATGCGGCCATCGAAAAGCTGCGTTCCGATCCCGAATTTCAACGCGCGATTTCTGAATCGCTCACCCCTCCCGTTCCCGACGAAAAAAACGCATGAAAAAGCGCCCGTCCAGCGGGCGCTTTCACTTTAACCATCTGCTTTTTCCAGACGATCATCTTTCCTTTTCCATTCCTATGTCTATCACATGCCGCATTTCTGCACAATCTTCCATTGATCTCACCATGATTATCAATTTCCCGTTTTCACCTGCTTTGTTGATGATATGTACCCGTTCTTCCACAACCACGATCTTTTTCACATCGGACATGTCGTTCAGATTTACCGCGTGGGGCAAAGCCGAGCGAAAAAACCATTGCGACAAAGGATGACCTTCGGGTTCTGTTTTCCACCAGTACATCCGAATGGCGCGGAAAACCGATAGAGGACCCGTTCATCCACGCCTACCGCTTTATGGTTGTGACCGGTCTGCGCCCAGGCGAATTGGTTGGGCTGGAACGGACAAACATCCGAAACGGCCGAATGACCATCACGCACAGCATAAACCAGTACGAAGAGCGCACGAATGGCAAAAATGCCAATTCCCGCAGGACACAGCAGCTATCTGAAACGGCGTTGCAGATTCTTGCGGATCAGCGTACTATGCTCATGCGTCTCGGGATGGTTTCAAAGTATGTGTTCCCCGACAAGGACGGAGATTATATCACGCAGCAGAATTTCCGTCGTGCGTGGAAGCGATATTGTGCAGCTAACGGCATTTCCGGTGCCAACACGCCATACGAAATGCGGCATACTTTCGTCTCCGTTGTGGATGAAATGCCAACGCTATTAAAAAAAATGGTCGTCGGTCACAGCAAAAACATGGATACCGAGGGCATTTACGGCCACCAAAAAGCCGGTGATATGGAGCGCGCCGCCGCTTATATCGATGCTGCTTTTCGCGATATTCTGTCTACTGAAAATTAAAAGTGTGTACTTTAGTGTGTACCTGAAAAACGAAAAAGCCCCAAATCCTTAGAGATTTAGGGCTTTTTGTCTGGTGGGGATGGAGGGGCCGAACCAGCAATCCAGCATAGAAAAGGAATTCCTCCTCGCTCTTTGTCAGACCGTGACAAATCTCCAACGCTGCTTTGATTTCGGCCACGGACCGGTGAAACAAGCGGTTCAACTCGGATTCCGAGGCGCACTGTGCACAGAAGTTTCGCATCGCATCGAGATCGTCGCTGTCACCCGTCTGCAACCGGTGTAAAAAGCCGCATGCCCCCGATTCGTCGAAGATGTCGAACAGGCCGTGGTGCGCGCCGGCTGCATAGGCCAGTATCTCCGCGGCAATATCTGCATAATCTATTGCACTTTCGCGGGTGTGGAAACGCTCAAGCAGATAGCGAACGCCGGCGAACGTGTGAATCACGGAGCCCTTGCGAGGCGAATTTCCGGCGGCGGCCTGCTCGATGTAGCTGCGAAAGGCCGGCTTGTACTTGCCCATGTCGTGAACCAATCCCGCTAGGAGGGCGGAGTGGAACAGGTTTTCATCCTGCAGAGAGGCCGCAGCAAAGGAAGCCGCATTTCTGCTGTGCTGCTCGCAGGTCTGCACCACGGCCGCCTGTCCGTCCGACGAGCGAATATGGGCCGGAAACGCTGTTTCCAAGATCAAAAATCTCCTTTTGACCGTGCTCAAAGAAGTGGGTAGGAAAAAACAGAAACGAAATAGAATATGACATCATTATAACATATTCGTCTGCATTTGCAGCGGCGGGGCATGCATTTTTTATGAAACCGCCGTGTTTCCGGTATTCTGTAGCCATGCCGGTGCGCGCCGTCAAAAAACGGTTGAACAAAGCCCATTGAAAAGCGGCCAATGATGGAAAAGCATGATATAATCACATAAAACGCAGGTTTGGAACGCTGAAACCGGATCAATCTCCAGCGGCCGTCAGAGGGGCCGGAAACAACACCGCAGGTACAGGGAGGAACAAAACATGGTGCATAACAGGATCGGTTTTATTGTAGAGCAGTCGGACAGAGATCTCGCACAGACCCAATATGCGGCGGAACCGGAAACGACTGCGCCGAAAAAATGTGTGGCAAGGGTGTATTTTGCTGGCCGCAATATGACGCTGGCATATTACAACGATCAATTTGATCTGCATGCCGGAGATATGGTGTATGTCGATGGCAGGCTGGAAGGACAGCTCGGCCGCATTGTGGATGTGAACTACAATTTCAAGATCAGGGTATCCGACTATAAGCGCGTGATCGCTGTTGTGGATACGGATGTTCATGGACAGTTCTTTATGGCGGGGTCGCATTTCGTGACGTTTGATGCGGCGGCACTGCCGGCAAACAGAGCGGTTCTGTGGTTCAAGGCGCCCGCCAAAGCGGAGGACGAATTCGTCAGCGGCAATGACGATACCGCGTTTCGGCTGGATGATCTGAAAAGCATGCAGATCACAGCGCCGGTCGCTGAGCGTGGGAATGCATATTATGCAGAGAACCGCGTTCGCTATCTCTCGGTGGACGGCACTCGTGGATACGCAGTTGTGGAAGGCAGTAGGGTTTATGAGGTGGAGTTCGCATTCGCCGACGGAGAAATCAGCCGGCTCGTCTGCTCCTGCTTTTGCGGATACAACTGTAAGCACGCGCTTGCAGCAATGCTGCAACTGCAGGAAACATTGACGATCATTGAGAAGCAATACGCCGCTGAGTACGAGCAGACCGGGTACTTTGCCGCGGTGCATAAGGGCACGCTGATTCAATTTGCTATTGATGGAAAGGATACGGGGCGTTTTGTGCTGCAAGGATGAGCGGACAATAAAGGATGGAAAAGGGCCGGCATTTTCGTCCGCGCACTCTTACCGTTTGCTGTTCCTTATTTGTGGATCAGTCGATTGGCTTGGCGTTATGACGGGCAAATACGCGATGTGAAACGGACAAATTGGCATGATCCGCTGTTCGCACGGGGGAACCGCGCATCACGGTATCGCGACGCATGGCCGCGCAAGCCGTCATAAGGAATGCACTCGTTCCTTGCGGCGAGGCACGGCCATGCCGGTGGTTTGCCAAAATGCTGCAACGAAACGAGGGGATTTGTGGTGTTCTTTGTGAAACCAATCTGGAGGAGGATTTGTCGCATGAAGAGAAGCGCCCGATTATTACCCGTGTTGTCCTCGCTGCTTTGCCTGCTGCTGCTGTTTACCGGCTGTTCGGCTTCCAGCAAGGGGGATTCGCCCGAAATGCTGTACAGCAATGACGCGGCCGACCAATGCGCGCCGGCGGAAAAGCCGATGACAGAGCCAACCGTGGAGGAAAGCGACGCCGGAACAGGGCTGGGCACACAGAGCGGCGGAATGGACGACAGGGATCTGCGCAAGATCATTTACAACGCATCCATGGATATCACGGCCGACGATCCCGCCGCGGCCATGCGGGCGATCGTCGACAAGGCGGCGGCGCTCGGCGGATATGTTGCCAACAGCAGTACATCGAACGATGACGATGGCACGAGCCACGTGTACCTGACCATCAAGATTCCGTTCGACAAGCTGGATGCGCTCGTTGCACAGGCGGAGGGGACCGGCCGCGTTGACGACTACCGGCTTTCGAGCGACGATATTTCTCTCGACTATTATGATGTGGAGGCGCGGCTCAAAAATGCCAAAGCGGAGGAAGCACAGCTTCTCGCTATCCTGGAGCAGTGCACTTCGGTCGAGGAAATCCTTGAAGTGCGGGAGAGCCTGACGAGCGTGCGCGGCGACATCGAGAGCTATCAGGCGCAGATCAACCTGTGGGATCATCTCGTGGCCTATACGACGCTCGATATCCGCATCGACCGCACGCCGAAAACGCAGGAGTCCGCAGAGGGGGAACTGCTGTCAATCTGGAAGGCGAGCGACGTGTGGAAGGATATGCAGCGCGGATTCCAGAACAGCGCGCGCTTTATGATCAACGCCATTTCGGCGATCGGCATTGTTCTGGCCGTGGCCATCATTCCGTGCGGCATCCTGTTCCTGTGCATTGGCCTGCCCATCATCCTGCACAAGCGGAAGAAAAAACGGCTGGCGAAGACGGCTGCGGAACGCGAAACACAGCGCGAGAATGCGGCGGACGAACGCGCGCCGCTGCCGGAGCCGGACGAAAGCAACGAGGAGCAGGGCAAGGACTCCCCGTAAGCACATGCTGCGATGAATGAGGCGCCGCCCATTGAGCTGCACTGATGCATCGCTTTCCAATCAAACGTCATACAAAGCGGCAGCACCGAGGTGCTGCCGCTTCCAGCTTGTCAAAAAAGTGACGTTGCGAACCGCTCCGCCGGTTTGCACGCGGAAATTGCGCAGGAAAAACCATAGAATTCGACAAAAGCAGCGACCAGTGCGGTGCTTTTGACACCTTACTTGCAGGTTTGCAGCGCCAAACCTGCAAGCGTATTCCTACCGCAGCAGAAATTCCGTCAAAAAACAAAGTTTTTTGACGGTCTGAAAGCGGCAGCACCTCGGTGCTGCCGCTTTGTATCGCGCGGAAGCGAAGTTCGGGTGAAACGCCGGAAGCGCAATTGGCCTGCCGCCTAAAAACGGTCAGGACATCATGCAATGGACGTCCGTGCCCGCGGGCAAACGAAAACAGGCGCTCAAGCTGCCGGACAAAACAAAAAGCCCCTGCGTTAGGAGCTTTTTACATAAAAATGGTACCCGGTAGGGGAGTCGAACCCCTGTTACCGCCGTGAGAGGGCGGTGTCCTAGGCCACTAGACGAACCGAGCATGATTGCAGGAATCATAATACAGGATGTTGGAGAATTTGTCAAGCATAATTATAAAAATAAATCGTCACGGTTCGATTTTTCAATGCTTGACAAAAACAATGGGTTTTGCGAAAGCATCGGATCGCCGTGTACGCGCATCTGGCGAAAGGCGTCCTGACAGCGGTCTTTATTCTTGCGGTTGAGCGCGCGGCGGCGCGCCGCCGTTCCGGTGTCCAGAAACCGCGCATACGGCGTATACACCGTTTTTTGATGGCTTCGGGACAGTCGCAGGCAGAGATCGGCCGCAAAGGCAGCCACTTCAAACGTTTCATCAAACCCGCCTAGCGATTGAAACCGCTCCGCATGTACCATGACGGCGCTTTGCACTGCCGATACGTTTCTCGTGCAGTTGGTATAATAGTTCTGCCGTGGATCTATGATTTGGTCCTGCCGCCCCGCATAGAGCGAAACGGGCTGGTCAGCAAGGCCCAGTACCAGACCGGCTTGCAGCAGATGGTTTTTCCGGTCGACGATCTTGCCGCCGGCGGCCGCTGTGCCACGCTGGACAACCTGCTCGGCCAACCGCTCCATTGCGTCGTGATTTTCTGGCATCAGACCCGCGTCGAGGAACAGCAGCAATTCTCCCATTGCCCGCTTTGCGGCGTCGTTGAGCAGCCGCGGCAGGT
Source organism: Clostridiales bacterium (assembly GCA_019416935.1). Lineage (GTDB taxonomy): Bacteria > Bacillota > Clostridia > Christensenellales > CAG-138 > Aphodomorpha. Next base: position 58,356 of record DXWI01000009.1, on the reverse strand, counting down.
TTTCCGTTCCCGGCAGGCGAACAACGCGGGCCGCCCCGCACTGCTCAAGCGCATCGTAATAAGCCCTTGTGCGCGCATCGCCAATCGTGCCGTCCGCTACGATCAGTTCATACGGCCGATAGCTGTTCGCCCGTTCAATGGCTTCGAGCGTGCGCCGCACCGCGGAGATATCGCCCTCGTTCACAACGATCACCGAAATGAGCGGCCGTCCGGTCAGACCGTAGCGAACGTCAAAACTGCCGATAAACAGCCCTTCATGCACCGTGCCCAGCCGGTTCCATCGCTTCAGGGCGTCGGTGACGATGCGCTTGCTGCAGCAGGGCGGCGGGGGAGCACCGCGAAACAGCGCGTGCGGAATATGGAGCGCCTCCTGCTGCATAGCGGCGGCGCGAAGCAGCAGCGCATAGACGGCGTCCGCATCCTCCCGTCCGTCCGGCTGCAGCCGGGAGTACAGCCGCTTTGAAAGAACCAATAGGCTGCCAGTATAGGGATAGGCGAGCAGGGTATCCGGCGAATAGACAGGGCGGAACACCGGTTCCTCCCCGCCGTCCTCTTTGATGTGCAGCGCATCGCCGTAGATCAGTTCCGCGCCCTTTGCAGCCGCCTCGCGGATGAGCGTTGTGGCCTCGCCCGTGAGCGCACCGTTTGAAAACAGCGCCAGATATTCTCCGCCCAGGGTATCGATTCGTTGCATTCAAAGCACCTCCCGATATGGTTCGTACAGCCGGCTGCACCCGGCCGCGCCCGCGATGGTCAGCCCGATCATCAGACACCAGAACCACAGCGTGCGGTTCCATGCCGGAAACGGCGCGCCGGCAAGCACCGCAGCGCGTGCCGCATCGACGACGTAATGGATGGGCGACAGCGCCATCATGGCGTTCGCGCCGCTCAACCTTGCGGCCGGCCATGCAACGGGCGTGATCCAGAAGAACAGCGAAAGCGTGAGTCGCATGCCGCGCGCAACAAATTTTCCAAAGAACGGCGCAAACATTGCCGCGAAATATCCCTCGGCCACGCCCTGCATGGCGCCGGCGAGCAGACAGTACGGCAGCAGATACCACCAGCGCGGGGACAGAACGCCCGCTGCACATGCGCCTGCCGCTGCCGCAAGGAACCAGGGCAGGGCGTGCAAAAAGGCTGCAATCGTGCGTACCGGCGGCAGCAGCGCCGGGTGGCAGAGGTTTTGCCGTACCAGCGGCGCATAGGTAAAGCAGGCGTTTGCGCAGCCCAGCAGCGCGTTTTCATAATAGAACCACGGCGCGAGCCCTGCGAGCAGGAACACCCAGTACGGGCTGCCGTCCTGATCGCCGAGCGGCGCAATGACCATGAACAAAAACGCGCAGGCTACAGCCTGCGCAAGGTCTCCCAGCAGCGGCGCCGCATATCCGCGAAGCCGCCCGACGCAATCCGCCCGCAACAATGTCCACCACTCACGCATACGGTTAGCATACCCGCCGCACGGCCCGCTATACGGCTGCGCTTGCCAAGCCCTGCGAAAGTATGGTAAAATATTATATCATCCGCAATGCGGTTCCGGCGTTTCTATGTGCGCTCACCACTACACACAGCATCAACCAGTATGAACAGCGCTTCCATGCGCGCCGCGCATGCCGCGATCATGACCGCAATTGTTTCGTTATTTTAGGACTACCGAAGCAACATATGTGCACCGCGCATGCCGCGATCGCCCGGCCGCCAAAGCCGTAAGCCCCTTGCCCACATTGCAGTCCACGGGAGGAGTTTTTGTATGAACAGAGAACGGCTTCACGGAAGGAATCTTTGCAGGAGCAAAAAATCGATTCACTGGAAGGCGGTCGCCGTGTTTTTGCCGCTGCTCGCCGCGCTTTTCCTTGTTACGCGCTATTGCATGCCGGCGCTCTACACGCCCGAATGGGCTGCCAGACATGTGTTTTGGCCGGCCGCGCTCATCATCCTGCTCATGGCGACGCTCGGCCGGTTCCGGTTCAGCACCGCTGCGCTGATCGGATATATCGTTGGGCTGGCGGCGGGGGAATGCTTCGGCGGTTTTCGGAGCGCGATCGCGCCGCAGTATCTGCACTACGGCTGGCTGATCCTGATCGTGCTGCTCGCGCTGTCCGCAGCCGCGGGCATTCTGTGGGAGCGGCGGCGCGCGCAGATCAAGCCGCCGGCCTGAACGTTTTTGGGTGGGGCGCATCACATCCGAGGCGCCTTTGGCAGGGCGCGCATTGCTCGCCCCCACATCGAACGCATAAACGCAACAAACGGCCGCGCAATATCTGCGCGGCCGTTTTTTGGGATTTCTTCGCCGTTGCCTTTACTTATCCGCGGTGCGATCCTTGAGCAGAACGTCATGCGCGCCGCCCTCGACGATGCTGACCGACGATACGAGCGTCAGTCTTGCATCGCGCCTCAAATCCGGCAGGTTCAGCACGCCGCAGTTGCACATGGTCGAACGGATTTTGCTGAGCGTGGTCGCAACGTTTTCCGAAAGGCTGCCCGCATACGGGACGTAGGAATCCACGCCCTCCACGAACGACAGCTTCGCGGCACCGCCCATGTCGTAGCGCTGCCAGTTGCGCGCACGCGCACTGCCCTCGCCCCAGTATTCCTTCATATAGCTGCCGTTGACGAGCACGCGGCTGGTCGGGCTTTCGTCAAAGCGGGCGAAATATCTGCCCAGCATACAGAAATCCGCGCCCATCGCGAGCGCCAGCGTGATGTGGTAATCCTGCACAATGCCGCCGTCGGAGCAAATGGGCACGTAGATACCCGTCTCCTCAAAATACTCGTCGCGCGCTTTGGCAACCTCGATCACCGCCGTCGCCTGCCCGCGGCCGATGCCCTTGGTCTCGCGCGTGATGCAGATCGAACCGCCGCCGATTCCGATCTTCACAAAATCCGCGCCCGCCTCGGCAAGGAACCGGAATCCGTCGCGATCGACCACGTTACCCGCGCCGACCTTCACGGAGTCGCCGTAGCGCTCGCGGATGAAGGACAGCGTCTGCCGCTGCCACTCGGAGTAGCCCTCGGAGGAATCGATGCAAAGCACGTCCGCGCCGGCCTCGACCAGCGCCGGAACCCGCTCCCGATAATCGCGCGTGTTGATGCCCGCGCCGACGATATAGCGCTTGTGCGCGTCGAGCAATTCGGCGGGGTTGTCCTTATGCACATCGTAATCCTTGCGGAACACGAACGCCACCAGCCGTCCGTCCTTTGCGACGATGGGCAGGGCGTTGAGCTTGTGCTCCCAAATGATGTCGTTGGCGGCCTTGAGGCTCGTACCCTCCTCGGCATAGATCAGCTTCTCGAACGGGGTCATGAACGCGGCCACGGGCGTGTCCATCTCCATGCGGCTGACGCGGTAGTCGCGGCTGGTGACGATGCCCACGAGCTTGCCGTTGGCGCTGCCGTCCTCCGTGACGGCCATCGTGGAGTGGCCGGTACGCGCCTTGAGGGCGAGCACGTCCTGAAGCGTCTGGTCAGCGCGCAGGTTGGAATCGCTCGCCACAAAGCCCGCCTTGTAACTCTTGACGCGGCGCACCATTTCGGCCTGCTGTGCAATCGGCTGGGACACGTAGATGAACGAAATGCCGCCCTCCCGCGCGAGCGCAATGGCCATGCGGTCGTCCGAAACGGACTGCATGACGGCGGAAACGAGCGGGATATTCATCTGAATGGCGCTCTGTTCGCCGCGGCGGAAGCGCACGACCGGCGTGCTGAGCGATACGTTTTGCGGAATGCAGTCTTTGGACGAATAGCCCGGGACGAGCAAGTATTCGCTGAAGGTACGGGAAGGTTCGTTAAAATAGTATGCCATGCACGCCTCCAAAAGTTCTTGTATGATATAAAATCGAATTACACGTATTGTACACGAAGTTTGCGCCGCATGCAAGAAGCGGGCGCCGTTTTTCTTCTGTTGGCCGTGCGGCGCTGAATCCGGATGGACAAGCCGCAAAAAACATGGTATTCTTTATCGATTCGGCGCGGATTGACCGCCGGGCCAAAGGGGACGCCGGGACAGGACATACCGTGGCTTAGAGGCCCCAGCAATAGCGCGGGTCCTTCGACTGCCGCTAAGCGGATTTGTTCTTTGATCTCTGCACACCGAAACGTCATGCAATACGGGGGAGAGAAACCGCATGCAGCCAGAGAAAAAGGCCGTGTCAGCGGCCAAGAGCAAGCTCATTTTATCCATGTTTTTGTTCGGCACGATCAGCCTGTTCGTGCGGTTTGTGCCGCTGCCCTCCGGTCGGCTGTCGCTCGCACGCGGCGTCATCGGCGTGGCGTTCCTGCTTGTGCTTGCCGCCGTCACCCATAAACCGCTCTCCTTTCGCGCCATCCGGCAGCGCCTTGTTCCGCTGTGCCTCTCCGGCATATGCATCGGTGCGAACTGGATATTGCTGTTCGAGGCGTACCGGTATACGACCGTCGCCATCGCAACGCTCTGCTACTACCTTGCTCCGATCTTCGTGATCCTTGTTTCCCCGCTGCTGCTGAAGGAACGCCTGACCGCAAGGAAGGCCGCCTGCGCCGCTGTGGCGCTCCTCGGCATGACCATCGTCTCCGGCGTATGGGGGGGAGCGGGCGGTGTGTCGTCCTCCGGTTGGCGCGGCATTCTGTTCGGGGTCGGCGCGGCGGCGTGCTATGCCGCGGTGCAGCTGCTCAACCGGCGGCTTGGGGCGCTCTCCGCATACGAAAAGACCATTTCACAGCTTGCGGTTGCTTCACTGGTGCTGCTGCCGTATGCGCTGATCTTGGAGCCGGCCGGTAGCGCTCCGCTCAACCTGTTCTCTGTTTCGATGCTGTTGGTGCTCGGAATCGTTCATACAGGCTGCACATATGCGCTCTATTTTGACTCCATTCGCGATCTGCCGGCGCAGACCGTCGCGATTCTCAGCTATATCGATCCAATCGTCGCCATTTTGCTCTCGGCGCTCGTGCTCGGTGAAACGCTCGGCGTCCATGGTGCGGTCGGCGCGGCGCTTGTGCTGGGCGCGGCATTTTTGAGCGAGCTGCCTTCCAAAAAGCGCGCATGAAAAACAAGCAGCCCGCCGGCAGCGCCGGTGGGCATAGATCGGTTCGGTGTTCATTCGGCGACGGCGCATGGATGAGCCGTACCCTGCAAGCCATGGAGCGGACAATCGTGGACTTCAGGGGTTTTCAAAGACCATCCGCAGTTCCGTGTTCGGCGTACCGAGCAGGATTTCTTTCTCCGTTCCGTCAAAGCAAAACCCATATCGTTGGTAAAACCGGATGGCCTTGTCATTGCCCTTGAGCACCCAGAGGGCAATCCTCCTGTAATCGTTGAGCTTTTCCAGGGCGGCGTTCATCAGCGCATATCCAACCCGCTGACCATGATACTCCGCAAGCACATAGAGCGCGAAGATTTCGCCGCAGCCGGTGAGGGCTTCATCGCTGGACGCACCGTACCCCACGAAGCCGATGACCCGCTCGCCATCCTTGGCAACGAGAATATGGTCCGTCCATTTGCGGGCGATCCTCCTGCACGCTTCTTCCGTAATGCCGCTCATGTATGCGGCGTCAACGAGCTTTGTATAGGTCTCATGCCACGCCTTGAAGTGAACAAAGCCCTTCCCGTCGATTTCGGCCTCGGTTTCCATGGGTTTGATCGTATAATTGCGCACAGAATGGTTCCTCCTTAAAACCCATCCCTATCCGGCCGGCAAACGGATGCGTCAGACCGTTTGTGGGCCGGGTTGGTATCGAATCGTATCTCTTCTTACGGACGCGCCGACCGGCAAAAGCACGGGAACGCGTCATCAGGCCTCGCTTAGGACGACCGCATGAAAAAAGGTTCGGCGGTTTTCGGAGCGGTCGGTGCGCCGCAATATGAAAGCGCGTCCCGCGTCGCACGCATCCTATTCGTTTTGCAGCCAACCGGCGATGCGGGCAAACACCGTCCGGTTGCGAAGATACGCTGTCGTCAAATTGCGCAGCGGCAGTGGCGCGCTGCCATATCCGACCTCGATGGTCAGCGACGGAATACCAAGCCCATCGATCGCCCAGTCCTTGTAGCCAGCGCCATCCACGCCCGATGCGGGGCACAGGGAGTACCCGGTCGCTTCCACCACCGCCTGTGCCAGCGAGGCTGAACGCGTGTTGACCGCGCCATTGTCCCCATACGTATAATAGATCAGCGACCCGGCGCAATGGTAGCTGATCGTCGCATCAAACGGATACTGCCGGGTGTAGTTCGCCAGCGCGCGGCTCTCCGCGGCGCAGAGCGGAGCACTGCCGCGGTAACGGGCGCAGGATGGCTCCGCGGGACCGCTATACGCCGCCCAACCCGCGACAAAATTCCGGTTCAGGTCGATGCCGAGCGCATTGGCTTTCCATTGCCGGGCATATGCCGCTTCTGAAAGCGTCGTCGCGCCCTCCACGGTCTCACGCAGATAGATTTCCCGGGCTGTCCCGATCAGCTTGCCGCTCTGACTGATGGCAACCCCATCCGGATTGCTCATCGGGATCACATGGAAGCATACATCCGCCAGCACCGCCGCATCGCTCTCTAACGCGTCCTCCAACAAGCACATCAGAAGCGCTGCAGTGATGGACTCGCGGCCATGTATCGCGCCCTGAATGAGAACGTGGTGGGGCGCGTTTGCATCCCCCAGCAGCGCAACGGGGATATCCCTTCCCAGTTCGCTGCGACCGATGCTTGAAACGGAAATTCTGCCGGGCCATGCCGCGCACAGCGCAAGGAGATCCTCGCACATGCGTTCATAGCTATACGGTTCTTCAGCATGTATGATGGAAAGCGTCTCGTAGTCCTCCGGCCCCTCCTTTGTCAGATAGGAGGCGAGCACATAGCCGCGCGTTCCGCGGTAGTTGACCAGCGCAAACGGGCCGTCGTACGATACGACCGCCAGCGCTGCGCCCGCCGGGATGCGCATCAGACAGTCCGCGGAGGTATCCGGGGCTTCCCGCAGAGAAAGAAACTCCTCGCAAGAAGCGATGAAACGGTTGTCCTCGATGACCGGATATGCGTCCGTATCGGAAAAGTGCCACCATTCCTTCTGATACGGTGAAAAGCCGCATTCGGTCATGACGGCCTCCAGCAGCAGTGCGTGCGCCCTTGCCGCTTCGGACACATCGTCATACGAGCGGTCGGCCAGCGCGGAAAAATCGTCGAAAGCGGAGGGCATTTCGACCGCGCTGCCGTCGGCCGCAACCAGCGTCACATCGACCGTGTTTCCCCTGCTGTGCGAGGAAAACCCCCGGTACGGATTCGCCACATAGCGGCTGTCGGGAAAGACCTCGAACAGCCGATATTGTGCGGAAGAAGGGCGGTAGGCATCATAGATTTTGAGACCATACCCCTGCGCACTGAGCATCCGCTGGGCGGCCAGAAGCTTCTGTACCGTGCCGTATCGGAGCTGGGGCTCCGTGAAATCATAGATCTGCATGCCGGTAAAATTGTTCTCCGATGCGTATCGAAGCTCCACCAGAATATCGGGGATATGATCACGCACGGCAACCAGCGTTTCCGGCGGCAGCTCCGGGCAAAGCGGGGAGCAGGCCGGGGTCTTTGCGGCGGTCGGCTGCGAATCGGTGTGCTCCGGCTCCGGAGAAGCGGGTACCGTGGGCGCGGGCGTTGCCGCAAGACTGATCACCACCGGTGAAGCCGTGCGCTGTGCCGGAACCGCCGGTGCGCAACCCGACAGCAGCAGCGCTGCCATCAGCACGGCCAAAAGGCGTCTGCTCATTTGTTATTTCCTTTCGGGTGGGGCTTGCGCAGCATAGTAGACCCAATACCCTTTCATAACAGGTACGCGTTCTTTACCCCAAAGGTCAAGGCTGAAAACCGAAAAGGCCAAATCCGGGAACCGCCGCAGCAGGGGGCGCTGTTAGCTGCCGCCGCGCACGCCGAGACCCGCAGTGATGATGGATTCGGCGCGGACGGTTGCTGCAGGAAAACCGGTGTGTACGCGCATGGCGGGGTGTGTGCTCCGCGCGGATTGCAGCAAATTCGACAAGATGCTGTGCGTGGGACGCCAGAAGCGACATGGTGTGCTCCGCGCGGATTGCGGGGCTGCCCGACATATCGAAGGGCGGTGCGACCGGCGCACAGGGGAGGGGATCCCCGATCATTGCGCGCTCTGCGCTGCAATGGGGTATTCCCGCTCGCCGTATGAAACAATACGGGTTGCGCAGGAATACAGCTCCTGCAGTTCCGGCCGGAATCCTGCCACCAGCGTGCCGCGATAATCATCGGAAACCGTAGTCGAATGGATCACGTTCCCGCCGCCCAGATAGATCATCACATGGCCGATGCGGGAATGCTTTTCGTTGAGCAGGAACACGAGATCGCCGCGTTCCAGCCGCGCGATGTCCTCCTGCATTTTGGACTGCTCATTGATGCGCGCGAGCTGGATTTTGTTATCGCCGCGATACAGCACAAACGTATTGGACAGACCGGCCGCCGTTGTTTCCTCCATCTCCATGGTATCGCTGCGCCTGTCACGGCGCACGCCCATCGTGCGGAGCGACCAGCAGATGATGCCGGAACAGTCGTAGCTCGCATCGCCCGTGCGCACGATGTTGTGATAGGGTGTGCCGAGACGATCGTAGATGGCCGCGATCATCGTTTCGATCATATGCGCCTTTTCATCCGTAACCGCGGGAAGAATGCGCCTGCCGCTGTCAAAGTACCGCATCAAAGCCTGCTCGCTCAGACGCTCCACGATTGTGACCGTGCCATCCTCAACCGTCAGCATGCGGTCGTCCCCGAGCGCGATGCCGCAGGCGGTGATAAAACCGGAGTCCTTTCCGCGCAGCACCACCTCATATGGCAGCACGACGGCGGTATCGGTATCGCTGTATTCGGAGAAGAACAGCAGATCGCCGCGCTGCACGTCCGCATAGCTGTCCAGATAGGCCCACTCGGTCTCCCGCCCCGCGGCATATACGAGATTTCCCGCACTGTTCCAGAGCTTGAACCGAAGCGAATTGTACACCGGCTCCTGATACAGTCGCTGCGGATAGAGCAGCAGACTGCCGAGCGGTTTTTCCAGATACCGGTAGTATCCCGGTGAAAAATACAGCCCTGCGCGCGTGAGTTCCGAGACGATCAGCTCTTCGGCCGATTCCGCACGCTGCCCGGCCAGCTTTTCCGCGGCGTCGGCAAACGCGGCTACGGAGAAGGATTCCGCGCTGTCCTCCAACCGGCCGTACGCGAGATAGGCCTCCAACTGCTCGCGCGTCACCATCCGGAGCTGCGCCGGGTCAACATAGCCGTAGACGCCATCCTGCGTGACCACAAAATAGAAGCCGCGGTACGAGCCGAGCACGCGAACGGCCTGATAATCCGCGCGCGCGAGCAGCCGGCTCTCCGCCTTGCTGGAACGGTATACCGCGCAGCCGGGCCGCTGCATGATCGCATAACCGGAAACGCCCTCGCCGGCGAGAACCGAAGCGCGCGTTTGTGAGACGGGCATATACCCCTGCGCACCGTTGAATGCGGCCCGGACGCGGTAGAACCGCGTGCCGTCCGGCGCGGTCTCTTCACCCAGCACGATCAACTCGCTGTTGGACACATCTGTCACAAGATTTTTGATATTTTCGTTCGGCGCATCGAGGGAAGGCGCGGCGTAAAGCCGGATTCGGTTGGTGCGGGATTTGACCAGCAGCACCGTTTCCTGCTCCAGCAGCAAGGCGTCCGCCTCCGCGGCGCCCATATAGTTGGTCGGGTACGGCTCTGGCGTCGGTTCCGGCGTGGGCGCGGGCGTGGGCACGGGCGTTGGGCGGGCCGTTGCCGTCGCTGTCGGAAACGGCGTGGCCTTGGACTCCTGCACTTGTGCCGGTTCGGCGCACCCGGACGCGCATACAACGCATAGCAACACGCAAAGGAACAGCGGCATCCAAACCGGGCGGTTTCTGTTTTGCATAATCGCTCCAAATCAAGAAAAAACTGTCGTCGCTTGTCATCATAAGCATGCCGGGCCGCGCTGTCAAGCAAAAGCGCGACATTGACCGCTTCCGGCGCCGAACACAGCAAAAAACATGCCGGACATGGATTTGTCCGGCATGTGCCCTGTTGGCTTCCGTCAGCTTTGCGGGTTCTCCGATTTCTCCGTCCAGCCCATCAGCTCAGAAACGGTTCCAAAGGTATAGCCGCGGGAAATCAGCTCGTCCAGAATGGGCACAAGATAGTCGCGCATCTGCGGCGCACCGTTGTGAAACAGGATGATATCGCCCGGTTTCACATTGTCAAGCACGCGCCGGATGATCTTCTTTGCCGTATGGTCGGGGTTGGAATCCGCAGCGGAGAGCCCCCACAGGATGACCTCCGAACCAAGGAACCGCGTGACCGCATTGGATACGTCCGTCTTGCTGCCATACGGCGGGCGAAGCAGCTTCGTGGTATAGTTGTGGTTTTCCAGCAGGCGGTCGCTCGTGCGCTCGATCTGCTTTTTGATGGTGGCTGCAGGGGTTTCCGAAAAACGCACATGGTTCATCGTGTGGTTTCCCAGTTCGTGCCCGTCCTCCAACATGGTTTCAATCCATGGACCGTGGTTGCCGATCCACGTGCCGATCATAAAGAAGGTTGCATGAATATCGTACGCGCGCAGCGTATCCAGCAGAAAGTCGGTTTGCGCTTCTCCGTAGGCACAGTCAAACGTCAGCGCGATCATCTTGTCGTCGCGCGCATAGTTGCCGCGAATCGGCTCATAGTTCGGGTCCGTAACAGCAACGTCCAGCGTATCGATCGCATAATCCACGCCTTCCTGCCACAGATACAGCGTTGTGCGCGGCTGAGCACCGGCGGGCAGGCGGAATTTCAGCTTGGTTTCATGCCGCTTGACCTGAGCGCTGCCCACTACGGTGCCGTCCGAAAGGCGCGCTTCTACCGACAGCGGCGCTTCGAGCTGCTGATAGGTTTCGCAAAGCAGCGAAACGCGGCATTCCCGCTCCGGCACGGCAACGATAAACGCCTGATCCGACAGCACAACCGCGGGCACGGGTGTGGCGGTCGGCTCCGGCGTCGGCTCCGGCGTAGGCGCGGGGGTCGGTTCCGGCGTCGGCTGCGATGTGGGCGCGGGACTCGGCGCGGTCGTAGCGACGCATTCGATGGCCTGAACCGGCGCGGACGTCGGCTGTACGGCGCTCTGCTGCGCTTCGCCGCACGCGGAAACGGCAGTGAATACAAGAAATGCCGACAACAGGATAGCGATACGTTTCTGCTGCATGGAGTCTTTCCCCTCTGTACGGTAAGAATTGGCCGGTTAACAAACGAGAGCACGGCATCCCTGTAATGTGAGCGCGCCGCGTTGTCGGCACGTGTGAAACGAATCGGTGAAAGGCCGGCGCAGACCGGGTCAATGTTGGATACAGGCGCAGTACGAAAAGAATGCGGATGCATGGTCTTTACAAAAAAACGGAGCAAACGCTGACTGTTTGCTCCGTTGTGGCGCGCCTGGCAGGATTCGAACCTGCGACCTACCGGTTCGTAGCCGGGCACTCTATCCACTGAGCTACAAGCGCATTTCACACTCGATTATTGTAGCAATATGCGAGGCGGATGTCAAGCACCAAAACGAATTATTCGGAAATTTTATCCGGCGCCGCTTCCGGCGCATCGTCGAGCGAAAGCAGCGCGCTGCGTGCAGTCGGGTCCTCAATGCGCTCCACGCTACGCAGCTTGCGCTGGATCTGCCGGGTGCGGGTTCCGACCAGCTCGTCCAATTCGCGGTGCGCGTCGTCGAGCCGTTTCTGCGTGCGCTCGAGCGTCGTGCCGAACTTCTCAAACTCTGTCCGAACCGCGCCGAGCACGCGCCAAACCTCGCTGCTGCGCTTTTGCAGCGCCACGGTGCGGAACCCCATTTGCAGGCTGTTGAGCAGCGCGGCCATGGTCGACGGCCCCGCGATATTGATCCGGTAGCTGCGCTGAAGCTCCTCGATCAGACCGCGATTGACGACCTCGGCGTACAGCCCTTCAAACGGAAGGAACAGGATTGCAAAGTCCGTCGTATCGGGTGGGGAGACGTACTTATCGCGGATATCGCGCGCCTCCTTCTTGATCTGTGCGGCGAGCGCGTTGACCGCGGCGTGGACCCGCTCCGGCGAACCGCTGTCGTAGGCCTCGAGCAGGTTTGCGTAGGTGTCGCCGGGGAATTTGGAATCGATGGGCAGATACACCGGATGCCCGTCGTCGCCGGGCAGCTTCACGGCATACTCGACCCGCTCGGCGCTGCGGGGACGGGTGGCCACGTTTTTTTCATACTGCTCCGGGGACAGGATTTCTTCCAGAATGGCGCCGAGCTGGATTTCACCGAGAATGCCGCGCGTTTTCACGCCGGAGAGTACGCGCTTGAGATCGCCCACGCCGGACGCAAGCGACTGCATCTCGCCAAGCCCGCGGTACACCTGCTCCAGCCGTTCGCTCACGAGTTGGAAGGATTGTGTCATCCGCGTTTCCAGCGTCTTTTGCAGCTTTTCATCGACGACGACGCGCATCTGCTCCAGTTTCTGATTGTTGTCCGCCTGCAGCTGCGTCAACTGGCGCTCCATGGTTTCGCGGATGGCCTCCAGCTTCTGCTCGTTGCCGGATTCAAACGTTTTGAGCCGCAGCTCCATCTGCTCGGAGGCGCGCTGCTGGCCGGCGCTAAGCAGATGGCCCAGCGAAGCGACGGCGTCCTGTACCGTGTGCGAAAGCTCCTGCCGGAGCGCGGCCTGCGTGTCCAGCAATTCCTGCCGGAGCGTGGTCTGCGCGTCGAGCAGCCGCTTGATGGGCTGCTCCTGCCGGCGCGCGCGCAGCAGCACCGCGGCAAGCAGCGCCGCGCATGCTGCGGAGAGAACCAATACGATCGTGAGCAACAGGTTGTCCATCAAAAACCTCCCGGAAAGCCGGCAACCCTCAGACCCTGTACTGCGGCATGACGGAAACGCAGCGTTCGCCGGCGGTTGTGCAAAAAAAACGGTGTGTGGCAGCAGCGCCGGCGCCGTGGCCGACCGTGCGGCCGCTGGCATACCGGCACGCAAACAACTGTTTGAACGGCGGTACAGGCAGGCGGCCAGATGTACGCATGCATACAGGTAAAACAACAGCAGGCGCAGTCCGGACATCGCTCCCTTCCCGCAATTCTGCTTTCCTGTTTATCAGTATACCATAGCCGTGGCAGAGAACGCAAACGTTCGCTTGCCGCCGGCGTTCTATACTGGTATACTGACGGTAACACATCGCGCGAGGGGGGCATGGCATGGAACTGTCCAGACGGATCGCGGAAAAAATCGTTGCAGAGGTCAACCATATTATTCCACAGAAGATCAACCTGATGGACCCGCACGGAACCATCATTGCTTCGACCGATCCCATGCGTGTCGGTTCGTTTCACGAGGGCGCTTACCGCATTGTCACGGAGGGCCTGTCCGAGGTGATTGTGCACCGCGATGGCGAGTATGCCGGCGCGCTGCGCGGACTGAATTTTCCAATTGTGATGGACGGACGGACATTGGGCGTGTTGGGCATCACCGGCGGGTATGCGGAGATCGTAGACAGCGCGCGCATTATCCAGCGCATGACGGAATTGCTGCTGTCCGAGGCGTACCATGCCGAGCGGCGTATCGTGGGCGAGAACGTGCGCAACAGCTATCTGGAAGAGAGGCTCAACGGCGACCGTAAAAATCACAACGTCGCGTTTGTGGAGCGCGGCCTTGCGCTGCGCATGGATGTCACTGTGCCGCGCCGTGTGCTGGCCTGCTGTGTCTATGAGCCGGCGCGCACGCAGCACTTGGAGACACTGCACGACATCAACAGTGCCGAGCAGGCGATTCGCCGGTTCATTGTCAATGCCGATCGAAACAACCTGTTTTTGAAGACGCCGTCCGGTCTCGTCTGTCTCGTGACGCCGCAGCACGACGAGGAACTCGTCGCCATGGCCGGGGCCATGTGCGCCGCGGTGGAGAAACCGTTTCCGAACCTGCGGCTCGCCGTCGGCATCGACGACTGTGTCGGCGGGTTTGAAACGATGCACATCAACAGCGTCAAGGCGCAGCGGGCGCTGGCCGCCTGCATGCGCACGCGCAAGTCGGGAGCGATACGGCTCTACGGCGACCTGAACATGGAGGTTTTTGCCGACGCGGTGGACAGCATGACAAAGCTCGAATATGTGCGCAGGATCATGCGCGGCTTTTCCGATGCCGAGATCGCGCGGCTGCTGCCGGTGCTGGAGGTGTTCTACGACTACGACGGCTCGCTCAGCCGTGCCGCAGAGGCGCTTTATATCCATCGAAATACACTCCAATACAAGCTCAGGCGCATCGCGGAACGCACCGGATACGATCCGCGATCCATCCGACATTCTTCGCTGTTTTACATCGCCATTTATTTTTATCGCGAAGTGCGCGATTTGATGGGCGCTTAGCACACCATGCCGTGGGAATTTTGACGAAAATAAGGCATTAACTGTTCTTCAAAACATGTTGTTTTCCGATTTGTTAGTTTGAAAAACATATACGAGTGCGTGACAATGGGCTATAATCAGGGTATCTCATCAATCCGCACATCAGCGGAATTATCATGGATAGGAGGAAAAGAAACATGACTGGCATTCCCCTGATGATTGCCTTTGTTGTCTGCATTGTGCTGATGATTCTGGCAATTTCCAAGCTCAAGATTCACCCGTTTCTCTCCATTCTCGCGGTATCGCTGCTGCTGGCGATACTGGGCGGCATCCCGCTGCAGGACATCCCGGGCGTCATCGGGCAGGGCTTTTCCGGCACGTTTACGAGCATCGGTATCGTAATCATCCTCGGCGCCCTCGTCGGCACGCTGTTGGAGGTGTCCGGCGCAGCGCTCAAGATGTCCGACTGCGTGGTTCGCCTGGTCGGCAAAAAGCATCCGGAGCTGGCGATGCTCATTATGGGCTGGATCGTGTCCATCCCGGTGTTCTGCGACTCGGGATTTGTCATTCTGAACCCGATCCGCAAGGCGCTCGTGCAGCGCACGCGCAAGTCGTCCGTGGCATGCACGGTGGCGCTTTCCATGGGCCTGTACATTGCGCACTGCTTTATCCCGCCGACGCCCGGCCCCATTGCTGCGGCCAACACGCTCGGCGTGGGCAACCATCTGCTGCTGGTCATGAGCCTCGGCGCGCTGCTGTCCATCCCGCCGCTCATTGCGGCATACATCTTTGCGGTGCGCGTGGGCAAAAAGGTACACGCGGCGGACGAAGCCGACGCCAACGATGCCACGGTCAAGACGTATGAGGAGCTCGTGGCCAGCTATGGCAAGCTGCCCAACGCTTTCCTGTCGTTTGCCCCCATCGTCGTGCCGATCCTGTTGATGGGTCTCGCGTCTGCGTTTTCCATGGCGGGTCTCCAGGTGCCTTTCGTGCAGTTCATCGGTACGCCCATCATTGCTCTGGCGGTGGGCGCTGTGCTGGGTGTGATTCTGCTGGCCGCGCAAAAGGGAGTGCAGGGCTTCCACAAGATCACGGACGATACGCTCCGTGTCACCGGCCCGATCCTGTTCGTGACGGCTGCCGGCGGCGTGCTCGGCAAGGTGATTGCCTCCACCAGCATGGTGGAATACATCACCGCCAACGCGGAAGTGCTCTCGACGATCGGCATCTTCTTCCCGTTCCTGCTCGCGGCGATCCTCAAGTGTGCGCAAGGCTCGTCTACCGTGGCCATCACGACCACGGCCGGCATTCTGGCGCCTATGATGGAGGTGCTGGGCCTTGGCACACCGGTACTGGGCGCATTGACGGTCATCGCCATTGGCGCGGGCGCCATGACGGTATCGCATGCGAATGACAGCTACTTCTGGGTGGTAACGAACTTTGGCGAGTTGAAGGTGGAGGACGGTTACAAGACGCAGACGCTCGGCACGTTGGTCATCGGTCTTGCCTCCATGGTCGGTGTGTTCATTGCGTGGATGTTCCTGCACTGAGAACGGTTTTCACGCTGTTTGAAACAAAATGATGCGGCAGGGCGGCGGCATTTTACCGCCGTCCGGTCGTGTTCAATGGGAAAGGGGAAGCGTTATGGATCTCAAACGGGATGTTGATGCCATTATTGCGGCTGCATTACATGCGGCCATGCCGGATACCGCGGTGCGGAAGGCGCTGGAACGTCTGCCTGCCTGCCGCGGGCGGCTCGTGCTCGTGGCGGCGGGCAAGGCCGCGTGGCAGATGGCACAGACGGCGCTTGCCGCGCTCGGCAGTCGCGTGGACGGCGGCATCGTCATCACCAAGTATGGCCATGCGCGCGGCGCGCTGCCGGGGCTGCATATCTTTGAGGCGGGACATCCCGTGCCGGATGAAAACTCGTATCTTGCCACGCAGGCGGCCATCGATCTGGTCGAACCCCTGACTGCAGATGACCTTGTGCTGTTCCTGCTCTCCGGCGGCGGTTCCGCATTGTTTGAAAAACCGCTTATCCCCGGGGAAGAACTGGCGGAACTGACCCATCGGCTGCTCTCCAGCGGCGCGGATATTGTGGAGATCAATACAATCCGCAAGCGGCTGTCCGCCGTCAAGGGCGGCCGTTTTGCAGAGCTGTGCACACCCGCACGCGTGTTTTCCATCGTGTTGTCCGATATCATAGGCGACCCGCTGGACATGATTGCCTCCGGACCGGCGTATCCCGACAATTCAACCGCGGAACAGGCAGCGCGCATAGCAGAAAAATATGAGCTGCCGCTCTCGCCGGAGGCGGCTGCGCTGCTCGGGAGGGAGACGCCCAAGGCGCTTTCCAATGTGGAGACGCATGTGACCGGCAGCGTGAGGCAGTTGTGCGCGGCGGCGGAGACGGCGTGCCGCGCGCTCGGCTATCGGCCTGTGGTGCTGACCGCGAGCCTGTGCTGTGAGGCGCGCGAGGCGGGCAGTTTCTTTGCCTCCATTGCTGCGCATCATCAGGATACGGGCGAGTCCGTCGCGTTTATTGCGGGCGGGGAGACGGTGGTGCATGTGACCGGACGGGGACTCGGCGGGCGCAATCAGGAGCTGGCGCTCTCCGCCGCACAGGGCCTTGACGGCCTGCGGGATACGGCGCTGTTCTCCGTCGGCTCCGACGGCACCGACGGCCCGACCGACGCGGCGGGCGGCTACGTCGACGGCGGAACCTGCGAATCGCTGCGCCGCCGGAATGTCCTGATCCCCGACGTGCTGCAAAACAACGACGCCTATCACGCGCTCTCCCTGACCGGCGGCCTGATCAAAACCGGACCGACCGGCACCAATGTGAACGACATGACCGTGCTGCTGATCCGCCGGTAAAGGAAAGGGCAAAATGCGGCGGAGCATCCCGCTTCGCTCGGTTTTACAACGCAGCCCGCCGTTACAATCCACGCAGCCGGCCGCTGCAAACCACGGGCGGATTCTTTCTGCGTGCGGCCGGTCTGCACAGCGCGGCGCTTTGCGGACCGGCGCGTATTTTTTGCTCGTTTTTTGCCGGCTGATATCTTGCGCACCGGATTTGGCAATGATATACTATATCCTGTAGCAATATGGAAACAGCGGTGGGACAGGCCTGCCGCAGAGTATGAAAAGGAGGAGTTCCATCATGCAATATTCCCGCGATGTGGAAGAAATGGTTTGCGTTATGAAGGGCGCAAAGCACGATCCCGCTCCGATTCCGGAGGAGGGCAAGTGGGTTAAAGCAAAGCAAATCAGCGATATCAGCGGCCTCACGCACGGCGTGGGCTGGTGCGCGCCGCAGCAGGGCGCCTGCAAACTGACGCTCAACGTCAAGAACGGCGTCATCGAAGAGGCGCTCGTTGAGACGCTCGGTTGCTCCGGCATGACGCATTCGGCCGCAATGGCGGCGGAGATCCTGCCCGGCAAAACCATTCTCGAAGCGCTCAATTCCGACCTCGTCTGCGACGCGATCAACACCGCCATGCGGGAATTGTTCCTCCAGATCGTATACGGCCGCACGCAGAGCGCATTCTCGGACGACGGCCTGACGATCGGCGCCGGCCTCGAGGATCTCGGAAAGGGCCTGCGCTCGCAGATCGGCACCATGTACGGTACCCGCGCCAAGGGCCCCCGCTACCTGGAGATGGCCGAGGGCTACTGCCTCGGCATCGGTCTGGACGAGAACGGCGAGATCATTGGCTACAAGTTTGTGCACCTGGGCAAGATGATGGAAGCGATCAAGAAGGGCGTCGATCCCAAAGAGGCTTACGAGAAGAACATCGGCACCTACGGCCGCTTCGATCAGGCCGTTCAGGTAATCGACCCGCGCAAGCAGTAAGGGGAGGTACAGCATGATTACGTTTGAAGGTTACGAAAGAAGAATCGATAAGATCAACGCCGTCCTCGCCGAGTACGGCATCAACGGGCTCGAGGACGCCAAGCGCATCTGCGACGAAGCGGGCGTAGACGCTGCCGGTATCGTCAAGGGCATCCAGCCCATCGCGTTTGAGAACGCGTGCTGGGCCTACACCGTCGGCGCGGCGATCGCGCTCAAGAAGGGCGTCAAAACCGCGGCACAGGCCGCCGAACTCATCGGCGTCGGCCTGCAGTCGTTCTGCATTCCGGGCTCCGTTGCCGACCAGCGCAACGTCGGCTGCGGCCACGGCAACCTCGCGGCGATGCTGCTGCGCGAGGAGACGCATTGCTTTGCCTTCCTTGCCGGCCATGAGAGCTTTGCAGCCGCAGAGGGCGCCATCGGTATCGCGCGCACGGCCAATCAGGTCCGCAAACAGCCGCTGCAGGTCATCCTGAACGGTCTGGGCAAGGACGCGGCCTACATTATTTCTCGTATCAACGGCTTCACGTCGGTGGAAACCGAGTATGATTACAAGACGGGCGAGCTCAAAATCGTCTCTGAGAAGGCGTTCTCCGACGGCGACCGCGCCAAGGTTCGCTGCTACGGCGCGGATGATGTGAACGAGGGCGTTGCCATCATGCGCCACGAGAAGGTGGATGTGTCCATCACCGGCAACTCCACCAACCCGACCCGCTTCCAGCATCCGGTTGCCGGCACCTACAAGAAGTGGTGTGTGGAGAACGGCAAGAAGTACTTCTCCGTTGCTTCCGGCGGCGGCACGGGCAGAACGCTGCATCCCGACAACATGGCGGCCGGTCCGGCTTCCTACGGCATGACCGACACCATGGGCCGCATGCACAGCGATGCGCAGTTTGCGGGCTCTTCCTCCGTACCGGCGCATGTAGAAATGATGGGCCTGATCGGCATGGGCAACAACCCGATGGTCGGTGCGACCGTCGCTATCGCCGTGGCCATCGAGCAGGCGCAGGCATAACGGCATAGGAAAACCACAGAAATGGCAGACCCACGGCAAGATCGGCTGTGGGTCTGCATGCATTAGGAAGAGGAAATACCAATGAAGGACAAAATGATTCAAAAGCTGGCCAAGGCCGGACTGCTGGCAGCCATGATCTTCCTGCTGACCGCCGTGGTATCCATCCCGATCCCCGGCGGCGCGGGCTATATCAACCTCGGTGACGCGGGTGTGCTGACGGCGGCTGCGCTGCTCGGCGGTTGGTGGGGAGCCGCCTGCGCGGGCGTTGGCTCCGCGCTGGCCGATCTGTTCCTTGGCTTTGGCGTGTATGCGCCGGCAACGCTTGTCATCAAGGGCGGCGTCGCGCTGCTGGCCGCGTTTTTGCTCAGGAAAATGCCAAAAAAGCTGTCGGTTGCAGCGCTGCTGCTGTCGGCGCTGCTGGTGCCGGCCGGCTACTTCGCGTATGAATCGCTACTCTATGGCGTGCCGTCCGCGTGGGTGAACGTTGGCTTCAACGCAATGCAGTGCCTGATCGGCGCGCTGGTGGCGCAGATGCTCATCGCGGCCATTCATGTTGCCGCCGGAACGGGCAAACATGCCTGACGGCCCGGAAACGAACAAAGCGGAACAGGGCCGGCGCATGATCGCGCCGGCCCTGTGAATGCTGCATGGACAGCGGCGGCGCTGTAATGGCAAAGCGCATGGAACGCGCGCCCGTCACAAGGACGCCGGAAAGCGACGGCGAGCAGCCGATTGGCTTGACGCCGACTGATATACCAGACAACGACAACGACGGCGCCCGTTTTAGCGGGAAACTTTTCAAAATACGCCGTTTTTCGCGGAAACAGTGCCGAACATCGGTTGCCGTTTGAAAACACTTCTGGTATACTATATCCAGTGAAATGGGTACATAAACGATATTGATGATGGAGGTTCCCGATATGAAGAACGATCAGCTTGCAATTACGGCAATGCGCGTGTTGACTGCGGAAGCGGTGCAGAAGGCCAACAGCGGCCATCCCGGCCTTGCCATCGGTAGCGCGCCCGCGGCGTTCACGCTGTGGAAGCAGATGAAGCACAACCCGAAGAATCCGGATTGGCCTGCGCGCGACCGGTTCGTGCTCTCCTCCGGTCACGCCTCCATGCTGGAGTATACGCTGCTGCATTTGTTCGGCTATGGGCTGACCATGGACGATCTGAAGAATTTCCGCCAGTATGGCAGTCGCACGCCCGGCCATCCGGAGCATGGCCACACGCGCGGCGTGGAGGCGACCACCGGCCCGCTCGGCCAAGGCTTTGGTATGGCGGTCGGCATGGCCATGGCGGAGGCGCATCTTGCGGCGATCTATAACCGGGAGGGTTTCCCGATCGTTGACAACTATACCTATGTAATTATGGGCGACGGCTGCATGATGGAGGGCGTGAGCCATGAGGCCGCCTCCATGGCGGGCACGATGCGCCTCGGTAAGCTGATCGCCATGTACGACAGCAATCGGATCACCATCGAGGGTGCAACCGACATCACGTTCTGCGAGGACGTGGCGGCCCGCTTTGCCGCTTATGGCTGGCAGGTGCAGACCGTGGAGAACGGCGAGGACACCGAAGCCATCGCCGCCGCGCTCGAAGCGGCCCGCGCGGACACGGAGCATCCGTCCCTCATCATTTACAAGACCGAGATCGGCCACGGCTCCCCGCTCGCCGGTACGCCAAAGGTGCATGGCGAACCGCTGGGGCAGGAGAATATCGACGAAATGAAGCGCGGCTTCGGCTGGGAATACGGCCCGTTTGAGGTACCCGCCGAGGTGTACGATCATATGCAGACGATCATCGACAGCAAGCAGCCGGCCGAGGATGCGTGGAACGCGCTGTTCGCCGCCTATGAGAAGGCGTATCCGGAATTGGCGGCGCAGTGGAAGGCCGACCACCGGGTGGAACTGCCGGTCGATCTTGTGAACGACGAGGCGTTCTGGCAGTTTGAGGGCAAGGCTGCGACGCGCGCCTCCTCCGGCGAGGTGCTCAACCGCCTGAACCAGCGCCTGCCGAACCTGTTCGGCGGCAGCGCAGACCTTGCGCCGTCCAACAAGACCGCGCTCAAGGGCGAGACCTCATTTGCGTTCGACAACTATGCCGGCAAAACCGTGCATTTCGGCGTTCGCGAGATGGCGATGACCTGCGCGTGCAATGGCATTGCGCTCTACGGCGGTCTGCGTACATTTTGTGCCACGTTCTTCGTGTTTGCCGATTATGTCAAGCCCGCGCTGCGTCTGAGCGCGCTCATGCAGCTTCCGGTTCTGTTCATCCTCACGCACGACAGCATCGGCGTCGGCGAGGACGGCCCGACCCATCAGCCCATCGAGCAGCTCGCGGCCCTGCGAGCCACGCCGAACACGATCGTGTTCCGCCCGGCCGACGCGAAGGAGGTTGCGGCCGGCTATGTTGCGGCGCTGCAGGCCAAGGGGCCGACGGTGCTGGCGCTCACCCGCCAGAACTTGCCGCTGTATGAAAAGACCGGCGCGGGTGCGCTGCGCGGCGGCTATATCCTTCGCGAGCCCAAGGGCGGTCCGGATGTGATCCTGATGGCCAGCGGCTCGGAGGTGGAGCTTGCGTTCAAAGCGGCGGACATGCTTTCCGTGCGCGGATATACGGCGCGCATCGTGTCCATGCCGTCGCTGGAGCTGTTCGATGCGCAGGACGAGGCGTATCGCGAGAGCGTGCTGCCCAAGGCGGTCCGCGCGCGTGTGGCCATCGAGGCGGGCGCATCGTTCGGATGGCATAAGTACGTCGGTCTGGACGGCGCGGTGATCGGCCGCGACACGTTCGGCGCTTCCGGCCCGCAGGCAACGCTGTTCAAGGAGTTCGGCTTTACGGCGGAGCATGTGGCGGAGGTTGCGCTTGGCGTGATTGCCGCGCAGAAGGAAGAATAAAGCATCCAAACGCCCGCACAAAGCAGGAAAGCGGGCGTTCGTTTTCACCGGAAAGGAGCGTTTATGTTTGATTTTACATATTACACACCGACCGAGGTCGTGTTTGGCCGCGGCGCGGAGAACCGAACCGGCGCGCTGCTGAAGGCGCGCGGCTGTAAAAAGGTTTTGATCCATTACGGCGGCGGCAGCGTGGTGCGGTCCGGTCTGCTTGCGCGCGTGAAGGCGTCGCTGGACGCTGCGGAGGTGCCCTATGTGGAACTGGGGGGCGTGGTGCCCAATCCGCGGCTCTCGCTCGTGTACCGCGGCATTGAACTGGCGAAGGACGCGGGGGTTGATTTCATCCTTGCGGTGGGCGGCGGCAGCGTGATCGACTCGGCAAAGGCGATCGGCTACGGCGTGGCCAATGAGGGCGACGTCTGGGATTTCTATGCGCATACGCGGCAGGCCAAGGCCTGCCTGCCCATCGGCGCGGTACTGACCATTGCGGCGGCCGGGAGCGAAATGAGCAATTCCTCCGTCATTACGAACGAGGAAAACTGGTTCAAGCGCGGCTATAACAACGATATCTGCCG
Organism: Clostridiales bacterium; assembly: GCA_019416935.1. Taxonomy (GTDB): domain Bacteria; phylum Bacillota; class Clostridia; order Christensenellales; family CAG-138; genus Aphodomorpha. The sequence continues at coordinate 35,668 of DXWI01000009.1, read as the reverse complement.
TCCGGCGCTGGCGATCATGAACCCCGAACTCACGATGACGCTGCCCGCGTACCAGACCGCCTGCGGTTGCACGGACATCATGATGCACACGATGGAGCGATACTTCGTTTCCGGCGGATGCATGGAGCTGACGGACCGCATTGCGGAAGGACTGCTGCGCACCGTGATGAAGAACGCGCTGGTCCTGCGGGACGACCCGGAGAACTATGACGCGCGTGCCGAGGTGATGTGGGCGAGCAGCCTTTCGCACAACGGCCTGACCGGATGCGGCAGCAAGGACAACGATTTTGCAACCCATTTGATGGAGCATGAGGTCGGCGGCATGTTCGATGTGGCGCATGGCGCGGGACTTGCGGCGCTGTGGGGAAGCTGGGCGAGGTATGTATATCGCGAGTGCCTGCCGCGCTTCCATGCGTTTGCGGTGAACGTGATGGATGTTGCGGATGAAGGCGCGCCGGAAGAGGTTGCGCTTCGCGGTATTGAGGCGATGGAGACTTTCTACCGTGCCATCGGCATGCCGACGAGCTTTGCCGAACTGGGACTCAGGCCGACCGAGGAACAGCTTGTGACCATGGCGCGCCAGTGCAGCGTGGCCAGCGGGGGAAAAAAGGGCTCGGCAAAGGTGCTCTACGAGAGGGATATGCTCGAGATCTACCGTATGGCGGCCGCGCGCTGAGAGGAGTGAACCATGAACCGATATCCGTGGCTGGATGCCTGCCTGCTGCAAAAGCCGGGCGCACAGAAGGCGTACAAGGCCGAGTGGGGCTGGATGCGCTATCTGGTCGGCGGGAAGCAGTTTGCCGCCGTGTGCTGCCCCGGTCAGGAACATGGCGTGCATGCGGGCCGCGAGATGGTCATCCTCAAGTGCGAGCCGGTGCTGGCCGAGCTGTTTCGGCAGCAGTATGCGGACGTGGTGCCGGGGTTCTATTCCGACAAGCGAAATTGGAACTCGGTATATCTCGATGGCGCAGTGCCGAAGGATGTACTCGAGGGTATGTGCGAAATGTCGTATCGGCTCGTGTTTGAAAAGCTGACCAAGCGCGCACAGCGCGAGATCCTCGGCCAGCAGCGGGCGGAATGAAAACGGAACAGGCGGCCCGACCGATCGTTATCGGCCGGGCCGTTTGCTGTAAAAAGAGGTTTGTGTAGCGATAAAATTAAACTTTGTATGACATTTTGGCGATTGCTCTTGTCAAATGCTACGGGGAACGGTACATTGATACCGTACCAAATTTTGAATCGAATGATAGGATAGAACGAGTATGACGAGCATGCACCATCGGCAGCCGCCGCAGCGATCCCATCGCGGGTTGAAACGGTTTTTGCGCGGCTGCTACCGGCTGGGAACAAAGATCAGCGCCGCCTGTTCACAGGCGCTTCGGCACTTTTTGCGCACCTGCTATCACCTTGGCAGAGCGACGTGTATCTTCTGCGGCTGCGTTCTTGTGTTTTTGATCGTGGCGGTGGTGCTCCTCATTACCGTGCCGAACGCGCGCAAGGCGCAGGCAGCGGTGCAGCCGGGGACAAGCGCTACGGCGCCGCAGACGACGTTCCATCTGCCCGAAGCCGGGCGCACGGGGGAAGGGGATGCCGACCCGGCCAGCCTGCCGGATCCGACCGATGCGCCCAATGACGCCGATGCTGCCGCTGCCGACACGCCGACGCCCGCTGCGGAGCCAACGCCCGAGCCAACGCCGGTCATTCAGTTCGAGAAGCATGATGAGGGCGAGGAGATCATAGCCCTGCAGGAGCGGCTGATGGAGCTTGGATATCTGGCGGCCGACGAACCGACCGATTATTTCGGCCCGGCCACAAAGTCCGCCGTGCAGCTCTTCCAACGCCAGCATGCTTTGCAGCAGGATGGCATTGTGGGCAATCAGACGTACGATCTGCTCATGTCCGACGACGCCAAGCCGTACGTCATGTATGAAGGCGCAGAGGGCAAGGACATCGAAACGTTTCAGGAGATGCTGTATGATCTTGGCTATCTGAGAAGCAGCCAGATCACCGGCTATTACGGCACGGATACCATTGCCGCCGTGCAGGCCTTCCAGAAGCGCAACCACCTGTCGCAGGACGGGAAAGCGGGCGAAAAGACGATCGAGGCCATCAACGACGCGGATGCGCGTCCGTCTGCCGAGCGCGAAAAGGAGATTGCGGCAGAGAAAAAGAAGGCGGAGGAAGAGGCGGCCAAGAAGAGCGTTTCGGGTCGCATCAACACGCTGATCAAGGCGGCCGAAAAGCAGCTCGGCAAGCCATATATCCTTGGCGACCGCGGACCGGATTCCTTCGATTGCTCGGGCCTCGTGTGGTATTGCCTCAAGCAGGCGGACGTCTATACGCGCCGCACGAATGCTTCCGGCTACTCACAGAATTCCTCGTGGAAGAAGATCACCGATATGGACGACCTGAAAAAGGGCGATCTCATCTTCTTCAAGTCTGACAGCAGCGATCGTGTCAGCCACGTTGGGATCTATGCCGGCAGCGGCACGATGATCGACGCATCCTCTTCGGAGGGCGAGGTGGTCAAGCGTTCGTGCCGGGGCTCCTGGAGCAGACGCAACTTTGTCTGCGGACGCAGACCAATATCCTGACCCCTTTTCATGATTTCCTACACTTGGGCCGGTGCTTTGCACCGGCCCGTTTTTTCGTCGAAATACCGCAAAAAACAGCAGGGAATTTTGCACATGACAAGAAAACGTGCTATACTATATACTAGTCTTATTGGGCGCTTTCATGTAAAATGATCGGGCAATCCTGCCCAAAGCGGCTCAAACGACAAATGGGCGGTAAGCTGCTGAACCGAAATGTTTCCTGAGAAAGGAATGGAGGAAAACATGAAAATCGACCGGATTATGGATCTCATCGAGCTGGTGCTCAAACGCGACCATCAGGTTGCGCTCTCCGATGCAACGACCGGACAGCTCCACGAGGCGCTTGGCCGCGTTGTGATGGATGCGATAGCCGAAAACTGGTATGAGAGCCGCCATGCGCATGAGCGCACCCGCGAGGCCTATTATTTCAGCGCGGAATACCTGATGGGGCGCATGGTCTATAACAATCTGTTTTCTCTGGGCATTCTGGAGGATGTGCGCGCCGCGTTTTTGGAGCGCGGTCTGGACTTGAATATGTTCGAGGATATTGAGGATGCGGCGCTCGGCAACGGCGGCCTCGGCCGTCTTGCGGCATGTTTTCTCGATTCGGCGGCGACGATGAATCTGCCGCTCGACGGATACGGCCTGCGCTATAAGTACGGCCTGTTCAAGCAGAGCTTTGAGAATGGGTTTCAGCACGAGAGCGCGGACGACTGGCAGCGGCTGGGCGATCCTTGGGGGCGCCGCCGCGACACGCACGAGGTCACCGTCGCCTTCGCGGATCAAACCGTGCGCGCCATTCCCTACGATATGCCGATCATCGGCTACGGCACCAACAACATCGGCACGCTCCGTCTGTGGGAGAGCGCGCCCATGCAGGAGTTCGATTTCCAGCTCTTCAACGATCAGGAGTATGCCAAGGCCGTGATGGAGAAGAACACGGTGGAGGATATTACCCGCGTGCTCTATCCGAACGATTCTACGTCCGCGGGAAAAATTTTGCGTCTCAAGCAGCAGTACTTCCTGTCCTCTGCGTCGCTGCAGGACATTCTGTTCCGCTTTAAGCGTGAGGGCCGTCCGGTGAGCGACTTTGCAAAGCATGTGACGATTCAGCTCAACGATACGCATCCGACCGTCAGCATTCCGGAATTGATCCGTCTGCTGATGCGCGAGGGGCTGGACTTCGAGCAGGCGTTCTCCGTTGCTGCGGAGACCTTCAACTATACCAACCATACCATCATGGCCGAGGCGCTCGAAAAGTGGGACGCGGATCTGTTCCGCTCCGTGCTGCCGGAGATCTTCGACATCATCTACCGCATCAATGCCAAGCTGTGCGGCGAGCTCATGTCGCGCGGCATGGAATGCAGCCACATGGCCATCATTCAGGGCAAGCTCATCCACATGGCGAACCTCGCGGTGTACTGCTCGAAGTTTGTCAACGGCGTTGCCGCCATTCACACGGAGATTTTGAAGCGCGACGTGCTCAAGGACTGGTATGGGCTCTACCCGGAGCGCTTCCATAACAAGACGAACGGCATTACGCAGCGCCGCTGGCTCGGCCTTTGCAACCCGGAACTGACGAAGTTCATCAATGAGCGCGTCGGCGAGGGCTGCATGACCGATCTGAACCGCCTGCAAGGGCTTCGCGAGCACCTGTCCGATGCGGATGTGCGCGCGTTCCGCGATATCAAGCAGCAAAAGAAGGCGCAGCTTTCGGCGGTGATCGAGCGGCTGGAGGGCGTGCAGCTGCCGCCGCACTTTGTGTTTGACGTGCAGGTCAAGCGCATGCACGAATACAAGCGCCAGCTTCTCAATGCCTTTGCGATCCTCGATATCTATTTCGGTATTCGCGACGGCCGCATACAGGACTTTCCGCCGACGGCGTTCATTTTCGGCGCAAAGGCGGCGCCGGGCTATCTTCGCGCCAAGGCCATCATCAAATATATCAACGAAATCGCCAAATTGATCAACAACGACCCCACGGTGCATGACCGCATGCGCGTGGTGTTCGTGCAGAACTACAACTGCTCCTATGCCGAGCACATCATGCCGGCGGCGGACATCTCCGAGCAGATTTCGCCCGCCGGAACGGAGGCCTCCGGAACGGGCAATATGAAACTGATGCTCAACGGCGCCGTGACGCTCGGCACCTATGACGGAGCGAATATCGAGATCGTGCAGCAGGCCGGCGAGGAGAACAACTATGTGTTCGGCTATCGGGTGGAGGAACTCAACGCCCGCCGCGACAGCTATGATCCGAAAACGCTGTATGAGTTTGAACCGCGCATCCGCCGCGTTGTGGATACGCTGATCGATGGCACCGTATCCGACGACGGCACCGGTGCGTTTGCGGATCTGCATCGATCGCTTCTGTATGGGGCGAGCTGGCACAGACCGGACAACTACTTTGTACTGCTGGAGATGCTGCCCTACATTGAGCGCAAGCTGCAGGCGATCTATGATACGCGCGATGAGATTGCCTTTGGCCGCAAGTGCCTGGTCAACGTGGCGTCGGCCGGCAAGTTTTCGTCCGACCGGACGATCCGGCAGTATGCGGAGGAGACGTGGAACATTCAGCCCGTTGAAGAACCGCATCCGACAAAACTGTTCTAACCAATCATGGCCGACGGCCGGCGCATTGCGCCGGCCGTCTCAGACCGTCAAAAACTTCGCTTTTGCTGAAAAAATGTCTTTTTGTGTTTGCTTTATTGTAATTGACGCTACATGCTTGCGACTGCTTTTTCGTATAGTTCCAAAGAGTTATCCTCCAGAGAAACAAAGAAATGCCCGATAGAGCACATTGTACAGAAGAGGAAAGAACATGACACAGGATGAAATTTCAAGGCTTCAAAATGCTGCTGCACAGGGAAATGCTGATTGCCAATATCGACAGGCAATGATGCACATTTATGGTAACAGTATTGCCGAGGACAATGTTTTTGCACTTGCGCTGTTGCAAAGGGCCGCCATGCAGGGTCATGTGGAAGCTGCGTATAACCTCGGCATTTGCCATCACTACGGCTATGGAACAGATGCTGGCTTGAAAACTGCCTTTCAGATGCACATGAAGAGTGCCGAGGCTGGGTATGGCAAGGACATGGTGCCGGCAGGCCGGTTTTACAATCAAGGTATCTTTGATTGCAGCGACCGTAAAAAGGCGGAATGCCTGCTAAAAAAGCCATGGAGAGCAATGATCCTGAAGCTGTTGACGAGGCGCGCATCGAATGGAATAACGGGTGTGACGCTAAAGAAACCAATGGTAAGGTAGCAGGTACCACGATGAAAAAGCTTCCATGTGTACGGGAACATAACGGAAATGACACCATGCTGTTTTCTGAAAATCTGGTTGGTGCATTCACGAGAGGGGTATCAAAACAAGAAGCTCTCAGTAAAATGCGTCAAGAGGCAGCCTCCTATCTTCGCTGGCAAAGCATGTCTGTTCCAGATTCCTTTGATATCGAAATCGTACAGGAAAAGGAGTCCGATCTGGATATTTGTGATGCTGATTCCTCCGTGCTGTTTGATGCGGAAAAGCGCCCGCTCAGCCCAGATGCGTACCAGAAGCTGAAAGCTCTGGCACTAAAATCTGCTCAAGATTTCCATGCTCTTTATGGAGCGGTTCCGGACAAAGGAAAAAGCTGCCTGCCTGTCCGCCGCACCTTCTACGGCCAAGTTCCCCGCACGGCGCAAGAGATGTACGAACACACAAAGAATGTGAACGAATACTATTTCGGCGAAATCGGCGTCGAGGCCGACAATGTGGGAACTATTATGGAGTGTAGAGAGCGTGGGTTTTCCCGGTTGGAGCAGCAATCGGATTATCTGAACAATCCCGTTATTTCCGGAAGCTATGGTGAGGAATGGTCTCTCCGAAAGGTCATACGACGCTTTGTTTGGCATGACCGAATCCACGCAAAAGCCATGTACCGGATGGTGATAAAAACCTTTGGTGCAGACGCTGTCCCCAACATTTTTCTTTTTGATACATAACTAAAAACGGTTCATACATTGGATGATTTCTTCATAACGGAAGGATTTATCAGGATGCAAAAGCTCAATTGGCATTGAGCAATTCAGCGCTGCTTTGACGGATTCTTGGAGCATGGGAACGACCTTGATGTGCGCGCTCTGTTCCGGCAGGAATCACACGACATGGCGGCCGAACCCGTCCCTTATGTGCCCGCCGCTCTCCGGTGCGCACGTCAAGGACTGGAGAGCGGCGGGCATTGGGACGCTTTAAACCGTTCTGCAACGGCATGGAGGTGGAGTTGTGCGCTTGCTTCGACGGCTTGGCGGTCTGCTGCTGAGCCTGATTGTGGATATGCTGTTCCATCCGGCGGGGCTGATCGCCGTGCTGTTTTTGCTTTTGCTGCACTTTTGGCGCGGCTGGTCGAGCTGGTGGTTTATCGGCGCGCTGCTGCTGTGGGCGGCGGTGCTGCTGCTTCGCGGCTGGTTCGTCGATGCCGCTTCGCGCGCCGCGGCCCGGCGGGAAGCACCACGGCAAAAGTACTGATGGGCCGCATGTCGGCGCTAGGGCTCCAATGGAATGGACTCGGTCTGCGTTTTTGCGGGCGTATCATATGCAGAGAACGCCGCAAAGCTCAAAACGATGAGCAGTACGTTCACAACAACGACCGTAATCACAACGCCGGCAATGATCCTCCAGATGCGGCGCGCTCGCCGGTTTTTGATCGCGAGCTGCTCATTGATGCGGGAGAGCTGTTCCGCGACCGACGGCTGCTCCGCTCTGCTTTCAAATCCTGCGCCGAGCAGTTCGCTCACGGATACCTCGAACACCTCCGCAATGCGCATCAGCATTTCCGCGTCCGGCACGGACAGTCCCTTCTCCCATTTGGAAATCGTTTGGCGCACCACGTGCAGTCGGATGGCAAGCTCCTCCTGCGAGATACCGGCCGCTTTTCGCAGCGCTTTCAGATTTTCATGCAGCATGGATAAATGCTCCTCCTTCTGGGGTTTGAACGCCCCCCCGTTTGCTGCCTCCTTTATACCGGAAGTCATGCGGTTGCGGCAAGCAACGCAGAATAACAGTCAACAAAAGCCGCGTGGAACGGACGTTTGTTCCTGCGCGGCTTTTGTGATAGCTGATCGGATCAGCCTTGACGCATACGGCCGTATATCGTCGTATAATAGCGGATGCGGTCGCGGTCGAGGGACGAGAATTGCTCGCTTGTCATGCGCCACTGCCAGTTGCAGCCGAGCGTGGACGGCAGGTTCATGCGCGCCTCGCCGCCAAGCGCAAGGTAATCCTGCATCTGCACAACCGCCAGCACGGCGGGCGATCCGAACAGACCGCGAACCATACCGTAGGTCAATCCCTCGTGCTCGGTCAAGTTGAGATAATCGACGGCAAACCCAACCTGTTCCGGCGCAGCCTCCTGCAGCCATTGCATGGCGGTCATGTTGTCGTGCGTGCCGATATACGCGATGCTGTGCACCGGGTAGTTGTGCGGCAGGTCGCGCGATTGGGCGTCGGCACTTTCAAAGCCAAACTCCATCACGCGCATGCCAGGATACCCGGATTCGGAGAGCAGCTTTTTGACCGCCGGCGTCAGAAAGCCCAGATCCTCTGCGATGATCTCCAGTTGTGGCAGAGCGCTTTGAATGGCCCGCACGAGCGCCATGCCCGGGCCGGTTCGCCACTGGCCGTTGCGCGCGGTGGTTTCGCCGTACGGAACGGTCCAATAGCTCTCGAGCCCGCGAAAATGATCCAGACGCGCCACGTCGAACAGCGTGCCGGCGGCGCGCAGCCGGGCGACCCACCACTGATAGCCGTCCGCAGCCATGGCGTCCCAGTCATACAGCGGGTTGCCCCAGAGCTGTCCATCCGCGCTGAAATAATCCGGCGGAACGCCTGCAACGCCGCAGGGACGGCGATTTGCGTCGAGCTGGAACAGCGATGGGTGCTCCCAAACGTCGGCGGAATCATAGGGTACATAGATCGGCAGATCTCCGATGACGCGAATACCCTTTTGCCTGAGGTAGCCGCGAAGCGCATTCCACTGCTTGAAAAACAGGTACTGTACATACACATGATAATCGACCTGCTCCGAGAGCATCCTTCCGAAACGCTCGACGCCGGCCTCGGTATGCAGGCGGATATCGTCATCCCATTCGCTGAACGGCAGCAGGCCGAAGTGCTCCTTGACGGCACAGAAGAGCGCATACCCCTCCAGCCAATCCGCCTGCTCCCTGCGAAAGGCGCTCACGACCGCCCGGTCGCGTTCTCTGCCGCGCAGAAACGCCTGATAGAGTATTTTGCGCCGGTTTTCAAAGATGCGGCCGTAATCCACGCGCTGCGCGTCGTTGCCCCAGTCGATGGCGCGCACCGCATCCGCCTCCAAAAGACCATCCTCGATCAGCAGATCAAGATCGATAAAATAGGGATTGCCGGCATAGGCGGAGGCGCACTGGTAGGGCGAGTCGCCGTAGCCGGTCGGCCCAAGGGGCAGCATCTGCCAATAGGACTGTCCGGCGTCGGCCAAAAAATCGGCAAAGGCATAGGCGGCTCTGCCGAACGTACCGATGCCATAGGGCGAGGGCAGCGAGGAGATATGCATCAAAATACCACTGCTACGTTTCATTTATCCAAACTCCTGTACATCTATCGTGCTTATTATACAACATTGTGCTATAATAACAACCATGGAAACCATGGAAATTCTCATTCGAAACGTGCAAATTATGGATGGCAGCGGCACGCCCGCCTTTTTGGGGAGCGTCGGCATGGAACACGGCAAACTGCGCATCTTTCGCGGCGTGGAGGCGCCTGCGGCAGCACAGGTCGTGGACGGAACGGGACTGACCGCTGTACCGGGACTGATCGACGCGCATTCGCACGGCGATCTGACCCTGAAAACGCCCTACGCGACGGCGAGCAAGATCACGCAGGGCATCACCACACAGGTCGCAGGACAGTGCGGGGTTTCCATGTTCCCGTGCGATCCGAGGGACCCGTCGCTGCTTTCGCGCTTCGTGTCCGGCATTGCGCCGCACCCGGAGATGCCGGAAAACCTGGCCGCAAGCTGCGAGAGCGCGGGTACGTTCTTTGACTGGGCGGCGTCGCTCGGCAACCCTATCACCACGCGCTGCTTTGTCGGGCATGGCTCGCTGCGCATCTGGGCTATGGGCTACGCGAACCGAAAGCCCGATGCGGTGGAGCTCAGGCGGATGCAGGATATGCTGCGGCGCTGCATGCGGGAGGGCGCGCTCGGCCTGTCGACCGGACAGGTGTATGCACCGTGCTGCTATGCCGACAACGAGGAAATCCTTTCGCTCCTGCGCGTTGTGCATGAGGAGGGCGGCTTCTATGCGACGCATCCGCGCAACGAGGCGGATTTTGTGATCGAGGCGCGCGCCGAGTCGATCCGTCTTTGCCGGGAGGCGCGCGTCCCGCTGTGCGTATCGCACCTCAAGGCGGCGGGCCGAGGCAACTGGGGCAAGCCGCACCGCGTGCTGGAGATGATCGACGAGGCGGTACAGGACGGGCTGGAGGTTTTGATCGACTGCTATCCGTATATGGCTGGCAATACGTCGCTCAATGTCTCGATTCCGCCGCGCTATTTTCAAAACGGCCTGAAGGGTCTGGTCGAAGCGCTGCAATCGCCTGCGGAGCGGGAGATCATCCGCGAGGAGATGTCGCGCCCGTCGAACTATGACAACTATATCTACAACAGCGGCGGTTTCTCCGGCACGTATGTGTCGAGCTGCCCGGTGTTCCACGATGCCGAGGGCATGTTTATCACGGATTACGCGCAAAAGATCGGCAAGGACCCGTTTGACGCCTACTGCGATATCCTCATCAAGAACGGCGGCCTGGGCCTTGGCATCTATTTCCACATGAGCGGGGAAGACGTGGCTGAGATTCTTCACCACCCGCTTTGCGCGGTCAGCACCGACGGCTTGATCGGACTGCCGACGGAGAATCCGCACCCGCGTTCCTTCGGTACCATGGCGCGCGCCTATCGGCTGATGGTACACGAGCAGGGCTTTTGCACGCCGGAGCAGGCCATCCGCCGGATGAGCGGACTGGCGGCGGAGAAACTGCGCCTCGAGGGGAAGGGATTCCTCCGAGACGGGTACGATGCGGATATGCTGCTGCTCGATCTCGATGCGTTTGCCGATACCGCGACCTATGAAAACGGAAACGGCCGCTGTACCGGCATCCAAACGGTATACTGTGCCGGAAAACCGGTCTATAGGGGAGAGAAAGGGAGAGTATGAAACATGTATGTGTAGTTGGCGGCGCCGCGCTCGATATTACCGGCCTGCCGGATAGCATCTGCCGCCTGCGGGACTCCAATCTCGGCACCGTCCGCCTGCAGGCGGGCGGCGTTGGACACAACATTGCCAGCCGGCTCACGCGCTACGATATGCAAGTGGAGCTCATTACTACGCTCGGAAACGATTTTCGCGCGGAGATGATCGAGACGGATTGCCTGAAAAGAGGCATTGGCATGGAGCACACGCTGCGGCTCGACGTGCCGTCCGCCACATATCTCTGCGTGCTCGATGAAGAGCGGGAGATGCTCGCCGGTATCAGCGACATGGGCATTCTGGAGCAGATGACGCCGGAACGGCTCGAGTCGAAGCTGCCGTTGCTCTGCGATTCGGACATGGTTGTGCTCGACGCCAATCTGCTGCCGGAGACGCTCGCTTTTTTGACGGAGAATGTGACCGCTCCGCTGTTTTACGAGCCGGTCAGCTGCGCCAAAGCGCGCCGGATTGGCCGGAACATCGGACGCTGCGCCATTGTGAAACCAAATCGGTACGAAGCGGCCATGCTCACCGGCTGTTCTTGCGACAGCGTGCGGGGCGTTTACCGCGCGGCGGAGTGGTTTTTGCGCGCGGGCGTGGAGCGCGTGTTCGTTTCGCTGGGCGCAGAGGGCGTGGTGTGGGCCGATGCCGAAGGTTTCGGGTATATCGAGGGCGAACGGATTACCGCGATCGATACCACGGGTGCGGGCGATGTGATGTGCGCGGCGGTGATCCATGGTTACCTGACTGGACAGAGCACGGAGGCGTGCGCCTATGCCGGCAACCGCGCGAGCGCACAGCTCTGCGCCGGGTTTGAACGGTAAAACCGAATTTCGTAAAGAGAAGAAACGCGCCGGTCTGCAACAGCAAGCCGGCGCGCCTTTTTTTGCTGGGATCAGTTCTTTACAAAGCGGATACCGCTGATATAGGGCAGATCCTTTTTTACACCGTTGCAGACGTTCACAATGCCGATGATGGACAGCGCGAGAAAGCCGAGCCAACCGAGGTTCAGAATCCAGCCGAGCAGCGCGCCGAGAACATGCAGCAGCAGCGTAAAGATGCCGGTGATCAGACTGACGGCAACGCCGAACACCGCTTCGAGTATGAACAGGTTCAGGCCGCGCACCGCGTGGTACTGGGCAAAGGGGGACTGCTTTGCGGCAAAGTAGGGGACGAACGCGAGCGGGCCGATATAGGACAGGATGGCCATGAACCGGTTGTCCTCCACATCCTGATTGACCACACGGGTCGTTTGTGCGCCCGCCTGCGATGCGCCGCAATCGGGACAGAAATGCGCGGCCTCATCAATCAGCGCGCCGCATTGTCTGCAATAGGCCATGATGGGTTCCTCCGTTTCTTTCTTTTGTAATCAATAGAACAGGAAATGCTCGTACAGCATATCGTTCCAGCGTATTCCGGTATAGGCAAACACAATGCCGACCAATACCAGAAGCACGAGAGCGACAAGATAGCAGATCACCATGGCGCGGGCGTAGTTCTTGAGCGATTGCCGCTGCGCGCAGCAGGCCCAGATGATCATCATGATCACATTGACGAGCGGAATGCAGGCGATCAAAAACACACCCAGCCACATCCAGATGCCGACCGGCGCAAGGCGGGCGTCATCCTTCTGTATGAACACGGGGCGCTGCTGTACGGGCTGCGTATAGGGCGGAGCGGCATGCGCGGCCTCGCTGGAGGCCGCGCCTTCGGTGCGCGCGGATTCCTGCTGCTCTGCCGTTTCGTCGGGAACCGCGCCTTCGGCATGCCCGGACGTCTGCTCGGCGGTATCCTGCGGCGCTGCGCCCGAAAGGCTCCTGCCACAGTTGGTGCAAAAACGCTTGTCGTCCGGCATGGAAGTGCCGCAGTTTGGACATTGGATCATATGGATTCCTCCCAAATTCGACTTCTATTCAGTATATAGCAGCATCACTTCCGCGTCAAGATAACGGCGCCGGCAGAATCAGCCGGCGCCGGATGGGGACGTGGAACGGTTCAAACGCGCAGCGGCGCGCCGGCCTGTTCGAGCGCGGTGATCACCGCGTCCATGGCACGCTTGATCTCCTCATCGTTGAGCGTGTGATCCGCGGCACGGAGCGTGAAGGTGAAGGCGAGGCTCTTCTTGCCAGGCAGAATGCCGACACCCTCATAGGTGTCGAACAGCTTGACGTTTTCCACCAGCACCTCGGTCTTGGCCTGTTCGATCACGCGCTGCAGCGCTGCGGTTTCCACCGTGCGGTCAACCACGACGGAGAGGTCGCGCGGCACGAGCGGGAAGCGCGGCAGCGGACAGAACTTCTTTGTGCCGGTGCAGCAGCCGCACATCGCCTGCATGGACAGCTCGGCGGCATAGACGGGGCCATCGACCCCGAACGACTTGAGCGTATCCGGATGGAGCTGGCCGAGTTCGCCGAGCATACGTCCATCATCGGCCGTGATGGCCGCGGCGCGGCCGGGCTGGAAGTAGGGGCTTGCCGTGCGGCTGTAGCTGCGTCCGCCGACGCTGCACGCATCGAATAGCGCTTCAACGGCGCCCTTGAGCGTGTAGAAGGATTCCTCGGCGCCGAAGAACAGCAGACCGACCATCGCCCGCTCCTCGGGGAGCGTTGCGTTGTTGTCGAAGTGCACATTACCCACCTCGAAGAAGCGGCCCTGCTCGGTGCGGCGGTTCATGTTGCGCTGCGCCGTATCGAGCATGCCGATATACAGCGTGGTGCGCATCAGGCTCTGATCCTCGCCGAACGGGTTCAGCAGCCGGACGGCCTGCCGCTTTTCGTCGCCGGCGGAAAGACGAAGCGCGTCGAGCGCGGCGGGGCCGGTGAAGTTGTAGTTGTACATCTCGTATGCGCCGAGCGCGCAGAGCGTATCCTTCACCTTGTCCTCGAACGCAAACGCGCCGTCCACGCGGCCGGTGAACGTATCGCCCCGCATCAGTGTGGGCGCGATGTTGTAATAGCCGTAGATGCGCGCGATTTCCTCGGCAATGTCCGCGTCCGCCTCGATGCCGGTCTCGATATCGGTGCGGAAGTGCGGAATGCGCACCTTGAGCCGGTGAATCAGGGGAACGCTGTCGATGCCGATCGTTTTGAGCATCTTTGCCATGTCCGCAGCGGAGAGGTCGAGCGCGAGCAAGCGGTTGATGTGCTTGACGTCAACGTCGGCCACCCGCTCGCTCAGATCGGCTGCGCAGACGTCGATCGTCCGGCCGACGACCCTGCCCGCGTGCAGCTCGTCAACCAGCTCGATCGCGCGATCGAGCGCCAGCTGCGCGTTGACCGGCTCCACACCCTTGATAAAGCGCGCGGCGGCATCGGTCACATGGTGCAGCTTTCGCGCCGTCTGGCGGATGTTGCTGCTCTTGAATACGGCGGATTCAAACAGCACCGCCTTCGTGCTCTCCGTGATCTCGGAGTTCTCGCCGCCCATCACGCCTGCGATGCCGACGCCCTTTTCCGGGTCTGCGATGAGCAGCATATCCGGCGTAACCGGGCGCTGCTTGCCGTCGAGCGTGGTGACAACCTCGTTTTCCTTTGCATTGCGAACGACGATATGTCCGCCGGAAACGCACGACAGATCAAACGCGTGCATGGGATGGCCGTATTCCACGAGCACATAGTTCGTGATGTCCACGATGTTGTTGATCGGGCGCATGCCCACGCTGCGCAGCTTTTTCTGCATCCATGCGGGAGAGGGGGCGATATGGATGTCGGTGACGACGCGCGCGGTATAGCGCGGGCAGAGCGCGGCGTTTTCAACGGTGACGGAGGCATAGTCCGCCTCGCTGCCGGTACCCGCGACGTTCCGGATCTCGGGTTCACGGAACGTCTGGCCCAGCGCGGCGGCGGCTTCGCGACAAATGCCGATGATCGAAGCGCAATCCGGACGGTTCGGCGTGAGCTCAATGTCGAACACCACGCTGTCGAGACCGACCGCCTCGGCGATCGGCTGGCCAAGTGGATGGTCCTCCTGCAAAAGCAGAATGCCGTTCACCTCGCTGCCGGGGTAATCGGCGTCGGTGAGACCCAGTTCCTTGCCGGAGCAGAGCATGCCGAAGCTGTCCACGCCGCGCATATTGACCGGCTGCATGACCTGATTGCCGAGCCTTGCGCCAACGAGCGCGACCGGCACGAGCGCGCCGGCGGTCACGTTCTGCGCGCCGGTGACGATCTGGAGCACCTCGGTTCCGACGTCCACCTGGCAGATGTTGAGGTGGTCGGAGTTTTCATGCTTGGCGATGGCGTTTACGCGGCCGACGACCACACCCTCGACGCCGGGCAGCTCGGGATCGACCGAAGCCATCTCGAACCCGCGCCACATCATCTTTTCCACGAACTCCTCGTTCGTAACGTTGTAGTCTACATATTCCTTGAGCCAGCGAAGCGGCAGTTTCATAATCGGTTTCCTCCTTAGAATTGACGCAGGAAGCGCGCGTCGTTTTCGTACTCAAGTCGGATATCGGTGATACCGTACTTGAGGCTTGCCACGCGGTCAACGCCGATGCCGAAGGCAAGCGCCGTCCATTCGCTTGGATCAAAGCCGCAGTTTTCCAGCTCGTGCGGGTTGGTCACGCCGCAGCCGAGGATCTCGATCCAGCCCGTGCCCTTGCACACGCGGCAGCCCTTGCCGCCGCAGATCGTACAGCTCATGTCCATTTCGGCCGAGGGCTCCGTAAAAGGGAAGTACGAGGGGCGAAGGCGCGTTTTCACGTTTTCGCCGAATACCGCGCGGATGAACGCGTCGAGCGTGCCCTTGAGGTCTCCGAGCGTCAGGTTCCGATCCATGATGAAACCCTCCATCTGCATGAACACCGGCGAGTGCGAGGCGTCCACCTCGTCCACGCGGAACACGCGGCCGGGCATGATGAGCCGAAACGGCGGCTGAACGCCCTTGAGCGCGCGGATCTCGCAGGGGGAGGTGTGCGTGCGCAGCACGACATTTTCGTTGACATAGAACGTATCCTGCATATCGCGCGCCGGGTGATCCTTCGGAAGGTTGAGCAGGGTGAAGTTGTTGTCGTCCAGCTCGATCTCCGGGCCGCCGAACAGCGAGAAACCCATGCCGACCAGCGCATCGCGGATTTCGCGGTATGTCTGCGTCATCGGATGCAGGCGGCCCATCGGCCGCTTGTTTTCGCCGGGCGCGGTCACGTCGAGCGTTTCCGCCTCAAAGCGGGCCTGCTGCGCGATGGCGGCGAGCTCCTTGCGGCGCGATTCCAGCGCGGCCTCAAACGCCTGCTTGATGCGGTTGGCCTCCGCGCCCACGGCGGCGCGCTCCTCGGGCAAGAGCTTGCCCATCGTGCGCAGGATGGCCGTCAGCTGGCCGTTTTTTCCGAGCGTGGAGACGCGAAGCTGATCGAGCTCCTCCGCGGTTCGCCCGGCTTTGAGCTTGTCCATGGCCTCCGCATGGATGCTCTTCAGGGATTCCAGTATGGACATAATCACAACACTCCTTTGCTGTTTTGAAACAAAAAAAGCGCCGCATCCGCAAGGGACGAAGCGCCGTGGTACCACCCTCATTCGCTCTGCCGACACAGAGCCTTACCGCTGTAACGGGCTTACCCGCCGCCGACTACTCTGTTCACCGGCGCCGCTCCGGGGCGAAACGCTGCTTTTGTACGCGTACACCGCTTTCAGCAGGTGCGGTGTTCTCTGGATACGCGTGGGGACAAAAGCGCCTCCCCTTCATCGCTGTGCATGATCACAATTATTCTACCACCCTTGCGGCCGTACCGTCAAGGGCTACATGGATCGTTCCGAGCATATCCGTGCGAACCGTTTCCACATGGGCGTCCGACAGCCGGTCGAGCACCGGCTGCTCGGGATGGCCGTACTTGTTGCCTTGGCCGCAGGAGATCACCGCGATATCGGGCGAAACCGCGGAGAGGAACTGTGCGCAGGTGGAGGTGGTCGAACCGTGATGGCCGACCTTGAGCACATTGGCCTGCACATAGCGGTGCGGCAGCGCCTTGAGGAGAATCCGCTCGGCGGTCGTCTCCGCATCACCGGTCAACAGAATGGCGGATTCGCCGTACCGTATCCGCATGACGATGCTGTAATCGTTTGCGCTGGCATAGCTTCCGTCAAACGGCGAAAGGATCAGGACTTCAACCCCATCGGCCCAGTCCACGACCATGGGGCCGGTGTCCGAGGGCAGCAGCTTCGCCGTTTGGATCGGAATGTTCTTTGCCGCAAGCGCATCCATCATATCCGTATAGCTGTTGCTGTCCGCCTCCTGATCCGGCATATAAAAGACGCCGATGTCGTAGCTGTCGATCACCTCGGCCATGCTGCCGATATGGTCGGCGTGCATGTGCGTCGCCACGACCACATCAAGCTGCTCGATATCGCCTGCCTTCAAAAAAGCGTCGATGATCGGGAAATTGCCGCGGTCGCCCGCATCGATGAGCATCGTGGAGCCATCCGGCGCCTCAAGAAAAATGCAGTCGCCCTGACCGATGTCGATGAAATAGGCGTCCAGCGTTTCCCCATTCCCGGCGGAA
Organism: Clostridiales bacterium; assembly: GCA_019416935.1. Taxonomy (GTDB): domain Bacteria; phylum Bacillota; class Clostridia; order Christensenellales; family CAG-138; genus Aphodomorpha. The sequence continues at coordinate 18,301 of DXWI01000009.1, read as the reverse complement.
GGACCGGAGGAGACCGCTCCGGCAGCGGTTGGTGCGGGCGCGGCGGTCGAAGGAGTGGGCTCGGGCGCGGGACCGGCCTGCATGATATCAAGCGGATCGCCCAGATACCAGTTGAGCGCGTACACGGCGATCAGGATGCACAGGATCGCGACGATGATCCGGGCAGTCCGACTGCGCTGGAGCAAACGGATCAGCGCTGCCTGCGCTTGACGGACATATGCATCGTTTGGAGAGCCTGTTTTTTTGCTGCGGTTACTCATACATCCATTATATGATAAACCCGAATAAAAGAAAAGTGGATTCAGAGGCAATGACACAAGGATACGACGCCGAACAGCGCCATGGCATTCTGCGCGGCAGACGCATCAGCACGGGCGACGGCAGCACAGGCCGCAGAGCGACTGCACAAGGCACAGCCCGAGGCAAAGCCGGCTGCCCGCGACATCGAACATGGGCATGGAAAATCCGCGGCCAAAGGTGGTATAGGTCTGGCCGGGCTGCTGCAAACGCTCGTACAGATCCCGGTATTCCATGTTGTCCGGCTGCATCTGCACCGCTCGCTGCGCATGCTGCTGCGCCAAAACACGGTTGCCCAATCCGGCGTTGGCGAGCGCGGAGATATGATACCACTCCGCGGTGCGCTCCTGAATGCCGGAGAGCACGTTGAGCGCTTCGCGATATCGGCCGAACTGGATGTAGCTGCGCGCCGCCTTAAAATAGGAGTTTCCGTCCGCGCTCTGCTGGGAACCGCCGTAGCCGGCGCCGCCAAAACCGCCGAAGGGGTCGTATCCGGTGGAGCGGCCTGCGTTCGGATTCGTTCTGCGATTCATGATTTCGTCGTACGCGGCGTTGATCTCCTGCATGCGGCGCTCCGCGTTCTGATCGCCCGGATTGGCGTCCGGGTGATACCGCTTGGCAAGCCGGCGGTACGCCTGCTTGACCTCGTCGTCGGTCGCGGTGGAGGGGAGTCCGAGTACTTTGTAGGGGTCCGTCATCATGTGCGTGCCTGTTCCTTCTGCCGCTTGCGCTGCAGCAATGAAAATCTGGTCCAAACGCCGGAGTACAGGATGTTGCGCAGAATATCCGCGTCCTGTACGAGCGGCAGGGTTTCAAACGCGATCGCAGCTTCGCCGATGAGCAGCGTGAGCATGTCCTGACAGCGCTTGTCAAAATCCGCCTCTGTCTGGAAGGCGAGCAGCGGGTTGTAAGCGCCGCGCTTCTTGTCCGCATCCGCGTCGAGGTACGCGTCCAAAACATAGATAAACCGACCGAGCGCCGCGCCGAACCGGCGGAGCGTATCGGCCCAATGGTCGGTTTCATCCGGCACGAACAGCTCGCCCATCAGGGCGGCGAACAGGTTGGCCGAAGTATCGACGTTTGCGTTTTCGCGCTCCGCCTGCTGGAGCTGTTTCAGGCTTTGCTCAATGGCCGCGCTTTGGCGCGGATACGCGCGCCGGAGCGATGGCAGATGGCGCTTGAGGAGCAGCGCTTCGGCATGCCGGCTCATGCGGCGCTCGTCCTGCCAGTCGTCCTCACAGTTGTAATAGGCGAGCAGTACGTTCAGACCGGCTGCGTAGGCGGTGTAGCTCGTCTCGGTACTCAGGTGTGCGCGAAGCGGGTGGGGAACGCAGCGCATTTGGACATTCTGTTCCTCGGGTTCATAGAGCGAGCTGAGCAGCATCACCAAAAACGTCATGTCATAGGTGAGTGCGCAGCGGGCGGCCAGACCGTACCGGCTGCCGAGCGCACGGCACAGCCCGCAGTAGAATGCGCGATATCGCCGGAGCCTGTCCGGTTCGAGCGCCTCCTGATTGGCGACAACAAACCCGAACATCGCTCAGGTGTTGCGCACGAAAGCGTTTTTGCATTTGGGGCAGGTGATTTTGATCTTACCCTTGCCCTTCGGCACGCGCACGGTAACGCCGCACTCGGGGCATTTGAAAAAGCGGTGCGTTTTGCGCTGCTTCAGCCGCTCCCTCATGGCGCGGAAGCGGCCGGTGATGCGATTGCGAAACCGCAGGTATTTCTGGTTTTCCTGATATCGCTGGCTTGTTTTTTTAGAAAAAATCCGGTAGTAGCCGACGACGAGCAGCAGGATGGCAAAGGCCCAGAGAATCGTATTGACAACACTATTGCCGAAGAACAGTGCGATCACGAGCAGAACCATGCTCAGAACCAACAGCGCGTTCGTAAGCTGATCCACGCCATAGCGCCCTACCATGACCTTTGCAAGCCATTTTTTCATGATGAAACCGCCTCCGAATGTTTCTCGAATTCGGAATGGTACGGCGCGGCAAACGAGGACGCGACCGGATTTCTTCCCGAACCGATGATAATCGACTTTGCACTATAAGCCATCATACCATGATGGTCGCGTTACGGCAATGTTCAAAATGGATTGTTCAAATTCCTGTCAAATTGTTTACCGCTTTTTTGCCGGATCGGCTTCGATTTTCCGAAAACGGGCGGGAGATGGGATAGCGGACCGAGCACGGCCCGTTTTTGAACAAAAGAGAAAGCTGCCGCTTTCGGGCAGATTTTTGGTATGGCAGACTATTTCAAGAGCGCAGGCGTAAACTGGTGTTGGTGGCCGCAGGGAAGCGCCGGCCGCACAGCGAAAGGGGATGAGGGGCGTCCATGACCGACAAAGAGCTGAAGAGGCTTGGCAGGACGGAATTGCTGGAATTGCTGCTCTGTCAGACCAGAAGGGCCGAACGGCTGCAAACCAAACTGGAAACGGCGCAGGCGCAGCTGCGGCGCCGGGAAATTGCGATTGGTGAGGCCGGCACGCTGGCGGAAGCGGCGCTGGCGCTCAGCGGTATATTTGCTGCGGCGGATGCGGCGGCGGCAGAGTATCTCGAACATGTGCGGCGGCTGTGCGAGCGGCAGGTATGCGGGACAGAGGGAGCCTATGCAAAAACGGAGCAGGATAACCGACAGCATGTCGAACCCCATTCCGACAGCGGCGCAGGTGCAGGCGGAACTGCGCCGTCAGATGCGGTGCGCGCGCGGTCAAGCAGCGCTCTGTAAGCTGACCGTGCTGATGAGTCTCCTGCTTGCCGCCTGCCTTGTGATCTCCATGCTCTGGACGCCGCTGCTGCGCATCCGCGGTTCCTCCATGGAACCGGCGCTTCGCAACGGGAGCATCGTGCTTTCCATTCGCGGCGCGAGGCTGCCGAGGGGCGCGATTGTCGCGTGCAGCAGCGGCGGCCGCATTCTCGTCAAACGCATCGTCGGCTGCCCGGGCGAGCAAGTCGACATCGATCCGGCCGGAACGGTGTTAATCGACGGCCAGCCGTTGGCGGAACCGTATCTGACGGAACGTGCGCGGGGCGGCTGTACCACGGCATTCCCCTGCCGGGTGCCGGAGGGGCAGTATTTTCTGATGGGCGACCATCGCTCCGTATCGGTCGATTCGAGAAACGCGGCCATTGGCTGCGTTCCGGCAGAACAAGTGCTCGGCCGGGTGGTGTTTTGCCTCTGGCCGCCGGACAGATTCGGCTTGCCGGATTGATTGCACCCGACGGACGCGCCATACAAAAAGCCAAGGGAGGGATGGCCGGGTTTTCCACCGCCGACAGCGGTGCGCATCTTTTGCGGCCGACGGGTGAGGGCAAGCATATCCCGCCTTGAAAATGGTCCGCTGAGGATTACATCGCCTCGGACATCTGTCCGTTCTGTGTGCCCTTGACGTCGGCGGCCGCGATGCCGCCGGCGGATGATCGGGCAGAACGACGAATATAGCAAGCGAGAATGTCAATAAACTCGGAGACCGTGGGCTGTCCATCGAGCGGATAACCGGCCATTTTGGAAAGGCGCTGGGGATTGATGAGCCATGCGCGGCGCACCACGGTACGGATGTTGCGCTCAACCGCATACCAGGAGCAACCGCAAAGGGAAGCGGTTGCGCGGTACACATCGCGAACGATGGAACGCATGCACTCCTCGTTTTTCAGTACCAGCGTAACGGCGGTTACGACACAGCGATATCCACGATAGCGATTTGTGATGCCAAGCGATCTTAGTGCATCCGGAACGGACATGGAATTCCTCCCCTCAGAATTTGCCTGAGAAGAGCATACACGATAAGTTGGTCATCATTGGGATTGTCGGTAAAATTCAACAAAATTCGTCAATTATCGACAACATGCACACAACCATGCGGCAGCAGGAAAATCAATAGGATATGCAGCGGCGCATGGCAGGCGGAACGCTTCAATAATCGGTCATGCAGGAACTTGGCAGCGCTGCAAAACAAAAAATCCCCCTCCCGGTGAACCGAACCCCATGGCGCGGACAGAGGGAGGGGGAGTTTGCGCATCCGTTTATGCAAGCCGCTTTTCGAGCCGCTCGCGGATTGCGAGGATAAAATCGCGGGAGTTGACGGTCGTGGGCGTGATGCCCTCGGCAAGCCCAACAAGGTCCTTCGTCATGATGCCCGCGTTGAGCGTATCGAGACAAGCGCCCTCGAGCGCATCGGCAAAGGCGACGAGATCCTTCAGCCCATCTAGCTCGCCGCGCTTCCTGAGCGCGCCCGACCACGCATAGATCGTCGCCATCGGGTTCGTGCTCGTTTCCTCACCCTTGAGATAGCGATAGTAATGGCGGGTCACGGTGCCGTGCGCCGCCTCGTACTCATACTTGCCGTCCGGACTGACGAGCACGCTCGTCATCATCGCGAGCGAGCCGAACGCCGTCGACACCATATCGCTCATGACATCGCCGTCATAGTTCTTGCACGCCCAGATATAGCCGCCCTCGCTGCGGATGACGCGGGCCACCGCATCGTCGATGAGCGTATAGAAATAGGTGATGCCCGCTTCCTCAAAGCGCGCCCTGTACTCGCTTTCATAGATCTCTTCAAACAGCAGCTTGAACGTCTGGTCGTACTGCTTGGAGATGGTGTCCTTGGTCGAGAACCAGAGATCCTGCTTCGTGTTGAGCGCGTACTGGAAGCAGGAGTGCGCGAACGAGCGGATGGAGCTGTCCTTGTTGTACATGCCCTGCAGCACGCCGGGGCACTCGAAGTCATAGATCGTCTCGCGGAAGGACGCGCCGTTTTCACCGGTGAACACCAGCTCCGCTCTGCCCTTCTCCGGCACGCGGTACTCGGTCGCCTTATAGACGTCGCCATAGGCATGACGGGCGATGGTAATCGGCTTTTTCCAGTTCCTGACGACCGGCCTGATCGAATCGATCAAGATCGGCGCGCGGAACACCGTGCCGTCGAGAATCGCGCGGATCGTGCCGTTCGGGCTCTTCCACATCTCGTGCAGGTTGTATTCCTCTACGCGCTGTTTGTTCGGCGTGATGGTGGCGCATTTGACGCCGACACCGTACTTCTGAATCGCCTCGCCCGCTTCATGCGTGATACGGTCGCGCGTCTCGTCGCGTTTCGGGAGACCGAGGTCGTAATACTCCGTCTTGAGATCGATGAACGGCAGCAGCAGCTCGTCCTTGATCATCTGCCAGAGAATGCGGGTCATTTCATCGCCGTCCATCTCTACGAGCGGCGTGGTCATTTGAATGCGTTCTTTCATGTTGCAGTCCCCCTTCCCGTCAGCGGTTTTGTGCGGCATAGTAGTTCATGAGACATCCGTCGAGGATGATCTGCTTTTCGTCGTCGGTCAGGCCCTTGACATACAGCGTGATCGGTTCTACGCTGCCATCGGCCCTGATGGCCTTTGCTGGGATTTCCTCGATGCCCTCCTGAATCGCGCGCCGGATATCCGGCACGAACACGAAATCGCCCGCCTCATACGGAAACGGCGCGTCCGGCGCGAGCGTAAACGGCAGAATGCCCCAGTTGATGCAGTTGGAGCGATAGCGCTTTGTCGCAAACTCGTAGCAAATGTTGGCAAAGCCGCCGAGCACCTTCTGGCAGGAGGCCGCCTGTTCGCGCGCTGAACCGTCGCCCGGCTTGTTGGCGAACACGCAGGAGCCGAACTGGGTCGTCTGCAAGAGCGAATCCGCATGGCCGACTTTCGAGAGCGCATGGACGAGCTTTTCCGGCTTCTCGCCCCTGCGTCGCGCTGCCTCGTCCGCCGCGACCGCCTTTGAACGGCCGACATATTCCGGCACGCGGCGCGAGAGCGCAAATTCGGACAGCCGGAGCGGATTGGAGCGGTACGACGAGGTTTCGCCGGAGGGGATCAGCTCGTCGGTCGTGGTTACGGCGTCGCGGATGACCGCGTCGAGCTCCACGAGCAGGTTGTCCGCAAGCGGGTACATCTTCGGCCAGTCGGTGATGTTCGGCCCGAGAATCAGCTCCGCATTCGGATCGGCCTTACCGAACCCGTAGTAGCAGCGGCGCGCGTACACACTGCGGTCGAAGGTATAATCGATGGGCTCGGTTTCGTAGTCGATATCGGTTGCGGCGGTGATGATGCCGCCGTTTCTTGCCGTTGCGGCGATCGAGCGCGCGTCCATGAGCGCAACCGCGCTGAGCTGTCCCTCACCGGGCTTGGAACCCTCGCGGTTGGGGAAGTTGCGCGTGGTATGGCGCAGCGACAGGCCGTTGTTTGCCGGCACGTCGCCCGCGCCGAAGCAGGGACCGCAGAACGACGGCTTGATGATCGCGCCCGCTTCGAGCAGCGCCTCCGTTTTGCCCGCGCGGGTCAAAGCGAGGCTCACCGGCACGCTCGTGGGATAGACGGAGAGGGAGAAGAAGCCGTTGCCGGTGCTGCCTCCCTGCAGGATGTCCGCCGCTTCCACGATGTTGTCGAACGTTCCGCCCGAGCAGCCCGCGATCACGCCCTGATCGGCAAGCACGCCGTCCCTAGTGACCTTGCTGCGAAGCGCCGGATGCGCTTTCGGGAATTTTTTCTTTGCCTCGGCCTCCACGCCGGCGAGCAGTTCGTCGGCACGCTCGTTGAATTCATGGATGGTGTAGGCGTTCGAGGGGTGGAAGGGCAGCGCGATCATGCACTCGACCTTGTCGAGCTCGATGTGCACCATGCGGTCATAGTATGCGCCCTCCCCGGGCCGCAGTTCGCGGTATGCCTCCGGACGGCCGTGCGCGGCATAGTAGGCGGCGACCTGTGCATCCGTTTCCCAGATCGAGGACAGGCAGGTGGTCTCGGTCGTCATGACGTCGATGCCGTTGCGGAAATCGACCGGCAGGTTCGCGACGCCCGGGCCGGCGAACTCGAGCACGCGGTTCTTTACAAATCCGTTTGCAAACGTCGCCTTGACGAGCGCGAGCGCCACATCGTGCGGGCCAACGCCCCTTCTCGGCGCGCCGGTGAGATACACGAGTACGACCTCGGGCGCGGGAATATCATAGGTGTTCCTGAGCAGCTGCTTGACCAGCTCCGGCCCGCCCTCGCCGACGCCCATCGTGCCGAGCGCGCCGTAGCGGGTGTGGCTGTCGGAACCGAGGATCATGCTGCCGCAGGCGGCGAGCTCCTCGCGGGCATAGGAATGGATGACGCTCTGGTTTGCCGGCACGTAGATGCCGCCGTATTTCTTCGCGGCGGAAAGGCCGAACACATGATCGTCCTCATTGATCGTACCGCCGACGGCACAGAGGCTGTTATGGCAGTTGGTCATCGCATAGGGGACGGGGAATTCCGTCAGGCCGCTTGCACGCGCCGTCTGGATGATGCCGACATAGGTGATGTCATGCGAGATCAGCGCGTCGAAGCGGATACGGAGTCCGTTCTGATCCGCTTGCGACGCATCCTCCGCCTTCGGCGTATGATGCGCGCGCAAAATCCGGTACGCGATGGTCTTTTCCCGACCGGCCTTCGCATCTGCCGGGACGGCTGCCGGCCGTGGCTTTCCGCCGCTGAGCGTTACGCCGTTGGTTTCGAGCGTTATCATATCCTGTTCCCTCCTGTGCGCCGCAGTATCGACCGCGGCGGTATGTTGTAATTGGAAAACAATATCTACACGGCCGCATCGCACCGGGCGCTGCGGCCATGCGAAAAATATATAATTTAATCCTCTTTGCAGTATAAAGCCAATCGGGATATTTGTAAATAAGAAAAGACCGCAAGTCGGCCGCACAGACAAAAAAGCCCGTCGCATGACGGGCGCAGGCCGTCAAAAAAGCAACGATGCGAACCGCTCTGTCGGTTCGCGCACGGGAATTGCGCAAGAAGAACCATAAAATCCGTCAAAAAAGGCGGCGTGTACGCCGTTTTGACACTTTGCTTGCAGGTTTGCGGCACCAAACCTGCAAGTATATCCCTGCCGCAGCAGGCATTCCGTCAAAAACAGAGTTTTTTGACGGAATGAGCCCATCGAATGACGGGCGTGCATCATAGAAGCTCCCGGAAATACAGGCCGCGCGTTCGCGCTTTGGCGAGCGATTTGTCGGAAAGATAGGCGTTTACTATGCGATCCGCCTCTTCCTGCGTCTCTTTCGTAAAATACAGAACGGAGAAATCAATGCCGGAGAGCCGTTCACCGCCGAGATACAGCGGTACGCTGTTGTATAGAACGGAGAATCGCCGTCCTTCGCACAAGACGGGAAAATCGACGCCCTTGCGGTCGGTCAGTGCGCCGTGGCCGGGGCAGTTCCCGCAGCCGCCCGCGCTCTGCATGGGGCACGCGCGAAAATACATCAGCGGGAGATAGCCGTAGGCAACGATACCGCGCGGCAGCTCGCCGCCCATGCGGCGGATTTCCCGCAGCGGCAGTTCAAACGACAGCGTCATATCGGCCGCGCCGAGCCCGGCATAGGCGGACAGCGCGGCGCTGTTCGCCGCGTTCAGCCCGAAACCGCCGTGTACGGTGCATCCAAACCGCTCGGCAATCGAAAAGCCGTACAGATTTTCTGCCAGCACATCGGTCAATCCAGCTTCGCAAAGCGGTGGGAGCGCATGCTGAAGCCGCTCTGCGTCCGCGGGGAAGGCGCAGCGCGGCAATTCAGCAATCAGCTTGGCACCGAGCCGTCGGACGAGCGCCGGCGTGAGCGCGGACACGGGCAGGATGATGCGGTCGGCCTGTGCTTCGCAGCAGATCTGCTCCGCGCGTGCAAAGCGCAGGCGAAGCGATGCGGGGACGGCAGGCGTATGCGGTGCGGCCGGTTCCGGCGCGGCCTGCGTCACCGGCAGCGGCATGACCGCTTCCCGCTGTTCGAGCAGCGCGTCGAGTCCCTCGCGGCGCATGGCGTTGAGCGCGGAAACCGGCAGAGAGGCGGGAGGGCCGCCGACTTGAAGCTGCCGCAGTGAAAACGGTGTGCCGCCTGTCTTTTGGAGGCTGCGCTCCGCCCGTTCCCGGGCCGTCTCCGGCGATACCGGTTCTGCGGAAGTGTCCTCCGGCGCGGGGATGCGGACGGTGTGCGCGCCGTCCGTTACAAAAAGGCGCGGAACGGGCGCGGCAAAATCGAGCATCATATCGACGGGCACACGGGCGCGCTCAGCGCGGTATCGCTGAGAAAGCGTTTTCAGCACCGGCGCGGCGGCGGTTACGTCCTCCCTCGTGCGGCTGCCGAACATGGCCAGCGTGCGCCGGCCGCTCAGATAGCCGTCGGTAAAGCCGCTGCGGGAGAACACCGCGCGCAGCGAATCGAGGTCGGGTGCTTCGCCCTCGCACGCGGCCAGACAGGCCGATACAGCAGCGGCCACATACTCCGGCCGCTTCATGCGCCCTTCGATCTTGACGGAACGGACGCCCGCCTGCGCGAGCGCTTGCAGATGGGGGATACCGCACAGATCCTTGAGGGAAAGCGCGTATTCCCGTGATCCGTTTTTGAAATTCAGCCGGCAGGGCTGCGCGCACAGCCCGCGGTTGCCGCTGCGGCCGCCGAGCATGCTCGAGAGCGTGCAGCAGCCGGATACGCTCATGCACAGCGCGCCGTGGATGAACACTTCGATTTCCAACGGCGTATCGGCGGCGATGGCGGCGATCTCCGCGAGCGAAAGCTCCCTTGCAAGCACGGCGCGCGAAAAACCGAGCGATTCGAGCACGCGCACGCCGTCGATATTGTGCACCGCCATCTGTGTCGAGGCGTGCATGGAGAGCGCAGGGCAGATGCGGCGAACGAGCGCGGCCACGGCCAGATCCTGTACGATCACCGCGTCGGCGCCCGCAGCGGCAATATCGCGGATGGTATCCGCGAGCGCTTCCATTTCGCTGTCCATGACGAGCGTGTTCAGCGTGACATGCACGGCCACGTTGCGCGCATGACAATAGGACACGGCGCGCCTGAGCGCATCCGCGTCGAAGTTTTCCGCATTTCGGCGCGCGTTAAAGGCCGACAGCCCCAGATAGACGGCGTCCGCACCGCACCGTACCGCAGCGAGCAGCTGCTCCGCTCCTCCGACCGGCGCAAGGATTTCCAGCGGTGTGTTTTCAATCATATTCATAGAAGAATTGTACCCCATCAACCGCGGATTTTCAACCGGCGACCCGGCAAAGCGTCCTACCGGCCGCCAAGAATCTGCGCAGGCAGCGGCCGTTTGACGCGCATCGCACCGGCGGGACAGAACTCCTGACAGCAGAAACAGCGGATGCAGTCTTTGCGCCGGATGACGGGACGGCCGTGTGCCATGGTGATCGCACCGGCGGGGCAGATCGAAGCGCACTTGCCGCAGCCGGTGCACGCGTCCCGTTTGCATGCCGGCACCGATGATAGCGCCCGCTTTGCCACCGCGGCAAAGCATGTGCCGAACACGCCGGGCAGGCGGTTTTGAAATTGCAGATCGGAGCTGCTTTTGCTTCGTTCAAAATCCGGCATGCACAGCGCGTCAAAATCCGCAGCGCCGCCGGGGGCAATGCTGCCGGAGCCGGCGAATAGGATTTCGAGCGACTCCGCCGTCTGCGGCGAAAGGCCGCGCTCAAACGCTACGCGTAGCGTCGGCACGTCGTCCGCCGTCAGACCGATCAGCCTTGCGCAGCAGAGGTCGAGCGCATAGGGAGAGCGCGATGCGAGCAGACAGCCGATGCGGCGGGGCGTACCGTGCGTCGGGCCGTTGCCCTCCATGGCCACGATCGCATCGGCGATACACAGGCGAGGCTGAAAATACTCATTGAGATCCACGAGCATGTTGGCGAACGCGCGTTGCTCCGGAAAACGGAAGTGGTATTCCGGCTTCACGGTTCCGGGGATCGTGCCAAACAGGTTTTTGACCGCCGCCGACATCCCCATCATGCCGTGTGACTTGAGTTTGCACACGTTGATAATCGCGTCCGCATGGTCCAGATAGGCGGTGTATACAAAGCGCTTCAAGCGAACTGCCGCGTCGAAGCGCGCCTCAGACTTGGAAAAGTCGCTGTTGAGCTGCGCGCCGACCACTTCGCAGTCCGAAAGACCCGCCGCTGCATAGACATGGTTCACAAACGCCGCGGTATAGGGGCCGCCCGGGCTGTCGCCGATTACGACTGTGGCGCCGCGCGCCTTGAGCAGCCTTGTGAGCGCGGTCAACAGGGCTGGATGCGTGGTCGCTGCCGCCCCGGGCCGCGCGGCGTTGACGAGATTCGTTTTGATCGCGATGCGCATACCGGGCAGTACCCAGTCCAGCCCTCCGAGCGGTTCGAGCGCGCGTTCCAGCGCGGCATACACGGCTTTTGCGTCATAACTGCCGCACGGGGATACGGTCACATCTGGCATGGCGGGTCACTCCTTCCGATTTTCGCCGTTCGACTGATGGTAACACCCATCGCCGAAAAGATCAAGCCCGCGCGCGGATCGGGCGTGTGCCGATAAGACAGTAATTTGAGAAAATTACGAAATCGGCAACTGCAAACAGGATTGGACAAAACAGGCGACATTCAACTTCGGTTGGATGTTGCCTGTTTTTGTGCGTTTAAGGGTCAAAAAACGCTTGTTTTCTGCTCTGTAAGGCAAGGATAGTGAAATGGGTGAAGTAGTTGTCACCCTCGTTGTAAAATCCTCACGAAACAGTAAATCACGCTATAATGAACATCGTTCCCTGATGAGCATGAATATTTGCGATTGCGTTAATTACACCACAAAACGGTAAAACCGATAGGTGGGTATTTCAATGCAGAGTATGTCCGGCAGCATAAAAACCATCAAATCGGCTTGCGAACACAGAAAAGTTACATTTTAAGGCGCTGACTTTCGAAAAGCCTATTGAAAACCGAGCTATCGCTGTGCTATAATGTGTGTACACACATGTAAGTAAGAGGTTCGTCGGATGAAAAACTTATTGTCTTGTACATTCAATATGGACAGCGGTCAACAAGTTATTCCTTCGGACAGACTGGAATGAATGGAGGCGAAATGTTGTGCAACGTGCAATAGATAAGATGGTTCGCAAAATCAGCAGTATTCTTTCAGATGTTAAGCCGTCGATTTATTTGTATGGCTCATCCGTCCTAGATGATTTCAAATTAGGATGGAGTGATCTTGATATTCTCGTTTTGACGGATAGCCAAATGAGTGAGGGACAGGCACAATCGCTTGTGGGACTTCGCCAAGCGATGCTTGCAGATGAGTCGGGCAACCTCTATTACAGTTCCTTTGAAGGCGGTATGCTCACGTTAGATGCGTTCCTTTCGGGGACGTCTGACCGGGTCGTATATTGGGGAACCAGCGGAGAAAGAGTTACCGACTGTTATGTGTTTGACAGCTTTTGCATGGCAGAGCTGGTCGAGAGCGGCGTTCTTTTGTATGGAACGGATATTAGAAACAACTTGAATTATCCCGCTTTCAAAGAGCTGTATGCCGATGTGAAACACCACTATGAAACAATCAGACAATATGCACAGAGCACCGGACGGAGCTTCTACACATTTGGCTGGCTGCTGGATATTGCGCGGTGCATTTATACCCTTCGCACCGGCAGAATCATCGCAAAGACCGCTGCCGCAGAATGGGCATTGGAAAATAATCTTTGCCCCGATGCAGACGCCATGCAATATGCGTTAAGGGTTCGCAGAAATCCGCTGAAATATAAGGAGGATAAACTGACCTTTGACTATGCAGAAACACTCGCAGTGCCGATACAGCGCTTTGCAGATGTGCTGGAACATGAACTAGTACAAGCAAAGGGGATTTCACATGGCCCAGTGGATTTTCTTTGATGTCGGCTCGACACTCGTTGATGAAGCAGCCGCCTATGATCATCGGGTACGAGATATGATTTCCGGCACCAGTATCACCTTTCAGGAATTTGACGATGCCCGTATTGCTTTCGCAAAGCAAGGTCTTGATGGCAATTCTGCCGCGATCAAGCATTTGGGATTAACGAAAACGCCGTGGCACTCGGAAGATGAAGTTCCCTACTCAGATGCACACGACACACTGGCTGCTCTCTGTGGTAAAGGGTATCAACTTGGGATTATCGCAAATCAGAGTTCTGGGACAGCCGAACGCCTAGAGTTTTGGGGCTTACGGAAGTTCTTTGGTGTGATTGCTGCATCCGCAGAAATCGGATATTCCAAACCGAACAAGAAAATTTTTGAAAGAGCATTTGAAATCACAGGGTGTCGTGCCGAGGAAAGCGTGATGGTCGGTGATCGGTTGGACAATGATATGATCCCTGCCAAAGCACTGGAAATGAAAACTGTTTGGATTAAGAACGGGCTTGCAAAATATCAAGGTGCAGAGTTTGGTGAAGGGGTTGTGGATTATCAGATCAACAAGTTATCTGAGCTGCTTTATATTTTATAGAACAAGCAAGTGAGGAAATTTTATGCCGAATAACAGAAATCGCAAGCGACCGATACAGGTCAAATTCTTTGTAGACGAAAAAGAGCTTGCTACCATCAAGCAGCGAATGATGGAGTCCGGCACGGATAATCTTAGTGCCTATCTTCGCACTATGGCTATGGAGGGGACTTTCCCAACTGTCGATGGCGAGAAAAGTTTTAAGCAGGAAAAAGCGCAAAAGTTGTGATTGCCCTATTAGGATTTTTGCAAGGAATAGCGCCAACGTTGCACAGCCGATTTCTCTGAAATCGTTCAGGGGTTTGGGGGCATTTCCCCAACAAAATTGCACGGGTGTATAAACACGAGCATTGCTTGCCAAGTGCGTTTCGCCGTTGGCAGGCAATGAGGAGTGGGTACCGCCGTGCATTGCTTGCTAACTCCATCTATGGGGTTAGCAAGCAAACTGGATTTTGCAAAAATCGCAGAGTGTAGATACACCTGCTGTGCTTGCTATTCTGCAAGTTCAGCAGGTGGCAAGCACAGCGATTTTCTCAAGTGGGGCCCCACTTGATTTGCTTGCTATTCGTCCTTTTCATAATAGCAAGCGCCATTTTCCGAATGGGAATCGGCGGCAAACGCCGCCTTGTCTGCCCAAAAGCGAAACGGACGGACGCTGTCAATGGCGGCGCAGCCATTCATCTCGACCATTGACGGCGTCCGTCTGTTTTGCTATCTCAAAAAACATTCGTGCTGAGGAGAAATATCATGAGAGTGCCATTTCAAATTCTTTCCATACCATACCGTATCATCAATCATTGCCTATATTATTGCGTGCTGCATCGTGCAGATCACGACCAATGGCAGTTTATTGCCGGGGGCGGTGAGGATAACGAAACGCCATTTGAAGCGGCAAAAAGAGAAACCTTTGAAGAAGGTGGAGTGTGCTCTGACAAGTGGGTGGAACTTAAGAGTTTGGCATATATTCCTGCTACAGTTATATCGGAAAAGCACCGCCGGCATTGGGGCAAGGATATCTATGTCATTCCTGAATACACTTTCGGTTTTGAGTGCCAAAAAGATATTGAACTTTCTCACGAACATACCGAGTGCGTTTGGCTGACCTATGAAGAAACAAACAATAAACTGAAATGGGATTCAAATCGCACAGCACTGTATGAATTGAATTGCCGTTTGATGGAAGCAAATCGAAGTGAATAAAAGAAAAGTGCGCTGCATCGGAGGCTATATGAGAGTATTATTTGAAATGGATAAGCATGATTACGATCATTGCACCCGCAATTTTGTGCGAAATTCGGCACGAAGCATTATCATTAGTGGGAAAAAGATTGCCATGATTCACAGCTTAAAATATGACTATTACAAATTTCCGGGCGGCGGTATTGAGGGTGAGGAATCCCCCATCGTTGCAATGATCCGTGAAACCCGTGAAGATGCCGGTTTGGCGGTCAAGCCTGAGACTGTAAAAGAATTTGGACTTGTACATCGCATTCAGAGAAGTGACAAAGACCCGTCCGAATGCTTTGTTCAGGATAATTATTATTTCCTCTGCGATGTGGAAAATGAAATGGTTTCCCAACGTCTGGATGGTTACGAAGCGGCGGAAAATTATGCTCTGGAATTTGTTGACCCCATCCTTGCTATTCAAAAGAATCGTAATGTACAAGGTAGTCCATACAATCCGATGATGTTTGAACGAGAAGCACGAGTTCTTGAAATGCTGATGGATGAGGGATTACTTTAAGTGCCAATCCCTTGAAAAAATGGGAATGAACGAAAAGGAGGCTTTGACCTATGGATAAAAAGAAAAAGGATGATGAGATCATCGAACTGACCGACAAGGAACTGGACGAGATTTTTGCGGATGACGATTTTGACAGCGGTGAGGATGGCGGCGAAATTCGTTCCTTTTATTTCTCCAATCCAGACCCCTATGCCAAGGTCGAGTCTCGCCCTGATGATGCCCCCAAGCGAGAGTTTTCTTTCGATGACAAGGGCAACATTGTGGTGAAAAATCCGTCCGCCTATTGGCTGCCCGACATCAAAATCGTGGACGAGCATGGCGGTACGGAATACACGGTGACAGGCAGCTATGAGGGAACAGAAACCCTCGATAGAAAGCTCAAACGCATCATGGAGCAGAACGCCGCCGATGATGATACAGGTATCACGGAGGACGCCGATGAGTAACGACGCCGCTCTTGATATAAACCCAAAATCCAACCCTGTTCAGACAGTTGCCCCGACAAAGGAGGATAATAATATGGCAAGGGCAACCGACAAAATCACAGCACTTTATTGCAGACTGTCCGTAGAGGACACCAAGGAAAAAGGCGGCAAGGATGACCCATCGAACTCCATTCAGCATCAGCAGATCATGTTAATGGAGTACGCTAAGTCCCGGCATTTTCCGAACCCGACCTATTTTATTGACGATGGGTACAGCGGCGTTGAGTTCAACAACCGTCCCGGCTTTCAGCGGATGCTTGTGGAAATCGAAGCCGGTCATGTGGATACGGTCATCACCAAAGACCTTTCAAGGCTGGGGCGAAATTCCTCGCTGACAGGCTTGTACTCTGCTTGTTGATCTCCAACATTTTAGCGAGCTCTGTAGCGGTTGTTTTTGAAACTTCCAACATATATTTGACTTCTTCTTTACCTGCCATATGATTATCACCCAACAAATACTATAAACGATGGAAAGATATTGAGCAATAGGCGTTGATAAAATACTCATAAGTGAGTACAAATCAATTATCGAAACATACTCAAAATGAGTACATACAAAGAGGGGGAATCATATTGGCTACAAAGAAACCACCGATCACCTTGCCGAGCGTGGATGCACTGTTCGGCATTCCCAATACGGGTGAGTCGGTTCAAGAGATACCAATCAAGCAGTTACATAGCTTTCGAGACCATCCGTTTCGAGCCGAACCGGACGAGAAGATGATAGAGAGCGTGAGGGAGTATGGCATCTTGTCACCGTTGCTTGCTCGGAAGAAGGTGGAGGGCGAGTATGAGATCATCAGCGGTCATCGGAGAAAAGCCGCGGCGGAGCAGATTGGTTTAGACAAGCTTCCCGTGTTCGTTCGGGACCTGACGGATGAAGAAGCAATCATCCTAATGGTAGACAGCAACATCCAACGTGAGAACCTACTTCCGTCCGAAAAGGCGTTTGCCTTCTTGGATGACTACACGCTTGCCATTGGTGTTGTTGACAGAACCAACTGGGATGCTATTGCAAACATCCGTGAACAGATGGAAAAGTTCGGCTATCGTCCGTTCTGGCATGACCATGACAGAGGTGGTGGATAGGCTGTACGACGATTACGATTGGAGCCGCAGCGTTCCCAATCTATCCGGCAAATTGCGTCGGGGTTCCCTGCGATACCAAGAAGCCGTGGAGCTTGCGGATGTGCTGGACTATGACATTGTCTGGGTCAAGCGTAAGCGGTAAGGAGGTACAATGGCACAAAAAGCACAGCACGCAATTTTACGCTTTGCCAAACACAAGGCGGGGCCGGCAGGGGCATTGGAAGCCCACCACGAGCGCACAAAGGAGAAGTACGCCAGCAATCCCGATATTGACATCAGTAAAAGCAAGGACAATTTTCACATTATTCAGCCTACGCAGAAGTACCGAAAGGAAATTGACACTCGCATCAAGGCGGTGGGGTGCCGTACCAGGAAGGACAGCACTATGTTTGTGGACACGCTGATTACCGCCAGCCCGGAGTTCTTCACAGGCCGAAGCAAGAAAGAAGTACAAGCCTACTTCACCGAAGCGGTAGCTTTTATGGAGAAGAAGGTGGGCCGGGGGAACATCTTTTCCGCTGTGGTACACATGGATGAAAAAACACCTCACCTTCACCTGTGCTTTACCCCCATCACAGAGGACGGGCGGCTGTCTGCAAAGGAGATTTTGGGCAACCGGGCGCAGCTTTCAAAATGGCAGGACGAGTTTCACGCCCACATGAAAAAGGTGTTCCCCGTCCTCAAGCGGGGCGAGAGCGCCCTTGTCACCAAGCGCAAGCACATTCCTACATGGTTGTTCAAGCAGTCCGTAGGCCTCACCCGGCAACAGCAGGCCATAGAAAAGGCGGTGTCGGAAATCGGGGTGCTGAACGCCGGGAAAAAACGAGACGAAATTTTGGAGATGGTGGGGCCATATTTCTCCCGGCTGGAAAAGCATTTGGGACAGATGAAGAAATACCAAGCCACCATCGACTATCTGACGCAGGAGAACGAGGGCTTGAAGGAAAAGGTCAACAGCGAAAAGAGCATACAGAAGCAGATGGAGGTGTTGACACTGAAAAAGGATAACGAGCGGCTGCGGCGGTTTGTGGACAGTATTCCCCCTGAGGTGCGTCGGATACTCAGAGAGCAGCAGCGCCAGCAGCGACCCAAAGATCGCGATCTGTAAACCATCTTTGAGAAACACGGAGGTACATTTGGGTAGAAGAAAAAAGCTGATCAACAACACCGATATTCCCCAGCACCAGATCGAAGCAATAGCCCGCTGCATCCTGCCGGACATTCTGGCCTTCTATGAGAGCGAGGAAGGGCAGCGGGAGTTTTCTGAATGGAAGAAGCAGAGAGAAATAGAGAAGCAAGAGGCAAAAACAGAATAATGGCATAGCAAAAGCGGGGTGTCATCCGAAAAGGGTGGCACCCCGCTTTTTTGCGTTTATATAGATTTCTTCTTTTTCCGTG
>DXWI01000008.1 GCA_019416935.1 Clostridiales bacterium | reverse complement strand
CAGCTTAATTCCATTTTTCAGGAGTCCTTTTTGCGAACATCCCTTGACGCGGTCCAACATACAAAAAATTAGAATTAGCATTGAAAGCTGAAAAAAGGATGCTATAATATACTTGTCTCGCACCACACAATCGGGAGGTTGTGTTGCTAATGAGGCTTGGAAACAAGAGATCGGGGACTGTAACATGATAGCTAACATTCGAGGAGGGATGTCTATGATTTCTGATATGAGTACTATCATCAGCTTTATTTGCCTGATTGCTGGAAAAATGTTAAATGTCGTAGCCCCTCTCGATTGTTTGGGGTAACTGAAAAAATCAGCGCCGGACGCAGAGGCTTTGACAGCCCCCGCGCCCGGCGTTTTTCTTATTCGTCTGTGAAGTGGAACCGCTGCGCCGCAAAGTCGGCGTCGCTCATGGCGTCCAGCTTATCGGCGGTCTGGCAGGCCAGCGCCGCCATTTCCTTGTCCATGTCCGGCAAAGCTGCCCGGAGATTTGCCGCCGTCTTGCGGCGGTCGGCGTTGTGGTACAGACAGATCAGGTTTTCTTCTTCCACAGTGAAATACATTCCTCATACCTCCATTTCTTTTGATTTTTCCCGCGCCGGGGGCTTCTTTTTCTGTTCCTCCTTGGCGGCGGCAAGCTGCGCCCGGATGGACGGTTTCTTTTGTTTCTGCGTCGTCTTTCGGGTCTGCTTGGGCTTTTTGGCCTCCGCCTTGGCTGCCTCGGCCACATCCAAAAGGGAAATCTGTTCCCCGGCTTTTGCCCTTGCTTCCAGTTCCTCCATAGACGGGGCGTTGTTCATCATGCCGTCGATCATGTTGTAGTTCTGCTCGGTGGACATTTCCGCCGTCTTGATATGGCTTTCCTGCTGGGCGGGGATGGCAAAGGCCCTTGTGCCGTTTGCCATAATGAGATACCTGCCGTCCTCCGACTGGTGGTGGAATCCATACCCGGCGGCCTCCATCTGTTCCCGGCTCCTGTCGGTCAGATAGAAACGGCCCCTTGGCGTCTGGATTTGTTCGCCGGTCATGCACTCGTCCGGCGTGAGCTGCTTTTCCGGCTGGGCGAAAAACTCCGGCACCTGCCGGTAATCGGCCCCCTCGTCTACATAATAGGCGGTCTGTTTCCCATTCTGCCGGAACACCACAATATGGGTGGAAGTATTGAAGCAATCTACAACAATAACAAACTGCAAATCAAAATAACCTTTGCAAAATAAAATAAGCCCTGCTGTCAGTCATACTCGACCAACAGCAGGGCTTGCATCGTTTAATCCAGATTCTTGTATTCCGTTACGGTTTTCAAATAGGTTTCAGGATCACCGTTCAAGATAAGGTCTGCATACCCAATCGGGTCATTGTATAGTAGCTGTCAATGGTACTCGGCGCGTTAAACAGCACCGCTTTTAGATATTGCTTGATATTGCGGATTTTGGTTGTATTCTCCCTCATGCAGCCCAAAACAAACTCAACGTGGCTGCTGTTCAGCTTCATAAACTTGGATTTCACCAGTTCGGCGGGGTAGTCGTCCCCAGCGATACGGATTGTCTTTCGCGCTGTGCAGACGGTTTCCAGCATAAGGTCAACAATCTCATTTAGGCGGTCTGCGTCGATTTTGCAGTTTTGAATGAGATGGTCGTATTCGATATTGTCCTTGATAATCTCCCTGTAAATCTCTACTGCGCTATTGCTTTTCGCTTCCGTTCTTTTCCTTTCCGGCGGCGTAGCCGCTTCGCCCTGCTCAAAGGGCAAGGGGTTTAGGGAATGGAATGGAAAGGAATGGGTACTTGATAAATCCGTAATTGATTGTTCTTTACTTGATATATCTTTATTTAATTGCGTTGGATTTTCCAACGTAGGTTTTTCCAACGTTGGATTATCCAATGTTGGAAAATCCAATATAGGCGGCTGTTCGCCGCTGGTAGTTGCTTCCGGCTCTCGCGGCTGCGGCTGCTCGTATATGACGTAATCCGCGCCCCGCAAGCGTCCCTTTTCGTCGCGCTCCCGGCTGCGCACGATATATCCGGCTTTTTCGAGTTCCTTTACCGCTTCGCGGATTGCGTCGATCTTCTCCCGGTTGATATGGGATAAGCCCGCAAGGGTATAATCCCAATCCTCCGGCAAGGATAGCATTTGCGACAAAAGCCCTTTTGCCTTTAGGGTCAATTCCTTGTTGCGTAAATGATGGTTACTCATAACGGTATAGCCCGTATTGCGTTCCACTCGGAAAACTGGCATTTTTCATCACTCCTTTGCTGCGTGTTTGTGCACAATTAGAAAGCTGTTTTCGGCGGTCTTGGTATTGCAATATACCCTTTGCCGTTTTCGCGTCTACAAAGCCGCATGACGCAAGGGCTTTTGCCCGTCTATTTGTCCATGCTGGCGGGCATTTTCCGCGTCCTCCTGCCGGGGCAATAGGGGCACTCTTTGAAAACGCAAAACTCATACTTCCAATTCGGGCGGTAAAAACGGCAAGTGCCGCAATCTTCATCACCTCCGGCACAGCCGGATTGATAGCGGTCAAAGCCCGGTTTCTGCTGCATGAGCAGTTCAAATGCCTGTTGCTTGCCCTTTGTGAAATACATTCCGTCTGCACCTCCTTTCCTGCGGGTATAAAAAAACGCCGCAGACTTTTTACAAAATCTACGGCTTGCCCATAAGAAAAGGACACCGCTTGCACGATGTCCTTTCTCGTCAAATATTCAATTTCTTGTGTTCCCACACTCCATATCAATGACTACCGAAACGGTGATGTAGTCCTCAATACGTTTATTACGGAATTTATCACCCTCTGCGTCAAACACCACATGACGGGAAAAGTGCCTAAATCTAAGGATTTCTACAAGGTTTCTCTTTGTAGCAACACAATAGTCTCCACATGCGCCGTCTGCGGGAACATGTCCACCGGCGTGGCGCTGACGAGCCGAAAACCGTGCGCGGTGAGAAACTTACAGTCGCGCGCAAGCGTGGCGGGGTTGCAGGAGACGTAGACCACGCGGCTTGCACCGCTCCGGACGATGGCGGAGAGCACGCGCTCGTCGCAGCCCTTGCGCGGCGGGTCGATGACCAGCCCATCGATGCGGCCGGGCAGGGAGGGGAGAACGTCCTCGACATTGCCGGAGAGAAATTCGGCGTTTTGGATGCCGTTGTCGGCGGCGTTGCGCTTGGCGTCGCGGATGGCCTCCGGCACGCTCTCAATGCCGATCACACGCCCGGCATGCTGCGCAAGCAGCAGCGAAATGGTGCCGACGCCGCAGTAGGCATCCACAATGGTCTCGGCGGGCTTCGCATCGATTAGGCGCACCGCCTCGCCGTACAGCACGACCGTCTGCTGCGCATTGACCTGCAAAAACGACTGCGGACTGACGAAGAACGAGAGATCGAGAATCGTTTCCGAGAGCGCCGGTTCGCCGGCGAGCAGCCTGAAATCCGACCCAAAGATAACGTTCGTGTCCCGTTCGTTGATATTGTGCCATACGCTGTTCACATCGGAGAGCAGCGTCAGCAGCTCATCGGCGTGGGGGAGACGGTTCGACGCGGTCACGATCACGGTCATGGACTCGCCGGTGGCGGTGACGCGCGCCATCACATGGCGCAGCACGCCGCGGCGAGCGCTTTCATCATAAGCCGAGACATGGCAGGCGTCCGCCCATTCCTGCACGCGGCGCACGATGTCCACGATGCGCTGGTCCTGAATGGGGCAGTCGGTGATGGGCACGAGTCGGTGACTGCGCGGCGAGAAAAAGCCAAAGGCAACGCCCTGCCCGCCCGCGGCGAACGGAAAGCTGCCCTTGTTGCGGTAACGCCACGGAACGGCCATGCCGCGCGTTTCGCCCACGGCGGGAGCTTCGATGCCGCCAAGCCGCCGAAGCGCATCCACGACGGTTTGCCGTTTGATCGCGAGCTGCTCGCCATAGTCGAGGTGCTGCAGCGTACAGCCGCCGCACGAGGGGTATGCGCCGCAGACCGGCTGCACGCGCGCACCGGAGGGTTTCAACACCTCGGTCAGCTTGCCGATGGCGTAGCCGCTCGTCACCTTGATGATGTGGACGCCGACGCGCTCGCCCGGCAGCGCGCCGGGAACAAACACGGCGTAGCCATTGACCCGGCCGATGCCCTGTCCTTCACTGGTCAGCGCGTCGATGGTGAGCTGGAGATCTTCGTTCTTTTGCACGGGAAGCTGCTGTTTCATAGGAGTTTGATGTTTTCCTTTCCAAAGATCCGTTCTGCCTCGGCGAGAACGGCGGTAGCGGCGTCGAGGTAGAGATTTTGCGGCGCCTGCCGCTTGATGCGTTTGGCCGCGTCCACGAGCACGACCGGCGTGTTGCCCGGATGCAGCCGGAGAAACGCCACGGCCCGCTGCATGGCCTCGTCCGTCAGTGCGGGCAGGCGCAGATAGAAGGTCTTCTGCACTGCGTCGGCAAGCGGGCGAAGCTCCTCGATAAGCAGCGAATTGGCCCGGTCCTCGCGGATATTGAGCCGCCCGCGCACGAGTACCGGCGTATCCTCAAGGAACAGGTTTGCATACTGCTGCACCGTCCGGGGAAACAGCACGACCTCGCAGCTGCCGGTCACGCCCTCGAGCACCGCGTATCCCATGAGCCCGGAGCCGGATTTGGTGGGCTTTTGCTTGCAGCCGGTGAGCATGCCGCCAACGAGCACCGTCGTATTGTCCATAATGCCGCTGATCCCGTCGGCCTCCTGCAAATCCATGACCGTGACGGACAGACTGTCGAGCGTGGCGCGGTAATGATCGAGCGGATGGCCGGAAAAGTACATGCCGAGCGCCTCGCGCTCACGCGCAAGCAGCATTGGATGCTTCATTTCCGGAATGTCCGGCAGCTTCATGGCGGTGCTTTGCAGCATGTCGCGCCCGCCGCCGAGATCGAACAGGGAGAGCTGGCCGGATTCCCGCACCTTGCGGGCCGCCGTGGCACCGTCGAACGCCTGCTCGTAGACGGCGAGCAGCTGCGCGCGGTTTGCGCCCATGCCGTCAAAGCAGCCGGCCGAGATGAGCGACTCGAGCATCCGCTTGTTCAGCCCGGCCGTGCGCTCGCAGAAATCGAAGAAGGTTTGGAACGCGCCGTCCCGCTCACGGGAGGCGACCATATCCTGCATGACCGCCGTGCCGACGCCGCGCACAGCGGCAAGGCCAAAGCGGATGCAGCCATTTTCGACCGAGAAGCGGGCGCGGCTTTTGTTGACGTCCGGCGGCAGCACGCGGATGCCCTGCCGGCGCGCGGAGTATACATATTCTGCGACCTTGTCGCTCGAGCCCATAAAACTGTTGATGAGCGCAGTCATGAACTCGACCGGATAATGATGCTTGAGGTACGCCGTGCGGTAGGCGAGCACGGCATAGGCGGCGGCATGGGACTTATTGAACGCATAGGAGGCGAATTCCATCATTTCGTCGAAGATGCGGTTGGCGACCGCCTCCGGTACACCGCGTCGCAGCGCGCCCTCCACGCCGTCCGTGCCATGGATGAAGTACTCCCGCTCCCGGGCCATCACATCGTGTTTTTTCTTGGACATGGCGCGGCGAACGAGGTCGGAGCGGCCGTAGGAATAGCCCGCGAGACTGCGGACGATTTCCATGACCTGCTCCTGATAGACCATGCAGCCGTAGGTGTTTTGCAGGATCGGTTTGAGCAGCGGGTGCGCGTAGGACACGCTCGACGGATCGTGCTTGCCGCGCACATAGCGCGGGATCTGTTCCATCGGGCCGGGACGGAACAGCGAGATGCCTGCGATCAGGTCTTCAAAGCAGTCCGGCTTGAGCTGGGCCAAAAACTGCCGCATGCCCGCGGATTCAAGCTGGAACACACCGTCGGTATCGCCGCGCGTGATCATATCGTAGATGGCGGGATCGTCAAACGCCTGCGTTTCAAGGTCCGGCGGCGTTTTGCCGCCCTTTTCAATATAGCGCAGCGCATCGCGGATGACCGTCAGCGTGCGCAGCCCGAGGAAATCCATTTTCAAAAGGCCGAGTTCTTCGAGCGTTCCCATCGGAAACTGCGTGGTGACCACGACGTCGTTGAGTTGCAGCGGCACCACGTCGGTCAGCGGTACGCCCGAGATGACGACGCCCGCCGCATGCGTGGAGCTGTGGCGCGGCAGACCCTCGAGCTTGAGCGACAGGTCGATGACCTTTTTCATGGTTTCGTCGTTCTCGTGCAACGCTTTGAGCTCGGGGGAGAGCTGCAGCGCCTGCGAGAGCGTCATGTTCAGCACGGCGGGTACGAGCTTGGCCAGCTTGTCGACATCCGCATACGGCACGCGCAGCACGCGGCCGACGTCGCGCAGCACCGCGCGCGCGGCCATGGTGCCAAACGTGATGATCTGCGCAACACGCCCCTCGCCATATTTTTCGGACACATAATCGATGACCTCCTGCCGCCGCTCATAGCAGAAGTCCACATCGATATCCGGCATGGAGACGCGCTCCGGGTTCAAAAAGCGCTCGAACAACAGGCCGTATCGGAGCGGATTGACGTCCGTAATGTCCATACAGTAGGCAACGAGGCTTCCAGCACCGCTGCCGCGGCCGGGGCCGACCACGATGCCGTGGGTCTTGGCGAAGTGGATGAAGTCCCAGACGATCAAAAAGTAGTCCACAAAGCCCATGCGCGCGATCACACCGAGCTCATATTCGAGCCGCTCATGCGCTGCCGCGTCGCCGCCGCCGAGCTTTTTTTGCATGCCCGCGGCGCAGAGCTGCCGCAGATACGTTTCGTTATCCAGTCCGTCGGGGGCGGTGTAGTGCGGCAGGCGGCGCACGCCGAACGCGATCTCCACATCGCATTTGTCCGCGATTTCGATCGTGGCCGCGAGCGCTCCGGCGTCCTCGGGCAGCGCGGCGGCCATTTCATCCCCGGATTTGAGGTAGAATTCCTCCGCCTCCATGCGCATCCGGTTGGGCTCGTCCACAAAGCGCTGCGTCTGAATGCACAGCAGCACATCCTGCGCTTCGGCGTCCGCCTTTTCGACATAGTGCACATCGTTGGTCGCGACGGTTTTTACGCCCAATTCTCCGGCCAACCGGCGCAGATCGGGCAAAATGCGCTGCTGTTCGGCAAGACCATGGTTTTGCAGCTCAATATAAAAATCATCCCCGAACATCGCCTGGAGCCGCTCGCCAAGCCGCTTTGCCTCATCATACCGGCCGTGCAGGAGCGCCTGCGGGATATCGCCCGCCAGACACGCCGACAGGCACACGAGCCCCTCCGCATGCTCTGCGAGCAGATCGTAATCAATGCGGGGCTTGTAGTAAAAACCATGCACGAACGCTTCGCTGGAGAGCAGCATCAGGTTTTGATAGCCGGTCTGGTTCTTGGCCAGCAGCACCAAGTGCGCGTACTCCCGATCCTGCGCGCCCTGCCGGTCGCGCATGGAGCGCGGGGCAACGTAGGCCTCCATGCCGAGAATGGGCTTGACGCCCTCCTTTTTGCACGCCTTATAAAAATCGATCACGCCGTACATCACGCCGTGATCGGTGATGGCAAGCGCGGTCTGCCCCTGCGCCTTGGCGCGGACGACCAGCTCGTTGATGCGCGCGGCGCCGTCGAGCAGGCTGTACTGGGTGTGCACGTGCAGGTGGGTAAACGGCGTCATGGTTCCAACTCCTTTGCAATGCGTATCAGGCGCGCGAGCCTATGGTTCATGCCGCTTTTGCCGATCTCGGCCAGATCGGCCAGCTCTTGCAGCGTGGCGTCTGGGTATTGCAGCCGCAGCCGCGCAGCTTCATAGACCGGCGCGGGAAGATCGGTGAGCGGCATGTGCCGCTCGATGGCCTCAATCGCGCTCAGCTGCTGTAATCCGGCGGCAACGGTCTTGCCGATGTTGGCGGTTTCGCAGTTGCTGGTACGGTTGATGTAGTTGCGGAAATCCCGTTCTGTACGCGCGTTTTCAAACGCGAGCGCCGCGGCGCTTGCGCCGGTCAAAGCCAGAAAACCGGCCACATCGTCGCCCTTCAGATAGACGATATCGCGGCCCTTGCGCTCGGTGCGCTTGGCAACCGGGCCGAGCGAGCCGATCTGCTGCGCAAGCCCCTCGGCAAAGGCGTCCGTCCGGCAGACGATCTCGAGGTGATAGCCGCTGGCCGGATCGCTGCATGAGCCGCTTCCCAAAAAGGCACCGCGCAGGAACGCACGCCGGCACTCCGGGTCCGATACCAGTGCGGCCGGGATTTGCTTGATAAACGAGAGGGCGCCGGCCTGCTCGGACAGCACGCCCGCATCGACCAACAGCTTGCGGCAGTCCGCGCCGGAGAACGTGACGACCGAAAGGGGCGCTTTCCTGTGCTCCTGCTCGCGGCGCGCGCTCGTCGCATCGAGCGCATAGAGCGCGCCGACGAGCTGGGCGATCAGCCGGACGACCGATGCCGATTCACTCTGGTAGAACACCTGCGGCGTGCGGGACAGGCGCAGCGAAGCGCAGGTCTGCGTCAGACCCGCAAGCAGCGCGCGCCGCTGATCCTTGCCCTTGACGCGGATGCGGCAGAGCTCTTCCTTGATCTCGGTCGAAAATGACATGGCGACTCCTTGTGCTGGTCTTATCTGTCAATGGAAAATCGCTGCTCGATATCCTCCGCCTCCACGATGAGATCGCGGTGATACACGCGTACGTTGATGCCCTGATTGTGGAAGCGCCGCGCCATCTCCTCGGCTGCGGCGACGGAGCGATGGCGGCCGCCCGTGCAGCCGAAGCAGACGCGCAGGATGTGCTTGTCCTGTTCGCGATAGAGGGGCAGTGTTGCGAGCAGCATGCGCTCGGTCTGATCCATAAAATCACGCGCGAACGGCTGGGAAAAAACATAGTCGCTCAGCGGCTTGTCCATGCCGGAGAGCGGGCGCAGCTCCTCGATATAGAAGGGGTTCGGGATGAACCGCATGTCGAACACGATGTCCGCGTCCACCGGCACGCCGCGCTTATAGCCAAAGCTGCACAGCAGCAGCGACATATCCTTGCTCTCATATTCCGGCAGCACCTTCGCGATCGTTTTGGAGAGATCCTTCGGCTTAATGTCGCTGGTGTCGAGCACATAGGCGGCGCGGTTCCGGATCGACTGCAAAAAGACGCGCTCACGCTGCACGCCGGTATAGGCGTCGCCCGCATCGCCGAGCGGATGGTGGCGGCGCGATTCGTTGTAGCGCTTGCGCAGCACGTCGTCCCGCGCGTCGAGAAACAGGATTTCGTAGGGCACCGTGAGCGCGTCCAGCCCCTCCAAAATGCCCTGCGGCTTGCGCGAGAGCAGGCTCTCCCGACTATCAACGGTGACGGCGGCGCGCTGGATACGAGGCACGGCCTGCTCGCACAGCGTTACAAATTCCTTCAGCAGCGGCGAGGGCAGGTTGTCCACACAAAAATATCCCTGCTCCTCCAGACAGTTGAGGCAGAGCGATTTTCCCGCGCCGGACAGACCGGTAACAATCAAAAGATACATAGCATTACACCTCGGAAAGGAGTTTGACCTCCCGCTCAAGCCGGACGCCCGTCCGCTCGAACACGGTGGCTTGAATGGTCGTGATGAGAGACAGCACATCGGCGCATGTCGCGCCGCCGGTATTGACGATAAAGCCCACGTGCCGGTCGCTGACCGCCGCGCCGCCCACGGCGAACCCCTTGAGATTGCACTGCTCGATCAGCGCGCCCGCATAATATCCGGCCGGACGACGGAACACACTGCCGGCGGAGGGATAGGCGAGCGGCTGCTTTTCCCGCCGCCTGCGGGAAAACTCCGCCATGCGCGCCGCGGCGCTGCCATCATCGATTTGCAGGTTCAGGACTGCGGAGAGCACGATCGTTTCCGGAGAGCCGAACGGGCTTTTGCGGTAGCCGAAATCTTCGGAGCGAACCGGAACGGTTTTAACCTGTCCGCCGCTGAGCACGGTGACCTCCGAAAGCAGCGCCCCGATCTCCGAGCCGTACGCACCGGCGTTCATGGCGACGGCGCCCCCGATCGTGCCCGGAATGCCGGAGAGCGCCTCCATTCCCATCAGACCATGCGCCACGCTCTCCTTTGCGACAGCGGCCAAACCCTGCCCGGCGCCGCAGATGACCCTGCAACCGTCAAAGCGCGGCGCATCGTCCGGTAGAAGGCGCAGAATCAGCCCGTGAAAGCCCTCGTCGGGCGCGAGCACGTTGGTGCCGTTGCCGAGCAGATGCCAGCAGATGCCTTCCTCCCGGCAGAACGAGAGCGCGCGAACCAGCTCTGCCCCCGAGCGGAGCAGAGCGCAGGCAGCGGCCGGACCGCCGATGCGGAAACTCGTCAGCTCCGAGAGCGGAACGAACGCTCGCACATCGAGGTCGGGCAGCCCCTTTTGAATCCGAACAGCCAATTCTTCCATACAACACCATTATATCAATCTTGCCCGCCCAGCACAACAGCCAACCGCTCGGAAAACGCATCCGAGGCGCCGGCTTCGCCGGCCATGGCGCGCAGCGCGTCCTGCACCAGCGCATCCCGGTGTCGCTGGTATAAGAAGGCGTCCGGAACCCTTCCTGCGCTTTCGGAAAACGCGGCGTTCCAATCCGCAAGCAGCGGCTCGCTGTAGACGGCGTTCACGCCGTCCGCGGCCGGCATGGCGCCGAGAGCGGCCAGCCGCTCCTGCTCCGGTGGCGTCAGCAGAAAGAGAATTAGTTCCGCAGCGATCTTGCAGCGCTGATCGTCCGTGCCAGAGGCGGCGGCCAAAAATTGAACCTGTTCGGTATACGCCGCCATGGGCAGCGCGCTGAGCAGGAGATTGCCATCCGCCGCGCGCATCAAATCCCCGAGCGAACGCGCGTCGGCTGCCAGATAGGCGCGCTTTCCCTTGCGGAACGCGGCCTCGGCCGCAGCGCTGTCCGCTTCGGCGGTTCCGGTCAGGCCGAGCTGCGCGCCAAGCACGGGCGGCACGGCCAGTTCTTCTGCCTCCAGCGCCGCCTGCAAATCCACCTCTTCGAGCGAGGACGGGGGCCGGCTGACCGAGAGATAGGGCCTTTGTCCGTTGATCAGCAGAAAATAGCCGCTCATCAGATACGGCACGGCAAAGATTTCTCCGTCCAGAGCGGCGGGGGAGAGCCCGCTGCGCAGCGCGGGTATATCCAGCGCCAGTGCGCGCAATTGTTCCCGGTACAGCAGTCCGTTCGGAAACGAATAGAGATCCGGTCGTTCGCCGCGCGCGTACCGCTCGGCAAACTGTGCTGCCGTCAGGCCGGTCACCTCGATGGCCACGCCCGGATGCTGCTTGGCGAAGGCGGCCGTGCGCTCGATGAGATGGTTGGTGACGCTGCCCTGATAGGTGCGAAACCCAACGATGTGCCAAAGCTCCAGCTTCCCCCTCCATTCGATTGGCTCCGGCTCAAACACGGCATGCATATAATCCTTGGAAAGCCCGCGGAGCAGCCATGGCGGCGCAAACAGCAAGAACGCGCACAGCAGCGGCAGCAGCACGGCGCGCAGAACCTGACGAAAGCGAGAAGAGCGCACGGGGGATCACCTCTTTTTATAAACTCCGGCAGGGAAGCCGCCATCAAAAAAACAACGCAGCAAGGCCATGCAGTCGGGCTGACGGCGGAAACGCTGCTTTTTGACAACAACGCGCCTTATAAAAGCGTATGTTTTCGGGAAACCTATCTATGCATGATTCATACATTCTCTGAATCCGACAAAGCAACCGAACGTTCGATGCAGGAAGCAAAATTCGCCGCCAGAACATAATAAGACGCAGATGCGCGGCAGCGGGCGCGCCGTACCGGCCGGAACGGCCGGCCAGGCGCCCGCGCCCGGAAAGGAATGGGCATATATATGGAAATCAAGGCCGTCCGCAGGGGACAGCGGATCATCGTGCGCCTGTCCGGAGAGCTGGACCATCACAGCGCGGCGGATGTGCGCGGCGCGCTCGACGCAGTGTTGCGCGACGTCACCGTGCGGGAGATGCAGCTCGACATGACGGATGTGACGTTTATGGACAGCGCGGGGCTGGGCGTGGTGCTCGGCCGGTACCGGACGCTTGCCGCGCGCGGCGGCAGGCTCATCGTCTCGGGCGTGCGGACACCCATCGACCGGATCTTCCGCATGTCGGGGCTGTATGCGCTCGTGGAGCGCGGATGAGAGGGAGAGGAGGAGGAATATGGCAGACAATGAAATGCGCTTGCAGTTTGCAAGCCTGTCGCAGAACGAGGGGTTTGCGCGCTCATGCGCGGCCGCGTTTGCAACGCAGATGAACCCGACCATCGAGGAGCTGTCCGATATCCGTACGGCCGTTTCGGAGGCGGTGACCAACGCCATCATTCACGGCTATGAGAACCGGCCCGGCATGGTGCGTCTCGACTGCACGATCGATAACGACCTGTTCACCGCAGTCATCCATGACGACGGCGTCGGTATCGGCGATGTCGAGCAGGCCAGGCAGCCGTTCTACACCACAAAACCGGAGTTGGAGCGCTCCGGCATGGGATTTACCGTGATGGAGGCGTTTATGGAGGAGGTCGCCATCGAATCCGCCGTGGGCAGCGGTACGACCGTTACGCTGAAGAAGCGGATCGGACGGCGGACCGAGGCATGAATGAAGCATGCACGCCGATTGTGGGCGAAGGAACGGCCGCACCCGGCGCGTCGCCGGCCGCCGTGCAGGACAGCCGCGCGCCGTTGACGCATGAGGAGACGATGACGCTCATCCTTGCAGCGCATGACGGCGATACCGCAGCAGAGGAAACGCTGGTGCAGCGCAACCTCGCCCTCGTAAAATCGATTGTGAAGAAGTATCTGGGCCGCGGCGTGGAGTACGACGACCTGTTCCAGCTTGGCTGCATGGGGCTGGTGAAGGCGATCCAGCATTTCAACACCGCGTACGACGTGCGCTTCTCCACCTATGCAGTGCCGATGATCGCGGGCGAGATCAAGCGTTTTCTGCGGGATGACGGCATGGTCAAGGTCAGCCGTTCGGTCAAGGAGCTGGCCGTGCGGGCGATCGGCGTGCAGGAGCGGCTTCGCAGAAGCACCGGCAGCGAGCCCGGCGTGCAGGAGATTGCGCGGGAACTGGGCGTCGACGCCGAAGAGGTCGCGCTGGCGCTCGACGCCGGCAGGCCGCATCTGTCGCTCAACGAGAGCCGGTTTGAGGATGACGACGGCGAACGGCAGGACTTTCTGGCGGATACTGCCGCAGAGGGAAAGATGTTCGACCGGCTGCTGCTCAAGGAGCTGCTGGTCAAACTCGATGCGCGCGAGCGCCAGCTCATCATGATGCGCTATTTTAGGGATCGCACGCAGACGCAGATTGCCGAGGTGCTCGGCGTATCTCAGGTGCAGGTATCGCGCCTCGAGAGCAAGATCATTAAAAAACTGCATGACATGGTGACCTGATGCAACGATTGGCATCCCTCTCCGGTTTTATAAGTAAACAAAGGAAGAGGGGAGCACAATCATGAACCGGAAAATCCTGTTTGTGCCAATCGCCATCCTGCTGCTCGGGCTGTTGGGCGGAACATCCGGCTGCGCTGCGGCGGGCGCCGTGCCTGCCAACGACGTCGCCTATCCGGAGACCGCCGCGTTCGACGACTACGAAAAGCAGTGGGCCATTCGCGAGAACAATCCCGTTTCGGAGGAAACGATTGCGCGCGTGAACGGCTTTGCCTGCCGGACGGGGGACGTCCTGCTCTCGGGCGCGCCGGATAACGCCAATTACGCGCCGCTTTCGCTCTACTATGCGCTTTCGCTGCTGACGGAGGGCGCGTCCGGCGAAACGCGCGAACAGCTCTGCGCGGCGCTCGGCGGCGAGCAGCCGGGGCAGGAACTCGACAATCTCATGCGCCGGCTCTATACCGATAACGAGGTGGGCGCGCTCAGGATGGCAAACGCTGTCTGGATGCAGGAGGGCCTGTCGTTTGAACAGGCGTTTTGCGATACCGCCGCAGAGCGCTATTTTGCCGCGCTGTTCTATGCGGATTTTTCAAACCCCAATACGGGAAAGGCGATCGGCGACTGGATTGCCAAGCAGACCGGCGGGCAGCTCGCGCCCGAGATGACGCCCGCGCCCGAGCAGATCATGATGATTCTGAACACGGTTTTTTTCCGCGATCAATGGATGGATGCATTTCAAAAGGAACAAACGACGGACGGCGTATTCCATGCAGAGGGCGGCGATCAGACCGCGCGCTTCATGCATGCGACGCGAACCGGCGATGCGGTGCGCGGGAATGGGTTTGTGCGCGCCGCGCTGCCGCTCAAGAACGCGGGCAGGATGCTGTTCGCGCTGCCGGATGCGGACGTCGGCCTGCACGAGCTGCTGGGCTCGACAGGCCTTGAAACGCTGCTGTGCGGCGGGGAGGGCGTCTATTCCATCATCAACTGGTCGGTGCCGAAGTTCCGCTTCGACAGCGGCTTTGATCTGGCGCCCATGCTCAAAGCGCTCGGCGTGACGGCGGCGTTCCGGCAGGACGCGGCGCTCGACGGCATCCATGCGGACGCATTTGTGTCCGCGGTGCGGCAGGAGACGCACATCGGCATCGACGAAAAGGGCGTGGAGGCGGCTGCGTTTACGCGCATCGATGTGGTGGGCGCTTCGAATGTGGAGCCGCCGCGCGTGGATATGGCGCTCGATCGGCCGTTCCTGTATGCGGTCACGGCCGCGAACGGCGCGCTGCTGTTTATCGGAGTGGTCGGCAACCCGACGGCGTGACGACGGAGGATGATGATGAAACGATTGCTCGCTTTGCTGCTCGCAACATGCTTGTGGGCGGCGTGCGGATGCAGGGCGACCGGAACGGCGCCGGGCGGAACCGCTCCGGATGCGCCGCTGCCGGACGGCGCGGCGATCATGCCCGCCACGATTGTGAGCGTGGGGCCGGGCGGCCTGCTGCTGGCGGGAACCGGCGCGTACGAGGGCGTGTATCGCGCCGGGATAAAGGATGTGCCGGTGCTGCTGCACGGGCAGCCGGCCGATGCGACGGCGCTCTGCGTCGGCCGGACGGTGGAGATCACGTTTGACGGCGCGGTGGCGGAGTGCTATCCTGCGATTCCCTCCGGCATCACGCGTATCGCTGTTATCGAAACGGAGCCCAGCCCGGTCGCGTTGTACTTGCAGGTGTTCGACGATCTGATGGAAATGGACACCGCGCTGAACGAGGATATCCGGTATATCGGCGTTGACCTTTCCACCGTGAGCAACCTGTCCGCCAGCGAACGGGACGCCGTCTGCTGGCGGCTGGGGGAGCGATACGGCGCGGAGCCGGTGGCCGGCACGTTCGACGCGCTTTGCGATGCGGGGTATATCGACCGCGAAGCGCTGTACTGGGAGGACGGCGTGTTCCTGCAGATCGAACTGACCGTGGCGGGGGAGGATGCGTTGGCGTTCGACGCGCAGAAATGGCGCAGCGGGCTCGGCGCGAATTTCTTTGAGGATTGTACCGCAAGACGCACGGCGGCCGGCTGGAGCTATGAGGTCGGCGCGTTTGCGATTTCGTAACGTCTGCAGGGCGGGCGCTCCATGCGGACGGCCTGCATGGCTACCGATGCGGGACCATCCGCGCGCGCTGCGGTTGAAACCGGCACTTCATATTCCCCTTTCATTTTTACCAATCGCGTTGGGGCAATCCGCGCGCGTTGCGATTAAAATCGGAAGAACATGCGCGCAGCGAACCCGCTCACGGTGAAGGGTTACGCTGAGGGAGGCTGACTTTTTCGGCCTCTCTCGGCTTTTTTTTGAACATACTGCACCGCTAGCCTACCTTTAACCGGCAGAATTCATCCTATCTTCATACATGGCGAAACAAGGCTGTGGTATCATGAAGGCAATGCAAAAGAAGCGCTTCGGAGGGAACGATGGGATGATTCGCTGCAACAAAGATATGGATGGGAAGGAAAACGCATGCCCTGCCTGCGGCACAGCTTCGTGCGAGAGCGGGAATGCCGATGCGGGGAGCGGGCATAGCGCAGCATTGCCGCAGCGCCCGGAACATGCGGAGAAAAGCGGCCGGCGGCTGCGGCCGCTGAACGCATTTCTGCTCAAGCTCTTTGCCGCGGCGGCCATGCTGGCCGATCATGTGGGCATGGCGCTTGGATACCGGGAGAGCCTTGCGCCGGAGGCGAGCGCCGCGCTGCGGGCATTGGGCCGGGCTGCGTTTCCGCTGTTCTGCTTTCTGCTCGTTACCGGCTTTGAGAGGACCTCCGACCGGAAGAAGTATCTGGATCGCCTGCTGCTCGCTGCATTGGCGGCGCAGATTCCATTCGCGCTCGTCGGAACGTGGGCCAATTACGCTGCTTCCGCTGCAGCCGGAGCGCCCGTACTGGAGTTTGCGCTGCCGGCATGGGAGGCGCTGCTGCTGGCCATCGCTGCCGCGCTGTTCTTTTTTGCGGGCCGCTGCCGCATCAGCCGGACGCTTTGGCTCGTTCTGGCGGCGCTTTTTCTGCCGTGTCTTCGGCTCACCCTTGGCGGGATCGTTCTGCACGACGGGCGACAGCTCAACGTACTGTATACGCTCGCGCTCGGCTTTGGTACGCTTCTGGCGGCGCAGCGGCTCGCCCGGCGGGAACAGGGAGCGGATTGGCCGGCGCGGGCAGCCGGGCTGTTGGGCCTTGCGCTGTCGCTTGTGCTGCTCGGCCGGTATGCCGATTTTGGTTTGGAAGGGGTTGCGCTGATCTTTGGCCTGTACCTTTGCAGACAGCGGCGATGGGAGCAGGCCGCGTTCATCGGGCTATGGGGCTGGTGGCACTATTCCGTCATGATGATCGGGAGCGAGCTGGTTCCGCTCGCCATTGCCATCGCGCTGTTCCTGTGCCGGAAAAAGAACGGGGCTCAAATCGTGCTCATCCTGTTCGCGGCTGCGGCGGCCTATCTGCTCTCGGGACACGGCGGCGAGGCGGCGGCGATGGGCGTCGCGCTTGCGGGCGTGCTGGTGCTGCTGTACAACGGAGAGCGCGGTCCCGGCGCCCGCTGGTTCTATCTCTTCTATCCGGCGCATATGTTGATACTCGGCATGTGGAACCTGCTCTTTTAGAGCCGAGCGATCATTCCCCCCGCACATGCCGACGGAACCCATGCTGACGGAACCTTACTCCACGCTTGTGTGCGCGGTATCCCGCAGCGCGCCGTATGCCTCCACAAGCGCATCGAACGGCACGCGGCAGTTGGCCGGACTGGGAGACGGAAGCGCGGTGCAGGGCAGACCGGTTTCAGCCTCAACGAGACGGCGGTACAGCCGTGCGGCGGTTTGACCGGTCGTGAACACGCGCTCGATCGGATACCGCCTGACAAGCGAGGCGATATCATTGGGCACCGGGTTTCTGATGGATGCATCGGATGCGCCGGTGATGTCGCATGCGGCCAGCACATCCCATAATGCGAGTCCGTTCGACAGCAGCAGCGCTTCCCGCTCGGACTGTGTTTTCGGAACGCCGGTAAAGACGGCGGCCGGCTGCACACGCTCCGTGGCGGCAGCAGCAAGGCCGCCTGCATCTGCGCCGGGGCGCGCGCCGCCGGATTTCTGCTGCGCCGCCTGCGGCTGTAAAATGCCGTCCGTGGGCGCACTGGCAGAGAGCGCCTGCATTTCCCGGGAAAAGACCGCGGCGAGCACGGGCCAGAACCGGTTTTGCGGGTGCCCGTAATAAAACCCGTTCTCCCTCGATTTGGGCGAAGCCATCGTGCCGAGAATCAGCGTGCGGCTGTTTGGCCCGACAATCGGAGGGAATGGCTGTTTCACCGTTTTTTGCAAAGCATACACCCCTTGCATTTCCATTTTCTCCATGATACCATAGGCGCATGAACCGTTTGAAGAGATTTTTATCCTATTATAAACCGCATCTGCCGCTGTTCATACTGGATATGGCCTGCGCGTTTCTTGTGGCTGCCATCGATTTGGCGTTCCCGATGCTGACGCAGTACATTCTGCATACGCTTTTGCCGAAGATGCAGATCAATCCCGCGCTGCTGCGCGCATTTTTGTGGCTGCTCGGCGGCGCGCTGCTGGCGTATGTCATTCGTGCGGGGCTGATGTTCATCATCAATTACTGGGGGCATCTGCTCGGCATCCGGATGGAGGCCGATATCCGCAGGGATATTTTTTCGCATATCCAGACGCTGCAATTCAGCTTTTATGACAAAATCCGTACCGGAAAGCTGCTCTCCCGCGTCACCAACGATCTGTTCGACATCACGGAACTGGCGCACCACGGCCCGGAGGATGTGCTCATTTCGCTGACGACGATCATCGGCGCGTTCATCTGCATGTTCGCGCTGGAATGGCGCATTGCGCTGGCGCTGCTGTGCGTTCTGCCGGTCATGATCACCTACGTTTTGCGCGCGCGCATCCGCATGCGCAAAACCTCCTATAAGGTCAAGGAGCGCATCGCGGAGATCAATGCCGGCATCGAATCCGCGATTTCCGGCGCGCGCGTGGCAAAGGCGTTTGCCAACGAGGAGCATGAGATCGAAAAGTTTGATCGCGGCAACGAGCGCTTTGTGCACGCCAAGGATGCGTTTTATAAGTGCATGGCGTTCTTCAACAGCGGAACCGAGTTCTTTATCGCGATGTTCAACATCGTGGTGCTGGGCGTGGGCGGATATCTGATCTATCGGAGCGAGATGGAGCCGACGCTGCTGGTCACGTTTACGCTGTATGTGGCCTCCTTTGTCTCCCCGGTCAAGCGTTTGGCGACATTTGCGGAGCAGTACATCGTCGGCATGGCCGGCTTTACGCGGTTTTGCGAGATCATGGACGTCGAGCCGGACATCCAGGACGCGCCGGACGCAAAGGAGCTCAGCAACGTGCGGGGCGATATACGGTTTGAGGATGTGACGTTCGCCTACGAGGCCGACCGCGACGTGCTCACGCATGTGGATCTCGCCATTGAACACGGCAAAACCGTGGCGTTCGTCGGCCCGTCCGGCGGCGGCAAGACCACGCTCTGCCACCTGATCCCGCGCTTTTATGAGCCCAAGAGTGGGCGCGTGCTCATCGATGGACGCGACATCCGCGAATCAACGCTCTATTCGCTCAGGCGCAATGTCGGCATCGTGCAGCAGGATGTATTCCTGTTTGCCGGCACGGTCATGGAAAACATCCGCTACGGGCGCATCGGCGCAACGGACGAGGAGGTCGTTCAGGCGGCAAAGCGGGCGCACATCCATGAGGAGATCGAGCGCTTCCCGAACGGATACAAGACCGAGGTCGGCGAGCGCGGCATCATGCTCTCCGGCGGTCAGAAGCAGCGCATCTCCATCGCACGTCTGTTTTTGAAGAACCCGCCGATCCTGATTCTGGATGAGGCGACCAGCGCGCTCGACTCCGTTACCGAGGCGGATATCCAGCGCTCGTTTGAGGAGCTGGCGGTGGGCCGGACGACGCTCGTCATCGCGCACCGGCTCTCGACGGTGAAGAACGCCGATGAGATCATCGTCATCGATGAGCACGGCATCCGCGAGCGCGGTACGCACGATGCGCTCATCGCGCAAAACGGCGTCTATGCCACGCTCTACCGCGCCACGCTGAACGAATAACTGGGCCGGCCTGCGATTGGGCGAGAATCGGTCGCTCAAATCAAAGCGCAGGCGGACCGGATGAAGCGATGGCCCATATTGCTTATTCCTTGTTTCTGCTCGTTGGCCAAGGCTGGTGCGTATATGTGTTTTACTGTTGAAGCAGCAAAGCACAGGAAGCAGAATTTATAATATGGAGATAGCGGCGGTATCGGTATGCATTCCGCTCCCGCATTGCAAAGTTCGTTCTCGCGGGCAAACTCGCGAGCCTTGCCGCGGGTCTGCTTTTGCACGCAATATTTTGAACGTGGGGCAGCACGGCAGAATACGCCGCCGCTCTGCAAAACAAGTCAAAAAATATATCAAAAAAACCGCATATTTCTCTTGCAATTTTCATAATGGGCGTGTACAATAGACAAGGTTGCGCAATAGGCGTATTTTATGCCGTGCGCGGGCCGAGCGGGAGGTTGCCGGTTCTTGCCATCCGGGTAATTTCCGCCGGACCCAACACCCCAAAGCGGGGTGCGGGCGTCGCGGCTCCGTGCCGTCCCGAACAGAAGCACAATCCCTTGCGGATTGTGCGGAACTATGAAGAGGGAAACACACGGCCCTGTGTACTGCCCAAAAGATGAAAGGAGAACAACAATAACATGGCAAACAGAATCCGCATTAAGCTCAAGGCTTACGAGTCCGCACTGATCGACCAGAGCGCCGAGAAGATCGTGGATACCGCCAAGAGAACGGGAGCCCAGGTTTCTGGCCCCATCCCCCTGCCCACGGAGAAAGAGATCGTCACGATCCTGCGTGCAACGCACAAATATAAGGACTCGCGTGAGCAATTCGAGATGCGTACGCATAAGCGCCTGATCGACATCCTTCAGCCTTCCGCCAAGACGGTTGACGCGCTGATGAAGCTCGATCTCCCGGCCGGTGTCGACATCGAGATCAAGCTGTAAACAATTGGAGGTAACCAAAATGAAGAAAGCCATTTTGGGCAAGAAAGTCGGTATGACGCAGATGTTTCTGTCTGACGGTACCATGATCCCCGTCACAGTGATCGAAGCCGGCCCGTGCCCCGTCGTCCAGAAGAAGACCGTCGAGAACGACGGATATGTTTCCATCCAGGTTGGTTTTTCCGAAATCCGTGAAAAACTTTCCAACAAGCCGCAGATCGGCCACTTCGCCAAGGCGAACCTGAAGGTCATGCGGTATCTCAAGGAGTTCAAGCTCGATGACGCCGCTTCCTACGAGGTCGGCCAGGTCATCAAGGCGGACATGTTCGAGGTGGGCGACCGCGTCGACGTGAGCGGCAAGAGCAAGGGTAAGGGCTTTGCCGGTGCGATCAAGCGCTGGAATCAGGCGCGCGGCCGCAAGACCCACGGTTCCCACTCCTATCGCGTCGCCGGTTCCATGGGCGCCTGCACCTATCCCGGCGAGGTCTTCAAGACCAAGCACCTGCCCGGCCATATGGGCAGCGAGAACGTCACCGTGCAGAACCTTGAGGTCGTGCGCGTAGACGCAGAGCGGAACCTCCTGTTGGTCAAGGGCGCCATTCCGGGCGCCAAGGGCAGCATGGTCTCCGTCAAGAGCACCGTGAAGTGAGGAAGGAGGAAGCTGACATGCCTCAGGTAGCAGTTTATGATATCTCCGGAAAGACCATTGGCGAAATCGAGCTTTCCGAAAACACTTTTGGCCAGCCGGTCAATGCGGCCGTCATGCACGAGGTCGTGAAGGCGTATCTGGCCAACCAGCGCCAGGGCACGCAGAGCGCGCTCACCCGCTCCGAAGTGAGCGGCGGCGGCATCAAGCCGTGGCGGCAGAAGGGCACCGGCCGTGCCCGTCAGGGTTCCACCCGCTCGCCGCAGTGGCGTCACGGCGGCGTCGTGTTCGCGCCGAAGCCGCGCGATTACACGATCCGTGTGAACAAGAAGGCCAAGCGCGTTGCCATGAAGTCCGCGCTCTCCTCCAAGGTTCTGGATCAGGATGTCATCGTGTTCGACGCGCTGAACATCGAAGCGCCCAAGACCAAGGAAATGGTCAAGGTACTCAACGCGGTCGACGTCAAGAAGGCGCTGATCGTTCTGGCCGGTCCGGACGACACCGTTGAGCGCGCGGCCCGCAACATTCCGGGCGTCAAGACCACGCTGGTCGGCACGCTCAATGTGTATGAGATTCTCAAGTACCAGAAGCTGATCCTCACGAAGGAATCGGCGCAGAAGATTGAGGAGGTGTACGTCTGATGAAGAGCCCGTACGACATCATCAAGAAACCGGTTCTGACGGAAAAGAGCTACGATCATCTTCCGTCCAAGACCTACACG
Organism: Clostridiales bacterium; assembly: GCA_019416935.1. Lineage (GTDB taxonomy): Bacteria > Bacillota > Clostridia > Christensenellales > CAG-138 > Aphodomorpha. The sequence goes on along the minus strand of DXWI01000008.1, from coordinate 70,214 downwards.
TTCGTCGTTGACAAGAACGCCAACAAGCTCGAGATCCGCGCGGCGGTCGAAGAGATCTTCGGCGTCAAGGTCGACACGGTGCACACCATCAATTCGCTTGGCAAGATGAAGCGGCAGGGCGCCCATCAGGGCCGCCGCGTTTCCACCAAGAAGGCATATGTGAAGCTGAAGAAGGATTCCAAGGGTATTGAGTTCTTCGACAGCATCTCGCAGTAAGGAGGCGCCACATGGCTATCAGAAAGATCAATCCGACGACGCCGGGCCAGCGCTTCATGACCGTCTCTGCTTTCGAGGAGATCACGAAGACCACCCCTGAGAAGTCGCTCACCACGGACCTTCGCAGCAAGGCCGGCCGCAACAATTCCGGCAAGATCACCGTTCGCCATCAGGGCGGCGGCACGCGTCGGAAGTACCGCATCATCGATTTCAAGCGCAACAAGGACGGCGTGCCCGCCAAGGTTGCCTCCATCGAGTACGACCCGAACCGCAGCGCGAACATCGCCCTTCTGCACTATGCCGACGGCGAAAAGCGCTACATCATCGCTCCGCTCGGCCTGACGGTCGGCGAGACGATCGTTTCCGGCGAAGGCGCCGATATCAAGATCGGCAACGCGCTTGCACTGCGCAATATCCCCGTCGGCACGATGATCCACTGCATTGAGCTCAAGCCCGGCAAGGGCGCGCAGCTGGTTCGCTCCGCGGGCAACGCGGCGCAGCTGATGGCGAAGGAAGGCAAGTACGCTCAGGTGCGTCTGCCCAGCGGCGAGGTTCGCCTGATCCCGATCACCGCCAAAGCCACGATCGGCCAGGTCGGCAACATCGACCACGCCAACATCCAGCTCGGCAAAGCGGGCCGCAAGCGCCACATGGGCATCCGCCCGACCGTGCGCGGCTCCGTCATGAACCCCTGCGACCACCCGCACGGCGGCGGCGAGGGCAAGAGCCCGATCGGTCGTCCCGGCCCGGTCACTCCGTGGGGCAAGCCCGCTCTCGGATACAAGACGCGTAAGAAGAAGAATCCGAGCAACAAGTACATCGTGCGCCGCCGCAGCGGTAAGTGATGGGAAGGAAGGAGTACTCAAAATGAGCAGATCGGTTAAAAAAGGACCGTTTGTATGTGAGCGCCTGCTTGCGCGAATCGATGCGATGAACGAGAGCGGCAAGAAGACAGTCGTCAAGACCTGGTCCCGCGCCTCCACCATCTTTCCCCAGATGGTCGGACACACCATCGCGGTGCACGACGGCAGAAAGCACGTCCCCGTGTATGTGACCGAAGAAATGGTCGGCCATAAGTTCGGCGAGTTTGCGCCGACGCGCACGTTCAGAGGCCACAAGGGCTCTGAGAAATCCTCGGGTTCCAGGTAAGGAGGTTCGAAAATGGCAACCAGATCGAGAGAGAAAACGGCAAAACGCCGTGAGAATGCAGATAAGCGGCCGCGCGCAATCGCCCGCTACATCAGGATCTCCTCCCGCAAGGTCAAGATCGTCATCGACCTGATCCGCGGCAAGAGCGTCAAGGAAGCGGAAGCGATCCTCCGGTACACGCCCAAGGCTGCGACGGAGCCGGTTCTCAAGCTTCTCAACAGCGCCGTGGCCAACGCCGAGAACAACCTCGAGCTCAACCGCGACGACCTGTATGTCGCAGAGGTGTACGCCAACCAGGGCCCGACCCTGATGCGGTATCGTCCGCGTGCACATGGCCGTGCATCCCGCATCCGTAAGCGCACCAGCCACATCACCATTGTGCTGGATCAGCAGGCAAAGTAAGGAGGAACAAGAATGGGTCAGAAAGTTAATCCGAACGGCTTCCGCGTTGGCGTCATCAGAGATTGGAATGCCCGTTGGTACGCCTCCAAGAAGGACTTTGCCGATTTCCTCGTGGAGGATAACAAGATTCGCAGCTTCGTGAAGAAGAAGTACTATGCCGCCAGCATTTCGCGCATCGATATCGAGCGCGCAGCCGGCAAGATCAGCGTGAGCATCCACACCGCTCGCCCGGGTCTGCTGATCGGCAAGGGCGGCGCAGGCATCGACGAGATCAAGTCCAGCATCGCCAAAGAGGTTGGCAAAGCGGTCAACGTGAACATCATGGAAGTCCGCGACGCTGACGCCGATGCACAGCTCGTCGCCGAAAACATCGCAGCCCAGCTCGAGAAGCGCATCAGCTTCCGCCGCGCCATGAAGCAGGCCATGGGCCGCTCCATGCAGAAGCCCGGCGTGAAGGGTATCAAGCTCATGTGCTCCGGCCGTCTGGGCGGCGCGGAAATCGCTCGCACCGAAGGCTACCACGATGGTTCGATCCCGCTGCAGACCATGCGCGCGGACATCCATTACGGCTTTGCCGAGGCGCACACGACCTATGGCCGCATCGGGTGCAAGGTCTGGATCTACAAGGGCGAAGTCCTTGGAAAACGCAACCGTGAAGAAGGAGGCAGATAAACCATGTTGATGCCGAAGAGAGTCAAGCGCCGCAGAGTATTTCGCGGCCGCATGAAGGGCAAAGCCCTGCGCGGCAACGTGATCACCTATGGTGAGTACGGCCTCGTAGCGCAGGAACCCGCTTGGGTGACCAGCAACCAGATCGAAGCCTCCCGTATCGCCATGACGCGTTACATCAAGCGCGGCGGTAAGGTCTGGATTAAGATCTTCCCCGACAAGCCCGTTACCGAGAAGCCGGCCGAGACCCGCATGGGCAGCGGTAAGGGTTCTCCGGAATACTGGGTGGCAGTCGTCAAGCCTGGCCGCGTCCTGTTTGAGATCGCGGGCGTCGACGAAGCAACCGCCCGTGAGGCGCTCCGCCTGGCCATGCACAAGCTCCCGCTCAAGTGCAAAATCATGAAGAAGGAAATGGAAGAGGGAGGCAACAGCAATGAAGGCTAACCAGTTCAGAGAGCTGTCGAACGACGCCCTCGTCGCGCGTGAAAAGGAGCTCAAGTCCGAGTTGTTCAACCTCCGCTTTCAGTCGGCTACCGGACAGCTCAACAACCCGCAGCGGATCAACGAGTGCAAGAAGGACATCGCCCGTGTGAAGACGATCATCCGTGAGCGCGAGATGGCCGCCGCAGCCGAGTGAGTAGAAGGAGGACACTGAAGATGGAAATGAGAGGATATCGCAAGACCCGCATCGGCGTTGTTGTCAGCGATAAAATGGATAAGACCATTGTGGTCGCCATCAAAACCAAGGTTCGCCATCCGCTCTACGGCAAGATGGTCAACCGGACCCGCAAGTTCAAGGCGCATGACGAGAACAACGAATGCGGCATCGGCGACACCGTGAAGATCATGGAGACCCGTCCGATTTCCAAGGACAAGAGATGGCGTCTCGTCGAGATCGTCGAAAAGGCGAAGTAAGACAGGAGGGACGAGAAAATGATTCAACCGCAAACCAGATTGAAGGTCGCGGACAACAGCGGCGCGAAGGAAATCCAGTGCATTCGTGTGCTTGGCGGTTCCACCCGCAAGTTCGCTAACATCGGTGATGTGATCGTTGCCTCGGTGAAGAGCGCCTCCCCCGGCGGCGCAGTCAAGAAGAAGGACGTCGTGAAGGCGGTGGTCGTACGCACGGTTTCCGGTGTGCAGCGCCCCGACGGCAGCTACATCCGCTTCGATGACAATGCAGCCGTTATCATCAACGATCAGAAACAGCCGCGCGGCACCCGTATCTTTGGGCCTGTTGCGCGCGAGCTGCGCGAAAAGGACTATATGAAGATCGTCTCGCTCGCGCCCGAAGTGCTCTAAGGGAGGAAAACGACATGAAGAATCTGAACGTCAAAAAGGGCGATACGGTCGTTGTCATCTCTGGCAAGGATAAGGGTAAGCAGGGTAAGATCCTCGTGGCTATGCCCGAGAAGGATCGCGTGGTCGTGCAGAATGCTAACATGATCACAAAGCATGTCAAGCCCCGTCGTCAGGGTGAGCCGGGCGGCCGCATCGAAAAAGAGGGCACGATCCATGTTTCTAACGTGAAGCTCGTTTGCCCGAAGTGCAATAAGCCCACGAGAATCGGCCATGTCATCGAAGAGGTCGAGATCTCCGGCAAGAAGAAGATGAAGAGCCTCCGCGTCTGCAAAGAGTGCGGCGCGAAGATCGACTAAGCGCGGGAAGGAGGAACAAACAAGTGGCAAAGAAAGAAACCGCACAGGCTGCACCCAAGAAGAAGGGCGCGCAGCAGGAAGCAAAGCCCTTGACGGGCACGCCGCGCCTCAAGACCAAGTATCTCGAGGAGACCGTTCCCGCACTGAAAGAGAAGTTCCAGTATGAGAACGTGATGCAGATTCCGAAGCTCGAGAAGATCATCATCAACATGGGCCTCGGCGCGGAAAAGGATAACCCGAAGGGTATCGAAGCCGCCGCAGAAGAGCTCGGCATCATTGCCGGCCAGAAGGCCATCATCACCAAGGCCAGAAAGTCCGTCGCAAACTTCAAGGTTCGTGAGGGCATGAACATCGGCGCCAAGGTTACGCTCCGCGGCGATCGCATGTACTACTTCGCAGACAAGCTGATGAACATCGTTCTGCCGCGCGTGCGCGACTTCCGCGGCGTGTCCGACAAGTCCTTCGACGGCCGCGGCAACTACGCGATGGGCGTCAAGGAGCAGCTGATCTTCCCCGAGATCAACTATGACGATGTCGACAAGGTGCGCGGCATGAACATCGTGTTCGTGACCACCGCCAAGACCGACGAAGAAGCGAAGGCGCTGCTGGCACTGCTCGGCATGCCGTTCGTGCAGGGCTGAGAAGGAGGATTCACATGGCAAAAACAAGCATGAAACTGAAGCAGCAGCGTGAGCCCAAGTACAGCACGCGGGCCTATACGCGTTGCCGTATCTGCGGCCGTCCGCACTCGGTGCTTCGCAAATATGGCATCTGCCGCATTTGCTTCCGTGAACTCGCGTACAAGGGCGAAATCCCCGGCGTGCGCAAGGCAAGCTGGTAAAGGAGGATATTCATCATGACGGATACCATTGCTGATATGCTCACCAGAATCCGCAACGCGCTTGTTGCAAAGCACGAGAGCGTTGAGGTGCCCGCTTCCACGATGAAGAAGGCGATTGCGCAGATCCTGCTCGACGAAGGTTACATCAAGGGCTTTGAGCTGATCGAGAACGGTGTGAAGAAGTCCATCCGCATCCAGCTCAAGTACGGCGCGAACAAGCAGCGCGTCATCGTCGGCCTCAAGCGCATCTCCCGCCCCGGCCTGCGCGTCTATGCGCGCAAGGACGAGGTGCCGAAGGTGCTCAACGGCCTCGGCATTGCCATTCTCTCGACGTCCCGCGGCGTGATGACCGATCGCGAGGCCCGCAAACTGGGCGTTGGCGGCGAGGTTCTCGCTTACATCTGGTAACCAACTGACAGTAACGGAGGAGTAAAGAATGTCTCGTATCGGAAAACTTCCTGTCCAGATTCCTGGCGGAGTGACAATTACGGTCGACGAAGCGAATGTCGTCACGGTCAAGGGACCCAAGGGTCAGCTGTCCGAGAAGATCTCGCGCGATATGATCATCGAGCAGGACGCGGGAGTCCTGACCGTCAAGCGTCCCAGTGACAACAAGCGCCATCGCGCGCTCCACGGTCTGTCCCGCACGCTCATCAACAACATGGTCGTCGGCACGACGGCGGGCTTCGAGAAGAAACTCGAGATCGCCGGCACCGGCTACCGCGCCCAGATGCAGGGCAACAAGCTGGTTCTCAACGTTGGTTATTCCCACCCCGTTGAGTTCGAGCAGCCCGAAGGCATCACGTTTGAAGTTCCCGCCCCGACGAAGATCACCGTCAAGGGCATTGATAAGCAGAAAGTCGGTCAGATGGCTGCCAACATCCGTGCGGCCCGCGAGCCGGAACCCTACAAGGGCAAGGGCATTCGCTATGAGAACGAGGTCGTTCGCCGCAAGGAAGGCAAGACCGGTAAATAAGGCAGGAAGGAGTGACAAGAGATGGTTACAAGAATCGATAAAAATGCTATCCGCGTAAAGCGCCATTATCGTCAGCGCCGCCACATCATCGGCACGCCTGCGCGTCCGAGACTGAATGTGTATCGTAGCACGAACCATATCTACGCGCAGATCATCGATGATGAAGCCGGTAACACCCTGGTCGCCGCTTCCACGCTGGATGCCGAGATTTGTGGCGAACTGTCCGAGAAGACCAAGACCGAAGCCGCGTCGCTCGTTGGTGAGCTGATCGGCAAGCGCGCTTTGGAAAAGGGCGTCAAGCAGGTCGTTTTTGACCGCGGCGGTTATCTGTACACCGGTCGTGTAGCGGCCCTCGCCGACGGCGCCCGCAAAGCAGGCCTGGACTTCTAAGGAGGAAACGAGATGCAGAACAAGAGATTTGAAAAAGAGCCCTCTGAATTCAAGGAGCGCCTCGTCGCGATCAACCGCGTCGCCAAGGTTGTCAAAGGCGGTAAGAACTTCCGGTTCACCGCGCTGATGGTCGTCGGCAACGAGAACGGCAAGGTCGGCGTCGGTCTGGGCAAGGCTGTGGAAATCCCCGAGGCGGTCCGCAAGGGCGTCGAGGATGCGAAGCGCCACATGATCGAGGTTCCGATCGTCGGCACGACGATTCCGCATCAGGTCGAGGGTAAGTTTGGCAAGGGCCATGTCCGCATGCTTCCCGCTGAAGAGGGTACCGGCGTTATCGCTGGCGGTCCCGCTCGTGCAGTGCTCGAGATGGTCGGCATCCGCGATATCCGCACCAAGTCCTTCGGTTCCAACAATCCGAGCAACTGCGTGAAGGCGACGCTCAACGGGCTTTCTCAGCTCCGCACCGCCGAACAGGTTGCAAAGCTTCGCGGCAAGACCGTGGAAGAGATTCTGGGCTAAGGAGGAGCGTACAATGGCAACGTTGAGAATTACGCTCGTGAAGAGCACCATCGGCGCGCTCGCCGACCAGCAGGCAACGATCAAGGCGCTCGGTCTGCACAAGACCAACAGCGTCGTCGAGAAGCCGGACAACGCATGCACCCGCGGCATGCTGTTCAAAGTCAAGCACCTTGTCAAGGTGGAAGAAGTCTAACTGAGGAGGACATGTATCATGAAATTGCATGAACTGCAGCCCGCCGCCGGTTCGGTCAAAGAGTCCAAGCGCATTGGCCGCGGTACCGGTTCCGGCATGGGTAAGACCTCCACAAAGGGTCATAAGGGCCAGAAGGCCAGAAGCGGAAGCAAGAAGAACGGCTTTGAAGGCGGTCAGATGCCGCTGGCGCGCCGCCTTCCGAAGCGCGGCTTCACCAATATTTGGGCAAAAGAATACACCATCATCAACATTTCCGACCTGAACGGTTTGGAGAATGACACCGTAGTGACCGCTGAGCTGCTCAAGGAATTGGGCATGATCAGCAAGATCGAAAAGGACGGCCTGAAGGTTCTGGGCAATGGCGAACTGACCAAGAAACTGAACGTCAAGGCCGCGAAATTCTCCAAGACCGCGGACGAGGCCATCAAGGCTGCGGGCGGGAGCGTTGAGGTGATCGGCTAATGTTTAAGACGTTTATCAACGCGTTTAAGATCAAGGATATCCGCAAGAAGATGCTGTTGACGCTCCTTCTGATCGTCATTTATCGGCTCGGCTGCTTTATCCCGATCCCCGGCGTCAACGTCGACATGGTCGCTCAAGCTGCTCAAAGCTACGATATCCTTGGTTTTCTCGATCTGCTGACCGGCAGCTCCTTCTCGCAGGTGACGCTGTTTGCAATGGGTATCTCGCCCTACATCACGGCGTCGATCATCCTGCAGCTGCTGACCATCGCCATTCCGGCGTTGGAGCGGATGAGCAAGGAGGAGGACGGCCGGCAGAAGATCGAACGGATTACTCGTTATACCGGCATCGGCCTCGCGCTCGTACAGTCGATCGGCATTTTCGCCGGTCTCGAGGCCGGCATGGCCGCCGGGCAGAGCATCTTCGCCAACAGCAACTGGCCGACATGGGTCAGCTATGGCGTCATCGGTATCTGCTCCACCGCTGGCACAGCGTTCCTGATGTGGCTCGGTGAGCGCATCACGGAAAACGGTATCGGCAACGGCATTTCGATGCTGATCTTTGCTTCGATCGTCTCCCGCGTGCCGTCAACGATCATCGGCTGGTTCAGCCAGTTGTTCGCCGGTACGTTCGGCATTCGCCCCGTTGGCGAAGCGGCCGCGCCGGTTCCGAATGTAGCCGTTTCGACGCTTGCATTCGTCGGTCTGCTCGTACTCGTGGTCGGCATGATCACGCTGGTCGTCTATGTGGATAATGCACAACGCCGCATTCCGGTGCAGTATGCAAAGCGCGTGGTCGGCCGCAAGCTGTACGGCGGTCAGAGCACTTATCTGCCGATCAAGGCGAACGCGAACGGCGTTCTCCCCCTGATCTTCGCAATGACTCTGATCCAGTTCCCGGGTATGATCGCACAGTTCTGGCCGAACGGCGGGTTCTATGCGTTCTATACGAAGTATCTGGGCGCGGGCTCGGTGATCTACTACATCATCTACGCGCTCCTGATCGTCGGCTTTGGTTACTTCTACAGCGCGATCACGTTCAATCCGATCGAGATGTCGAAGAACCTCCAGCAGAACGGCGGTTTCATTCCGGGTCTGCGCCCGGGCCGCCCGACCAGCGAATATCTGGCGAAGATCAGCGGCCGACTCACCCTGTTCGGCTCCCTATTCCTCGCGGTCATCGCGATTCTGCCGACGATTGCGCTGCATTATCTCGGCCAGACCTCGACGTTCGGTGCAACGAGCATCCTGATTATGGTCAGCGTCGCGCTTGAAACGACGGATCAGCTGGAAAGCCACATGCTCATGCGGCATTACAAGGGCTTCTTGAACTGAGTGGAGGGTTGATCTTATGAAACTCATTTTCTTGGGCCCTCCAGGGGCAGGCAAGGGAACGCAGGCGGAACGCATTGCGGAGCGGTATGGCCTTGCGCACATCAGCACCGGCGATATGCTCCGCGCCGAAATGCGCGAAGGCACGGACCTTGGCAAGGCCGCGCAGGGCTACATCAGCCGCGGCGAGCTGGTGCCCGATGACGTCATCATCGGCATGGTCAAAACCCGCATCCAGCAGCCGGACTGCGCGCAGGGCTTCCTGTTCGACGGATTCCCCCGCACGGTTGCGCAGGCGGACGCACTGTCCGCGATCTGCGCGATCGACCGGGTGATCAACATCGACGTACCGTTCGAGCGCCTCGTTGCGCGCATCAGCGGCCGCCGGATGTGCCCGGATTGCGGCGCGGCGTATCATGTATCCAACTATGCGGATGTGAGCTGCGCCAAGTGCGGCGGCAAGCTGTATCAGCGCGACGATGACAAGGAGGAAACGGTGCAGAACCGCCTCCGCGTCTACGAAGCACAGACCCAACCGCTGATCGATTACTACGCCTCGCGCGATATGCTCTCGACCGTCAATGGCGATCAGGCAATCGATGTGGTTGCGCAGGAGATCGTTCTGGCCATCGAACGGGCATGATTACGATCAAAACCGCAGCCGATCTCGCCCTGATGGACGAGGCCGGCCGGGTGGTGGAGGACACGCTGCGGCTGCTCTCGCGCATTGCTGCGGTCGGGATGACCACGGAGGAACTGGACCACGAGGCGGAGGCGTTCATTCGCAGCCGCGGCGCGAAACCATCCTTCCTCGGATACAACGGTTATCCCAAGAGCATCTGTGCCTCCGTCAACGAGCAGGTGGTTCATGGCATTCCCGGCAAGTACCGGCTGAAGGATGGTGACATTCTTTCGGTCGATGTCGGCGCCTGCCTCAACGGATTTCATGGCGACGCCGCGCGCACGCTCCTCATCGGCAATGTGCCAGAGGAGGTGCAGGAGCTCGTTCGCGTGACACGCGAGTGCTTTTACGAAGGGCTGCGCTATGCGCACCCCGGCTGCCGCATCGGCGATATCGGCGCGGCGGTACAGGCACATGCAGAGGCGCACGGCTACGGCGTTGTGCGGGAAATGATCGGCCATGGAATCGGCCACAGGATGCATGAAGAACCGGATGTTCCGAACTACGGCAGGGCCGGGCACGGCCCGCGCCTGCAGTCGGGCATGACGATTGCGATCGAACCGATGATCAATCTCGGAACGGCGCGCATTCTGCAAAAGGCGGATGGTTGGACCGTGGTAGCGGCGGACGCAAAGCCCTCCGCCCATTACGAGAACACCGTGGCCATCACCGAAGAGGGGCCAAAGCTGCTGACACTGCACGGGGAGGACATCGCATGAGCGAAACGGAATCAGTCCTCGGCCGCGTGGTGATCTCTAGAGCCGGCCGGGATCGGGGACGCGCGTTTCTGATCACGGGCATTGCGGACGACAAACATGTGTATCTTGCCGACGGCGCGCTGCGCAAGGCTGCGCACCCGAAGAAGAAAAAGCTGATGCACCTGCGCGTGGAGCCGGTTTTGGCCGAGCCGATTGCGGAACGGCTGAAGGACGGAACCGGCGTGCAGGATGCCGAGATCCGCAAACATCTGTTGGCCCTCGGGTACAACACCGAAAAACAAAAGTAGGAGGGATAGCTTGTCAAAGCAGGACGTCATTGAAGTGGAAGGCATCGTTTCCGAAGCGCACCCCAACGCAATGTTTGAGGTCAAGCTTCAGAACGGGCATAAGATACTGGCAACGATATCGGGAAAGCTTCGGATGAACTTCATCCGCATTCTTCCCGGCGACAAGGTGACAGTGGAGCTGTCCCCGTACGATTTGACCCGTGGCCGCATTACCTGGCGCGGTAAGAATTGACAGAACTTGAAAGGAGCATCACCATGAAAGTCAGACCGTCTGTGAAACCGATTTGCGAAAAGTGCAAGGTCATCAAGCGCAAGGGTCGGATCATGATCATCTGTGAGAACCCGAAGCATAAGCAGAAGCAGGGTTAAGCCACAAAAGATATCCGTCGGAGCGGCTGGCGCCTTTGGCGCATTTCCGGCGGAATGTAAATAGAATCAAAACCGAAATTTTGACGGAGGTAAAGGAACGATATGGCACGTATTGCTGGCGTAGATCTTCCCAGAGATAAGCGCATCGAAATCGGCTTGACCTATATCTATGGTATCGGCCGCAAGACCGCTTCGGACATCCTCGCAGCGACTGGCGTTGATCCCGATATCCGCGTGCGCGATATGGACGAGAACGATGTCAACAAGCTCAGAGAGTATATTGACCACAACGTGAAGGTAGAGGGCGATCTGCGCCGCGAAACCTCGCTGAACATCAAGCGGTTGATTGAGATCAGCTGCTACCGTGGCGTTCGCCACCGCAAGGGCCTGCCCGTCCGCGGACAGAGCACCAAGCAGAACGCAAGAACCCGCAAGGGTCCCAAACGCACCCAGAGCGGTAAGAGAAAGTAAGGGGGTAGCGAGACATGGCTAAGGCGAAGATTAAGAAAACAGTTTCTCGCAAGCGTCGTGAAAAGAAGAACATTGAGCGCGGTGCAGCGCACATCCGTTCTTCGTTCAACAACACGCTCGTTACCATCACCGACCTACAGGGCAACGCGATCTCCTGGTCCAGCGCTGGTTCCCTCGGCTTCCGCGGCAGCAAGAAGTCCACGCCGTTTGCATCGCAGATGGCTGCCGAAACCGCTGCCCGCGCCGCGATGGAGCATGGCCTGCGCACCGTTGAGGTCTATGTGAAGGGCCCCGGCTCCGGCCGTGAAGCCGCAATCCGCGCGCTGCAGACCGCTGGTCTTGAGGTCAACATGATCAAGGACGTGACCCCCATCCCGCACAATGGATGCCGTCCGCCCAAGCGCAGAAGAGTGTAAGGAGGCAATACAGCTATGGCTAGATATACAGGTTCCGTCTGCAGGCAGTGCCGTCGCGAAGGTACGAAGCTGTTCCTCAAGGGCGACCGCTGCTACTCCGACAAGTGCTCTGTGACCAAGCGTCACACCCCGCCGGGAATGCACGGTCAGGGCCGCCGCAAGCAGTCCGAGTACGGCATTCAGCTCCGTGAAAAGCAGAAAGTCCGTCGCGCGTATGGCGTATTGGAATCCCAGTTTCGGAAATACTATGAATTGGCCACCAACATGCGCGGCGTAACCGGCGAGAACATGCTCGCCCTGCTCGAGCAGCGCCTTGACAACGTGGCGTACCGCCTGAACTTCGGCGAGTCCCGACCGATGGCGCGCCAGATGGTGACGCACGGCCACATCCGCGTGAACGGCAAGAAGGTTGACATCGCTTCCTATCAGGTGAAGGTCGGCGACGTGATCTCCGTCCGCGAAAAGAGCGGCGACGTCGAATGCTTTAAGTCCCTGAAGGAGCAGGGTGCAAGCCGCACCGTTCCGAAGTGGCTCGAGCTCGACGCCGAGAAGCTGACCGGTAAGGTGCTGGCGCTGCCGCAGCGCGAGGATATTGACTTGACGATCGAAGAGCACCTCATCGTTGAGTACTACTCCAGGTAATCAGCCGTGTGGCTTGTCCTAAGCAACAAACGACTAAGGAGGGTATGACATGATAGAGATCGAAAAACCCAAGCTCGAATGTGTGGAATTGACGGATCGATACGGTAAGTTTGTCGTTGAGCCGTTGGAGCGCGGATTCGGTACGACCCTCGGTAACTCCATGCGCCGCGTGCTGCTTTCCAGTCTGCCCGGTGTCGCGGTGACCTCCGTGCGCATTGATGGCGTCCTGCATGAGTTCTCGACGATCGAGGGCGTCAAGGAGGATGTGACGGAGATCATTCTCAACCTCAAGGCGCTCTGCTGCAAACTGCATTGCAGCGAACCGAAGAAGGTCATCATCGACGCTGCCGGTGAGTGCGAAGTCACAGCGGGCGATATTCTGCCCGATGCGGATGTTGAGGTCATCAATCCGGAACTTCACATCGCAACGCTGGATGCGGGCGCCAAGCTCCACATCGAAATGATGCTTGAGCATGGCCGCGGCTATGTGACGGTCGAGCGCAACAAGCGCCCCGACATGCCCATTGGCGAGATCGCCATCGACTCCATCTATACGCCGATCCAGAAGGTGAACTTCACGGTGGAGAACACCCGTGTCGGCCAGATCACCGATTACGACAAGCTTACGCTTGAGATCTGGACGGATGAGAGCATCAAGCCCGACGAGGCGGCGAGCCTTGCGGCAAAGATTCTCACCGAGCATCTGATGCTGTTCATCAACCTGACGGATCATGTGCAGGGCGTGGAGATCCTCGTCGAGAAAGAGGAGAGCAAGAAGGAAAAGATCCTCGAGATGAACATCGAAGATCTTGATCTTTCGGTCCGCTCCTACAACTGCCTCAAGCGCGCCGGCATCAACACGGTCGAAGAACTTGTGCAGCGCGATGAGGACGAGATGATGAAGGTGCGCAACCTCGGACGCAAGTCCCTGGAGGAAGTGCAGCAGAAATTGAGCGCGCTGGGGCTGTCCCTTCGCGCGAGTGATGAATAAGGGAGGAACCTAAAATGGCAAACCGCAAGCTTGGTAAGTCCTCTGACCAGCGCGTTGCGATGCTGCGCAACCTCACCACGGCGCTCCTGTGGAACGGCAAGATCGTCACCACCGAAGCGCGTGCCAAAGAGGTTCGCTCCATTGCCGAAAAGCTGATCACGCTGGCCGTCAAGGAATACAGCAACAGCAACACCGTGGAGAAGGACACCTACAACGAGAAAGACCAGATCGTCAAGGTCGAGAAGGTCGTCGATCAGCCGTCGAAGCTGCATGCTCGCCGCATGATCATGTCCTATCTCTATGATATGCCCGCGCCCAAGGAAAAGGGCGAGAGCAAGTCGGACTACAAAGAGCGCACCGCGGATCGCGCGCATCCCGTCGTGGAGAAGCTGTTCCGTGATCTCGCGCCGAAGTATGACAAGCGCAACAGCGAAGTCGGCCGCGGTGGCTACACCCGGATCTATAAGCTGGGGCCCCGTCGCGGCGACGCCGCGGAGATGGTTGTCCTCGAGCTTGTCTGACAGCCGATGCACCGAGCGACGTACAGAAGCTTCTGTACGCCGCTTTTCTGTTAGAAGGAGCGTACTTTTCCATGAATGAACGTGAGAAACTACAGAAGACCTATACCGCAGCCCGCAGCAATCTGCTCCTGATGACCGTTTTGACCGCGTGCAACGTGGTCGCCATGGCCGCGCGCTTCGGTTTGCGCAACCTGTTCTCCGCAGCCATTCCGCAGATCGCCTACGCCTATTTTGCAGGTTCCGGCCGTGGACAGGAGGCCGCCGGGCTCGTGATCGGCGCGCTGTTTATCGGTCTGTTCGTGCTGTGCTATGTGCTGTCCAAAAACAATACGCGCTGGTTGATTGCCTCCTTGGCCGTCTATGCGCTCGACACTGTTTTTTTGATCGGCTGGATCATTCTGCGCGCAGATACATCGAGCGTGCTGGACGCGGTATTCCATATCTGGGTAATCGTTTCCTTGGTCAGCGGCGTAAAAGCCGCGGCAAAGCTCGCAGCGCTGCCGGTTCAAACAAACGCCTGTGCGCAGGATATAAAGCCGGTGGAAACGGCGGAAACGGAAGCGGTGAACGGCCTGCCAAGCTGTCCGCTGGGGCCGTATGATGGGCGCGGCAGACGGGTGTTCTCCGAAACGTACAAGGGCATGCAGATAGAGGTCTATCGCAGGGAACCGCGCACCATTTTGGTCGTCGACGGGCAGGTATACAGCGAGTGGACAGGGCTTGTCGAACTGCGGTATGCGTTGAGTGCGCGCGTAAACGGCGTTCCGATCGTTTGCTCCGCCGTTGCCGAAGGCTTCAGCGGATGGATGCGCCTGTATGCCGATGGCCAACTTCTTGCCCAAAAGCGCAGAATCATCTGATCGCGCAGGATTCCGACATACACTGAACCGGCGCGGAAACCTCTGCACCGGTTCAGATTGTCAAAGAAGTGACGATGCGAACCGCTCCGGCGGTTCGCGCACGAAAATTGCGCAGGAAGAACCATAAAATTCGTCAAAAGCAGCGACCAGTGCGGTGCTTTTGACACCTTATTTGTAGGTTTGCCGCGTCAAACCTGCAAGTGTATCCCTGCCGCAGCAAAAATGCCGCCAAAAAACGGAGTTTTTTGACGGCCTAGACCGGTGCGGAAATTTCTGCACCGGTTTTGTATCCTTTTTGCGAATTCGACCACGCTATTGGCAGGAGGTGAGAAAGCAATGCAGGAGGAACGAAAGAAATCCGACATGGCGCAGCGCTATGCGACCAATCTGCTCATCGTCAAGGAGAACTGCAATCCGGTGACCGGCATACAGTATCCCGAAACATCCGCAATCGCGGATGCCAAGGAGCGGGTCGACGCCAATGAAAAGTAGGGCAGCGTTGCACGATGCGGCAAAATATGGTATCCTTTTATCGCTTGCTCTGTGAGCGGCGGAAGGAGGCCCCCATGGATCCGGTCATTACGGTCACAAATCTTCGCAAAACGTTCTATCTGTCCAAAAAGCAGCAGAAGCTGGAGCATACCAAGGAGACCTGCCGTGTAGCGGTGGACGATCTGTCCTTCACCGCCTATCGCGGCGAGGTCTTTGGCCTCTTGGGACCGAACGGCGCGGGTAAAACGACGACGCTGCGCATGCTGGCCACACTGATCCATCCGGATGCGGGCGAGGCCATTGTGGACAGCGCGAGCATCCGTACCGCGCCGGGCGACGTGCGTGCTAGGATCGGTTTCCTGACGAGCGAGCTCAAGCTCGAGGACTTTTTTACTCCAAACGCCCTGTACGACTTCTTTTCCGATCTCCATGGCGTGCCGGCCGCGCTGCGCGCCGAGCGGAAGGAGCGGCTGTTCAGACGCTTTGGCATCGATGCATTTCAGGAGGTGAAGGTGGGCAACCTCTCCACCGGCATGAAACAGAAGGTATCGCTCGTGATCTCCGTGGTACACGACCCGGATGTGATCATCTTCGACGAGCCCACAAACGGTCTTGACGTCATCACCGCCCGCGTGGTCACGGATTTTTTGTCTGAATGCCGCAATGCGGGCAAAAGCATTCTCCTCTCCACGCATATCTTCGATCTGGCGGAAAAGCTCTGCGACCGCGTTGGCGTCATCATCGGCGGGAAAATGGTCTGCTGCGATACGCTTCCGGCCGTCAAGGACGGCAAAACGCTGGAGGATCGGTTTTTCCAGCTTTATGACGAGCGGATGGGGGGCGAGCAGATATGAAGAGCAACATCCTAACGATTATCCGCAAAGAGTTTCAGAGGTTCTTTGGCGACCGGCGCATGCTGCTGAGCACGGTTTTGCTGCCCGGCGTGATGATCTATGTGATCTATTCGCTCATGGGAACGTTCATGGCGGATCGCTTCACTGTGGGGGAAGAGGAGCGTCCGGTTGTCTGTGTTCAGGCGCTGCCGCAGAGCCTGGAGCCGGTCTTTGCACAGCTCCCGCTCACGCTCCAATTCATTGACGATGCGGCGCAGGCGACAGAGGCGGTCTCCTCCGACGCTGCGGCTGCATATGTGGAGTTTCCTGAGGCATTTGACGGCAGTGTGGCGGCCTATGACGTGCAGTCGGGCGAAGCGGCGCCCAACATCAAGATCTATTACAACTCCGCCTCCGTGGCATCCGACAGCGCAAGGGCGATGCTCATCAATGCGCTCGATGCGTACGAGAACAGCCTTGCCAACCGCTTTGACATCAATGCGGGCGCGGATGATTACGATCTTGCCTCGGAGCGCGACCTGACGGGCATGATCTTTTCCATGATGGTGCCCATGCTCATGCTGATGTTTGTGTTCAGCGGCTGTATGGCGGTTGCACCCGAATCGATCGCAGGCGAAAAGGAGCGCGGCACCATCGCAACGCTGCTTGTGACGCCCATGAAGCGCTCCGAACTGGCGATCGGCAAGATCGTCAGCCTGAGCGCGATCGCCCTTCTGAGCGGCTTTTCCAGCTTTCTGGGCACGATTCTCTCCCTGCCCAAGCTGATGGGCATGTCGGGCGCGGAGATGAACGTGAGCGTTTACAGCATCGCCGCTTATGGCCAGCTTCTGCTGGTCGTGCTGTCCACCGTGCTGGTCATCATTGCTTTGATCTCGATCATCTCTGCATTTGCCAAGAGCGTCAAGGAGGCGTCGACCATGATTTCGCCGCTGATGGTGCTCGTCATGCTCATCGGCATTACCAGCATGCTCGGGAACGGCGCGCCGCAGCAGCCGCTGCTGTACCTGATTCCGCTGTATAACAGCGTACAGGCGATGAACGGGATTCTTGCGTTTTCCACGAACGGACTGCACATTGCGCTGACCGTCGTCAGCAACGTGATCTACGCTTGCGCCGGTGCGTTTGTGCTCACCAGAATGTTCAACAGCGAAAAGATTATGTTCACCAGATAGTTACGGGGAACGGTTCAGCAATGACGAAGGCACGCCCGAATGGCGTGCCTTTACATGATTTTGTTGGTATTCCCAAGGGATTATAATACGTCGATCTGGCAAGCGCGCATGGCGTCGAGCGCGGTGCGGTGGCTCTCTGGCGTTACGCCCGCGCAGCAGGCGCTGTCGATCAGGATGCGCGTTTCCGGGAAGAATGCCTTGAGAAGCAGCGCGTTGGAGATCACGCAGATGTCCGTGCATACGCCGATGAGCAGGATCTCGTCGATGTCGCGGCCCAGATCGTCATACAGCCGAAAGGGCAGGTCACGGCTGCCGAACGTTTCCTTGCAGACCATGTGCGCCTCGTCGGCCACCTGCTTTTCCATGAGCGCCATCCAAACCGCCGCCGTGGGCGACCAACCGTCAGTGCCCGCGACGCAGTGCTTGACGGGAAGGCGCGCGCCCTCCTGTGTCTTGAGGTAGTCATCCTCGTGGGTATCGAGCGTGAAATAGATGCTGCCGTCGAATTCCAAAATGGTTTTCACCACATTTGCTTCTATGGCGCGCGCCTCGGCAGTGCCGAGCACGCCGGAGACGAAATCATTCTGCATATCCACAACGATCAAAGCCCGTTTCATGGTATTCTCCTCTCCATTTGTCCCGTGAATTCATAGATCAGAATGCCCGCGGCCATTGCTGCATTCAGCGATTCCGCCCTGCCTCGCATGGGCAGGCGGTACAGCGCGCAGCGAGAGGCCACGCCGTCCGATACGCCATTGCCCTCGTTGCCGATGACCAGCGCCATCCGACCCGTGACAGGCGGCAGACACTCGCTCCCGCGCAGATGGCCGCACACACAGGTAAAGCCCTGCGCGCATAGACGGTCGAGCGCGGCGGCTGCATCGCCCTGCCAAACGGGCAGATGATAGGTCGAACCCATCGCTGCGCGCAGCGCCTTGCCGGAAAAGGGGTCGGCGCAGCCGGTGCCGCAGAACAGACCCACAGCACCGAGCGCATCCGCCGTGCGCAGGATGGTACCGACATTTCCGGCATCCTGTACGCAATCGAGCACAACCACAAGCCCATCGGGATAGCGTTCCGGCGGCCGGGTATCCGGCGTGCGGACAACGGCACATGCGTGCTGCGGCGTTTTGGATTCGCAAAGCGATTCCATCACGCTCCGGCTCACGGTATACGCTTCGTCTATGGCGAGCGCCGCTTCCGGCAGGGGGTAGCCGTCCTCCATGAACAAGCGGCAGATGGAGGCGCCGGAGGAGATCGCCTCCCGCACGAGCTTATCGCTCTCCGCCAGATGCAGCCCCTGCGCATGGCGCGCCTTTGCCTGCTGCAGCGCGCGCGCCTGCTTGATGATCTCGTTTGTACGGCTGATGATCGTGCGCATCCTTCCTCCCTTGATATACAACAGGCGCCCGGATGAGGGGCGCCTGCCGATTGGCTTGTGTTTGTGCTTATGCGCGCGCCTTGACAGCGATCTCCGCGAGCTCACGGAACGCGTTCATGTCGGTCACGGCGAGATCCGCGAGAACCTTGCGGTTGATCTCGATGCCGGCGAGCTTCAGACCGTTGATCATACGGCTGTAGGTGGTACCGCAGAGACGGGCACCGGCGTTGATGCGGGCGATCCAGAGGCGGCGATACTCGCGCTTCTTGTTCTTGCGGCCAACATACGCATAGGCCATGGACTTCATAACCTGCTCGGTGGCTGCACGATACTGCTTGCTCTTTGCGCCATAGTAGCCCTTGGCAAGCTTAAAAACTTTACGACGCTTCTTAACGGCGTTAACTGCTCTCTTAATTCTGGCCATTTTACGTTTCCTCCTTAGCTATACGGGATCAGCTTGCGGATTTTCTTCTCTTCGCACTCGGCGATATAGCCGGTTTGACGGAGACCGCGCAGACGCTTGGTGGACTTCTTGGTCAGAATATGGCTCTTGTACGCCTTGCCGCGCTTAATCTTTCCAGACTTCGTCAGGGAAAAACGCTTTGCCGCGCCGCGATGGGACTTAATCTTTGGCATTTCGGGATCCTCCTGCTGTTTATTACGACTTCTGTCAGTTATTCTTCGGTGCAAGCACCATGAACATGTTTCGGCCTTCCTGCCGGGCAGGACGTTCGATAACGGCAACATCCTGAACCATCCCATGGAATTGGGACATGACGTCCAGTCCGATATCGCCGTGGGTAATCTGGCGGCCGCGGAACCGGATGGAGACCTTGACCTTGTTGCCGTCGGAGAGGAATTTTCTCGTCGCTTTGGCCTTGACCTCCATATCGTGCAGGTCGATCGTGGCGGAGAGACGAACCTCTTTGATTTCGATGATCTTCTGATTCTTGCGCTGTTCCTTCTCGCGCTTTGCCATCTCGAAGCGGTACTTGCCGTAGTCCATTAGTTTGCAGACCGGCGGGTTACTGCCCGGAGCAATTTTAACCAGATCCAGATTGCGCTGGTCGGCAAGCGCCTGTGCTTCGCGAATGTCCACGATGCCGAGCTGACCGCCGTTTTCGTCGATCAAACGGACTTCGGGGTCGCGGATTTCTTCATTGATCATCAGATCCTGCGTAGCGATGACGAAACACCTCCATAAAAAAGTAGTGGGTACAGTCTGCACCCACTACCGGTAACAACAACCTTGCGACCATGCCTGGTAACTACCGGCAGGTGAGAAGCGGGCGCTTCTGCTTGAACAGCACTATTATAGAGAATATCCGCTCACATGTCAAGCGTTTTTCCGAAACAAACGCCTAAATTCGGCGTTTGTCACTCGTCCGCGTCGCCGAGCGATGCAAGACGGTCTTTTGCGGGGAGCGGGCGGCTGTCGCCATGGCGCACAAACAGCATGGTGAGAAAGGCGAGGGCGACAAACGCCGTCGCGTAGGGGAACAGCGTTGTCATGCCGACGCGATCCATGAGCAGGCCGGAAACGTATGGCGTTACGGTCTGCGCAGCCATGCTGGCCGTGTAATAGAAGCCCGTGTACTTGCCGACGTCCCCGCCGCGGGAAAGCTCGACGACCATCGGGAAGCTGTTGACATTGATCGTGGCCCAGCCGATGCCCGCAAGCGCAAACATGCAGTTCATCAGTAGGGCGGAGCTGCCCTCCCGAAGAAACGATGCGACAAAGAACGAAGCGCCAAGCATGACAACGCCGCAGAGGATCGTCTTTTTGCGGCCGATCCGCGAGGCGACAAAGCCGACCGGCAGATAGGAGAGAATGGCCGCCACATTGGCAATCATGAGCGTGCTGTTATAGTCAAGACTGAGCACCTTGCTCGCATAAACGGAATATTTGGAGGTCACGGCGTTATAGCCGAAGAACCAGAAGACCACCGACGCGAGGATCAGCAGCAGCGACGTGCACTCGCCCGCGCTCAAGCGGCGTTTTTCTCCCTGCTGCGCATGGTCGGACGCCGCATCCAAGCGGTATTTTTCGCTCTCGGTATGCATTTCCTCAACGAACTGCGGTTCGCGCACCTTGAGCAGGAACACGATCAGCGCCGCCAGCATGATGCCCGCCACGATCGAGAAAAACGCGGTGTAGCTCATCAATGCGTTTTTGATGCTGCCGGTCGAAAACACCATGCCAAGGCCCAAAATCAGGATGCCGCCGGCCGTTCCCATGAGGTTGATGACGGCGTTTGCCTTGGAGCGCAGCGGCTTGATCGTCACATCCGGCATCAGCGCGACGGCGGGGGAACGGAATGTCGCCATCGCAAGCAGCGCGATGAACAAAATACCCATGAACACGATGAGCGGCGTCGGGTTGGCCTGCGTGCGCTGCCACGCATAAGCATGCCGCGCAGGAACGACATAGTTGGCGTAATCGGGGTTGGTCACCAGTTTGCCGTCCTGCTCGATCTGGGCGGTGATGGCGGTAAACTCCTCCCGACTGAACCGCTCGCGGAGCACAAAATCCTCGCCGTCCGGCGTTTTGAGCGCGGTTTCATAGGCGTTGTCATAGAGCACGGAAAGACCGGTGGGATCGTCGATCTCGGCTACCGCGGCGATGTTTTGATGCTGCAGATTGTCCGCGAACGACAGGCAAACGAATGCAACGCAGGCGATGATCGTGCCGACGAGGATGAACGGCGTGCGCCGGCCGCGCTTGCTCGTGCAGCGGTCGGAGATCGATCCGAACAGGGGCAGCAGGAACAGCGCTAAAATATTGTCGAGCGCCATCACAATGCCGGAAGCGGCCTGCGCCATACCGAATTTATCGGTGAGAATCTTCGGTATGATCGTGTCGTATGCCTGCCAAAAGGTGCAGATCAGGAAAAAGGCGAACCCGACAAAGATGGTGCGCTTGTAATTGAGCTTCATACTGCCCTCCCGTTGTGCGTGATTGTCCGTCATGTGGGATGATAAACCGACGTTACAGTGCGAAGGTTTGCGCGATGCAAACGAAGCATGGCGGAGAAGGGCACCGGATTTTGCTCGACAAAACGCGTGACGGCCCCGCTCCTGTACATTTTAACGCATTTGCACTATAATCACAAGGGAGGATTGAACGATATGACAGGATGGATGATACTCATTTGTCTGGCCGTTTTGGGTGCGGCGCTGGTGTTTTTCATCGCGCCCGGACGGCGAAACGAAGCGCAGCGCGCGCCGTTTATGCGCCGCACCTTTGCGCACCGCGGGTTGTATAGCGAGGATCAGCGCGTGCCCGAGAATTCGCTGCCGGCATTCCGGGCGGCTGTGGAGGCTGGGTACGGAGTGGAACTGGACGTCCAGCTCACGCGCGACAAGCAGGTTGTCGTGTTTCACGACGATACGCTCAAGCGCGCCTGCGGCACGGAAGCGCGCATCGATGCTTTTTCCTATGCGGAGTTGACGGAGCGGATGCGTCTGTTCGGTACGGAGCAAACCATCCCGCTGTTTTCAGAGGTGCTTGCCGTGCTCGACGGGCGCGTGCCGGTGATCGTGGAGCTCAAGTCCGGCGGCGACCGGTTCGGCCTTTGCGAGCGGACGCTTGCGCTGCTGCGGCTGTATGCGGGGCCGTTCTGCATCGAGAGCTTTGATCCGTATATCGTGCGCTGGTTCTATCAAAACGCGCCGGATATTCTGCGCGGCCAGTTGTCCGAGCAGATGCGGCATTCCCGCAGCGTGCTCGGCCTTTGGAAATCGTTTTTGATGAGCCGGCTGTTCTCGAATTTTGCGGCGCGCGCGCAGTTCATAGCGTACCGCGTCGGACCAAAGCCATGGACGGTTCGGCTCTGCGAGCGCATGGGCGCCATGCGCGTGGTGTGGACGGCACGTCCGTCGGACAGCGAGGCTGCGCTCGAAACGGCGTACGACGCGATCATTTTCGAGCACTACCGCCCGGGCAGCCGTTACTGATCGAGCATCCGCAGCAGCGCTGCGAGCTTTTGCCGCTGCGATTTGCTGAGCATGGGCGCCAGTTCGGACGCGAATTGGCGCATATCGCTGCGCTCCTCGCCGCTCATGCCCTGCAGTGCGGCGATCAGCTCCTGCTCGCTCTTTCCGCTGTAGCGATCCAGAAGGTGCTGAACGGACGGTTCCGCCCCAAGGGCCTGTTCATTGGACGGCGTTGCCGTCCCTTTTTTCATGCTTTTCAAATCTCTCTTCATGCTCTAACCTATGCCGGTTTCTGTCACGTTATGCGATGCGAGCGCATACAATGTTGGCAAAGGGGAAAGATTCGAAATTCCGTTTTTGCAGCCGCGTTGGCTGTGCGGCGTCATGGGGCGGCGGATTGACGCGACAACAGCCTTTTTGCAATACCCGGCTGCCCAGTCTGGATAGAAAGGGAGCTTCGCAGCGCGAAGCGGAGGAGTCAATATGCAGCGATATATGCCTGGAAAATTGCCGCAAAACGGAGATTGGAGGAGCGAGCCCATGCAAAAGGAACGCTTCTCACCGCTACAGGCGGTGGTCGCGCTCGGAGAACACGTGCGCACGGAGCATGGGCGCGTTGGCGTTCAGCAGTTGATGAATGCGCTTTCCCCCTTTTTGAATGGCGAATTGGGAGAACAGGCGGCCAGACAGCTCGGCGTACAGCCGCCCAAACCGCAGCCGGAACGCACGGAGCATAAGCCGCAGCAGGGGAGCGGCCATGGCGCGATGGATATGGAGCGGATGCTGAAGCTGATGCAGTCGCTGCAGAGCGGCAAGGAGGGGCTCGATCCGCAGCTCTTGATGCAATTGATGCAGAACAAAGGCGGCTGACAGAAAAAATGGCGCTTCTTATCGGGAAGCGCCATTCGTATGATGTATTTGTGCCGTGATCGGCATGAATCGTTCAGTTTTCCGGCTCGATAATGCCGTAGTTGCCATCCTTGCGCTTGTAGATGACGTTGATGGCGTTGGTATCCGCATTCATGAACACATAGAAGGCATGCCCAAGCAGGTCCGCCTGCAGCATGGCCTCTTCCTCATCCATGGGCTTGATATGAAAGCGCTTGACTCGGACGATGCGCGGACCGTCCTCTTCGTCGTACTCATCGTAGGACTCGCTGTAGAGCGGCTGTTCATACTTGAACGCGCCAGAACGCAGGCTCTTTTCCAAACGGGTGCGGTGGCGGAGAATCTGTTTTTCCAGCTTGTCCAGCACATTGTCCATGGAGGCGTACATGTCGCCGGTGACCTCCTCGGCACGGATGATGCCGCCATCGTAGGGAATGGTCACCTCCACGATGTGACGGCTACGCTCCACCGAAAGCGTGACCTGCACATCGGTATCCTGCGGGAAATACCGTTCGAGTTTACCAACCTTTTTTTCGACCAGATCGCGCAGGTACTCAGAGATTTCAAGGTTCTTTGCAGAAATGGAAATATGCATATGATCCTCTCCCTCTTGACGCCAATTTCATTGTTCCGGCGTCATAATATATATATTCTCCCCATTTTCGCGTTTCCCTGCCGGCGTTCACAGTTTCCTCATCCATCTCCACAGGAAGTTCACTTTCTATCCATTGTCAGGACAAGACCGTGTTGTATCTTAAAACCAGAGCAGAGAACCAGAGAGAACTACCCCCAATATTACCTCCCATCCCATCCCAGACAAAGGCCCCCCGCAAAAGCGGGGGCCTTTGTCATATCGGAGAGCCGCAGCCGGCCGGCGCACGTTTCAAACGGATTCGATCCATATGACTGCAAACAAAATCGCTTTTTTGGTTTTTCGGTCTCCTTTTCGGGCAAACTGAGCAGGAGGTGAATAACGATATGAATTCCATTTGGGAACAGACGGCACAGCGGGAGGAACGGCCCGCGCTGAAGGAGAATCTGCACACGGATGTGGCCGTCATCGGCGCAGGGATGGCGGGGGTGCTGACCGCCTTTTTACTGCGCCGGCGCGGCGTGGATTGCGTGGTGCTGGAAGCAGCGCGCATCGGCAGCGGCCAGACCGCCGGCACGACGGCCAAGATCACGAGCCAACATGGCCTCGTCTATCATGGCCTGATCGAGCGGTTTGGGGAAGCGGCGGCGCGCCAGTATGCCCGTATCAACCAACGGGCCATCGGCGCATACCGGCGCATTGCGGAGGAAAACGACATCGACTGCATGCTCGAGGAACGGGACGCCTACACCTATGGCCTGACGGACGCGGAGCCGCTTCGGCAGGAGGCGCAGGCCGCCGCGGCGCTCGGCCTGCCGGCAACGTTTTGCGACGCCGTGCGGCTGCCGTTTCCCGTGGCCGGCGCGGTACGCTTTACTGGACAGGCGCAGTTTCACCCGCTGCGGTTTCTATACGGCGTCAGCGATAAACTGCGCATCTTTGAGCATTCACCGGTGGCCGAGGTGGACGATAACGCGCTGTCGGTGAACGGATATACCGTTACGGCGGACAAAATCGTGTTTGCGACGCACTATCCGTTCATCAACTTCCCGGGGCTGTATTTTACCAGGATGTATCAGTCGCGCTCGTATATACTGGCGCTGGAAAACGCGGCACCGGTCGACGGCATGTTTGTCGGCGCAGCGGAGGGCGACCTATCCCTTCGGACGGCCGGGCGGCTGCTGCTGTTCTGCGGCGGCGCGCACCGTACCGGGGAAAACAGTGCGGGCGGCTGCTATCAAATGCTTCTGAGCAAGGCGGATGACCTGTTCCCCGGCAGCAGGGTGGTGGCGCGCTGGTCTGCGCAGGACTGTATGACGCCGGATAACGTGCCCTATATCGGCCAATATGCGCCGGGAAAGCCGGATTGGTATGTGGCGGCCGGCTTCAACAAATGGGGGATGAGCGGTTCCATGGCAGCGGCGGAACTGCTTGCCGACGCGATCACCGGCCGGAAGAATGCCGATGCTGAAATGTTCAGTCCACAGCGATTCAACGCCGCGATTGCCATGGAGACGCTGCGGGAAGGGGCGCAGGCGGTCAAGGGACTGACACTGCAGCATTTGACCGTGCCGGAAACCATGGTGGCCGATCTGCCGGTGGGGCACGGCGGCGTGGTGGAGATCGGAGAACACAAGGCGGGTGTCTACCGGGATGAAGCGGGACGGCTGCACGTGGTGAACACCCGGTGCCCGCACCTTGGTTGTCAGCTCGAATGGAATCCGGATGAGAAAAGCTGGGACTGCCCATGCCATGGATCGCGGTTCGATTTCCACGGATACCTGATCGACAATCCAGCCTGCAAGAGCCTCGAACGATGGGATATCGAGTGATTTTTACAACTCTTTTACATTTTTCGCTGTTATGGCGGGTCGGGATGCGCTACAATCGAAGCGGGGGCGCTTAGCGCCGCCGGAGGAGGGGCGCCATGCGGCGGATTTTGATTGTAGAGGACGAACCGGCGATCAACAGGCTGCTCGTCATGAATTTGAGTGCTGCCGGGTATCTGCCGGCGCCGGAATATGACGGCGCAGTGGCCTGCCGGCGTATCCAATCCGGCGAGCCGTTTGATCTGGCGCTGCTGGACGTCATGCTCCCGGGCATGGACGGCTTTTCGCTTCTTCCGCCGCTGCGAAAACGGGGCATACCGGCCATTTGCCTGACCGCGCGAGGCGATATTGAGAGCAAGGTGCAGGGCCTGCGCGACGGTGCGGAGGATTACATCGTTAAGCCCTTTGAGATTCTGGAACTGTTGGTGCGCATTGAAAAGGTGCTCGAGCGAAGCGGCGCGGCAAGAGCGCGCATCCGCATCGGCGCGGTAGAGATTTGCAGAGAGGAACGCATCGTTTTGCGCGACGGCGTTCCCGTTTCCATGACGCCGATCCAGTTCGATCTCTTGTCGCTGCTGGCGATCAACCGCAATATCGCCCTGTCCCGCGAACAGCTTCTCAGCGCGGTGTGGGGCAGTTCGTTCGTCGGTGAAAGCCGCACGGTGGATATCCACATCTCACAGCTTCGCAGGAAGACCGGCCTGCCAATCGTCTCCGTTCCCAAGGTCGGCTACCGGCTGGAGGCGGCGCCATGAAGATCCGTCTGCGATTGGCGCTGCTTTCCATTCTGCTGCTGTCCGTTTCGCTGCTTGCGTGCGGCGGCCTGCTGCTGCACACTACCGCAGAGAGCGCCATTGCCGCCGTCGAGGAGAGCGCCCTGGCGGAGCTGGACATGCTCACGACCTCCTACGACCGCGTGTTTGCCGATGTCGTGAATCCCGACCATGGCGCGGCGGCCCGGCGCAGCCTCGCGGAGCATCTCTTCCGGCAATATTTGTCCGGCACATCCCGCTTTGTTCTTGTTTATCAGGGTGAAACACTGTTCAATACCTGCGGCCTCGACGTCAAAAAGCTGCTCGATGGGGCAGGGCAGCGCACGGTGCGGCTTGGCGAGCGCCGGTTGTTTCTTGCCGCTTCGGAGGCGAACTCGGCGTGGGGGCAGGAGCGGGAGATCTATCTCGTGCGCGATATGACCGGGACGTATGATCGAGTGCGTTCCATGGCGGTTCGGTTTGCGGCAGGCTGCATGGTGGCGCTGCTGCTGTCGGCCGGGCTCATTTCGCTCTGCACGTTTCGTGCGCTTCGACCGCTCAAACTGCTGCAGCGGAGCGCGGCCGCGATCGCGGACGGCGCATATGACCGGCGCGTGCCGTGCAATGCGCGCAGCCATGACGAAATTGCAGAACTGGCGAAGAGCTTCAACCGCATGGCTGAGACGGTCGAAACGCATATCCGGGAAGTGTCTGCGGTTGCGGAGGAGAGGAAAATGCTGCTCGGCGCGCTCACGCACGAGATCAAGACGCCCATGACCGCCATCATCGGCTATGCGGAGACATTGCAGCGCGTGCGGCTGGATGAACGGCAGCGCACCGAGGCCATAGACTATATTCACAGCGAAGGCCTTCGGCTGGAGCGGCTGACGCAGAAAATGCTGAAGTTCATGATACTGTCCGACAGCGAAGCGCTGCAATTGACAAAAACCACGGCCGCAGCGCTGCAAAGCGCGGTGGAGCAGCCTGCCCGCGCCCGCGCCTCGCAGCGGGGCGCCGCGCTGCGGTTCGATGTTTCGGATGCCGTTTACCAACTGGACTGCGACCTCATGGCAAGCGCGCTGCTCAACCTGATCGACAATGCCTGCACGGCCGGCGCGAGCAGGGTTTGCGTTCGCTTAACGACCGACCGGCTCATCGTTTCGGATGATGGATGCGGCATTCCGCAAACGCTCATCGACCGGGTGAGCGAGCCGTTCTTTCGCGTGGACAAATCGCGCAGCCGCCGCAGCGGAAATGCGGGTCTGGGTCTTGCATTGGTGAAGCGGATTGCAAAGCTGCACCATGCCGGACTGCTGATCGAGAGCGACGAGGGGCGGGGTACGGCGGTTTCCATCGTATTTAAACCCCGTGACATATAAACGAATTTACATTTTCATTACGATCCACTGCGGACATTTTTACAACGTAGGACGTATCATTTTCGTTGACAGAAGTACTTTTGAGGTACGCAGCGAAAGGAGAAGCATGGATGGACGGATACAAAAGAATGGGATGGATCGCGTGTTTGCTGCTGGCCTGTTTGGCGGCGTGTGCGCCGGCTGCGCCGGAAGAAGCTGCTGTAAAGCCAGAAACCGAGCGCCTGATCGAACGGGCATTGAAACCGGAAACGGCGCCGGCAGAGATGCAGGAGGGAGCGCAGCCGGATGAAAGCGGCCATAGCGCCAGAGAGGCGCTTATGAACCGGCTGGGCATACCCGAGACGTGGCAATTTCATTGGACAAACGCGGATGAGGGCGGCGTGATCAGCATCGACGCCGATGTGCCGGTCACGCTGCCGGATGCGGAGCACCTGCCGGTCATTCGCGTCACGCGCGGCGGGTTTTCACAGGAGCAGGCACGCCGTCTGTTCGCTGCCTGCTGCGGCGATACAACGATGTACACGCATTTTGATGTGGTCAGCAAGGCGCAATATCAGGCACAACTGCTCGAGCTTGATCGCATCATGGCGTATGCGCCGTGGCATCGGGAGATGCGGCAGGGACAGGCGGAGGCCATACGGGCCGCGCTTGCGGATGCGCCGGAAACGGCGAGCGGGGAGCTGTGCGATGGCACCTACAAAACGGAACCCATCGAAACCTACGACATACCAAACGCACCGACCGGCACCGTGCGCTCGGTTTCGGCGATGGAGCTGCCGGGCGGATACGGAAAGCAGTTTTCCGTGCGCGATGTGCCGCAGTTTGACAGCGATTCGGTCGGCCGAATCGAGCATGCGGACGGAGTGGTCGAATATGCCGTTCCGATGCGGAATGCGGGATGCCGGTATGAGGCGCACGTCCGGTTGATGCGGTATTTCCCAAACCTTCTGCTTGCGGACGTCACGGCGGAGTCGGCCGCTGAGGGCGCGGCCCATCCGTCGTGCGTGCTTGCCACCACGCCGTATCAGGCGCGCCGCCTCGTGGAAGCGTTTCTCAAAGACGCGGGGATGACGGATTTTATCGTCGATCGTGTGGCGCTGAACCGGTATGAAAACCCGCAGGTGCCGGAGGATGTGGAAAGGCAGTGCTATGCGATACGGTGCGTTCGCACGGTCGGCAACATCCCGGTTTCGAGCGCGGACGGCTTATCAACGCGCGTGGTGGAGGGGGCTTACGTGGATCAATGGGATTATCCGGGCATCGAATGGTATTATGAACAGGTCGAGCTGCTGATCGACGATTCCGGAATCCTGTTCTTTCAATGGGGTGAGCCGCTGGCGATTGGGGAAACCGTAACCGACAGCGCCGCACTGCTGCCGTTTTCAGATATCGGGGAGATCGTCAGCCAGACGCTTGCCTATCAATACGGCAATGGGGAACACCCGGAAACGACGACGAGCTACCGCGTGACGGTCACCGGTCTCACGCTCTCGCTGCAGCGCGTGTGCGACTACGATTCGTGGAAAAGCGGGCTGCTCGTGCCCGTCTGGAATGTGTATTGCCGCATTGAGGAAACCCGTACGGATGGGGATGGAGAAACGATCGTCTGGAACGATGCGCATCCGGCGCTTTCGGTGCAAGCGATCGACGGATCTGTAATCGATCTGCAAAAGGGCTATTGAACCGGAACAGGGCGGGATATAGAAGTATGAAAAGGGTCCGCGCAGGATTGCGGGCCCTCAGATCGTCAAAAACTTTGTTTTACGGGGTACTGCTGCGGCAGGCTTCACTTGGAGATTCGACGCCGCAAACCTCCAAGTAAGGTGTCAAAACCGTCGTGCACGCCGCCGTTTTTGACAGATTCTATGGTTCTTCCCTCGCAATTCTCGTGCGCGGACCGCCAGAGCGGTTCGCCTGTTGCCCATTTTGGCAGGCTGATGGCCCGCAGGATCGCGGGTCCTTGACCGTTCAAAAGCGTTTTATGTACAGATCTGGTTGTGGAGCGGATGGGGCGGTTCCAACCTGCTTTTCCATCCAATAGTTGGTGAGGGAGACGCCGGAGCGGACAACCTCGTTGCTTTGGAGAACCATATAGCCGTGCCGCTCAAAAAACGACCGCGCGGTGATTGAGGCGTATGTGGTAAAGCGGGTGACACCGCGCGCTCTGGCATATTCTTCAAGCTGCAGCACTATCGCGGACGCCACGCCCCGACGCTGAAAATCGCGGTGGACGTACAGCCTGTCGAGATAACCGTCCGCATGCATGTCCCCAAAGCCGAGCACCTGACCGGCTTCCTCCGCCACGAGCGTATGATGCTGCAAAAAGGAGCGGTCCCAAGCGGCCGCATCCACGTTTCCCGTCGCCCAGACAGCGAGCTGCTCCGGGGAATAGTCCCTTGCGTTCACCGTGTGTACGGTATCGTAGAAGAGCTGCAGGAGCATGGGGCAATCCGCCGTGCGATAAACTCTGATGTTCATGAATCCTCCAAACCAATGATACCCATTCTAGCATATGCAGCCGCCGTCGTCCATCCGTCCGCCTTGCACACGCATCCATCCAACATCATAGTATGCAGTAAACTGACATCATGCAAGGGAGGATGATTTGATGGTGCAAAACACATATTCCGCTGGGGACGCCTGCTGCTTTACCAGTCCGGTTCCGGCGGTGGACCCGCTCGCGGCGGATAACATCGTTGTGGCCGGGAACGTCGGTGAGGATGGCTGTACCGCGGCGGGTGATGTCGGCGGCTGCGCACTGGCAATGGTTTATTTTCCGGTTCAGGAATACCGCGCGGGGTTCTGTCCCGGCGAAGCGCTGCGGCGAGGAACCCTGTTTCCAGAACTGGCGAGCGATTATGTAGGGGGGTGCTGCTGATGGATGCAATGGAACGGGCCCTGCTTGAGAAGATCGGTGAAGCGCGGTTTGCCTGCGTAGAATTGCGGCTTTACCTGGATACGCATCCGGATGATGCGATGGCAAAGGCGGACTATTTGTCATATTCCATCAAGCTGCA
Organism: Clostridiales bacterium; assembly: GCA_019416935.1. GTDB lineage: Bacteria > Bacillota > Clostridia > Christensenellales > CAG-138 > Aphodomorpha. Next base: position 39,158 of record DXWI01000008.1, on the reverse strand, counting down.
GCAGTTGATTGAACGGTATGAACAGCAGTACGGACCGCTGATGAATTTCGGTCAATCACCGACGGAAGCCGGTAGCTGGGTATTTCAAAAATGGCCATGGGAACTGTAAGGAGGGCAGCATATGTGGATTTATGAAAAACGGTTGGAATATCCGGTCAACATCACCAAGCCCGACGTGAAAATGGCCAAATTGCTCATGGCGCAGTACGGCGGGCCGGACTCCGAACTCGCGGCCTCGCTTCGCTACCTGACCCAGCGCTACTCCATGCCGGATGACCGCATCCGGGCAACGCTCACGGATATCGGCACTGAGGAAATGGCGCATTGGGAAATGATCGGCGCGATGATTCATCAGAGCATGACGGGTGCAACGTGTGAGGAACTGAAGGCCGCAGGGCTCGACGGGTATTATGTCATCCACAATCACGGCGTGTTTCCAGTTGATCCGAACGGCATTCCGTTCACTGCGGCCTATATCCAGTGCACGGGCGATCCGATCGCGGATATCTCGGAGGATATGGCAGCAGAGCAAAAGGCGCGGGCGACCTATGAGCACTTGATGAACATGACCAACAACGAGCAGATCATTGAGCCGCTGTTTTTCCTTCGCGAAAGGGAGATCGTGCATTATCAGCGCTTCGGCGAGTGCCTCGATATTTTGCAGAACATGCATGCGCCGGCCTGCGCATGCCGGTGCAGGAACCGCCGGTGCAGGTAAACGACGCTATAAAGGGAAAATCACGGCATGAGGCGCCGCCTGAACGCGGCAGTAATAACAGAATCTCGTTCAAAGCGGCATGGCACAAGGACCATGCCGCTTTCAATGCCACGCTGCCGCAGAGCACAAAAGTACGGCGTGTTATGGACACAAAACACCGGAAACCCTTTGGATATGCTCAGCTTGGCTGCCGAACCACGGCATAGCGCAGCCGCAGATAGGGGTGCTCCAACACTTCGGCGCTGATCAGGCGAAGCACGCCGAGCTAGAACAGCTCACTGCTATGCAGCAACGAGCGCCCATCGATCACGGTTGGCGTATCCTTTCCGCCAACCAGAACGGGCGCGACCACGAGGTCCACGAAGTCCAACAGTTTTTCACGGAGGAACATCCCATTGAGCATTCCGCCCGTCTGGATGGTAATCCGGTCGCATCCGAAGCGTTCCTTGAGCTCGATTAGCATGCTCGCCGGATCCAGCTCCCGCTGAAACAGGATGCGCAGATTATCGGAAGCAATAGAGAAAGCCGGGTGCGTGGGGTTGGTTGTGACCAGAACAAATTCTTTTGACAGCGCGCAGAAGTATTGAACGCCGTGGGCGGTCAAATGCACGTTATCGATGACGACGAAGGAAACGGGCCCCTTTTCGGGCAGCGCGTGTTGGTTCACGCCGACCTTTTCCTGTACTCTTCCGGAGTTGAGCGACCAAAGATCGGTGGTTTGTTCGATTGCATAGTACTGGTGCAGGCCTTCCTTTACGCCCTCGATTGCCGGAAAGTCGCGATCGACATCGAGCGCATCCGAAGCGCCCGTGCTGATCTTCCCATCGACGGACATGAGCAGGAACAGGGTGGTAACGGGACGGTTTTGCATCGCCTTCTCCTTGTACAAGCGGCCTTTGCGTGGCAGTTGGTTGCAGTATAGCATAGATTCCGCGCGGCTGCACAGACCTGTACAGACAAGAATCGCACACCGAAAAACGGCAGTCGCCTGCTTTTGCATCCTTGCGGCAGTCGATGGTCGGCCTTCTGTGCGCGGCCGGAAATGGGAAGCCGTCTGGAAGCGTTAAGGGCTGCTCATGGCGGTCGGCCTTCTGTGCGCGACCGGAAGCCGCAAGCGCAGACCGAAAAAAAGAGCACCCTCCGACGGGCGGAGAGTGCTGCTCTTTGGTAGTGTATGGTTGATTGCGTCCGCTTATCTCTTGGAGAACTGCGGCGCGCGGCGGGCTGCATGCAGACCGTACTTTTTGCGCTCCTTCATTCTCGGATCGCGGGTCAGGAAGCCGGCCTTCTTGAGAACGCCGCGCAGCTCCGGATCGGCAACGATCAGCGCACGGGAAACGCCGTGGCGGATTGCGCCGGCCTGTCCGGTGGTGCCGCCGCCGTAAACGTTGACGTTGACGTCAAACTTCGACAGCGTACCGGTCAGGTTCAGGGGAGCGCGGACGATCATCTTGAGCGTTTCGAGACCGAAGTAATCGTCGATATCGCGCTTGTTGATCGTGATGTTGCCGGTGCCGGGGAGCAAGCGAACGCGCGCAACGGACTTTTTCCGTCTACCGGTGCCAAGATACTGGGTGATAGCCATGTTCGTTTCCTCCTCTTTTACTTGAGCACGAGCGTTTCGGGCTTCTGCGCGGCGTTGTTATGCGTCGGACCGGCATAAATGCGGACCTTCTTGAGCATCTGGCGGCCGAGCGGGCCCTTCGGCATCATGCGGCGAATGGACTCGTAAACAGCAAACTCCGGCTTCGTCTCGAGCAGATGGCGATAGGAGATCTCCTTCAGTCCGCCCGGATAACCGGTGTGGTGGTAATACTTCTTCTGATCAAGCTTGCGGCCGGTCATGCGAACCTTGGCAGCGTTGACGATGATGACGTGATCGCCCGTATCGACATGGGGCGTATATGTGGGCTTATGCTTACCCCTGAGAATGGCTGCTACCTGCGACGAGAGACGACCAAGGATCATGTCTTCCGCGTCGACAACGTACCAGTTGCGCTCAACGGTTTCGCCTTTGGCCATATAGGTTTTCATGGCGATTCCTCCAAACAAAATATTCATCAAATCGGCAGCCAATCAAGTCGGTCACGAACGGGGCTGTGAACGCAATCCACCGGATGGCACACCGAACAGTTTATCAAAGAGGAATCTGTCTGTCAATCCCTAATTGTGGGGAAAAATCAATATTTTGCCGCAGAAAGAGCCGAATCAGCCGCGCAGATGCGGTACGCTCGAACGGATATGGTCAAACGCGCCGCCGACATACCCGAGCGCCCGGGAAATATCGCGCGCGGCGGCCAGCGCGAGCTCCGTGGCCCGGACAAATTCCGGTGAACCGATGCGGTGAAACATGCTCACGATGGCAAACGAATAACAGACATGGCCCTTATCGTCGTAGATGGGCGCGGCCACGGAGGAGAGACCGACATGAAACTCGCTGTTGTCCACGGCGTATCCCTGCGCGCGGATGCGCTCCAGCTCGGGTTCAAGCTCTTCAAGCGTGCGCAGCGTCGTGGAGGTATATGCCTGCATGCCGTGCTCGGCGAGGATGCGCCGCACCTCGTTCTTTGTCATGTAGGCCAGCATGATCTTGCCCTGCACCGTGCAGTGGGCCGGCAGCTTCGCGCCGACGCGGGACACGACGTGGAACGCACTGGGCGATTCAATGAAGGAGAGGATCAGCGCTTCTCCGCGCGTCAGCAGCGCCAGACTGGTGGACTCGTTCGTTTCGGTTGAAACGGCCTGCATGTACGGCTTGGCGATCGCAGTAACATCGCGCGTGCAGCCGGCGGAGCAGCCAAGCTCAAACAGCTTCAGGCCGAGCGCGTAGCGCCCGTCCTGAAGCTGCTCAACAAGGCCAGCGTCCCGCATGGTCGAAAGCAGGCGATGGATGGTGCTCTTGGGGAGCTTGGTGCGCTCACACAGCTCATGGATGGACAGCGCGTGCTGTCCCGCTTCGAGCGCTTCGAGCAGCTCGATGGCGCGCTGCAGGGACTGCACCTGATTGGTGGGCATGGCGTGTCTGTCTCCTTTTTGTTTACTATACCATATGCGGGCCGCCCTTTCAAACCCAAATGGCAACAACGTGGATACTTTGTGACCCGGATTATTCCGCCGGATCCTGCGGCGATTTATCCAGACCAACGATCAGTTTGGTGACCAGGCCAACGATCAACGCAGCGGCAAGCGCAGTGACCTCCAGCAGCGCACCGCCCGTGATCTGGTTTGGCCGAATTTGAAGAGCATTCCGCCGATACCGCACACCAGGATGGCACTGACGACATACAGGTTGCGATTGTCGTTCAAATTGACCTGATGCAGCATATTCAGACCGCTTACGGCAATAAAACCGTACAGGGCAATGCAAGCGCCGCCCATGACGCAGAAAGGAATGCTGTTGATCAGCGCGACGAATGGGGCAAGGAATGAGAGCAGCATGCAGCCGATGCTGGCAAATATGATGGAAATGATGGAAGCATTTCCGGTCAAGGCAACGCAGCCAATGGATTCTCCATAGGTTGTGTTTGCGCAGCCGCCGAAGAAAGAACCGATCATGGAACCTACACCGTCACCGATGAGGGTACGGTCCAAACCGGGATCCTGGATCAGATCGCGCCCGACGATATAGCCGAGATTTTTGTGATCGGCAACGTGCTGTGCCAGTTCAACCACGCCGATGGGCGCATAAAGCAGCGCAATATTGGCGATGGCGGCCCCATCGATGGGGTATTGCCCACCGCTGCGGATGGCCTGCAAAAACGTGAACTTCGGATAGTCCAGAATGCTCGCCGCCGTAAACGGGGTGAACGTGCGTTCAAATGCGGCAAAGCTGAGCACCTGCATGCATTCAACCTTGCATGCACGACCGATCAGCGTTATGACGAGCGCCAGAATATAGCCGCCGCCGATGCCGATGATGAACGGAATGAGCTTCACATCATCTTCGTATCTTTAATAGAAACGAAGACAATCAGGAAGAACGTGAAGAGGCCGATCAGGATGGATACCCAATTGTAATTGCTATTGTTGGTCATGACCCAGCTTGTGGCGGTGCTCGATAGGCTCAGTCCGATCAGCGCCACAATCGGCCCGATGATGACGGGCGGCATGAGCTTGTTTACCCAGCCCGATCCGGTGGACTTCACGATGATAGCAATGACGACGTATACGAGGCCGGCGAATACGCAGCCCAGAATCAGCCCCTAGTAGCCGTAATTCATGGTGACTGCAGCGGACATTGCCCCGATAAAAGTGAATGAACTGCCCAGAAAGACGGGCGATCGTTTTCTGGTAAAGAACACATAGAACAGCGTCCCGGCGCCGGCTCCGAACAGTGCGGCCGCCGGATCGAGCTGCAGCCCAACGCTGCTGATGATCATTGACACCAAAATGGTGGCGGCCATGATGGCGATCATCTGCTGAAAGGCAAATACCAGTGTTTGAGTAAGTTTCGGCCGATCTTCAATGTTATAGATGAGCTTCATAGTGCTTCCTCCCATGGTTAGTTTTACAATGGTCTTTGTTGGTTCAATGCAAGGACTTGAGAAACGCAAGGGAAGGCGAGGTAGGCCGGGAAGGGCCGAGCGGGGGGCAGATGACCGAACGAGGCGGAAAAGCGGAAACCCGAGAGAACCTGGGAATGCGCAGGCGCGCGAGGTCTGTTGGCGAACGGGGGCAGTCGTCCGGTTCAAGGACATTGCGTGGCACCGATCCGGCAAAACAGGCCCGAGAATGCCGGCGGAGGCAGGGAGGTAAGGCATGGCCTTTCGTCACCGGCCGTCAGCGCGTCCGAACGCGATAGCCTCCGCGGTGGGGGCAGCTTAAAAAGCAGTCTGAAGGTGCGGCCCGTTAGAAGCTGTCGGCGTTCCTGGAGAATCGGTTGTTCCGGTTGATGCGAGACGACGCTCTCTGTCACATAAGGTCTGCATGATGGCGGCTATGGCGTGTTCATCGCCTCCTTCCTTATAGTATAAAGAGGTTGCCGCGAACAAGCACGGCAACCTCCGCTTTCCATCTCAGCTTTTGTCGGTTTTTTCGCGTTCCTTCTTCGGCCGAAACGCAACATTCAGCAGCAGGTTGAGCAGAACGCCCATGACGACCGCAATGAAGATATTGCTGTTGACGAACATGTTGAGGAAGGCTGGCAGGGTGCTGGCCCAAGCCTTGCCTGCGGTTGTAACGAAGTAGGGGATCATGACCGATGCGCCGAGCGTCGTGCCCGCAATGATCGTGTTTTTCTGCGTGCGCTCCGATGAGATCACGAGATCCAGACCGGAGAACATGATCGTAGCGGCCGTGATCAGGAATACCGCACCGATAACCGGACGGGGATTGCGGCAAGAAGCGCCGCCAACTTCGGACACAGACCGTAGAGCAGGAACAGGACGGCCGCAATGCGCGTGACGCGGCGGGAAGCGACGCCGGTGGCGGCGACGATGCCGATGTTCTGCGTATAGCTCGTTACCGGCAGAGCGCCGATTACGCCGGAGACCACGCAGCTCAGACCCTCCGCCATGATGCCCCGGTCGATGTGCCGGACGCGGAACGTGGTATCGCAGGCGGCGCAGGTGGCGGCATAGTCGCCCACGGATTCGAACATGGAGCCGATATAGCCGGATAGACCGCCCAGAATGGCCGCGCCAATGATCGCAATGGCTTTGCCGGTACCGACGCCGGGGAAGTCCTTAAACGGGAAGATGCGGGGAAGTGCGAACCATTCCGCATCCAGCACGGACTGCCAATTCATGACGCCGCAGCAGGAGCCGCCGATGACGCCCACAATCACGACCGCGATCAGGATGAAGCCCTGCGAGAGGATGCCCTTGCAGCAGAATTTGAGAAACAGCGCAAGCAAAAATGCAACCAGCGCAAGGATCAGATAGACGGGGGAGGACGTGTTTGAGAATGTCCAGGTGACGGCCAGCTTCGTGGCAACGAAGCCGATGCTCGCCACAACCGCGCCGACGACAACGGGCGGGATGAATTTGCGGATCTTGCTCATCAGCCGTCCGGCGCCTACCGCCGCTTCCAGCAGGCCGCCAACGATGATGGAGCCCCATGCGGCGGGCATGCCGTATACAGCGGTAACGCTGCCCATGGCGGAGACCAGAGAGGCGGACGGCCCCTGCACGATGGGGAGGCGATTGCCGATGGTCGTTTGCAGCAGCGTGCCGATGCCCATGGAGATAAGCAGGCGGCGATCATGACTGGGATCACGGTTTCAGGCAGACCGGCTATCCCGACAAACGAGGCGGCCCAGATGAACGGAGTAAAGTCGACCAGCGTGATCTGCAATGCCAGATACAGCGTCGTCCACCAGGATTTCGGATGCTCGTCGATGCCGTAGTTCAGCTTGATATTGCTTTTCGGCTGTTCATCAAAGATCGGTTGTTCCGGTTGATACATGGCGATTCTCCTTGCCTATCGAGATGGTGAAATCAGAACAGCACGGCTTTGCGCTCAAACGATGCAATCACGCGGCCCTGACGGATGACGTACGGACGGGACGCGCGGGTGCGCAGCGCTTCCTGCACGTTGTCGGCGTCGATGATGTTGAGGTCCGCGTCATTGCCGACCTCAATGCCGTAGCGTCCGTCCGGATCGAAGATGCGCGCCGAGCGCGTTGTGAGCATGTCGAACATCAGCCGTGCCGTCTCCGGCGTGTTGTACTGGCTGGTATACGCGCCGATCAGACCGTAATCGAGCGGATCGCCCGTTCCGTAGAGATGGAACCCGTCGCAGATGGTATCCTGCGCAGTGGCGATATTGATGCCCATGTCCACCATCTCGCGAATGCGGGTCACGCCGCGCGTGCGCGGTTCCGCATCGATGCCCATGATCGCCAGCACCTGCGTGTTGGTGCAGATGTTCATGCCGGCGGCCTTGATGAGCTTCATGACCTTGATGGCGTGCGATTGGTTCTGATAGGTGATCGAGGTGCAGTGTCCGCCGGTGACGCGGCCCGCCCAGCCCTTTTGCAGCGTCAGCCACGCGGTATATTCGAGCGAACGGTCGAACATATCCTTGGACTGGTCGACGTGCATATCGATCAGCGCGCCGTATTTCTCGGCCATTTGAAATACGAAATCCACATGGCGGGTCTTGTGCTCATCGAGCCATTCCGCAGCGGGCATGCCGCCGGCGATGTCGCAGCCCATATCCATGGCCTCGTACATGAGCCGGTCCGTTCCCTCATTGCAGTAAATACCCTCCTGCGGAAACGCGATGACCTGCAGATCGCAGATATCCTTCGTCGCCTCCTTTGCCGCGAGAACGCCCTGCAGCGCCACGAGCTTCGGGTCCAGATTGCTGATATCCACGTTCGTGCGCAGCTTGGTCGTGCCGTACATGACGCACTCGCGGATGGCGCGCAGTGCGCGGTCGCGCACGTCCTCCACCGTATAGGCGCGGATGCGGTCGTGCATGATATGGATGGAATCCTCAAGCGTTTCCGTGCTGTCCTCGCGCCCGCTGAGCGAGGTATAGGCCTTGTCAAAGTGCATGTGCGTGTTGACAAACGTGGGCGCGGCCATTTTTTCCTCTGCGTCAATGATCGTGACATTTTCAATGGAGGATGCATCGATCTGAGGACGGATTTCCAGATACTTTCCCTCGTCGCTGATGAGAATGTCTTCTACCGAGCCGTGTCCGAGAATGCGAGCGTTTTTGATGAGTAACATGCGAATGTTCCTTTCTGCTGTTTCGTTATTTTTTAGGGCTTCCTGCGGGGGACTTTCCGGTGAATTTGAATGAATAATCGCGAAATAACGGTTGGTTTGAACGTATATTCAGTATAACAAAGTGCCTTTTGCGAGCGCAATGGGACGCGTTCCGTATCGTGGGAAAGAAGGTCTGCATAGTGGAAAAGGCGTTTTGCAATTCGGAACGCAGGAGCATTTCGTATGAATTGAAAAGCAACTTCGCATACTAGACGCAGAATGAAAAACGATGGTGAGGCTATATGGCAAAACGGATGATACTCTGGTGCGTTGGCGCTGCGGTGCTGCTGCTTGCGGCGGCGCTGGTGGTTTTTTTGCTCACTCGCGACCCGGGTGTCACGGGAAACGGCGTTCGCTTCATAGCGGAGGGCATGCGATATGCCTGCTGAAAACCGGATTCGCCGGCCGGGCAGCACGCTGCATGGCGGCGGCGCCGCCAACATTCCGGCCGACCGCGAGACGCGGTTCGCTGCGTATGATGCCGAGCGCGAGAAAAAGGAAAAGACCTGAGCAAGGGCGCCTGCGGCTTGCGAAACGGACTCCGGCAGGCCGTTTTGAGCCGGATACCGGCGCCATGCCGGCGCCGTTGGCGGGGCATGATGCTTTGGAAAGGAAGGAAACGATCAATGGAACATTTTGACGCAAAGGCCTATCAGAAACGGGTCAATGAACGCATGCCGAGGAGCAAAACCGTGCTGTACTGCTTTCGCGCATTTTGGACGGGCGGGCTGATCTGCTGTATCGGACAGGCCATCGCCGATCTGCTCAGAAATTCGTTTGTGCTGACAACGGAGCAGATTGCGTCGTGGACGGCGATCATTCTGGTGTTCCTCGGCGCGCTGCTGACGGGGATCGGCGTGTACGATCGCATCGGCGCGTATGCGGGCGCGGGGTCGGTCGTGCCGATTACCGGGTTCTCCAACTCGGTCGTCGCCCCCGCCATTGAGTTCAAACAGGAGGGCTATGTGATGGGCGTGGGCGCGAAGCTGTTTTCGCTCGCCGGGCCGGTGCTCGTGTACGGAACCAGCGCTTCGATTCTGGTGGGGCTGTTGTCCCTGCTGTTTCCATAAGGAGGAACGATCATGACGAACAACCGACGGGGAAAGCGCACGCTGCTGTTCCCCTCCGCGCCGTATATCCGCGCAAGCGCCTCCATCGTCAGCCGCATGGAGGGGGAGGGACCGCTCGGCGATCGCTTCGACGTGGTGCTGGATGATGACACCTGGGGACAGGACAGCTTTGAAAAGGCCGAGTGCCGCATGTTTGAAGAGGCGGTGCGGCTGGCGCTGGATAAGTGCGGCATGCAGCCGGCAGCGCTCGGGTGCCTGCTCGGCGGGGATTTGCTCAACCAGATTGTAACGGCAAACTATGCAGCGCGCTCACTGGAAACGCCGTTCCTCGGCCTGTACGGCGCGTGCTCCACGATGGCCGAATCGCTTCTGGTCGGCAGTGTGCTGGTGGACGGCGGATATGCAGAGAGCGTTGCCTGCGTTGCGACGAGCCATTTTTCCTCTGCCGAACGGCAGTATCGCTATCCGCTCGAGATGGGAACGACCTCGCCGGAAACGGCGCAGCGCACGGTCACGGGAGCCGGGTGCGTACTGGTTGCCGGCAAAGACGATGAAAACGCCGTGTTTCACCACATCCGCGCGCGGGCGGCAACCATCGGCCGGGTGGTGGACCTCGGCATCACGGACGCGAACAACATGGGTGCCGCGATGGCTCCAGCGGCCTGTGATACGATCGTCACGCATCTCAAGGATTTGGAACGCACGGTTGACGACTATGATTGGATCATCACGGGCGATCTTGGCCGCTTTGGCAGCGAAATGCTGTTCTCGCTCTGCCGGGAACGCGGCGTAGACCTGTCGGGCCGGCATCTGGACTGCGGCAATCTGATATTCCATCCCGAGCAGGATGTCAAGTGCGGCGGCAGCGGCTGCGGGTGCAGCGCGGTCACGCTCTCGGCCATGCTGCTTGACCGGATCGAACGGGGTGACTGCCGCAGGATGCTGTTCCTCGCGACGGGGGCGCTGCTCTCTCCGACGGTGACGCTGCAGGGCGAGAGCATTCCGGGCATTGCGCACGCGGTGGTATTGGAACAGGAGGGATAACGATGGATTGGATGATGTATCTGAAGGTGTTCGCAGTGGGCGGATTGCTCTGCGTGGCCGGCCAGCTTCTGATCAGTCTCACGCGGCTGACCCCGGCCAAGATCCTCGTGCTGTTTGTAACAGCCGGCGTCATCCTTGGCGCGCTGGGGATTTATCAGCCGCTCGTCGAGTTTGCGGGAGCAGGCGCGACCGTGCCGCTCACGGGCTTTGGCAACACGCTCGCGCAGGGCGCCATCGAGGCCGCAAAAACGGATGGCGTGCTCGGCGCTTTTCTTGGCGGCACGCGCGCCGCGGCGGGCGGAATCGCCGCAGCGATCTTCTTTGGCTATCTGTTCTCCCTCATCTCCAGATCGAAAACGAAATAGCGCGGGGGAACGGGGCGGGCGCCCATGCGCGCCCGCTAAAATGCGGATGGTTCTGCCGAGGCAGAGACAAAATCAACGTCATTTGGAGAACCGGGGCCGGCGTTTGCACGTCGGCCCGTTTTGTGATATGCTGATGGACAAATTCTGCCATACGGGGTGAAAACATGTCGATTGAACGGGTGAGAGCGTATTTTCGGACGCTTGGGATGGAGGAGCGCATTCGGGAGTTTGCAGCGTCCTCGGCAACAGTGGAACTGGCGGCGCAGGCCGTGGGCGTAGCGGCGGCGCGGATTGCAAAAACGCTGTCGTTCCATGATGGCGAAGGCTGCCTTTTGATCGTTGCGGCCGGTGATGCGCGCGTGGACAATCGCAGATTTAAGGATACGTTTCATCAGAAAGCACGGTTCCTCACGCCGGATGAGGCGGTCGCCTTCACCGGCCATGCGGTTGGCGGCGTGTGTCCGTTCGCCGTTGGGGAAGCGGTTAAGGTGTATCTCGATGAGTCGCTGCGGCGCTTTGACACGGTGTTCCCGGCGGCCGGCAGCAGCAACAGCGCGATCGAATTGACGTGTGACGAACTGTTCCGCGTCTCCAAAGCGTGCTGCTGGGTCGATGTGTGCAGGAACTGGCGGGAGGAGCCGGAGTTGTGACAAACCGCCGGCCGGCGAACGGAGGAAGCGCCGGCAAGACGAAAGAATGCGGGCATTTTCGCGCAGCGCGAGGGACTGCCAGCAGGGGCCGTCCCTTGCAGAATTGGCGTTGCATGCCTATAAACAGGGCTTCCCTCGTCAGCATCAAACCGTGCATAGAACCGGCGTTATGCGTTGGTTCTATGCCGGCTTTGACAGATCCTATGGGTACTGCCTTGGCATTCAAATGCGAGCCGATGGCGCGGATTGCGTTAAACGATTTGACAGCCGGAACGGCCGGCCGCCCCATTTATTCGGAAATGAAGTAATCGACCGCAATATGATCACTGCCCGCTTCCATATTGAGCAGTACATTTTCCTGCATGGGCGTGATTTCACCATACGCGTTTTTGAGCGCGACAAAGCCGCGGCTAAAGAGAACATTCTCTTGCCGCCACATATTCATCGGATCGTAGCCGCAGATTTCAAACGGCCCGTTCACCCTGCGGGGTGTGGTTTGCAAAAAACCAGCCATCTCGGCGTTTTGCTGTTGCCTTTGATTGCTTAGCAAAATGGCCGCGGTTTCCGATACACTTTCATTGGGGAGGACGGTACGGGGAATTCGGGGTATTTGGTGCGACAGAATTTCAAAAACCGACCGTACCTCCTGCCCGATATTGTGATAAATATTCATCCCGGACTCGGTTGCCCGCAAAAGCATATACATGCCGCTGTCATACCCGCATCTGCGGACATCCACTGCCCTTGATGCATCTCTTAGATGCATCCTGCAACGCTCCAGCGAATCCAAAAACAACGGGTCGGAGAGCTGCCCCAACGCTCGAAGCTCCACAAACTGCGCCATGCCTTCCGCCGTTTCCACCAGTTCTTCTTCGCGTGTCAGCGGATTGTTTCTGCGTTCCAGACGAGCCGCACAAAACTGAGAAAACGGAGCTCCATCCGCTAGCAGGTTTCGTTCCCAAATCTTCCATGACAGTGATTCTGTTGTTTGAGTAGCGGCAAACAGCGTCAGGTCATTTGGAAAGCGCCGCTCCCCGCGTTCCGTTTGAAAAGCATGGAACATTTCGTGAACCAGGCCTGCCGTCAGATGATCCAAATTCCTTGGCGGATCCATCTCGATATTCCAGATGGCAGTCCGTTGGCCGTTCCATAGGATTGCTGTATTTCCATAAAACGAGGCGGGGGGTTGAAAAGCAAACCCCATTCATCACAGCTTCTTTTTTGGTATAAAGCGCAAATGGATAGGAATGGAATTGTGGCCAGAGGGCTTCAAAATCGATTTGTTCCAAACGCTTACATATTTCTTGATAGATTGTTATCATTGCGATACCATCCGTTTTTTGTTTCATTATAACATGCCTGCTCAATAAACAAAAATACACAAGACCTTTCATAAAAATAATTTCGCTGTTTACAATTCTGCTGCACGATTTCAAGTGGTATTCCTTTTCCTTGTATGTTCCGGAGCGACACGATTTGAGCTTGACATCCGAAAAACGACGCATTATAATAACATATGAACAATCGTTCAGATGAAAGGATATGGAATTATGGAACGGGATATGCCCTGCTGCGAGTTTCTGCACGCGCATGAAGCGCTGATTGCACAGGTGACCGACAGTATGCCGGATGAAATGATGCTCTATGATCTGGCGGAACTGTTTAAGGTGTTCGGAGACAGCACGCGCATCAAAATTCTCTATGTGTTGTTTGAATCGGAGATGTGCGTATGCGATATCGCGCAATTGCTCGGCATCAGCCAGAGCGCGGTTTCGCACCATCTGCGGGTGCTCAAGCAGTCCAAGCTGGTCAAATTCCGCAAGGACGGCAAGAGCGTCATCTATTCGCTTACGGATGATCATGTGCGGACGATCATCGATCAGGGGCTGGAACATATCTGTGAATGATTTGGGAGGAAACGGACATGAAAAGGACGATCAAACTGCGGGATCTGGATTGCGCGCATTGCGCCGCGAAGATGGAGCGCGAGATTCAAAGGATTGACGGCGTGCAGAGCGCGCAGGTCAATTTTTTCACGCAGCGGATGACGATCGAGGCGGCGGACGACCGCTTTGACGAGGCGCTTTTGCAGGCGGCAAGGATCTGCAAGCGGATTGAGCCGGACTGCGAACTGGTTTTTTGATTGGTGCGGATGATGAACAAAAAGCAAAAACGATTGTTGTTCCGTATTTTGGCGAGCGGCGTGCTGCTGCTCGCGGCCTGCCTCATTCCGGTGAACAGCGACTGGCTGCGGCTGCTCCTGTTTGCGCTGCCCTATCTGCTGGCCGGCTATGACGTGCTCAAAACCGCCGTGCTGAACATTCTGCACGGGCAGGTGTTCGATGAGAGCTTCCTCATGTCGCTTGCCACGATCGGCGCGTTTGCCACGGGCGAATATGCCGAGGCCGTCGCCGTGATGGTGTTCTATCAGATCGGCGAGCTGTTCCAGTCGCTCGCGGTCGGCCGGAGCCGCCGCTCCATTGCGGCGCTCATGGATATCCGGCCGGACAGCGCCAATCTGGAACGGAACGGCGAACTGTTTCCGGTTTCTCCGGAGGAGGTGGCGGTTGGCGACGTCATCGTGATCCGGCCGGGCGAGCGCGTGCCGCTGGACGGCGTGGTCGTCGAGGGCGCGTCCAATCTGGATACGGCGGCGCTGACCGGCGAATCACTGCCGCGCGCCGTGGCGGACGGCGCGGAGGTCATCAGCGGCTGCATCAATATCGACGGGCTGCTGCGCGTGCGCGTCACACGGCCGAGCAGTGAGTCGACCGTAACGCGGATACTGGAGCTCGTTGAAAATTCGTCTGCGAACAAGGCGAAGGCGGAGAACTTCATCACGCGCTTTGCACGCTGGTATACGCCTGCCGTCGTGATCGGCGCGGTGCTGCTGGCGCTCATCCCGCCGCTGTTTGACGGCGCGTGGAGCGTGTGGCCGCAGCGGGCGCTGGTGTTCCTCGTAATCTCCTGTCCCTGCGCGCTGGTGATCTCGGTGCCGCTGACCTTCTTTGGCGGTATCGGCGGCGCAGGCAAGCGCGGCATTCTTGTCAAGGGTTCCAACTATCTGGAGGCGCTGGCGCACGCCGATACGGTTGTGTTTGATAAAACTGGCACGCTTACGCGCGGTACCTTTGCCGTCACGGCGGTGCATCCGCAGGAGCTGCCGGAATCGCAGATGCTGGAATTTGCGGCGATGGCCGAACGGTACTCGGAGCATCCGATTGCGCAGTCCCTCAAGCGGGCGTATGCAAAGCCGCTGGATGCGGCGGCGGTTACGGCCGTGGAGGAGCTTGCCGGACATGGCGTGTGCGCCGTGGTGGGCGGCAGAGCCGTTGCGGTGGGCAACGAACGGCTGATGGAGCGCGTAGGCGCCAAATGGCGCGACTGCCACCACAGCGGAACGATCGTTCATGTGGCGGTGGACGGCACATATGCCGGACACATCGTGATATCGGATGAGATCAAGGCCGGCGCGCGGGAGGCGATCCGCGACCTCAGATCGCTCGGCGTGCGCAGAACCGTCATGCTCACGGGCGACCGGAGGGCGGTTGCCGAGGAGGTCGCGCATTCACTGGGCATCGATGCGGTGCGCGCGGAGCTGCTGCCGGCGGAAAAGGTCGAGGCCGTTGAGATGCTGCTGAAGGAACCGGGACGCCGTGGCAGGCTGCTGTTCGTCGGCGACGGCATCAACGACGCGCCGGTGCTCTCCCGCGCGGATATCGGCGTGGCGATGGGCGGACTTGGATCCGATGCGGCCATCGAGGCGGCGGACGTTGTGCTCATGGACGACCGGCCGGAAAAGCTGGCGCTCGCGATCCGCATTGCACGGCGCACGCGGCGGATCGTGATGGAGAACATCGTGTTTGCCCTCGCGGTGAAAGCCCTGGTGCTGCTGTTGGGCGCTCTGGGCACGGCGAACATGTGGTGGGCCGTGTTTGCGGACGTGGGCGTGTGCGTCATCGCCGTACTCAACGCCATGCGCATGCTGCGGCAGCGGGAGGAATAGCATGTCTTGAACGCCGGCGATAGAAATGCGTCCGTCAGAGCCCCTTTCCCGTGCTGCTTGCGCGCACGAAAATCGCACAGGAAAACCATAAAATCTGTCAAAAGCAGCGACCTGTGTAGTGCTCTGCGCAGCAGAAGCCCCGCCAAAAACAGGGTTTGTTGACGGTCTGGCCCGGCGTGTCCTTGTGGCACACCGGGTTTTCTGGTATCATCGTGTCAGGCTGAACAGATGAAAAGGAGAGGACGGGTAACATGGAGGGGTATCGGGCATATGTCAGGGCATTCCAGTTCTGCTTCAACATCGGAGCGCGGTGTCTGCCGTGGCGCCGGGCTGAGCGTGTGGAGGGTGTGGACGCGCTGAGCCGGGTTCCGGCGCTGCTCCAAAGCCTGCACGTCACGAAACCGCTGCTCGTGGGCAGCCCGAGCTTTGTGCGCACGGGCATTGCGCGGTCGCTCTGCCGATCGCTCGACGAGATCTCCATGCCCTATGCCGTTTACAGCGACGTGCGTTCGGATCCGACCGTTTCGGTCGTCGAAGCGCTGGTATCGCTCTATTATGCCGAGGGCTGCGATGGAATTGTGGCCGTGGGCGGCGGTTCTCCAATGGATGCAGCCAAGGCGATGGCCGCGCGTCTTGCCCGGCCGCAAAAGAGTGTTCTGGCTTTGACCGGGCTTTTGAAGGTGCGGCGCAAAACGCCGCCGCTCATCGCCGTGCCGACAACGGCGGGCACCGGTTCCGAGACGACCATTGCCGCGGTCATTACGGATGATACCACGCACCACAAGGCTGCGATCATGGATCTCTGCCTGATTCCGCGGTATGCCGTGCTCGACCCCTCGCTGTGCACCGGCGTGCCGCCGGAGGTCACGGCCATGACGGGCATGGATGCGCTCACGCATGCGGTGGAGGCATATCTGTGCTGGACGTACAACACGAAGACTTCCCTGCACTGCGCGGAGGAGGCGGTGCGGCTGATCTTTCAAAATCTGCTGCATGCCTATCGGAACGGGGATGATCTTGCGGCGCGCGCCAACATGCTGGAGGCTGCGTATCTTGCCGGCTTTGCGTTCACGCGCGCGGGCGTCGGCTATGTGCATGCCATTGCGCATACGATCGGCGGCCTGTACGGCGTTCCGCACGGAATGGCAAACGCCGTTCTGCTGCCGGTTGTTCTGGAGGATTACGGCGCGGCCGTCCATAAGAAGCTGGCGCGCCTCGCGGCGATTGCCGGCGTCGGCTGCGATCTGAAGGAGTATGCGGCGCGTGCGGCGGCGCTGATCACCGCCATCCGTGACCTGAACGCACGGATGGGAATCCCGGATGCGCTGGACTGTATTCGGGAGGCGGATATACCGCAAATGGTGCGCTGGGCGCTCGCGGAGGCCAATCCGGTCTACCCGGTGCCGGTGCTCTACGGCACAGAACGCTGCCGTGCGGTGATCGAGCGGGCCGGACGGCGCAGCGAACGGTAACGCAGAGCTTTGAGAGGGCGTGCAGGAGATGACAAAATATATTGCCTTATTGCGGGGCGTCAATGTCGGCGGCAAGAATAAAATTTCAATGGCGGATCTCAAGAAGGGGTTTGAAGAATGGAACTGCCGCGACGTGATTACCTGCCTAAACAGTGGAAATGTGGTTTTCTCAACGGAAATTCAGGATCAATCGAGGGTCATGGCCTCCGTCATGGCTATGATAAAGGGTCGGTTCGGTCTTGACATTCCGGTGGCCATCATCGAGCCGGCGGAACTCGAGGAGATCCTGCGGCAAGCGCCAAAATGGTGGGGGAACGATCGGAAAGATATTTACGATAGCATCATTTTTATCATTCCGCCGGCCACATTTGAGGAAATATACGGGGAAATTGGGGAACCAAAGCCGGGAATGGAAAGAATAAGCATCTGTAAAAACGCGATCTTTTGGTCATTTGTCCGAAAGGATTATGCAAAAACAAACTGGATAAAAACCGCCGGTTCGAGCATCAATGACAAGGTTACGATCAGAACCGCCAATACCATGCGAAAGCTATTGGCGATTGCAGCCCGGTAACCGGGAAGAAAGCCGATAGCCGGGCGCATGGCGGGACGGGCTGCAAGAGGCTCTCCGGTTTCGCACGGAATCGGGCGGCAGCCGTGACAGCACTGACGTTCGGATGGGGCGCTTCTGGCCAAAGCGCTTTCAACGGTTTGCAGGTTAAGACCGAAGCGGTGCATAGCGGCGGGCGGAATAGGGGCTATTTTCGATAATCGGCGCGGATAAATGGCTCAAGAACCTGTTCCTCCACCAAAATATGGTACTTCTGCGGATGCCGGTATGCGTTGCCGTGGACCTCATCTTTGCGGTATTCCCGCAGCATATCCAGATCAAATGCGGCGGTATAGACGCCTTCCTCGCTGCCGGTTTCCAAGATACAGGTATCTCTCGATCCCGGCATGTCCGGCAAATACGCAACGCCGTCAAATGCGGTTGAATGGCCGTTGCAATCCGGCTGCCCGTCGGGATAGTTGCAGGTTGCGATACCAAACATATTTTCATACGCCCTGCCGCGCAACTGTGAAAGCCGGTTGATCTCCATGGGACAGGCGTTTGGCACGAGGACGATCTCCGCACCCTTCAGCATCAGAATCCGGGCGCTTTCCGGAAATTCCCTGTCATAACAAATCATTGCGCCAACTCTCACCGGGCCGCACGCCGTATCCAGTTCCGCAACGAAGAACTCTTCGCCTGCCGTCAGCCTGCATTCTTCTCCGAAATCGCAGGTATGAACCTTGGCATAGGTCAAAACCCTCTTGCCGTGCCGGTCAAACAGAACAACCGTATTTCTCGGAAGAGGTTCATGGCTTTCCAGAAATGTGACTGCAATGGCCATATCCAATTCGGCAGCAAGCATTCCGAATGCCGTGACAAAAGTACCGCCGGCAGGAATGGCTTCGGCCTGCAATTTTTCCATATCCTTTGGAATATGGTAGCCGTTGCTCCACATTTCTGGAAACAACGCAATGTCTGCGCCGAGCTCCTTTGCCTTTCGGCAGGCAGCCATCCCCCTTTCCAGAGCATCCGTCCCTGAACTTCCGGGCAATATCTGTAAAAAGGCAATGGTGAGCGCTTTCATTTCCGCTTCTCCCCCTGTCAATCGATTGAACTTTTGGTCCATTATACCATGCGTCATTCCCGTCAACAAGAACGGATGATCCGCCCGCATGCGCGAATGACAGCAGGCATGGCGGTTTGCTTGCTTGGAAGGAAGCGGTTCCCCGGTTTTGCACGGAATCGGACAAAAATGCGCCTCCCGTTCTGCCTGCTTCGGCCCCGCCTCCCGCCGCCAATTCCCGCACGTCTGCACGAGGGACAAAGCGGCGTTTTGTCCGTTCATTGCAAAACGAGAATCAGTATGGTATTATAAATCAGTAGCGGCAGGACAAATCGCTGCCGCATCGGCTGCGCGGGTTGAACCGGCGCAGCGGCAATCCATAAGACCGAATTTGAGGGAATATCCATGGTGAAACGCAGAGCTTCCTTCTAACACGATAGAAGGGAAATCCATTTCAATCCTTCTATCGCATCAGAGCATAGGAGGTTCACATGAAAGCATATCAGAGAAAAAACCGCGCAAGTTTTGCGGGGGCGTTGGTTTGTATACTCATCAGCACGGCCTTTGCGGTCGTTTTACAGTTCTTTAAGGGCGATGTTCTCGACAGCGCGGTCGCGGCAGACGCGCAGGGAGCGGTTCGGTACGCGCTACTGCTGATCGCGGGAATCCTCGGTGAAATCCTGTTCTATTATTGCTACCGGCGGTGCGGCACACGGTTTGTGACCGGCTGCACAAAGGAACTGAAGCGGGATATATTCTGGCGCATTCTCCAAAGCGATTACGCTGCTTACAAAGCCCGTCCGCAGGGGGAGTATATCGCAAAATACACCAGCGAAGCGGACGCGATCAAGGCGCGGCGCTTCTCCATGCTGCCCTTGTTTTGGGAGATTCTGTTCAAGTGCGTCCTTGTGAGCGCAGCGCTGTTTCTGCTCAATCCCGGGATTGCGGTCATCACGATCGTCCTGCTGACAACGCCGCTGTATATCCCAAGGCTGATCGAAAGCCGGCTGCAGCGCGCGCAGACGGACTATCTCAAGGCGGTGGAGGAGAGCATCGCACGGCTGAACGACAATCTCGCGGGATTTGAGATCATCAAAAACTTCTCCATCGAGCGCAAAATCATGGAGCGGTTTGAACCGGTGAACGACGCGGCCATGGAAAAGCTGCTGACAGATACCCGACTTGGTGCGCTGGCGCAGCTGCTGACGACGCTGATCTCGTATCTGTCGTATTTTGTAGTGCTGGCCGTATCGGCATGGCTTGTCCTGACCGGCGATTTTTCCGCGGGCGATTTCTTTGTCGCCATCGGGATGATCGATCAGCTGTCCTATCCGCTGATCTCGCTTGCGGAGATCATCCGGCAGTTGACGGCGGTCCGGCCCGCGTGCGAAGCGATGGAGCGCTTTTTGCAGCCGGAGACATGCGCGGCCATGCCCGCCGGACCATGCGCGAGCAGCGCAGCGTTCGAGCGGGATATCCGGTTTTGCAGCGTCTCATTCTCCTATGATGGCAGAACGCCCGTTTTGCGGAACTTCAATCTGACCATGGAGAAGGGAAAGCGGTATCTGCTCAAGGGCCCGAGCGGCTGTGGGAAAACCACGGCGGTCAATCTGCTGTTGCGGTATTATGATGTGCAGGACGGCAGCATCCTGATCGACGGAACGCCGGTCGACCGGGCTGGGAATCCCTATGACCGCATCACCGTCGTCCGGCAGGAAGCCGTGCTGTTCCATGATACGCTGCGCAATAATCTGACTATGTATCGGGATATAGCCGACGACAGGCTGGTGCTGCTGTTGCGCGCGCTGGCGCTCGAGCGGTTTGCCAGTACCGAAGCGCTCGACGGCATGATTGCGGAGAGTGGCGCGAACCTCTCCGGCGGCGAAAAGAAACGCATTTGCCTCGCCCGTGCGCTGCTGCGCGATACGGAGGTGCTGATTCTCGATGAACCGCTCGCAAATCTGGACGATGAGACGGCGGGCCGGATCGAGGATCTGCTCCTGTCCATCCGGAACAAAACCCTGCTGGTCGTCTCGCACCGGTTCAGTGAGGGCAAGCTCGGCGCGTTTTCACAGGTGCTTCGGCTCAAGCCCGCTGTCTGATCGGCAAAGCCGCCGCATCGGAGTGTGGCGGACAAGAAAGGATCGCGCTTTGAAAATCCCCCTGCCGGAACAGATCCGGCAGGGGGGATTTTGATGAAAATGCACGTTGTACGCGGGGTCAAAACAGCTTTAACTGGCGGCTTTCGGGCAGCTCGCAGACGCGCTCGGTGCGGACGGACGCCGGCAGTTCCGAAAGGAACGGGGAGGGCCTGCCGCCGCTGGTCAGGATGAGTGTATCCCGCGCGCGTGTGCTGCCGACGAACAGGAGCCGGCGCTCCTCCTCCACATCCGCCGAATGGTCGGCGCGCGTAAGCGGCAGCTGCCCCTCCGTCAGCCCTGCAAGGAAAACGACCGGGAACTCAAGGCCCTTGCTGCCGTGCAGCGTCATCAGGCGAACCGCGCCGGAGGCATATGCCTGTCCGTCGGCGCGGCGCAGGTCGGCTTCCTCCCCGAGCGTGAGCATACGGAGAAAATCCGCCATGCTGCTGTGAAACACGGCCATGGCCATCACCCGCTCCAGCGCATCACTCCGCCCGTGCAGCGCGGCATAGCGCTCAAACAGCAGGCGAGGCGGTTCGGATGAAATTAGCGGCCGGAACAGCGCCGCATCGGCGCATGGCGCTTCCGGGCAGGGTGCATCGGCGAGGAGCGACCGAAACAACCGTATGGCACGCCGGACGGAATCGTCGGCAAGCGCGTCGTCGCGGCCGGAAACGATGCAGGGAATGCTGTCATGCCGCAGACACTCCTCGATCTTCAATAGCTGCTTTCTGGTGCGGCAGAGCACCGCGATGTCGGAGAACGGACGGAGCGGCCGCTCGTCGTCCTTCGCTTCGAGCATGTCCATGCCGCCGGTCAGCCGCGCGATCTCCTTTGCAA
The DNA here is from genome assembly GCA_019416935.1 of Clostridiales bacterium. Classification (GTDB taxonomy): domain Bacteria; phylum Bacillota; class Clostridia; order Christensenellales; family CAG-138; genus Aphodomorpha. The sequence goes on along the minus strand of DXWI01000008.1, from coordinate 17,518 downwards.
TCCAGATGCCCTCTCGCTGGGGATCGGGCGCTTGTACGAGCCGGACGCGGTCGCCGGACGGGCGCATGGGCGTCAACCGGCGCGGTTCGCCGCCGTTATGACCGATGATGCTCATCGCGGCGGCGATCACCTCCGGCGTGCTGCGATAGTTCTGCTCAAGCCGGATCGTAACGAGCGACGGAACCGCCTGCTTCCATTCGTCGAAGCAGCGCGCGCTTGCTCCGCGGAAGCCGTAGATGGACTGATCCGCATCCCCGATCACGAACAGGCTGCCGCCGCCGGCCAGTCCGGTCGCGCTCCACTTTTGTACAAGCTTTCGCTGAACGGCATTGATGTCCTGAAATTCATCCACGAGCAGATGGAGAAAGCCGGCGTCGACCGAAAGGGCGTCGAGCAGCAGGTCGTCGAGATCGCGCGCATTGCGCTCGGACAGCGCCGCCTGATAGGCCGTCAAGAGCGCGGGCGATACGCCGGCCGCCTCGCAGCAGACGCCGCTCTTAACGCGGGAGATGGCGCGCTGTACGTCCCGTACATTGCCATCCTGTATGAGCTCGCCGAGCAGCGCGCGCGCTTCGTCCTCGCCGAACAGCGGCTTTGGATCGAGCAGACGCAGACAGATGGCGTGGAAGGTGCCGATGGTGAGCAGTCCCGCCGTTTCGGGCCCGAGCAGTGCGGAAAGCCGCTCCCGCATCTCGGCTGCGGCCTGATTGGTGAACGTTACCGCCGTAATGGAAGCGGGGGCTGCGCCGCAGCCGATCAGATGCTGAATGCGCTGGACCAACGTATGGGTTTTTCCCGTTCCCGGCCCGGCGATGACCTGAATGGCGGCGTCCGGCGCGGTGATGGCCTGCTGCTGCGCGGCATTGACGCCGGAAGCTCCCTGCTGCGTCTGCGGCGGGAGCGGGGCAGATTGCACCGCCCCCCGCACGGGCAGCGCGGCGCGCGCCTGCTTCTTCCGCCTTCCGCCAACGCCGAAGAGCGCGAGCTGACCCGTGAGCGCAGCGCGCTCCGCTTCGGTAAACAGCTCGATCGTGCCGTACTCACCGTCGAAACCGCCGGCGCGCAGCACCTGTCCCCGCCGGAGACGGCGGATACCCTCGGCCACGCAGGGCCCGGCCACCCGCTCGACGTCCTCCGGCGGCAGTTCCCGCAGGATCGAAAATTCCGGCCCCAGCTCGGCGAGCAGTCTGAGATACTGCTGCTGCACGGACTTGCTTGCCGCGGATACGCCGGTGGAGGCGGCGATGATTTCGGCGAGCGGCACGAGGCTTTCAAAGGGCTTTGCATGGATCGACCGGTAGTTTTCCGGCCGGTCGGAGAGCGCCCACGCGCGGTGCTGCACGCCGATGGTCAGCCGCTTGCCGCAAACGGGGCAGCGCCCGCCGAGCTGTTCGGCCTCCTCCGGGTTCAGCCGCACGCCGCAGCTGCGGTGCCCGTCCAGGTGATATTTTCCCTCCTCCGGAAAGAATTCCAGCGTACCGCAAAAGCCCTCGCCAGTTTCAATGGTGCGCTTGAGCGCACGATAGCCGAGCGGTCCGTCGATGCGGTTGGCCTCGCGACCGAGCTTTGACGGCGAGTGCGCGTCGGAATTGGAGACGAGGGTGAAACGGTCGAGCGCGCTGATGCGCCAGTTCATCGGCGGGTCGGAGGAAAGGCCGGTTTCCAGCGCATGAATCTCGCCCGTCAGATCCGCAAAGCATTCTTCGATGGTATCGAATCCGGAAAACGCGCCAAAGAGGGAGAAGTGCGGCGTCCAGATATGCGCCGGAATGAAGATGGCCTCCGGGCAGGCCTCCAGCGTGATCTCCAGCAGATCGCGGCTGTCCAGTCCGAGAATGGGACGCCCATCCGAATGGATGTTCCCGATCAGCTCCAGCCTGCGCGCAAGCGCATCCGCAGCGTCGAGACTTGGCAGCAGGATCACATTGTGCACCTTGCGCGTTTTGCCGTTTCTCTTATAGATCGAGCTGATTTCACCGCTGACAACGAAGCGGGCCGGTTCCGTAGCGCCGCAGGCGTCCGCCGGCAAGCGCAGATCGTCCCGGAGGGTATAGAGCCCCTCTTCGGCCGGCACGAGCGACTCGCGCAGCGACTGCCGCCATGCCGGATGGGTAAAATCGCCCGTGCCGATCAGGCCAAGACCCTTGTTGCGCGCCCAAAGGTCCAGATGCGGCGCATCACAGGTCTGGCTTGTGGCGCGAGAATAGTGCGAGTGAATGTGCAGATCCGCCAAGTACATGGTGTTATCCTCCGGAAACGCACCCAAAGGGGTGTTGAAACATCTTCATCATGCCGCCGCGCACCAACCGAGTCATACCCGATGCCGCCGCCCAATCGGGGACGCGGCAGATGGCAGCGAGGGAGAAACCGCAGCCGCTGTAAGCGGTCAAAGCGAAGAATCGCACGCGCTTCACCGGCGGCTTGCCCGATTCGTTATTCCAGTGAATATGTCCTTCGGTATTCCTCGAACCAGCGCTGGTATTCCGGACGGTTCTTCTGAACCTGATCGATATAGCCATGCGCCCCGAGCGTGCGGTGCATCGACATCTCCTGAATGCATACGGCGATGTTGGAGCAGTGGTCGGATACGCGCTCCAGATTGGTTAGAATATCCGAGAGCACGAACCCGTGCGTGATCGTACACTCGCTGTTTTGCAGGCGGATGGTGTGGTTGCGCTTGATGGTATCTCGGAGGGCGTCGATGACCTGCTCGAGCGGCTCGATCCGCATGGCGAGCGCGCCGTTCTCCTCGTGAAGCGCCTGAAGCGTGATGGAGAGGATCTCCGATATGGCGGCGGAGAGCGTTTGAAGCTCCTGCTGCGCGGCGTCGGAGAAGACGATGCGCTTTTCCCGAATTTCTTCGGCGGACTCGATCAGGTTGACCGCATGATCCGAGATGCGCTCAAACTCGCCGATCATGCGGAGGTATTTGTTGCAGGCCAGACTGTCGTCATCGGAGAGGTTTTCCTTGCAGAGCTGCACGAGGAACGCGCCGATCCGATCCTCAAACCGGTCGACGAGCGCCTCCTTTTCGCGGACCCGCTCCGCGCCGGCGGCGTCATATTCCCGAAGGGCCGCCACGGAGAATTTCAGCGCATCGATGGCGTGGTCCGCCATGGCGTCGACCGCGATGCGGCAGCGCTCGACGGCAACGGCCGGAACGGTGAGCAGCCGCTCGTTCAGCATTTGAATCTCCTCTTCCGTTGCGGTTTCGTGCACCGTCAGGCAGGCGAGCTTTTCAAGCCCGCGTCCAAACGGCAGCAGGATGAGCGTGCAGAGCAGATTGAAGGCTGTGTGGATGACGGCGATGCCCAATTCGGATGTTGGGAATGAGATGAACGCGAAGCGAAAGATGGCGTTCGCACCATAGAACAGCACGAGCAGTACGACGGAGCCGATGATGTTAAAATACAGATGCACCATCGCCGCGCGCCGCGCTTCGCGCGTTGCACCGGCGGAGGCCAGCAGCGCCGTGACGCAGGTGCCGATGTTCTGACCCATGATGATGGGAATGGAAACGCCGTATGTGACTGCGCCGGTGGAGGAGAGCGCTTGCAGAATACCGACCGAAGCGGAGGAGGACTGGATGATCGCCGTCAGCAAGGCGCCCGCGAGCACGCCCAGAATCGGGTTGGAGAACAGCAGGAGAATATTCTGAAATTCCGGCACATCCTTGAGGCCGCTGACGGCGTCGGACATGCCGCTCATGCCCGTCATCAAAACCGCAAAGCCGAGGAAGATCATGCCGGTATTCTTTTTGGACGCGCTCTTGCAGAACAGATACAGCACGATGCCGATCAGCGCCAGAACCGGCGTAAACGAGGAGGGCTTGAGCAGCTGTACAAACAGGCTCGTCCCCTCGATGCCTGCGAGGCTGAGAATCCACGCCGTCACGGTCGTGCCGATATTGGCGCCCATGATGATATAGATCGACTGGTGCAGCGTCATAACGCCCGCGCTGACAAAGCCAACGACCATAACCGTGGTCGCCGAGGAGGACTGGATCACAGCAGTGACCAGCAGGCCGAGCAGCAGCCCCTTGATGGGATTGTTCGTCAGGTTTTCCAGAATGGTTTTGAGGCGACCGCCCGCTTTTTTCTCGAGCGCGCTGCCCATCAGGTTCATGCCCAGCAGAAACAGGGCGAGGCCTCCCGCAAGGGAGAGTACGTCGAAAATATTCATTTCAACCTCTTTTTCTTCTTTACCGTCTATTCTTTACAAATTCAGTATACAGGATTGATAAAAGATTGGGAACCCTGTAATCACACAAGATTCGCAGAAATGAACATCATTTTTCTGCCGCTGATCGTTGGCATCAAGCCGCCCAAATGGCGGCCGGTGACACAACCGCATGACAGGACATATGATGATAACAGAGCCTCCAACCCATATGAGAGGTTCAGAAAGGAATGGACAACATGGGTATTTCCAACTCAAACAAAGAACTGAGCGCATCGAGCATCGCATGCGGCGGTTCTTTCAAAATAAAATTGTCCCTCACCGCGGAGCCGAATATCGTGACGAACCCAACCGACATCGTGCTGATTCTCGATCGCTCCAAAAGCATGGCGGGCAGCCCGCTCGCCAATCTGAAAAAAGGCGCGGAAACCTTCATCGATATTCTGGACGAGGCGACCGACGGTGCGTTAAACGGACAACTCGGACATGGCAGCCGCATCGGAATCGTGAGCTTTGCGGATGCGGCTACGAAGGACACGCCGCTCACGGCCACCGTTTCTACGCTGAAGCAGGCCGTCCATACGCTCTCTGCCGGCGGGCTGACCAACCACGCGGACGCCTTTACAAAGGCGGTGCAGCTGTTTGATCCGGCCTCCGCCAACGCCAGGGTCATGGTCATGTTCACGGATGGCAAAACAACTGCTGGTGGCAATGCGGGCCCCATCGCCGCAGCCGCCAAAGCGCAGGGCATCGTGATCTATTGTATCGGGCTGTCCGGAAACGGCGGCATTGACGAACCGGCCCTCAATGATTGGGCGTCCGACCCCGATTCCGCCTATGTGGCCATCACGCCGGACGATGAGGAACTGGAACACCTCTTCTCAGACCTTGCGGCAAACATCACAAAACCGGGCGCGACACAGATCGTGATCCACGACAGGGTGGCCCCCTGTTTCAAGATCATCTCCGTGGGCAATCCAACGAAGGGCACTGCGAGCCAGCTCGACGCAACCGCAGCGCAGTGGAAAATCCCCGAGCTGGGCATCCACAAGAGCGAGGCGGCAACGCTTGAATTGACCGTGCAGCACATCGGCCCATGCGCCGGAACGACCGAGGTCAACGACGCCATCACATACAGCGACAGGGAGGGCAATGCCGTGGCATTTCCATCTCCGGAGATCGAGGTGGAATGCGGCGTGGCCGTGTATCCGGAACAGTGTCCGGAACCGGTGGAGGTGACGATCGACGGCTGTGAGGACACGGTGGAATTCGAAGCCGGCGAAATCGGCATGGAGTCACTTGGACGGATCGTGCTGCTGGATGTCACGCTGCGGGACGTTTGCCCCCGTAAGCGGGTCGCCCTTGCTGTGGTTCTCTCCGAAGTCGATCCGGCGGGCGTCGAGCATCGGCGCGGCTTGAAAGCCATGACCGTACCGGCGCATACAAGGGAAACCTGTCAGGACGTCACGGTGCGCGCCATCAAGTTCGTCCTTCCGGAGGATTTGGACGTTTCCGGTTCGCCCACTTCAATCTGCAACCGGCGCACCTGCCGGGCCAGATTCATCGCACACTATATCGATCACGGATTCGAGTGCTAAAGGGCAAGATAGGCGCGCATGCCGGATTTCCGACACGCGCGCCGGGCGCCTTATGGCGGCCGTTGAACTGCCAAACCAAGCGGACGGCAGCACGGCTTAGAATGCGCTCCACAGACATGAGAAGCAATACCCCGCCGGAACGCCTGTCTGCCGACGACTATACCCCAAAAGCGTAGACATTATGCCCGCGTTAACAAGGGGATAGCAGAAGGAAATGAGCCTTAGGATGAGCAAGGAAGCTGGCGGATGTTCTTTGTACAAAAAAGGAGCAAAGCAAACTTTGCTCCGATTTGGCTGCGGAACTAGGATTCGAACCTAGACAATACGAGTCAGAGTCGTAGGTGCTACCATTACACAATTCCGCAACACATTTACACATAAAGAATCCCGAATTGCCGTCCGTCCTTGTTATAATACCCGCCTCTCGGCAGGTGGGTGCATGGTGGGTGCTTCGATCTTCCCACCCGTAGCGGGCCTGATCTCATCTTTCCAACGAATGCTCCCGTCGTTCATCTGTGGGTTTATAACCGAAGACGTAACGAACAACGCAGGATATTATGTTCTGGTGGGATTAATTGGGATCGAACCAATGACCTCTACGATGTCAACGTAGCGCTCTAACCAGCTGAGCTATAACCCCTCACTCGCAAAAACTATTATACACGAGTACGGAAAAAATGCAAGCCCAAATTTTTGAAAATTTGAGATTGGACGATCCGTGCCGCATGCGCGTCAGCCGGCCGGATGCGGAATGCGCCGCGCGCCGCGTCTGCGCCCGAGCGGCAGATACCAGAGCAGGGCGAGCAAAAACAAAGCCGCAATCTCAGCGTCAAGCTGGATGCCGCCGCCGAATTCGAGCACGCGCCAGTCGAACAGGTACCAATCCTCGAGCATGCGGAAAAGGCCATAGAACAGCGGCGCACAAGCGGCTGCGAGCAGCGCCGTTCGCTTCCTGCTTTGGAGCAGCGCGGGCAGAATCGCCGCCGGCAGTGCGAGCAGTACGCCCATTTCGTAAAAATGGATCAAGCTGCACAGACACCAGCCGAGCAGGCCGGCGAGCAGGCCGGTAAGCAGCGCTTCCAGAATATCCGGCACGCCGCGGCAGAGGCAGAGCGCATAGAGCAGCAGCGCGACCGAAGCGGGATTGACCGTCACCGATTCCGAAAGGGAGAGGGGAAAGGTGCCGAGCGCTAAAAGCGCGAGCGAAAGCGCAGCGATATGGCCGTCCTGTATGCGCAGCCGCCATGCCGTCTTTGCGGTCAGCCGCGTGCAGGCGAACAGGAACAGGCAGATCAGTAAGAGCGTGGAAAGCCGCATATCAAAACACATCCTAACGCGGGTTAGGATGTGCCGGCCTGTCCAAATCGATGCATGGAAAGCGTTCCGTCGGTTCGCACATGCAAAGCAGCGGGAGCTGCCGCGGCTTGCGCGACCGGCGATGGTCGCGCGCCCCTTGGACATCCTGCTTAGCCGGATGCCGCCGCAAACCGGTATCCGGCTAAGCATCGCCGCTTCATGATTTCACGCGCCGTCCCTCGCTGTAGCAGGCCACGATGTTTTCCGGCTGCATGAGGTACATCGCACGCTCAAACCGCTCTCTGAGGGAAAGCGGACGAACCGGTTCCGGAAAGGGGTTCTCATCGACCACGATCGCGTGCAGCGGGTCGCCCACGCGGAAACCGGCGCCCGCGCCGAAAAACCGCGCGCCCGCCGTGGTGCCCAGATAGTATCCCTCCGCGACGGTAAGGAAGGATTCCTTCGCACCGGAGAGGATGCTGCGCGCCTTGGAAGCGCGGATGGCCGCAGTGACGACCCGATTCATGGGCAGCAGCGCACCGCCCGCAATGTCGCTGCCGAGCGCAACCTGCACGCCCTCCTTCAGCATCTGCCGCACCGGCGCAAAGCCGCTGCAGATGTTGATATTGGAATCGGGACAATGCACCGCCAGCACGCCGTGACGCCGCAGCGCGGCGCGCTCGTTCGCATCGCTGTGCACGCAGTGCGCCATGACCGTCCGCTCATGAAACAAGCCGTACTTTGCATAGGTTTCCCAGTACTGGCCGCAATCCGGGTGGAGCGTGCCGACGAGCGCCATTTCTGCATCGTTTTCGGACAGATGGGATTGCACGGGCAGATCGCGCGCATTGGACAGCGCGCCGAGCCATGCCATCAGCTCGTCGGTGCAGGAGGGCGTAAAGCGCGGCGTCAAAATCGGGCGAACATGCCGGAAACCGCGGCAGCCGTCCAGAAAGCGCAGCGTTTCGCGCTTGGATTCCTCCGTCGTTTCCTGCAGCGCGGCGCCGCCGTTCCGGTCCATATTGACCTTGCCCACATAGCCGGTCACGCCGGCCTGCTCGAGTTCCTCCATGAGAATCAGCGCAGCGTCCGTATGCAGCGAGGCGAACATGCAAACGCGCGTGGTGCCGTTCTCTATCAGCGCATTTGCAAGCCGCCGGTAGATGCGCCGCGCAAACGAGGCGTCGGAAAAGCGCGCCTCGACCGGGAAGGCATAGCTGTCGAGCCAGTTGAGCAGCGGCAGATCCATGCCGAGCCCCAACATCGGGTACTGCGCGCCGTGCAGATGCATATCGGAAAACGATTGCAGGATGAGCCGGTCGCCAAAGTCGGTGACATCCGCCTCCCGGAGCGATTCCGGCAATTGCTGAAAGACCCCCTGCAGTACGCCGTCCTCCAAAACGAGATAGCCGTTCTCCGTGATGGAGAGCTCGCCGAGCGACGGCGCGCCGATGATATGACCCTTGAGAATGGTTTGCATTGCAAGTCTCCTTTCCGAAAAGAAAAAGCGCTCAAACGCGGGACGGCCGGTCATGCCGTACAACGCTTGAACACCCATAGCAGAGCCGAAGGCGACCCCGTAGAAACGCCCGCTCCATACCGCAGGCTTATATGCGTGTCATATAATTACCATATCACATTCGGACGTTTGGGGCAAGCGCAGAATTATGGCGATTGCGGCGGGACGTCCAGATCGGTAAGCTCCGCCGCGTTGCACGGCACGCAGAGCAGCGCCTCCGGATGGGCGCGAATGACCCTAGAACCGCCGGTATCGCCGGTGAGCGCGGCCAACTCGGCAGCAAACCGCGCGGGGAAGATGACGGGATTGCCGCGCCGCCCGTTTGCCATGGGGGCGACAATGCGCGCCGGCTCCGCACAAAAACGGGCGATGAGCCGCAGCACCGTTTCCGCTCGCAGATACGGCTGATCGCACACGCCGAAGAGCATGCCGTCCGGCGGACAGGGCTGCAAGGCAAGCAGCTCCATCGCAATCCGGATGCTCGAGGCAATGCCGCGCTCGGGCGCCTCGTTGTAGCCGATGAGAAACCCATTCGATTCCGCGAGCGACGCGATGACGGTATGGCGCCGCTGTGTGACGAGGATGCGGCAGGCGTAGGGCAGCGAGGCGTGCAGCTCGATGGCGTGCGCCGCCATCGGCTTGCCGTTCAGGGGATAGAGCAGCTTGTCGCCGCCAAAGCGCGAGCCGGTGCCCGCCGCCAGCAGAATACAGGCGATGTCGGTCATATCGGATAGAGTCCGTGAAACGAACGCTCCTCTCTTCAAAATAGCGTCAGGCGATGGGCGTAAAGCAGGGCCGGCGAAAAACGAAGCGCCCGCGCCCGCGCCGGACCAGACGGCCGTCCTCGACGACGGGCTCGCCGCCAAGCACAACGTCGCGCACGGAGCCGGCCACATGCATGCCCTCATAGGGCGAGTTGTCGCAGCGGTGTGCATTCGTGCGCCAGGAGATCGTCCGCGCGCGCGATGGGTCAAAGACGGCAATATCGGCGTCGCTGCCAACGCGCAGCGCACCCTTCTTCGGGTACATTCCGAAGGCCTTCGCCGCATTGGAGGACAGCAGATCCGCCATTTGGCAGACGGTAATGCGCCCCGGCAGCACCGCGCAGGTGTAGAGCAGCTCGGCGCGGTTTTGAATGCCTGCGCCGCCGTTCGGCACCTTTGTAAAATCATCCGCGCCGGCCGCCTTCTGCGCCATGGTGAACGAGCAGTGGTCTGTTCCGATCACATCGATCTCCCCGGCGCCCATGGCCGACAGGAGCGCCTCCTGATCCGCATGCTTTCGCAACGGCGGGGACAGGATGTATTTCGCCGCGTCGGGCGCGGCATAGCAGCTTTCGTCCAGCACAAGATACTGCGGACAGGTTTCCGCGAGCACGCGCTGACCCCGTTCGCGCGCGCGGCGCACCTCGTCGAGCCCCTCGGCCGTGGACAGATGCACCACCCACACGGGCGATTGTGCGAGCTGCGCGATGCGCATGAGGCGCGCAACCGCCTCCGCCTCGATTGCGTTGGGGCGCGAAAGCGGATGGGCTGCGGCGTCCAGCCGGCCGGCGGCACGAAGCTTGCGAATCCGCTCCCGGATGAGGAATGCGTTCTCGCAGTGAACACCGACAAGGCAGCCGCGCGCGGCCATGCATGTGAGCGCATCGCAGATCGCGCCGTCATCGAGCATCATAGCGTCGTAAACCATATACATCTTAAACGAGGTAACGCCCTGCCGCACCATGCTGTCAACCTCTGCGGCGCGCGCCTCGTCCCACTCGGAGACGGCCATGTGAAACCCGTAGTTGCAATGGCTGCCCACCGCCTTGCGGTGCCAGAGGTCGAGCGCCTGCTGCATGGTCATGCCGCGATCCTGTGTGGCAAAGTCGAGCACCGTCGTCGTGCCGCCGAGTATGGCGGCGTGCGTGCCGGAATCGAAGTCATCCGCAGTGGTGATGGAACCGAGCGGCAGATCGAGGTGCGTGTGCGTATCGATAAACCCCGGCAGCAGCAGGCAGCCGGACGCGTCGATCCGGCGCTCCGCACGGGCCTCGATATGCGGGGCAATCGCGCGGATCAATCCGTTTTCCGCAAGCAGATCGGCACGATAGGAGACGCCATCCGAGACAATCGTTCCATTTTGGATCAACAGCCGCATAGAATTCCTCCAGACAGGTTGCTTTTTCACAGGGTGCATATCAATAGATTTTTATGTAATCAGCATAGCACACATTCCGAGCCGGCGCAAGGCACAGGAAAATCTTCGTTATGGAAGCCCGCAGAATAAAAAACGGTTTTCATACCGTCAACGTTATGCTATAATACGAAAAAGGTGGGTGATTGTATTTTGGAAAAATCCAGACTGCGCTCGTCGATCCGCAATGCTGCAAGTCGCAATGCTGCTTTTGTGATCAAAAATGCAAACATCGTCAACGTGTTTACCGAAGAGATCATGCACGGCGACGTCGCCGTGCGCGACGGCATTATCCTCGGCATCGGCTCCTATTCCGGCCGCGAGGAGTATGATGCAAAGGGGGCGTTTCTCTGCCCCGGACTGATCGACAGCCATGTGCACATCGAGTCGTCCATGGCGCATCCCTCCCGATTTGCCAACCTGATTCTGCAACAGGGAACCACCACGATCATTGCCGATCCGCATGAGATTGCCAATGTCTGCGGAACCGACGGCATCCAGTACATGCTCGAACAGACCGAATGGCTTCCGCTCTCCGTTTTCATGATGCTCCCGTCCTGCGTGCCCTGCACCGCGTTTGAAACAAGCGGCGCAAAGATCACGGCCAAGGATATGGAGCAGTTTTTGAATCATCCGCGCGTATTGGGTCTCGGCGAGGTCATGGATTATGCGGCGACCGTGGCGGGCGAGGGCGAGATGCTCGACAAGCTTCAACTGTTTCAAAAACGGCCGATCGACGGGCACGCGCCGATGCTTTCCGGCGATGCGCTCAACGCCTACTGCGTGGCCGGCCCGCGCACGGATCACGAGTGCTCCGGGTTTGAAGAGGTGCTGGAGAAGTACCGCAGCGGCATGCGCATCCATCTGCGCCTTGGCTCGGCCTGCCGCGGGATCGAGACCATCTTCCGCCGGATTGCCGATGCCGGCCTGCCGCTCAGGCATATGCAGTTTTGCACGGACGACAAGCATCTGGAGAACATTCGCGACGAGGGTCATATCAACTATATCCTGCGCCGCGCCGTGGCAAACGGCATCGATCCGGTGCAGGCCGTGCAGATGGCGACGATCAATGCCGCCGAGACCTATGGGCTTTACGGCTATGGCGCGATTGCTCCGGGCTACCGGGCGGATATGGTGCTGTTCGACAATCTGACCGATTTTCATCCGCTTCTCGTGGTCACGGACGGACAGATCTTCCATCCCGAGGCAGATCTGCCGATCAAGCCCGATCCGAAGATCTATAACAGCGTCCATCTCGCGCCGCGCAAGGCCAACGTGCTCAGCCTGCCGGTGGAGGGACCGATGCCGGTCATCCATCCGGTGGATGGAGAGCTGTTGACACGGTTGACCATGGAGGAGGTGCCCGTGCGCCATGGCCGGTTCGTAGCCGGCAACGGCCTTGTCAAGCTGGCCGTGCTCGAACGGCACCATGCCAGCGGCCGCGTCGGCCTCGGCATTCTCAGCGGACTGCCAATCCAGTCGGGCGCCATGGCCACCACCGTCGGCCACGATTCGCACAACCTGATCGTTGCGGGTGATAACGACGCCGATATGCTCATCGCCATCGATACGCTGGAGGAATGCGGCGGCGGGTATGTGGTCGTCAGCAACGGCGCCGTGCTCGCCAAGCTCGCGCTTCCCGTGGCGGGTCTGATGTCGGACGCGCCGCTCGAGGAGATTCTAAAGCGGCAGCAGGAGCTGCTGCAGGCGGCGGCGCTGCTGGGCGTCAACAACACCTCGGACCCGTTCATCACACTGTCGTTTCTTGCGCTGCCGGTCATTCCGGATGTGCGCCTGACGGATATGGGCGTGTTCGACGTGACAAATATGCGATTCCTTCAAAAACCGGAAGACTGATACAGACAGGAGGCAACCCATGAGCGTTGGAAAAAGCGTCATCCGCGTCGATGCATTCGACAAGGTAACGGGACGCGCCAAGTATACGGACGATCTTTGCGGTAAAAACGCGCTGGTCGCCAAGATCCTGCATGCCACAATCGCCAACGGCGTTGTGCGCAGCATCGATACAGCCGAGGCCGAAGCGATCGAGGGCGTGGTGAAGATCGTCACCTGCTTTGACGTGCCGGACATTCGGTTCCCGACCGCCGGACACCCGTGGTCCACCGACCCGCACCATCAGGATGTTGCGGACCGCAAACTCCTGACCGAACGCGTGCGCTTTTACGGGGACGATGTGGCCGCTGTTATCGCGGAGAACGAGATTGCTGCAGCGCAGGCGGTTCGCGCGATCAAGGTAGAGTATGAAGCGTATCCGTTCGTACTCGATCAGGTTGAGGCCATGCAGGACGGCGCGCCGCAGCTGCACGAGGCCTATCCGAACAATATTCTTGCCCATACCGGCTATGAGAACGGCAGCTATGAAGAGGCCATCCGCGAGGATGGGCTCATCAAGGTGGAGGGATGGTACGATACGCCGACCGTCCAGCACTGCCACATTGAAAACCATATCTGCTTTGCCGAGATGGAGGGAGGCCGCATCACGGTTACCTCGTCCACACAGATCCCGCATATCGTCCGCCGCGTCGTCGGGCAGGCGCTGGGAATCCCGTGGGGCAGGGTGCGCATTGTAAAGCCGTATATCGGCGGCGGCTTCGGCAACAAGCAGGACGCGCTGTATGAGCCGCTGTGCGCGTTCCTCTGCACACAGGTTGGCGGCAGACTCGTCAAGCTCGATGTGTCGCGCGAGGAAACGTTCGTCTCCAACCGCGTGCGCCATGCGATTCGCTCCCATATCACAACCTATGTCCGTCCGGACGGCACGTTCGTGGCGCGCAGGCTCGAGGCATTCTCCAAGCAGGGCGCCTACGCTTCCCATGGGCACGGCATCGTGGCCAAGGGCGCGACCGCGTTCGGCCAGTTGTACCGGAGCGCGGCGTGCAAGGCGGATGCCTATACGGTCTTTACCAACACGCCGGCAGCCGGCGCCATGCGCGGCTACGGCATTCCCCAGGCAATGTTTGCGCTTGAGTCGCATGTGGAGGATATCGCACGGCGGCTGGGCATGGATTCGCTCGAATTGCGCAAAAAGAACATGATGCCGGTCGGTTATACCGACGGTTTCAGCAAAAACGAGAACTACTTCGACAGCCTGAACCAGTGCATTGAGAAGGGCAGGGCCTATATCGACTACGACCGGAAGCTGCGGGCGTATCAGAACCAGACCGGACCGGTGCGCCGCGGCGTGGGCATGGCGATCTTCTGGTACAATACGGCGGTCTGGCCCATCAGCCTCGAGACGGCCGCGTGCCGCATCGTGCTGAATCAGGACGGCTCGGTGCAGCTCCAGATGGGCGATACGGAGATCGGGCAGGGCGCGGACACGGCGTTTGCGCAGATGGCGGCGGAAACGATCGGCATACCATTTGAAAACGTTCATGTCATTTCGACGCAGGATACCGATATCACGCCGTTCGGCACGGGCGCGTATGCGTCCCGCCAGACGTATGTGGGCGGCTTTGCCATTCGACAGACCGCATTGCTGTTGCGGGAGCGCATTCTCAGGCACGCGCAGGAACTCACGCGCATGCCGGCGTTCGATCTCGACGTGATCGACGGAAAGATTGTCCGCACGACCGACGGCCGGGAACTGATGACGCTCGGAGAATTGGCCACCGAGGTGCTCTACAGCCTGACGAACAGCGAGCACATCACGGCGGAGAGCACCTATCAGGTCAAGTCCAACGCCTATTCGTTCGGCTGCTCGTTCGCCGAGGTGGAGGTAGATATCCCGCTTTGCAGGGTGAAGCTGCTGAACATCATCAATGTGCATGATTGCGGCCGACTCATCAATCCGGCGCTGGCCGAGGCGCAGGTGCACGGCGGCATGAGCATGGCCATCGGCTACGGCCTGTCCGAACAGCTACTGTTCGACCAGAAAACCGGCCGGCCGCTCAACAACAACCTGCTCGATTACAAACTGTCCACGACGATGGATCATCCGCATATCGAGGCGCAGTTTGTGGAGAACGCGGAGCCGACCAGCGCGTACGGCACCAAGGCGCTCGGCGAGCCGCCCGCTTGCCCCGGCGCGCCGGCAATCCGAAACGCGGTGCTGCAGGCGACGGGCGTCGCGGTCAACACCGCGCCGCTGACGCCCCATGTGCTGTTCAGCCGGTTCCGCGAAGAAGGACTTCTCTGAGGAGGGCAAAGGATTATGTACGATATCAAGGCGTTGTATGAAGCGAAGTCCGTACCGGATGCGATCGGGCTGCTGCTGGCGCACCCGCAGGCGAGAATCATCGCCGGCGGCAGCGATGTGCTCGTGCAGATGCGGGAGGGCAAACTCGCCGGCAGCGAGCTGGTGAGCATTTACGGGCTCGACGAGCTGCGCGGCGTGCGGCTCGATACGGATGGTACCATCCGCATCGGCTCGCTTACGAGCTTTTCACACATTACGAAGGACCCGATCATCCAGCGGCATATCCGTGTTTTGGGCGAAGCGGTCGATATGGTCGGCGGCCCGCAGATCCGCAACATTGGCACCATCGGCGGCAACACCTGCAACGGCGTGACCAGCGCGGACTCCGCCTCTACGCTGTTTGCATGGGACGCTCAGATCGAGATCACCGGGCCGGACGGCGTGCGCATCGTGCCCGTACGGGAGTTCTACATCAAGGCGGGCGTGGTCGATCTGAAGCCCGGCGAGCTGCAAACGGCCATTCTGATCCGCCGCGACAGCTATACCGGCTATCAGGGGCATTACATCAAATATGCCATGCGCAATGCGATGGATATTGCGACCACCGGCTGTTCGGTCAACGCGAAGCTGTCCCCGGACGGGAAAACCATTCTGGACGCCCGCATCGCCTATGGCGTGGCTGGGCCGGTACCCATGCGCGCGCCCTCGGCGGAGGCGGCGGTTCGGGGTCGGGCTGTCTGTGCGGAAACCATCGCCGCGTTTGGCAAAGCCGCGCTCGATGATGTCAATCCGCGCACGAGCTGGCGCGCCAGCCGCGAATTCCGCCTGCAACTGGCGGAGGAGCTCGCAAAGCGCGCACTGACGGAATCCATTCGGCTTTCGGGAGGGACGATCTGATGCACGAAACACAATATAAGCTGGTGCGATGCACCATCAACGGAAAGAAAACCGAAACGATGGTCGATGTGCGCGCGTCGCTGACCGATATGCTCCGCAACGACTATCGCCTCACCTCCGTGAAGAAGGGCTGCGAGGTGGGGGAGTGCGGTGCCTGCAATGTGCTCATCGACGGCGAGTGCTTCAACTCCTGCATCTATCTGGCCATTTGGGCCGACGGAAAGGAAATCCGCACGCTGGAGAGCCTGCTCGGTCCGAACGGCGAACTGTCCGATATCCAACAGGCGTTTGTCGACGAAACGGCGATCCAGTGCGGCTTCTGCACGCCGGGATTCATCATGACCGCAGTCGAGATTCTGGAGAGCGGCAAGCTGTACACGCGAGAGGAGCTTCGCAAGCTCCTGTCCGGCCATCTGTGCCGCTGCACCGGCTATGAGAACATTCTCAACGCCGTAGAAAAGACGATGAAGCGGCGGCTGGGCTTGGACGCCGCGGAGTAAGGCGTAAGTGGATTTGCAAATGGCATGCCGTTAGGAGAAATCCGGCGGCATGCCCGCCAAACCGGTCGGCCTAGCGGATGGCAAGGGGCGGCGGCCGGCGCAAGAAAACCACGTCCGTCCGCACAGTAACGGCCGTCGGTGACGGCCATGCCGCTGTGCTTTTTATCGTATCGACAGCAAGGCCGCACCGGTATCGCTTTTGCATTCCAACGGGAGCGGCGCAAATCTATTGACAGCGTTAGTAGTTTTTGCTATACTGCAAAAGGTGCATTCAAGGAGAGATGTCCGAGCGGTTTAAGGAGCTGGTCTTGAAAACCAGTGATGCTGAGAAGCACCGTGGGTTCGAATCCCACTCTCTCCGCCAGCATCAAAATTCAAATTGCATATGCGGAGAAGTACCCAAGTGGCTGTAAGGGGCTCCCCTGCTAAGGGAGTAGGCTGGGGTGACTGGCGCGAGGGTTCGAATCCCTCCTTCTCCGCCAAGAAACGAAAAAACGCCTAAAATAGGGCGTTTTTTCTTTGCTTTTTACGAACATAATGTCAATACAAATTGATCTTTGGAATGGTAAAATTTGATAAAAAATGTCGCTATTACATACACTATTACATACATGCGAGATGAAAAAAAAGAACAAAAGAAAAGCGGGGCAACACGGCCCCGCTTTTCTTGTTTCAACTTTTGCACCTTCGATTGTCAACTTTTCAATTTTTTCATTAAAGTTTCAGCTTGTCGGTCGGGTTGTTCACGATGCCGAAGCCGACGAGCACCGGCAGCAGCACGTCGAGCAGGCCATCCACAGTCGGCCCAATGTCGATTCCTGCGAATTCCTTGACGCAGAACACCACCAGTGCAGCGATTGCCGTCCACAGCGCCCAAGACTTAAAACGATTCTGTTCCATGTCAATTCCCCTCCATATGTTTTTGTATTTCGTCAACGCAACCTTCCAAACGGTAGGTGCGCTCCACGATGTTGTTGTGCTTCTCCACTTTTTTTTCAAGCTGTTCAAGGCGGTAGGCCATGAGCGCCGATGCCTTTTTGTTGGAGAAGTAGGTGCCGAGCAGGGCGAGTCCGCCGGTTATGAGTGCCACAATAATTGATTCGCTCATCCGCGCACCCTCACTTGCTCAGCAGATTGCAACGCCCGAAGTACTTCCAATACCCGGTGCTCTTGTCGATCGGCTCTTTGACGA
>DXWI01000007.1 GCA_019416935.1 Clostridiales bacterium | reverse complement strand
CCCTAGTGGCTTGTCTATTTCCTATGCACTTTTGCAAACATCATTGTACGCCATCCTCGTATATCTCCAAAGAATCAATCAAGCAATTAGCAACTATATTCGCTCTAATGATTTCTGCAATACACGCAATATATCTTCCATCGATCTTCAAATACTCTGATTGCGTGAATACTTTGCCATTGAATACACCGCCAATATCGGAAATAGAGGTCCATTCATCTTCACTATATATACCATTTTTTCGATACTTTGGATCGTATTTAGACATCCTAAATTCTATCATTTGCAGATCCACCTTAAGAATTTCTTGCCTCAATATAATTTTCCAAAATTTTGATTTTTTTCTGTTCTCTTATCTCTGTCTTCATTGCATGGTAGGAGTCCTTAATCACAAACAGGGGTGTCACCGTTTCTTCCAAGAGCTTTAACAAATCATTTGTTGTAAAACAATCATTCATACAAAACAAATATAACAACTGACAAAACGCTTCTGTACATCCCCGTTTATTGTAATTGGCCAAAGAGTTGATCTCCATTAATTGATAAACTGCAATAGGATAATGTGCTATTGATCTCAACAGACCAAATGAGGTTTGCTGATCCAACCTTTTAATCTTTTCATACACGAAATTATCAATACTATTCTCATCGACCGCGTACGTTAGTAAACAAGCGAGCATTGGCACAAGCGATTTTTGCTTATTTACAACATCCAAAAAACGATTTAACACATCCGGTTCTATACTCTGGCGAAAACTGCATGAATAAAAAGTAGCAGGAGGCTTTAATCAGCAGATGATTGAGCCTCCTGTTATTATTGCTATTATTCTTCACTCTCCAAATATGAAACAACAGCCTTTGCTACTACTTCAGCAAGCTTACACGGGACAGCATTCCCGATTTGGGTGTATAGACAAGATTGCTTTAGGCAATCTAATACGCATATCTTGCTGCAATATATATGTATCTAAGTATATTATTTCGCCAGCCATAGCTCTCCTCCCAAACTGAATTTAGACTAATTATAGCACAATATTGGACTAAATTCAAGGCCGTCTTATGCTTCTCACTCTTTTGGTCATTATGTTTTCTGTCGCAAAAAACGGATAAAGCAAACGATAACCCCATAAAGCAAACCTTTACTCAAAAAGCAAACGAATACCCCACAAAGCAAACCTATACTTTTACGGCAGCCCACTGCGACCGCCGAAAACAAGAAAAACCCGTCCCGGAAATGACTTCAGGACGGGTTGCTTTATGGGGCAAAGTCACAAAATCCCTTGAAATCAAGGCATTTTGGCAAAGAAAAAAGGTAGTAGACTTTCTATCAAAATCTACTACCTTATTTGGTGGAGGCGGGGAGAGTCGAACTCCCGTCCGAAAACCTGTCCACCCGACCTTCTACGAGCGTAGCCGTTGTTCTAAAATTCCCTTCCCGCGGCTCCCAGCGGCAGGATCCGCGTTCCGGTAGCTTCATAAATCCGGCCCGCCGCAAAGCTTAGGCGGGTTCGTTCCCTACCCTAAATGACGCCCGGTACCGCAACGGTAGGTTTTCGCGGCCGAACGGTCACCGCGATTTACGCAGCGACGAGATTGGTGTTGTAGTTGTCAGTTAATTTTTAACTGTCCCGTTTTTAACGAAGCACGGGGCTTCGGCTCGCTTATCCGGCTTCCACGATCCCCGTCGAAACCATGTTCGCCCCCAGGATCGGTATCCGAAGAGGATACCCTGCTCTTATTATACCCGTTCTTCAGAACAGATGCAAGAAGTCCAGCGTGGCAAAATAATCCTGCGGCGTTTCGGCACGGCGGATCAGGCGCGTGCCGCCATCGCTCTGCAGCAGCACCTCAGCGCTGCGCAGCTTTCCGTTGTAGTTGTAGCCCATGGAAAAGCCGTGCGCACCGGTGTCATGAATCACCAGTATGTCACCCAGATCGATGTGCGGCAAATGCCGGTCAACAGCGAACTTATCGTTGTTTTCGCACAGCGAGCCGGTCACATCATAGAGCTGCGTACACGGATCGTTCTCCTTGCCCATCACCGTGATATGATGATATGCGCCATACATGGCCGGACGCATCAGGTTGCATGCGCAAGCATCCAGACCGATATAATGCTTATAGGTATTCTTTTCATGGATGGCGTGCGTAACCAGACAGCCATACGGGCCGGTCACATAGCGGCCCAGCTCCGTAAAAATGGAGATGTCCATGCCGGCCGGACGCACGATTTCCTCGTATACGCGGTGTACCTCGCGGCCAATATACTCCATGTCCGCCTCCTTCTCATACGGTCGGTACGGAATGCCGACGCCGCCGGAAAGGTTGACAAAGCGCACATCCGCGCCCGTTTCATCCCGCAATTCCACCGCCAGACGGAACAACCGCTTTGCAAGCGCCGGATAATAATTCGCGTCGGTGGTATTCGACGCAAGAAACGCATGCAGACCAAACCGCTCCGCGCCCAGAGCGCGCAGCCTCTTGAAGCCCTCGACCAGCTGATCGCGCGTAAAGCCGTATTTGGCGTCTCCGGGATTTCCCATGATCGTGTTGCCGAGCATGAACTCGCCGCCCGGATTGAACCGGCAGCAGATCGTCTTGGGAATGCCGCCATGCGCCTGCAAAAAATCGATATGCGTGATGTCGTCCAGATTGATGATAACGCCCATTTCGCTCGCAAGCTCGAATTCGGCCGCCGGCGTATCATTGCTGGAGAACATGATGTCGTGCCCTGTAATCCCCACTGCGCGCGAGAGCATAAGCTCCGTCAGTGAAGAACAGTCCATCCCGCAGCCCTCATCGCGGAGAATCTGCATGATAACGGGGTTGGGAAGCGCCTTGACGGCAAAATATTCCCGAAATCCCGGATTCCATGCAAACGCCTTTTGCAGCCGGCGTACGTTATCGCGAATGCCGCGCTCATCGTACAGATGGAACGGCGTGGGATATTCCTCGCAGATGCGTTCGATCTGCGCCTTGTCAAATGGTAGCTTTTTCAACGGTGTTCCTCCTTCATACGGCGATCCATCTCTCTACCGGCGTCGCGCTCCGCGATGGAATGGCGCTTGTCATAAAGTTTTTTGCCTTTTGCCACGGCAAGCTCCACCTTGACCTTGCCGTCGCGAAAATAGAGAGATAGCGGAACGAGACTCATGCCCTCCGTCTGCTGCTCCCTGCCGAGGCGCAAAATCTCCCGCTTGTGCGCAAGTAGCTTGCGCGTGCGAAACGGGTCGTGATTGAAAATATTTCCCTGTGCATACGGACTCACATGCATACCGATGAGCAGCAGCTCGCCGTTTTTGACCTGCGCGTAGCTGTCCTTCAGGTTGAGCTGGCCGCCGCGGATGGACTTGACCTCCGTGCCCTGCAAAGCGATACCACATTCGAGCGTATCCTCAATGAAGTAATCATGCCTTGCCTTTTTGTTTTGGGCCAGCACCTTTACGCCGCGCTTTACCGCCATGCCGTCGCTCCGCCTTTCGCTCGGGATTATATATTCTTCTACTATTATAGTCGGGTTTGAGCAGCAAGTCAATCATCGCCGTATCCATATCCACGCGAACCACCTGCACCTGTACGCGATCGCCCAGCCGCAGCACGCGCCCCGTGCGCTCTCCGACGATCCGGTAGCGATGCATCTCCGGCCGGTACCAGTCGTCCGTGAGCGTGCTCAGGCGGACAAAGCCCTCCGCCGTGTTCGTCAGCTCCACATAGATGCCGTTTGCCGTAACGCCTGAGATCACGCCGTCGAACGTTTCGCCGAGCCGCTGCTGCATATACTCGCAGCGCTTGAGGTCTTCCACCGCGCGCTCTGCCTCCATTGCAGCGCGCTCCGCTACGCTGGACTGGTTTCCAAGCGTGGGCAGCGACGAGTTCAGCGCCTCGATTCGCTTGCCGTTGAGCTGTCCATGGAGCTGCCACTTCAGGATGCGGTGCACGATCAGGTCGGGATAGCGGCGGATCGGCGACGTAAAGTGGCAATAGTTCTCCAGCGCCAGTCCGAAATGACCAAGCGGCCGCTCCGAATAGCGGGCGCGCTGCATCGAGCGCAGCATGAGCCGGGATACAATGCCCTCCTCGGGCGAACCGGCCGCCTGCTCGACCACCCGCTGCAATACGGTCGGCCGGATGCTCTCACCGATGCGGAAGCCATAGCCAAGCGTCTGCAAAAAAGCATTGAGCTTGCGCATCCGATCGGCGTCCGGCACCTCGTGTACGCGGTACAGGCACGGCAGACCGCGGCTGCGCAGGTGCGCGGCAACGGTTTCGTTGGCCAGCAGCATGCACTCCTCAATGATGCGATTGGCGATGCCCCGCTCTGCCGGCGCCAGGCCGACGGCCTTTCCCTCGTCGTCGATATCGATCTCGCTCTCCGCGATGTCAAAGTCGATGCTCCCGCGCGCATGGCGGCGGGCAAACAGACGCTTTTGCAGCCGTTCGAGATCGAGCAGCATCGGCACGATGTCCCGATAGCGCTCCCGCTCATCCGCGTCGCCCTCAAGCAGCGCGGTGATATCCTCATACACGAGCCGGTGGCGCGACCGGATAACGGACTCCGCAATGCGGTAGCCGGTCACAGCGCCGGCTTCGTCCACGTCCATCAGGCAGGAAAGCGCGAGCCGATCCACCCCCTCGTTCAGCGAGCAGATACCGTTTGAGAGTGCTTCCGGCAGCATGGGGATCACACGATCGGCAAAATATACGCTCGTGCCGCGCAGCCTCGCCTCGCGGTCGATCACGCTGCCTGCGCGCACATACGCGTTTACATCGGCAATATGTACGCCGAGGCGCAGTTGTCCGTTCTCCAGCCGTTCGAGGGAAACGGCGTCGTCAAAATCCTTGCTGTGCGCGCCGTCGATGGTGACGGCGCACAGGCCGCGCAGGTCGAGACGGCCGGAGCATTCCGACTCCGAAACCGCGCCCGGCAGCGCCGCCGCGCGATCGAGCACCGCTTTGGGAAACGTATCCCGAATGCCAAACCGCCTGACAACGGCCAGCACATCCACGCCCGCGTCACCGCGCCTGCCCAGCACCTCAACGATGCGGCCGAGCATGGGCCGACGACCGTCGGGATACTGCTCGATGGCCGCAACGACGCGATCGCCCTCCTTGGCCCGTCTGCCGCCCTTGACCGGTACGAGCACATAGGGAATGCGCTTTTCATCCGGGATCACGCAGCCGCCGTCCATCACGCCGACGATCTGCGCCCACGCGCGCTCGGCAATCCCGGCAATCTCGCCCTCGATGTCTCCGCGCGCATTGCCGGTTTTTCGCGCAAGCACCCGGTCGCCGTGCATGGCGCCGTGCATGGCCTCAGCCGGCACAAACCAGTCCTCTCCTCCGTCATCCGGCACGAAAAAGCCGAAGCCCCGCGCCGTCGTCTGCATTTTTCCGCTCATCAAGCCGCGCTTTTTCTGCGGCTGTTTTTCTTTCATTCCATCAAAAACCTTTCCGATTGTTCTGTTTGTAGTCTGCCCGAAAAACAAAAACAGCGTTCCATGACGCCGTCACGGAACGCTGCACGTTCATTCCATTTAACCAATGATGGCCAAAGCAATGGCGAGTACGCCGAGCACGATGGCCAGAATGACCGTGGCCTTCTGGAGCTTTGCCTCTCGGCTTGCCGCTTTTCCACGCGCGGTAAACGACTGTGTGTCGCCGCCGAACGCCGAACCCATGCCGGCAGACTTGGTCTTCTGCATGAGAACAACGGCGATCAGGAGAATGGCAACCACCAACAGTGCAATGGTGATAACGGTCGAAACGACTTCCATGTGTTTTCCCTCCAACAATGACTGCAATGCGCATTATATCATGCGTCACCGCGAAAATCAAGAACAACGGGCCTTTTCCTGAAAAAATGCCCGTTTCCGTTTGCTCGGCTCAGCGTTCGATCAGGCTCTTTCCGGTCATCTCCGCCGGCACAGGCAGGTCGAGAAGCTCCAGCAGCGTCGGCGCAAGATCGCTCAGGCGGCCGTCCTCGCGAAGCTTCACGCTCCTGCGGCTGTCATCCACCAGAATGCACGGCACCGGGTTGGTCGTGTGCGCGGTGAACGGCGCATTGGCCGCCGTGTCCCACATGAGTTCGGCGTTTCCGTGATCGGCCGTAATGATGCAGCGGCCGCCCGTTGCGAGAATCGCCCGCACCACGCGGTCCACGCAGGCATCCACCGCATGAACCGCGGCAACAGCGGCATCCATCACGCCGGTATGGCCGACCATGTCGCAGTTGGCAAAGTTCAGGATCATCACATCGTACTTGCCGCTCTCGATGCGGCGCACAGCCTCATCGGCCACCTCATAGGCGCTCATCTCAGGCTTAAGGTCGTATGTGGCTACCTTCGGAGAAGGAATCAACGCGCGGTCCTCGCCCTCATTGGGCGCTTCCACACCGCCATTGAAGAAGAACGTCACATGGGCATACTTCTCGGTTTCCGCAATGCGAAGCTGCGTTTTTTGGCAACCAGCCAGGTACTCGCCCAGCGTGTTCCTCAGCGATTCCGGCTTGAACGCAACCTGCAGCCTGTCGCCAAACGTCTTATCATACTGCGTCATGGAGACATAGCACAGCGGGAAGAAACCGTTTTTGCGCTCAAACCCATCAAAATCCTCGAAAATATATGCGCGGCTGATCTCCCTTGCACGATCCGGACGGAAGTTGAAGAAGATGACCGAGTCGTCCCTGCCGATGGTGGCGGTCGGCTTGCCATCCCGCAGAATGACCGTCGGCTTGACGAACTCATCGACCACGCCCTCGTCATAGCTTTGCTGCATGGCTTCGGCGGCGCTCGATGCGGTCACGCCCTCCCCATAGGTCATGGCGGCATAAGCGAGCTGCACGCGCTCAAACCGGTTGTCACGGTCCATCGCGTAATAGCGGCCCATCACGGTCGCAATCCTGCCGCAGCCGATGCGCCTCAGCGCATCCTCCACCTGCTCGATATAACCCTTGCCGCTCGACGGGGGCACGTCGCGCCCGTCCATAAAGCAATGGAGAAAGACCTTCTCGAGCCCATGCCGCCGGGCCATTTCGACCAGCGCATACAGGTGCTTCAGATGGCTGTGCACGCCGCCGTCCGAGCAGAGGCCCATCAGGTGCAGCGCGCTGCCCTTCGAACGGCAGTTCTCCATCGCACTGAGCAGCGCGGGGTTTTCAAAGAAATCGCCATCCTCGATGGACTTGGTGATGCGGGTGAGCTCCTGATACACGATGCGGCCGGCACCGATGTTCAGGTGGCCCACCTCGGAGTTGCCCATCTGTCCGGCGGGCAGCCCGACGTCGAGGCCACTCGCCTGAAGCTGCGTGTGCGGATACGCTTCGCCGAGGGCACGGATATGCGCCGCGCCGTCGGACAGAATCGCATTATAATCCTGATCCCTGCGGCAGCCGAAGCCATCGAGGATCATCAGAGCAGTGATCGGTTTCATCAGTAGTTGACCACCTTCGAGAAGTCCTCTGCCTTGAGGCTTGCGCCGCCGATCAGACCGCCGTCGATCTCCGGCATGGCCATGAGTTCGGAGGCGTTCTTCGGGTTCATGCTGCCGCCGTACTGGATGCGAACCTCGTCCGCGACGGCCTGACCGAACGCCTCGGCAACCGCACGGCGGATCACGCCGATGGTGGCGTTGGCGTCGTCCGCAGTCGCGGTCTTACCGGTGCCGATGGCCCAAATCGGCTCGTATGCGATCACAAGCGATTTCACGTCCTCCTCGCTCATGCCGGCGAGCGCCGCCTTGGCCTGGCCGGAAACGAACGCCGCGGTCACGCCGCTCTCGCGCTGCTCAAGCGTCTCACCCACGCAGATGATCGGCGTGATGCCGGCGGCCAAGGCCGCCTTTGCGCGCGCGTTCACGCCCTCGTCGGTCTCGCCAAAATACTGTCGGCGCTCGCTGTGGCCGATGATGGCGTACTCCACGCCGAAGGCCTTGAGCATATCCGCGCTCACCTCGCCGGTGAAAGCGCCCTTGGCCGCCCAGTGGATGTTCTGTGCGCCCAGATGAATGTTCGTTCCCTTCACGAGCCTGCTGACCACAGAGAGATCCACATACGGCGGGCACACGACCACATCACACTTGGCGTCCTTTACCAACGGAATGAGCGCCGAAACGAGCGCCTCGGCGTCCGCAGGCATCATGTTCATCTTCCAGTTGCCCGCAATGATCGGTTTTCTCATAATCCTATCCTCAATCTTTCGTTTATTGATCGCTTATTTGTCATTCAGCACGGCCACGCCGGGCAGCACCTTGCCCTCGAGGAACTCAAGCGATGCGCCGCCGCCGGTGGAGATGTGCGTCATCTTGCCGGCAAAGCCAAGCTTCTTGACGGCCGATGCCGAATCGCCGCCGCCGATGATCGTCGTACCCTCGCATTCGGCGCAGGCAGCCGCGACCTGCTTGGTACCCTCGGCGAATGCCGGAAACTCGAACACGCCCATCGGCCCGTTCCAGATGACCGTCTTTGCGGCTTCGATGGTCTTCGCAAACAGCTTGACCGTCTCCGGCCCGATGTCCATGCCCTGCCAGCCCGCCGGAATATCGGTGGACTTGACGACCTTGTGATCCGCATCCGCGTCAAAGCGATCCGCGACCACATTGTCAACCGGGAGGAGCAGATTGACGCCCTTGTCCTTCGCCTGCTGCATGAGCGATTTGGCCAAATCGATGCTCTCCGCGTCGAGCAGGGAATCGCCGATCTCATAACCCTGCGCCTTGAGGAACGTGTAGGCCATACCGCCGCCGATGATGAGGCTGTCGCACTTGTTCAACAGGTTGGTGATAACGCCGATCTTGTCCGCCACCTTCGCACCGCCGAGAATCGCGACGAACGGACGCTCCGGGTTTTCGAGCGCCTTACCCATCACGCCGAGCTCCTTGCCGATCAAATAGCCCGCGACGGCCGGCAGATAGGCCGCCACGCCTGCGGTGGATGCATGCGCGCGATGCACGGTGCCGAACGCGTCGGAAACATAGATATCGGCCAGCGATGCGAGCGCCTTGGCAAACGCCGGATCGTTGTCGGTCTCTTCCTTATAGAAGCGCACGTTCTCGAGCAGAACGATCTCGCCATCCTTCATGTCATCGATCGCGGTCTTTGCGCTCTCGCCGATGGTATCCTCCGCAAACCAGATCTTCGTATCCGGCAGCAGCTCGGACAGGCGCGCGCCGACCGGTGCGAGCGAGAACTTCGGGTCCGGCTTTCCCTTCGGGCGGCCGAGATGTGAGCAAAGGATGACCTTCGCATTGTGGTCGAGCAGATAGCGGATGGTCGGCAGCGCCGCAACGATGCGCTTATCATCCGAAACCTGACCGTCCTCGGTCAGCGGCACGTTGAAATCCACGCGCACGAGAACCTTTTTACCGGTTACATTGATGTCTTCAATCGTCTTTTTTGCCATTGTGATCTATCTCCTTTTTTCAGATATCATAGGTTGTCATCTCTTGTACAAACTCGGCCAAGGCCACCCCGCTGTCCGGCTGCTTGTCCGGTTCGCCTCCGCCGAAGCGGTGCGTGCACAGCAATCGCCCCGCGCCCGCCTCCCGCAGAAGCCTTGCCGCTTGGGATGCCGACATGTGCAGCCCCGGTTTGCTTGCCGCGGCCGCCTCCGAAAAGCAGGTGTCGGCAAGGAGCACGTCCGCTCCCGCAGCATCGTCCGCAAGCGCGGGAAAATACCCGGTATCGCCTGTATAGAACAGCGTCCTGATTCCGTCCGTCACCGAAACGGCGTACGTCTCCACCGGATGCCGTACCGAAAACAGGCGCACCGTCAGACAGCCGAACGTGTAGGCGCGCGCCGGTTCGGACGGCTCCCATAAAAACGCCTCGTGGTCAAGGAACAGCGCCGCTGCGTCCGCCGGCGTTCCCGGTGCAACAATCGGCAGCCGCTGCCCGCTTTGCTCAAGCGCATAGCGCAGTACGCCGAGGTCGGATGCATGATCCATGTGCAGATGGCTGATCACCGCGCCGCTCAGCCCGGACAGCGGGCACACCCTGAACAGGTTGCGCAGCACGCCGCTGCCGCAGTCGAGCAGCAGCCGTGTGTACCCGCTCTCGACGAGATACCCGGAACAGGCGCTGCCTGCCGCCGGGAACGGGCCGAAGCAGCCCAGTACCGTCAGCCGCATCTTAGCGCACTCTCCTTCTCGCGCCCTGCTGCCTGAAGGCCGCCGCCCGGCCGGACGGATCGCACCGGCCGCGCAGTTCTGCCGGGAAATACCGAAGCAGCCATGCGCCCGCCGCGCCGCAGACGAGCCCCTGCAACAGATTGAGCGGGATCTCGTAAGCCGCCACCAGATACTGTCCGAACACGGTCAGATCATACACAAAATACCCGACCACCATCACGGCCTCGGCCAGCAGCGCCGCCCGGAAACAGCTTTTCCAGCCGGGGCGGCGGGTCCCGCCCTGCGGTACGAGCCGCCGAATTGCTGCGCCGATGAAAAGCGCCGTGCCGCCTTTGATGAGAAAGCTGCCGATGATGTACGAGTAGCTTCCCACGATCAGATCGGCAATCGCCATGCCCAGCGCCGCGATCAGCGTGCCCCAAGGCGCGCCGCACAGCAGCACGGCAAGAAAGATGCAGCTGTCGCCCAGTGTGACATAGACGCCCGCATCGCGCCCGCCGACGGTCACGCTCAGCGGCACCGCCACGCGTACCAGAGCCGTAATCAGAACGGTCAACGCAAGGAGCGCCGCCGGGATGAGCCACCGCTTTGCTTCCGCTCTCATGGAATGCCTCCGTTCCTGTATAATGAGTTTTCCCGCAGCATGAGCGCTGCAATCAACAGGCCTTCGCAAAACCCATGCATGCTGCGGCATGCGGGTCGCAATCAACAGGCCCCTTGGCGAAACCGCAATCAATAGGCCTTCGCAAAATAGATGCGCGTCTTGGCGGGCTTGCCGCAATGCACGCACACCGCACCCTCCGGGGCGTCCGCGCCGTCAAACGGCATGCAGCGCGTCGTCGCGCCGGTCTTGGCCTTGATCTCCTCCTCGCACTCGCTGCAGCCGCACCAATTGGCGCGAACAAAGCCGGTCTGCACGCCCTCGCTGAGCGCTTCAAACGTATCGGCGTCGACCGTCTTGGCTTCGCGGAACGCGAGCGCCTTTTGGAACATGCCCTCGTGTACGCTGTCAAGCAGCGTCTTGATGGAATCGGCAAGGTTCTCCATTGGCAGCGCCTGCTTTTCGAGCGAATCGCGGCGCACCGCCATCACCTGACCGTTCTCGATGTCACGCGGGCCGACCTCGATGCGCACGGGCACGCCCTTCATCTCCCATTCGTTGAACTTCCAGCCAGCGCTCTGGTCGCGGTCGTCCACCTTGGCGCGAATGCCCTGAGCGGTGAGCGCTTTGTACAGCTCGTCCGCCTTTTCCAGTACGCCGGGCTTGTGCATGGCGATGGGCAGGATCACGGCCTGAATGGGGGCCACGCGCGGCGGCATGACGAGGCCGCGGTCGTCGCCGTGCACCATGATCATACCGCCGATCATGCGGGTGGACACGCCCCATGAGGTCGTGTAGCACGGTTCGAGCCTGCCTTCCTTGGACAGATAGTTGATCTCATACGCCTTGGCAAAATGATCGGACAGGTTGTGGCTGGTGCCCATCTGCAGCGCCTTGCCGTCCTGCATCATGGCCTCGAGCGTATAGGTCGCATACGCGCCGGCAAACTTCTCGTTCTCGCTCTTGCGGCCGCAGATGACCGGGATGGCGAGCGTGTTCTCCATGAAATCGCGATAGGTGTGCAGCTGCTGGATGGTCTCCGCCTGTGCCTCCTCAAACGTGGCGTGCGCGGTGTGCCCCTCCTGCCAGAGGAATTCGCTCGTGCGCAGGAACGGGCGCGTATTTTTCTCCCAGCGAACAACGTTGCACCACTGGTTCAGCAGCAGCGGCAGGTCGCGATACGACTGAATCCATTTGCTGTACATCGAGCAGATGATCGTCTCGCTGGTCGGGCGCACGCAGAGGCGCTCCGTGAGCAGCTCGTCGCCGCCATGGGTAACCCAAGCCACCTCGGGCGCAAAGCCCTCCACATGCTCGGCCTCCTTCTTGAGCAGGCTCTCCGGGATGAACATCGGGAAATAGGCGTTCTGGTGGCCGGTCGCCTTAAACTTCCCGTCCAGATCCTGCTGGATGAGCTCCCAGACGCGGTAGCCGTACGGTTTGATGACCATGCAGCCGCGCACCTCGGAATAGTCCATCATATCGGTCTTGAGCACCACGTCGGTATACCATTGGGGGAAGTTCTCCTGCCGCGATGCAATCTGTGTGACAAATCCTTCGTTCTTGTTGTTCTTCGCCATTATTTTTGTTCTCCCGCTCTGATAATTTCTTCCAGCAGGTCGTCCAACGACGGCGCCTGCGCATTCGTCCTCTCCTGCGGCAGCAGATCGTTGAGCGTCGGAACGCGCTCCTCCTCCGCTTCCGCGGCCGGCTCCGCGCTTTGGCCGGCCGGCTCCTGTACAAGTGCCGACGGCCCGAACAGCGGCTCCAGATCGTTCGGCTCCGGCGGTACGCGGTTCTGGATGCGGTAAATGTTCTGCATGAGCTGTGCCGGGCTGTCGCCCGCATCCGGCAGATCCACCGGTTCGGCATACGGCAGTTCATGCAGTCCCTCCGTTTCGGCGCCGAGACCGGACGGCTGAATCCGCCGGTTCCGGCTGAACGCCGCAAACCGCTCGGCATTGGCGCTCGCCTCTGCGGCCGCGCGGTCGAGCTCTGCGTTGTAGGCCTCAATGACCGTTTCATACTCCGCCACCGTCGCCTCAGCCTGCGAAAGCAGCTGCGCGCTCTCGCGGCGCGCCTTTTCGAGCTGCGCCTCGGCCTGCCGATCGGCCGTCTGAAGCCGCCTTGCCGCCTCGCGCTCCGCTTCTTCCGTGATGGCGGCGGCGCGCTTCTCCGCATCGGCCACCACGGCTGCCGCCGTCTCATGCGCATGGGTGAGCGCGCTGACGATCGCCTGTTCGCGGGAATGGTACCCGTCGATCAGGCCGTCCATCGTGCTGATCCGCTGTTCGAGCTGAACGATCCGCTCGTCGCGCGCAGCGAGCTGCTGCATCAGTTCCTTTTTGCGCATGCGTTATACCTCCAATTTCATCTGCTCTGCGGCAGGGGGCTGAAAGCCCATGTGCTGATAGCCGGCCGGCATCACGATGCGGCCGCGCGGCGTGCGCGCGATAAACCCGAGCTGCAGCAGATACGGTTCGTACACATCCTCGATGGTGGTGGCGTCCTCGCCGGTCGCCGCCGCAATGGTGTCGAGTCCGACCGGACGGCCCTGAAACTTGACGATCATGGTTTCCAGCATCCGCCGGTCAACGGCGTCGAGCCCCAGCTCGTCGATGGCGAGCATACCCAGCCCGTCCTGTGCCGCAGCAAGGTCGATACGGCCGCTGCCGCGCACCTCGGCCACGTCCCGCACGCGGCGCAGCAGTCGGTTGGCGATGCGCGGCGTCCCGCGTGCGCGCGATGCGATCTCAATCGCGCCCTCGCCGTCGATCTCGATCTGTAAAATCTCCGCGCTGCGCACGACGATCTGCATGAGCGATTCCGGCGTATACATCTCAAGCTGCTCCTTGATGCCGAAGCGATCCCGCAGGGGCGAAGTCAGCATGCCCATCCGCGTGGTCGCGCCGATGAGCGTGAAGCGCGGCAGATCGAGCCGGATACTCCGCGCCGACGGGCCCTTGCCGATGATGATGTCGAGCGCAAAGTCCTCCATCGCCGGATAGAGCACCTCCTCCACGTTGGCGTTGAGCCGATGGATCTCGTCGATAAACAGCACATCGCCCGGGGACAGGTTCGTTAAAAGCGCCGCCAGATCACCCGCATGGGAGATGGCAGGGCCGCTAGTCACGCGCAGCGACACGCCCATCTCGTTGGCAATAATGCCCGCGAGCGTCGTTTTTCCGAGACCGGGCGGGCCGTAGAGCAGCGCATGGTCGAGCGATTCGCCGCGGTTCTTGGCGGCGGCGATGTAGATACGCATATGCTCCTTGACCGCGTCCTGACCGATGTATTCGTTCAAAAAATGCGGGCGAAGGCTGTATTCCGTTTTGGCCTCTTCCTCGCGCATGGAGGAACTGATGAGCCTTTCTTCCATGTCCTCCCCCCTACTTGGCCAGCTTGCCGAGCGCAAGCCGGATCAGCTGTTCCACGCTGTCGGCCGCTCCCGCGGCAGTCACCGCGCGGGAAGCGGACAGACCGTCATATCCGAGCGAAACGAGCGCCGCAACGGCCTCCGCACGGATATCCACGCCGGCCTCGTCGACCATGCTGCCGGCCGCTCCCGCCATCTCGGTCGTTTCCACCTTTTCCTTGAGCTCGAGCAGCACGCGCTGCGCCGTCTTTTTGCCCATGCCCGGCACGCGCTCAAACGCCGCGGCGTTCTGCGTGACAACCGCCGCCGCAACATCCGGCGGGGTGAGCACCGACAGCACCGACAGCGCCACCTTCGGGCCGACGCGCGTGATGCCGATCAGCCGCCGGAACATCTCCCGTTCGGCGGTGTCAAAAAATCCATAGAGCGCCATCACGCCTTCAGCCAGATGCAGATGCGCATACAGCCGCGCGGGTTTGCCGGGCGCAAGCTGCTTGAGCGTCATGCCACTGCACAGCAGTTCGTACCCCACACCGACCGCCTCGATGATTGCGCGGTCACTGAGCACCTGATCCACGGTGCCGCTGATATATGCGTACAAGGCTCTCCCTCCGTTTCGTTGTATCGCTATTGGATGCGGTATTCCTCCGCCGCCGGGCCGATCGTGCAGGCGCGGCACAGCGCGCAGGCCAGCGCGTCGGCCGCATCGTCCGGCTTCGGAATCTTCGGCAGCGACAGCAGCATGCGCACCATCTGCTGAACGGCATGCTTGTCCGCGTGCCCGTTTCCGGTGACCGCCAGCTTGATCTGCATGGGCGTATACTCATACAGCGGCAGGCCGCTCTGCTGGGCCGCCAGAAGCGCGACGCCGCGCCCCGCGCCCACGGCAATGGCGGTGGTGGTGTTGCGGTAGAAGAACAGCTCCTCGAACACCGCCATATCCGGTTTGTACAAACCGATGAGCTGGCGCGTGCCCGCATAGAGTTTCTCCAGCCTTTCCGGGAACGGTTCGCCCGCCTTCGTCTCGATCACGCCATAATCCACGACCGTATTTTTTGTGCCAGCCGTGTCGATCACGCCATAGCCGAGAATCGCGTAGCCGGGGTCGATCCCCAAAATCCGCACAGTAATACCGCCTTACATATTTTTTCAACAATAGTATAGCATGGAAGCGCGAGTGTGTAAATAAACGGTTGTGTGTTTTTACGATAAGAAAACAAGGCGGAAACGGCCCTAAATCCGGCCGTATACCGCCTGAATGAAATCCACCAGCACCGAGGCCGGCACGCACAGGAGCAGCCAGAGCAGCGAATACCGCAGGCAGATCTGGCCGTAGAGGTTGTACGGCAGCATGGAATAGTCCCACACCGCAAGACGCATACGAACGTTGACGATTGCGCCGGTGATGAACTCCACCGCCGTGATGACGCACGCGCCGAGAACGCATTTGAGCAGCAGGGGCATGGCAGGCATATAGGTGAACACGCCGTAGAGCAGCACGAGCGACACGCCCCCGGCAATGGCCATGGAGACATGGCTCCTGCCGCGCCAGAACAGCTCCAGCATCACATAGATCGCCCCGCCGATGACGAACAGCGCCACATAGATCATGCGGCTATTGTGCGCCAAAAATCGGTGTGTTATGTAAACCGTTTGTTCCGGCGGATTCCGCGAGCCCTTTCCGCTGCCCTCCGATGAACCGGACCGCATGCAGCGGCGGAAGCTGTGCATCGGTTTCGTGCGTTCAGACGGGCAGCGCAATGCGGGAGGCGGACACCTCGTAAGCGACGCGCTCCTCTGTTGCTCCGTTCGGGAGCGCCTTTTCATAGGTACGGCTCTGCAATCGCCCGAAAACGGAAAGGCGCTGACCCGGCGGCAGCGCGGCGGTGCGGCGCGCGCAGCCGCCCCACGCGATGACCGGCAGATAGTCCGTTTTTCCATAGAGCCGCTTGCAGCCGATCAGAAGGTCGGTGATTTCGCGGCCCAACGGGGTCAAGCGGTAGACCGGCGGCCGGCACACCGCACCCTCGAGCTGCACCTCGTTCTCCGAGGCCGCCGCCAGGCAGGGCTCCGCGTGCCGGGCATACGCCGTTATGAGCAGATGCCTTCCGGTTTCATCGTACCGGTCGTAGCTGCGCAGCTGTCCCTCCACGCTGAGCCACAGACCGGGGCGGATGTCGCCCTGTATCAGCCGTTCGGGCATGGTGACCGGCAGGTGATCCGACGTGCCGGACAACCGTTCCACCCGCAGCGGCACGCGATAAAAAGTCTCCCCCTGCAGCGTATGACTGTACAGCGGGGCCGCGTCCACCATACCCGAGAGCAACAGATGATTTCGATCCGTCGCATGCATCCGGCGCATCCCTCCTCTTCTCGAGAAGTATATGCACAAGCATCCCGCTGCAGACGGAGAAATCCCATTTTGGTTTTTCTGAAAGGCGGCAGCGCGCCCGCCCGCTCCGTCCCTGGCCCGCCGTTCGCGCGCACGGTCCGCTCCGGTGTCATCCCCATACCGGCGGGCGCTCTGTGCGCCGGACGAACCGCGTGACGGCCGTTCCTGAAAAAGAAAAAGGAACGGATGTCCGTTCCTTTGTGCGTTTTGCTTGCATATCAGCTCGCCGGCGTGGCCGATGGTTCGGGCGAGTCCTCGGGCGCCGGCGTGCCGGAAGAATCCGCCGGCTGCTCCGTTTTGGCAGGTGGTTCAATGGTTTGCTCCGGCTGTGTTTGCTCGGGCTGTGCCGAGGCTTCCGGTTCCAGACCGGGCAGCGGAAGCGCAGTGGGCAGTGCGCCGAGATAGACGATATCGCTGCACCCGCGGCTCTTGCTCTGCTCGCTGATCGCCCCCGCCGCATCGGCCATGATCGCGGTTGCGCCCCCGTCAAGGTTATATGCGGCGCGGCAGCCGAGCGAATGGAACAGCTGGGAGAGATCCTGTAGGCTCATCCCCTGGGAGCCGTTTACACCGCGACCCTCCACGACCACGAGGCAGTAGTGCCCCGGCTCGTAGTAACCGATGGCGCTGCGCGGGTTGGCGGGCCGCACCTTGCTCAAAAACGTCGTTTTCGGCTGTCCCTCCGCGTCGAGCAGGCCCGGGCCAAACCCCCAAACCTGCCACACGCCGCGTGCCTTGATCGTCTCCAGATCGATCTGCTTTGGAGAATAGGTCTCCATCGTTCCATCCAGATACAGCACGCAGACCTCCCGCGTGCGGTCGATGGTTTCGCGATACCACACACCGTTTCGCGCCATCAGTCCCGTGGGACGGGCGCTGTAATAATCGCCCGAAACGGCGACGACCGCTTCCGTGCGGGCCGCCATGTCCACAACCGGCTCCTCCGCCCAGCGGCCAAATGCATCGTCTGCGATCGCGGCGCGAAAGCACGACAGATCGCGCACATAGATATCCGCCACATGGTAGCGGATCGTCTCATCCGCAATCGTTTCAAGCGTCATGGACACGAGTGCATTTCGGTAGAAGCCCTCGCCGCGCTCCTCACCAGTATAGCAGAACTTTTCAAAACAGGCCTCGCCGAGCAGACTGTTCGCGAGCAGCTCCGGCAGCGTCTCCGGAGCCGGCAGCTTTCCATCCAGATGGAGCTGCAGCGCCGTCTCGTCCACCGCATCGACAACGCCGTTGCCGGTCATGTCATACGGGGTCGGTTCCGGCGTCGGCGTGGGCGTCGGCGTCGGCGTGGGTTCCGCCGTAACCGCAGGGGTTGCCGTCGGTTCCGGTCCGACCGGTTTGGGTGCGCAGGCTAGGACGGTCAGGCCGAACGCCAGCAGCAATATAATCAAAAATGCTCTTTTCATCGTTCCCATTTCCTCTGTTCCATTATGCGCTGTATTTTTGAATCCATTCGTTCATCTGCGTATCGGAAATTCGGAAATACTGCTGCACGTCTTCGAGCGCATACTGCGGGCGCTTTTTGATGGCCGAGCGCAGCGTGTCGAGCGCATCCTCCCACGCGCTCATGCTCTTGGGGTGTCCCCAGTGGGCGATATGCCGCGCCATCTCCGGCCGCATCTGCTCCACCAGATCGTTCAAAATGCCGAGCAGCCGCTCCGGCTCGAACTGCGTGCAAATGAGCTGCACATACCGTTCGGCGCACATCTGCCGCCATTTTGCGTTCTTTTCCAATCCCACATAGATGTTCATATGCGTCAGGGAACCGTCGTTGGACGGCACGCCGGTCTTGGAAAAATAGGCGGACATGATGTTGCGGCTCGGGCTGCTCGACGCGTTGAAGCAAAAATCGAGATCATAGAAGATCGGACGCCACTTCACGGTGTAATCCTGCGATCGCCAGTATTTCTGATTGAACATATCGCTGTTGTAAAAGTACGTCTGCGCAATGAAATAGTCCGTAAAATAGTCCACGTCAATCCATTCCGCAAATTTGGCGAACAGTTCGTCGTCGGCAAGATTCTTGTCCATGGCATAGGCGAACACGCGCTTGATATCCGCGTTTGTGCCCTGCAAAACGCGCGTATTCCGCTGAATGATGTCCACCGCATCGCCATCCACGCCATAGTGATTCACCAGATAATCCTTGTTCTGATCCTCTCCGAAATCATAGATGCCGTAATAGCGCCCGTTCAGATACATGATGACCGGCCGGGTGAGCGCATAATCGATGTTCATGCCCGCCACCGCGCGGGAGGCAAAGGCGTCGCGCACGCGCGCATCGAACGAGTGATCGCCAATATCCTGCCCGCTGTTGCGCAGCACGAGCGAAACAAACGTCGTCAGATCGCTGTCCGGGAAGAACGGGTAGGTGACCTCCGAACGCCCGTAGCCGGCGCGCAGATGAATGGCGAGCGATTTCTGCTTGAACGGGAGCGTACCCGCGCCCTTTGCCTTGATGCCGCACGGAAACTCCGCGCCGAGGCTGCCATCGGTCTCATACCATTGAATGAACGCCTCGCGCTCGACCTTATTCGTTCGCTCGGTAGCGGCAAACACCTGCGCGATCAGATCCGGATCGCCGTTCACGCAGACCACCGGCAGCGTATGCGCCTGTTCAAACAAGTAGGTACAGGTCGCAATGTCGGACGGCAGCCGGTCCTGCCGGAACGACGCAGCGCGAATCACGGTGTTTTGAGAGATCGTGATCGGGCCGGTATACAGTTTTGAACGTGCCGTGGGCTTGGAGCCGTCCGTGGTATAGCGGATCTCGGCGCCATCCGCCGCCATCTCCAGTTCAAACGAATCGGTATGGTACAGCGCGGTTTCCGAAAGCACCGGCTCCGGCGCATAGCCGCCGAGCGTGCTGCCGCCGTTCGCCTTGCCGCGCGTCGGTTCGGTAAAGAACACGCGCCGGATCTGCCCGTTCCCCTCGATGCGCCCGCTCGTTATGCCGTTTGCCAGCACACCGGTTTCAAACGTATCCACGCGCAGGCCATTTTCATCGCTGAGCACGATCGTATCGCCGGCCGGCGAGATGCCGAAGGTGGCAACGCCCGCCTTCTGGCGCGTGGGGTGCGACGACGTCTCGATGGTCGCATACTCGCCCGGCTTGACGGTCACGCCGTCGAGGCGGTATTTCAGCGGCTCGGCGTCATCGTCGGAGAGATACCAACCGGTCAAATCCACGGGTGCGTCGGATCCGTTGTACAGTTCGATCCAGTCGTTCTTTTCGCTCTTGACCGCATTGACCGCGCAAACCTCGCTGATATACACCCCGTTCGTATTGAAAAAGCCGATGTCCTCGGCTGTTTCAAACCCATATGCATTTTTATAACCCGGCGTGGGCTGCGCGTAATAGCGAATCGCCCCGTCCCGCTCGCGTCCCACCGATATGTTATCGGAAAGATCCGGCGGTGCCTCGAGATAATCCAACCGCAGGCCGTCCAGCCGCGTCAAATACACGCCCGTCTCCTCGTTTGACAGGCCGAACGAAGCGTGCAGCGCTCCATCCGTGCGATCCTTGCCGGACAGAAATACCACGAGGTACGCCCCCGGCTCCAGCTCCATCGCCGGGAACGCCCATTTGAACAGATTGTCCGCGTTGTCGGAAAGATAGTACCCCGACAGGGACACGCCCGCATCGGAGCTGTTGTACAGTTCCACCCACTCGGTGCGGTCGCCGTCTTCATCGATGACGCTGTATTTGTTCCTCCGGAGGATCTCGTTGATGCGCACCGGATCATCCGCGCCCATTTCGCTCGTCGTTACGGATGCAAACACGCGGTCGGAATTCGCCTCTCCCGGCGTCGGAAACGCCGTATAGCACACCGCGCCGTCGGCATCGGCCACGACCGTGAGTCCCGCGGGGACGGCCGAATCCCACCCAACCTGTGAAACGAGCACGCCCTGCCAATTGGACAGATACAGGTTTGTATCCGCGCTGCCAAGCTTGAACGACGTTTCGATCCGGTCGGCGCCGGTCTTGCCGGTCAGGTAAACCACCGCATATTCGCCCGCTTTGAGCGTGGTCTCCGGCAGTTGGCTGCGCAGCAGGTTGGTATCCGCATCGGACAGATAATAGTTATCGAGCCGCACATCGTCCCCGGAGGCGTTATAGATCTCCGCCCAAGGCTCGCCGTTTCCATCCGGCTGCACCTCCGTGATATACAGCGCGCCCGCATCCGCCTCGGCAAAGATCGAGTCCAGTGCGTCCACAATCTCCGTGGTGTTTGCAGCGCCCGGCGTCGGCGTGGCGCAATAGCCGTAAGTGCCGTTGTCGCGGCGGGCGTACGACGCGTCCGTCAGCAGCGCGGGCACGGTCATCTCCTGCACGATCTCAAAGAAACCATCGCACAGATACAGCGAGTCACCGCTCTTGGACAGGCCGAAGCCGGTGCAAGGTACATCGGTCTTGGTCACGCCGTTGTTCTCCGCGGCGTAAACGATCAGGTATTCACCGGCCTCGATCGTCAAATCCGGGAACGTATATTTATAGAGCTTTCGCACATTGTCCGTCAAGCCATAGCCCGCGAGATTGATCGCGCTGTTGGAAGCATTGTAGAGCTCGATCCAGTCCGGCGAGCCAACGGCCTGATCGGTGAGGCTGCGCTTGTTGCTGGAGACCACCTCATTGATGATCAGTCCGCTCCGTGCGCCGCCGCCCTCGGATGCGTCCGTCTGCATCAGGGAACAGGCCGCTGTCAGCATTACCGACGCGGCCATCAGCCCGGCGATCATCCATTTGAGCAACCTGTTAGCCATGTGCCTGTCCTCTCCGTTTG
This sequence comes from Clostridiales bacterium, assembly GCA_019416935.1. GTDB lineage: Bacteria > Bacillota > Clostridia > Christensenellales > CAG-138 > Aphodomorpha. The sequence goes on along the minus strand of DXWI01000007.1, from coordinate 83,500 downwards.
TATCGGCCGCTTCCCTCCGGAGGCGACCGCATTTCTCTTTTTACAGTATAGCACAGTTCCCGTCGGGTCGGGTGCAAACAGTCTGTGAATCCTCTTCCCCTTCGATGCGGATTACCTTGCCGCCATCGGCCGTTTCCACCGTTTCGAGCCCGTTTGGCAGCTTCATGCGATCCCAAAGGCCATACGTTTCGGTATGGATCAGCGCATGCAGCAGCTTCTGCTCGATATCCGGCGTCAGCGTGGCCAGATGCTGCAGCAGCCGGCGCGCCTCCTCCCGCTTGGTGCTTCCCGCGATGTCGCAGTGCGGCGGCAGGATCGGCAGTTCCTTCTGCCGTGCGAGCGACAGCGCATATTTCTCCGGCAAAAAGATGAGCGGCCGGATGATCGTCACATCCCGACGCGACAGGTGCGTGACCGGTGCGAACGTATTGATACGGCCCTCGTACATCATGCTCATAAACAGCGTTTCCAGCACGTCCTCGCGGTTGTGCCCGAGCGCCACCTTGTTGCAGCCGCGCTCCACCGCCGCAGTGTTGAGCGCGCCGCGTCTGAGCTTTGCGCACAGCGCGCAGGGGCTGCGCTCATCCCGGTACTCGAACACGACCCTGCCGATGTCCGTGTAGACGCAGGTGAAGTCCATGCCGATCTTTTCGGCATACGCCTCCACTGCCGCCACGTTCTGCTTCTTTAAGCCGAGGTCGAGCATAACGGCGCACACGTCAAACTTCGTATAGGAAAAGCGCTGATACAGTTTCATGGCCTCCATCAGCAGGAGCGAATCCTTACCGCCCGAAACGCCGATGCAGACCTTGTCGCCGTTTTCAATCATTCGATACCGCTCATCCGCGCGTCGGATGCTGCCCAATACCCGTTTCATATGTTAAACAATTCCTTTTCTCAGTCTTCTCCGGCGCCGGATGCTTCGTCGTCGTACACCGTATAGTCCTCGACAATGAACAGAATATCGCTGCACTGGCGCGACAGATTGGACTGTCGGCTGATCGCGCCTTCCGCGTTTGCCATGACCGCCGTGCCTCCGCCATCGAGATTATAGGCTATGGCACATCCATGGTCATACATCAGCTGGGAAAGCTGCCGCATCGTTGCGCCGTCGGAGCCGCCCCGGCCGCGGCCATCCACCGTAACAAACAAGTAATGCCCCGGCTCGATATAGCCGAGCGCGCTGCGCGGGTTCGGCCCCTGAATGGAGCTTCTGAACTGACTCCTATCCGTTTTCGGTTGACCGTTTTCATCGAGCAGGCTCGGTCCGAACGACCAGCTTTGATAGGCGCCCCGGGAAATGATCTGCTCGATATCTGCCTCGTCCGGCGCATAGGTCTCGATCACGCCGTCGCTGTACAGCACGCAGAGATCCTGCCGCCGGTCGATCGACTCCCGGTACACGACGCCGTTGCGAATGACAAGGCCCTTGTTATTCTTCCAGGAATAATAATCGCCGTTGATCGCAACAATGGCCTGGTTGTTCTTCGCCATATCCACCACCGGCTCCGACCGCTTGTAGGTGTTCAGGCCGAATGCGGTGCGGAAATGGTTCAGATCCCGCAAATAAATATCCGCGACATAGTAGTTTAGATCCTTTTCCTTGACGGCCGTCAGCGCATAGCTGACCGACGCGCTGCGATAAAACCCCTCGCCCTGCTGCACGCCCGTATAGGAAAACCGTTCAAGGTGCTTTTCCCCGAGCAGGCTGTCCGACAGAATATCCGGCAGCGCGGCAAGATCCGGCAGCCGCCCCGTGACATGCAGCAGCATGGCGATTGCGTCCGCCTCATCCACAGCGCCGTTTCCGGTCACGTCCGCATCCGCTCCCGCCTGCCGCATCCGCTCCGCTACCTCGGCTGCGCTGAGCGACATTACACGGGCTTCTTCCGCGTCCTCCGTCAGGGTCTGTGGCGTCTCGGCGGCCGGTTCCGGCATGGAAAACGCCGGCGCAGCGGTTCCCGTTGGAGAAGGGGTCGGCGCAGCGTCCGGGCTCTCCTGTGCGCCAAGCGTGGGGATGGGCAACAGCAGCAGACCGATCAACAGCAGGCATAATCCTCTTTTCATGGAACAACCTCCGAACTTCCGGCAGGCTCTCCGATATAGACGATATCACTCGTGGTGCGGCCGCCGTCGAACGGCTGGTTGACCAATCCCTGTTTCGACGCCATCACCGCCGTTTGGCCGCCGTCCAGATTATAGGCGGCCGTACAGCCGAGATCCTCGAACAACTGCGAGAGCTGCTGCATTGTCATACCCTTGGAATACTTGCCCTGCCGGCCGTCCACAAGTACAAAGCAGTAGTGTCCCGGCTCATAGTAGCCGACCGCTGCACGCGGATTCGTCGTTAGAATCGTCTTGTTGCAATGAAATTCTGTCATTGCCCGGCCCTGCGCGTCGAGCAGCATCGGGCCGAACGCCCAGCTCTGGTACGCCTCGCCCTCCGCCTGAATTTGCTCGAGTGTGGCGCCTTTTTCGAACGTAACGAGCCGTCCGTCGCGGTAGAGCACGCAGATGTCCACGCGCTCGTCGACGCTCTCCTTGTACCAGACGCCGTTGCGCACAACCGGGCCCTCGCCGCGGTAGGAGTAAAAGTCGCCGTTGATTGCGATGATTGCCTCGTTGCTCTCCGCCATCTCGAGCACGCTCTCCCGCTTTCCGCGGTATTCCCCGCTGGAAAACGCGGTGCGAACGCTTGTGATGTCCCGCACATAGATATCCATCACATAACAGACGCTCTCATCGCGCCGGATAACGCGCTGCGACACGCTTACCATATCGCTGCGATAGCCGGTGCCCGTCATGATCGTTCCCTGATAGGAAAAGCGGTCGGCATAGCGCTCGCCGAGCAGCGCGCCGCTGAGCTTCCCGGCTAGGTCGGAAAACGAAGAGAGCCGGCCGGTCGCATGCAGCAGGATCGCCGCAGCATCCGCATCGTTTATGCTCATGCTGCCGGTCACATCCGCCGCGACGGAGCGCGCGCCGTCGAGCGTCATCAGACCGTCCGCAGCACGCAAAACCAACGCCGCATCCGCAGCGCCGACGAGTCCGTCCCCGTTCAGATCGCCGCCGACGGCGTCCGGCGCCTCAGCCAGCGTGGGCAGCGGCAGTATCAAAAGCAACAATACTATCGTCAATATCCGTTTCATCGCATTCTTCACCAAAAGCCATTGTACCGCAACATGGACGAAGTTCGCAAGATCGGAATCTGCATCTTGCCAAACGTTCATTTTTTTGTCATAATAGATGCAAAGCTACTGTATCAAAGCGTGCAGGCGCTACTCCACTATTCTAGCGTCCGCAACGCTCAATAAAGGAGGTACAGACAACAACCGCATGACTCGCGGTGCGGCAGCGTGGAGACCTGTCGTAATGCATCCGCCACTTTCGCGGGCGAATGCGAGGTGGGCAGTTGATGAAGTTCGTGCCCATCAGAGTCGGAAGCAAATGGCAAAAGTGACACTCAAAGGCATCAAGAAGATCTACCCCTTCTCCGGCAACGATGAAAAGAAGTCGAAGAAGAAGAAGGGCGATCAGCCGGCAGCGGAAGAGAACAAGCCGAATCTGCTCCGGACGGACAAGGGCGTTGTCGCCGTGCAGGATTTCAATCTGGAAATCGCGGACAAGGAGTTCATCGTTCTCGTCGGCCCGTCCGGCTGCGGTAAATCCACGACGCTGCGCATGATCGCGGGTCTCGAGGAGATCACCGAGGGCGAGCTGTACATCGGCGACCGTCTGGTCAACGATGTGGCCCCGAAGGATCGCGACATCGCGATGGTCTTCCAGAACTACGCGCTCTATCCGCACATGACCGTGTACGAGAACATGGCCTTCGCGCTCAAACTTCGCAAGCTGCCCAAGGCCGAGATCGACAAGAAGGTTCGTGAAGCGGCTGAGATCCTCGACATCACCGAGTACCTGCAGAGAAAGCCCAAGGCGCTTTCCGGCGGTCAGCGCCAGCGCGTCGCCATCGGTCGCGCCATCGTGCGTGAGCCGCAGGTCTTCCTGATGGACGAGCCGCTGTCCAACCTTGACGCCAAGTTGAGAAACCAGATGCGCGCTGAGATCATCAAGCTCCGTCAGCGCATCGATACCACGTTCGTCTATGTTACGCACGATCAGACCGAGGCCATGACGCTCGGCGACCGCATCGTTATCATGAAGGACGGCTTCATTCAGCAAATCGGTACGCCGCAGCAGGTGTTCGATACGCCGTCGAACCTGTTCGTCGCGGGCTTCATCGGCACGCCGCAGATGAACTTCTTCAACGCCAAGCTGCAAAAGGCCGCAAACGGCGATTATTACGTCACCGTGGACGGTGTCGACTTTGGCCTCAGCGCGGAGAAACAGCAGATTTTGCGCGACAAGGGAGTTGAGCCGCAGGACGTTACACTGGGCGTGCGGCCGGAGCACATCATGCTCTGCTCGGAGAATGCCAGCGAGAGCCATATCAAGGCGACTGTGGACGTGTCCGAAATGATGGGTTCGTCGATCCATCTGCATGTGAATGCAGGCGGCAAGGACGTCGTTCTTGTGCTCGCCACCGTCGATCTGCCCGCAGAACACCGCATGGGCTTCCGCTATGGCGATCCCGTCAACTTCACGTTCGGTGGCAACGTCATGCATCTGTTCGGCGCAGACGGCAGCAACCTGCTCTACTAAGCGATTATAAGGGCGCTTCGGCGCTTTGGAAACAGTACAAACAAAACATCGCAGCCGAAAAACGGCTGCGATGTTTTTTGCGTTTTCATAAGAAAAAAGGAGTTGAAGCATAATCGAAGGAATTGCAAACGACATATACCGCTGCATCAATCGGCTAACAAAATCTGTCCAGTCACCGATCTGCTGTATCCCGTTTGCCGCCTTCTAAAATAAGCTGCTTAAAAAACTACCACTTGCGTCACCAATGTAAAGACAGCGCTATTTTTGTGTCCTGATAATATTATTTCGGGTGAAACCATAATTCCCAGGCCGTTGCGTTTTAGCCCGTGTGTTTCCGTGCGTTCAAAATGATTGCCCTCACAATGGCAGCAAAAAGCAGCACTGCACCAAGGACAATCGCGCCGGCTCGTACCACATAAAGGGCATTTTGGTACACAACCGTTTGTAGACCATCTGCATTCACACGGATCAGAGCAGAATAAGTGGTTGATGGAATCCAGTCTGGAGTTCTTGCGAGTCGGTACGCCGAATCCTCGTTGGAAAGCATCGTCAGCCCGTTCAATAGCTGCGACAGGTTGTCGGTCGCAGAGGTTTCGCACCAATAGACATCGATCTTGCCGAAACAAGGCTCCATAACCAGAAGGCGCTGACTTCTTGCAAAATAAATGTGCAGATGTTGCTCTGCAAAAAAACACGGAGCACGCTTCGTTCGCTTGGAACGAAAAGCCGGTGTGATACTGTCCTTCCGAATCAAAAATGAACAGCATTTTCACCGACAAATTGGATAGAAGCCTTGCGCAGTCGCCCGCGGCGCTGACCGCAATTTCCCTGATATTACAGTTGTCAACAAGAGCGGGCAGTTCTGTCCAGCCGATATTTGCAAGAAAAAGCTGTTTTTCGTCTTCGGCACACAGTTTTGCATGAAACCGCTGCAATACCTCCTGCGTCGAAATAGATTTCTCCTGCTGACTATCCGCATGAGCCCCATTGGGAGCAACGCGCACCAAAAGGAACAAAGCCAGCGCCAGCAGGACTACGCTGCGTTTTTGCGCGGCATGTTTCACTTCCATCTCCCCTGTCACTGCATTCCGAAAAATGCACTCATCATTGCAGCGTTTTGTAATTTTTCGGCAATTTATCGTGTTTCGGCAACGAGTAGATTGTTTTTTCGGGTATGGTGGCACTGTTGTGATTGATGTGAATGATATCATAGCATCGCTTTCCGTGCAAGCGGTTATTCACGCCGCCCAATATTGCGAACGAAAAAGCAGCGCTACGCCGCAAACTGCTGCAAAACGCTGCCCGAAATGCTCTTTTTATGATCGCTAACGCCCCGCGCACGGCCGCGGTTCTGTGCGCCGCGCATGGGGTGGGCAGAATGCATAGCGCCCCGGGCTCTTTGAACGCCGCAGGACGACGCTTTATTCCACCGTGACGCTCTTTGCGAGGTTGCGCGGCCGGTCGACCGAGCAGCCCTTCTGAACGGCCATGTAGTATGCAAGAAGCTGCATGGGCACGATGGCAAGGAACGGCGCGAGCGTGTCGTCAACCGCTGGCAGCTCCCACTGTTCGTGGGAATTGCCCGCCACCGCCTCCGCAGAACCGTTCGTCAGCGCGAGCACGCGCGCGCCGCGCACGCGGACCTCCTCCATGTTGCTGGCCATTTTGGCGAGCAGCCGCTTCTGCGTGGCAAGCGCAACCACCAGCGAACCATCCTCAATCAAAGCGATCGTGCCGTGCTTGAGCTCACCGGCCGCGTATGCTTCCGAATGGATATAGGAGATTTCCTTGAGCTTGAGCGCCGCTTCCATCGCCAACGCATGGTCGATGCCCCGCCCGATGAAAAACACATGCTTGACCGAGAACGCCCGGCTCGCAAAATATTGAATCCGCTCGCGGTTATCGAGAATCTCCTGCATCCGTTCCGGCAGTGCGAACATTTCGCCAATCCGGCTTTCGATCTGCCGATGGCTCATACGGCCGCGCTTTTCAGCCAGATCGAGCGCAAGCAGATACAGCACCGCAATCTGCGTCAGATAGGACTTTGTCGCCGCAACGGCGATCTCCGGCCCCGCATAGGTAAAGAGCACCTGCTCGGCGTCGCGCGCAATCGTACTGCCGATCACATTGCAGACCGCGAGCGTGCGGCATCCGCGCGCCTTTGCCATGCGCAGCGCCGCAATCGTATCCGCCGTCTCGCCGGACTGACTGATCACCATGAGCGAATCGCCCTCGCCAAGCTGCGTATCGCCATAGCGGAATTCCGAAGCGATATCCACGTCCACCGGCACGCCGGCAAGCTGCTCCAGAAACTTCTTCCCGAGCAGCGCCGCATGATAAGCCGTGCCGCAGCTCACGATGGCCAGCCGATTGAGCGCAAGGGCCTCCTCTGCCGTCCACGGAAAGCAGTCGTTCCTGAGCGTGCTCGTTCTGGCGTTGGCATATTGCTCGATCGTTTTTTTCAGGGCAATGGGCTCCTCGCAGATCTCCTTCATCATGAAGTGCTCATAATTGCCCTTCTGCGCGGCCTCTACGTCCCAGTCGATATGGGTCGGCTTTTTTTCGATGCTCTGCCCAAACTCATTGAAATATGCAATGCGATCCGGATGCAGCACGGCGATCTGGCGGTCCTCCATGAAGCACACGTCGCGCGTATGCGGCAGCAGCGCCGGAATATCCGAGGCCACAAAGCTGCCGTCCCCGCCGCTGCCAACGACCATCGGGCTGTCCTTACAGGCGCAATAGATCGTATCCGGCTCGTCGCGGAACAGAATCGCGAGCGCAAAAGAGCCCTCGAGCAAACGCATCGCCGCGAGCAGCGCCGACAGCGCGTCGCCCATGTACAGGTTGCCGAGAAGCTGCGCAATCACCTCGGTATCCGTTTCAGATACAAACCGGCAGCCCTTTGCCATGAGCATGGTCTTGAGCTTCTGATAGTTTTCAATGATGCCGTTGTGAACGAGCGCAATCTGGCGTCTGCCGTCCGTGTGCGGGTGGGAATTGATATCGGATGGCTCGCCATGCGTTGCCCAGCGCGTATGGCCGATGCCGCAGCAGCCCTGCACAGGCTCCCGCTCCAGCAGTTCGCTCAGCCGGGAGAGCTGGCCCTTGGCTTTTTTGAGCACGAGATCCTGTCCGTCCCAAACGGCAATCCCCGCGGAATCATACCCGCGATAGGCAAGCGCTTCCAGACCGTTCATTAGAATCTGCTGACAACCGCTTCCGCCCGTATAGCCTACGATACCGCACATCCCTTTTCCCCCGCCTTCCGCATCGGTTTTTGAATCTTGCTCAGTATAATATAGAAATTTTATTTGCGCAAGAACCAAAAAGCAGCGATGCGAACCGGCAGAACGGTTCGCATCGCGTGTGCTCTTCTGGGACAGCCGTTTTCAAATCGGCGTTACGCGTCCCCAGCATCATGATGACGGTCATCGCGGCGGAACAGCATCGTAATGCCCCATATGCCCGCAATACCGACGAGCGTGTAAATGATGCGCGATACGACGCCGGCCATGCCGCCGAAGAGTGCGGCTACCAAATCGTACTGGAACAGACCGACAAGTCCCCAGTTCAAAGCGCCGATGATCATGAGAATCAATGCTACAGTATTCATAAAAAATCACTCCTTTGGCGTTAGAGTACCGCCAAAGGAGCGATTCTATACATCACTTGTTTTTCTTTTTCTCCGGAAACAATTCGATTTCAAAGCGGTCAAACGACACGCTCTCCATGAAATCGTTGGGCAGAAACGCCGTGCGGCCGAACCGTTCGAGTTCGCGCACATGCTTGTCCAGCATGACGGGCCGCGCCAGATCCAGCGGCTTGCACAGCTCGATCAGCACCGGGTTCCACCCCTCCGCATCCGAGGGCTTTTCCATGTCAAACGTTTGCACAAAATCCCTTTGTATTTTGTGCGCGTGCATTACTCTGGCCCAGATCTTCATGCGCTATTTGTTCCAGATGAACCAACCCCAGACGTACGGCAGTTCCGTATCGGGGTACAGGCCGGCATAAACGCCCGCGATCTCCTTGGTCCTGCCGATGTCGTCCTCAGCGAGCGTGTTCTTGAGGCTGCGGTTGCAAACCATGACCTCCTTGCCATCCGAGAGCTCCACCTTGACGATGGTATACGGCGTTGTGGACACGATCTCCTTGATCTTGCCCTTGAGCACGATGTTTGCGCTCGTGGTCGAACCGTCCACCAGCTTGCCGTAGAGCTTGCTGATGTCCGTGCACTTGCCCTTAAAGGCGCTCGAGCTGCCCGGTACGCGCTCCACATAGCAGGTGAGTTTGCTCTCATTATAGCCTTCCAGCGTGCCGGTCACGGTCAGCGTATAGAAGCCGTCCTCCGTGATCGTCACCGGGCACGAGAACGTGCCAGTTGCGGTAACAATCGTTTCGCCGCAGGTCACCTTGTCCGAATCGGATGTGACCTTGACGGTTGCGCCGGTCGTCACCGTACCGTTGACAACGACGCCATCCTTCTCGGCGCGCAGATCGTTGACCTCCGTCGTGATCGCCATGGCGAGATCCTTCACGACATACGGCGTGACCGCGATGGTCTGCGTTGCGGTAACGCGGTTCTTCTTCTTGGCGGTTACGACGATCTCCCCGCCGTTCTCCGTGTCGACCTCCGGCGTGACCTCGGTCTGGAACTGGCCGCCCTCATAGACCGGCACCGGATTGTCGTTGACATAGACCTCAACCGTATGGTCGTCGACCGTTCCCTTGACCGTGATCGTGCCGTTGTCCGGCTTCTGCTCCGCGCTCAGCGTTGCCGGCTCGGTGATGGTGAGCGTGAGCGGCTGCAGCGTAATGGATACCGCAGGCACCTGCAGCGGCGTTGTCGTTCCGTCGGGCGAGATGATCTCAAGCTGCGGCGTGACGGATACGGTTTCGGTATCCGCGTAATCGCCGGGCAAGAACACTTCCTTCGGCACCATGACCTTCACGGCGTTGTCCTGCGAAATCGTCACGCGGTCGGAATCGAGCGCTGCATCGGTAATGATGTGCAGCACGCTGCCGTTCGGCGCGTTTACGGTGATCAGGAAGCCCTCGCCGCCGTTGTTAAGCGTTGCCGGTTCGATCGAGGCTCTCATACCGTTGGTCGAAATCACGGCGTTCGGGTCCGGGGTGCTGTCGCCGTCCACCGCTCCCGGCGTGGTTGTCGCGGCGTCGCCGCCGAACCACTTTCCGATCACGCTGTCAAACCCGCCGTTCTTGCTGATGAACAGCCAGCCAAGGCCAAGGATCAGCGCAACCAGCACCACGATCAGGCCCCAAAACAGGATGGTAGATCCCTTGCCGCCCTTGCCCTTGCCGGCCGGCTCCTCTTCATCGTCATACAGGTCATCGTCATATTCGTCGTCGAAGTCGTCCTCGTCCTCGGCGTACAGATCGGCATAGTCGTCCTTGACCGGCTCCGGCGCTTTCTCGGGCCGTTTGCTGAAGCGGCGCGCAGCGGTACCCGCTGCCGCAGCCGGCTCCTCCGTCCTGACCGGCGCAGCGGCCGGCGCGGATGCAGCGCCGCCGACGGGCGTGCCGCAATACGCGCAGAACGGCGCATCGGGCAGCAGCGGCTTTCCGCAGTGCGCACAAACGCTCTGCTGTTTTTCCACTGGCTTGGCCGCCGGCCGTTCGGCGATCTTCGGTGCGGCCGGTTCCGCCGGCGCTGCGGCGGACTGTGCCTCCGGCCGCGGCTGTTGTGCAACCGGCTGCCGTTTTTCGGCGGGCTGTTCTTGTGCCGGCTCGGCCTTTGCCGGTTCATCCGTCTTCTGCGCGGCCGCCGCCTGGCTTTCCTCTGCGCCGGCAAACGCCTGTTTGGGCCAGGCGGGCGCCTGCGCAAAGCGCCTTGCGGGTCTGCCGGGCTCCTGCGCCGTCTGGGCAGTATCCGGCTCCGTATCCTTTAGTTTTGCAGCGCACACCCGGCAATGGGTCAGGTGATCCGCATTATATGCACCGCACTCCTTGCAAACCATGTCGCTTCCTCCAATCCTGTGTCCTTATGGTTTCCTATATGCATCTGGTTATATAGCTTTATTATACAACCGTTTTTTGGAATATGATAAAGAACAAATCGTAAACAATATGGTACACAATTCATGTCCGGATGTGATATACTCCCAAAAGGCGGCCCGTTTTCATAGTATGGACTATCGGCGGCAATGGGCTTAGCCGCCCGGCCCCGTTCCAACGTCCGTTCACCGGCCGGCCCGTCATCAAGAGCCGGCGGCGGGCGATATATTTCGGCAGGGTCCCCGTCGCCTGCGGCGAACGGAAGCCCATTCCGAAAAGAAAGGATGCTTCGCACGGCGAAGCGCATCAACACCATGATCTATCTGGACAACAGCGCAACCACGCGCGTTTTGGATAGCGCGGCTGAAACCGCCGCGCGCTGTATGCAGGAGGAATTTTTTAACCCTTCGAGCGCTTACGGCCCTGCGGCTGCAGCGGAACGCCGCGTCAACGAGGCGCGCGGCAGGCTGGCCGCAACGCTCGGCTGCCAGGGGAATGAGATCATCTATACCTCCGGCGGCACGGAATCCAACAACACCGCCATCCTTGGCACGCTTCGCGCTCTCCGCGGCAAGGGGCGCATCATCACCTCCCAATCCGAGCACCCTTCGGTATATGAGGTGTGCCGTCTGCTCGAGCAGCAGTACGGCTATGAGGTGATCTATCTCGGCTCCGATTGCGAGGGCCGCGTCTCCATGCAGGCGCTTGCCGAAAGCCTCACGCCGGACACCGCGCTCGTTTCGCTCATGCACGTCAACAATGAAACCGGCGCCATCACCGATATTGCTGCGGCACAGGCGCTCATTCAAAAGCACGCGCCGCAGGCCGTGTTCCATGTGGACGGGGTTCAGGCATACGGCAAGCTGCCGTTTTCACGCGTGCCCTGCGACCTGTACTCCATCAGCGGGCACAAGATTCACGCGCCCAAGGGCGTCGGCGCGTTCTATGTGCATAGCGGTCTGCGCTTTGCCGGCGGTCTGATCGGCGGCGGGCAGGAGCTGGGCCGCCGCTCCGGCACGACCAACACCCCCGGTATTCTCGGGATGGATGCCGCGGTGAGCGCTTATCGCGCGCATCAGGGGGAGTGGATCGCCGCGATGCGCGCCTGCAAGCTGCGTCTTGCCCAAAACCTGACCGCCCTGCCCGACGCGCTCATCAACGGCCCGGATCCGGCGGACGGCGCGCCGCACATCCTGAACGTGTCGTTCCTCGGCGTGCGCGGCGAAGTACTGCTGCACGCGCTGGAGCAGCGCGGCATCTATGTGTCCACCGGCTCGGCCTGCTCGACGCACAAGAAGGGCAAAAACCGCGTGCTCGCCGCCATCGGCGTGGTCGGCGCGCGGCAGGAGGGCGCGCTGCGCTTCTCGCTCTGCCCGTTCAACACGCTCGACGAAATGGATGAGGCGGCGGCCGAAATTGAAAAGCAAATCGCCTTTTTGCGGCGCTACCAGAGAAGATAACGATACGGACACGGGAGGTCATTTACAAATGGAAACGGTATTGCTGGTTCGATACGCGGAGATTCACCTCAAGGGACTCAACCGGCCATATTTTGAACGGAGCCTGATGGGCGCGATTTCCCGCGCCCTCTCGCCCATGCCGCATCGCGTCGTACGCGAGCAGGGGCGCATCTTTGTATTCGACGTACCCGCCGATGCGGCGGAGTCGGCTGCGGACAAGCTCTCGCGCGTCTTCGGCGTGCATTCGATCAGCATCGCGCTGGCGGTCGAAAAGGACTTTGATGCGATCGTCGAAGCGGCGGCAGCGCTCATGGCGGCCGCGGTTGCCGATGAGCGGGCGCATACCTTCAAGGTGTTCGCGCGCCGCGCGGACAAGCGCTTTCCCATGCGCTCGCAGGAGATCTGCGTCGAGCTCGGCGGCCGGCTGCTCGACCGGTTCCAAACGCTCGCGGTCGATGTGCACAGTCCGGATCTGCATGTCGGCGTGGAAGTGCGGCAGGAGCGCGCTTTCGTATACGTCGGTGAAATCATGGGGCCGGGCGGTATGCCGGTCGGCACCAACGGCAAGGCCATGCTGCTCATCTCCGGCGGCATCGACAGCCCGGTCGCCGGACATATGATCGCCAAGCGCGGCGTGGCGCTCGACGCCATCCATTTCTACAGTTATCCGTACACCAGCGAGCGCGCGCGCGACAAGGTCGTTGATCTGGCGCGCATCATCTCGCGCTACGCGGGGCCGATCACGCTGTATCTGATTCCGTTCACTGAGATCCAGCTCACGATCTATGAGAAATGCCCCTCCACGGAGACGACCGTGCTCATGCGGCGGCTGATGATGAAAATTGCGGAGCGCGTGGCGAACAGCTGCGGCGCGCAGGCGCTCATCACCGGCGAGGCCATCGGGCAGGTGGCCAGCCAGACCATCGAGAGCCTGACCGTCACGAACGATGCAGTTACAATGCCGGTCTTTCGTCCGCTTATCGGGTTCGACAAGGAGGAGATCGTGGAGCGCGCCAAGGCCATCGGCACGTTCGACACCTCGATCCTGCCGTATGAGGACTGCTGCACGGTGTTTGTGCCGCAGCACCCGGTCACCAAGCCGAAGGTCGAAAAGCTGCGCGCGAGCGAAGCGCTCGTCGATTTTGCGGAGATGATCGAAACGGCGATCAAAAACGCGGAGATCATAAACATTCATCCGCACGAAAACTGATCCATGCATTTTACAGTCTGTTTACAGCATACACTATGCTGGTCGTGATAGAATGGGATCGGAAAGGAATGTCAACTTATGCTCAAACCCATTTTTCAACTGATCGGCTTTCTGGTCGTCATCCTGATCCTGCTGCTCGCGGTGTTGTTCTACCTCGACGGCAAGGATTTGCTCAGCGGTGAGCTTGCCGACTTCATCGGCTCGCTGCGCGCGCTGTTCGATCAGGTCAAAGCGGTCGTCACCTCGTTCGTGAACGAATCCGGCATCGCAAACGACGCCGCCGATCTGCTCGACGAGGGAGCGGACAAGCTCCGCGGTACAACGCCCGCACCGGGCGCGACCGCCACGCCGGAACAGATGGTACCGCCGTTGGAGATCACCGTTGCCACACCCGCGCCATAGGGGACAAGCCCCCGAACGATCCAAACGAACCGAGCGCCCTGCCGCCAAATGGCGGCAGGGCGCTGTCGATCATCTGAAACCATGTCATTTGGGGCTGTTGCCGGTTTTCCACCGTCCTCCGCTCAACCGCCGTTCGGGTTCGTTCAACCGCAAAGCGCTGGCGGCGGCCCGGCGCGCCATCGTATACTGGGATTGAAAGAGAGGGGACTACAAAATGATCGAAATCGGAAAGCAGATTCGTACACAGCGGCTCAGGCACAACATGACGCAGGAGCAGCTTGCCGAGGCGCTCGGCGTCTCCGCGCAGGCGGTCAGCAAATGGGAAACGGGCGCAGCCATGCCGGATATCGCCGTACTGCCGGCGCTGAGCGCTCATTTTGGCGTCACGATCGACGAACTGTTTGCGCTCACGGATGAGGCGCACTTTGCCCGCATCGAAGCGATGATGGAAAACGAAGTGCTGCTCAGCCGCGAGGACTTGGACTATGCGGTGCGTTTTTTGCGGGAACACGCGATGGGCGCAGCGGAGGGCAGGTGTCTCACGATGATTGCGGATCTCTATAACCAGTGCGCCGACGGCTACCGGTCGCTTGCCGCAGATCTGGCGCGGCGGGCGCTCGCGGTGGAACCATATAAAAAGGACAATCACAGCGCGCTCTGCCATGCCGCGCACGGCGCGGTCGCGGACTGGAACATCGCCAATCACCACGATTTGATCGCGTTCTACCAGCGGTTTGTGCAGGAGCATCCGGATTACTGGCAGGGCTATCTGTGGCTGCTCGACAATCTCATCGCGGACGGGCGCCTTTCCGAGGCCGAGCAGGCGCTCCGGCGCATGGCGGCCGTGGCCGAAACGTATCATGTGCCGCTCTATCGCGGGCTGATCGCTGCGCGGCGCTCTGATGAGGCGGCCGCACGCACGGCATGGGACGGCATGGTGGCGGCCTACCCGAACGACTGGCACGTCTGGAGCAGCCGTGCGGACGGTCTGGTGCGTCTTTGCCGGTACGAGGAGGCCATGGCGGATTATCGGCATGCCATCGAGCTGCAGGAGCCGCCGCGCTTCACGGACAACTATGAGAGTCTGGCGCACATCGCGGAGATTCTCGGCGACAACGCCGCCGCTATCGACGCCTACGAGCATGTGATCGGCATCCTGCAAAGCGACTGGGGCATGACCGAGGGCGAAACGCTCGAGGGCTACCGCCAAAATATCATGCGGCTCAGGCAGTAGCAAGCCCCTGCCGCCAATTTGCGTCTGAGGGTTTTCTCCCGCAGGCATGGCGTGTTCATCCCCTGAGCTGCAAAAGCCACCGGCGGCTGCAATCAGCAGCCACCGGTGGCTCGTTTGCTTGCTAGCGCTTCTCTCCCCTGGCCCTTCTGTGAAAATACAGCGCCAGTAAAATGCACGCCCCTATGGCGACGGCAAACGGAATGGCGAGCAAAAACGCAATGCTCGCCGGCGCACTGCATCCGGCATGCCGGCCGCAACACTGCAGCGCGCAGTACTGGTATGCCACAAGCGCGCACATGACGTCCGACAGCACAACCGCCAAAGCGCCGAAAACACACCGCAGCGCCCGATTCCTGTTCATATCATTCTCCTCTCCTGTCATTTGTTTACCCGTTCTGTTCCGTATCCTGCGCATGGGCTTCGATAAAACCGGCCACGTCCCCGGTGCGGATGTCGATATAATCATCGGAACTGGCATTTGCAACCAGCCGAAGATACATGGATTTTTCCTCGACGTGCCCGCCGCCGATCCACACGGAGAATACCGGATCGATTTCATACACACGGATATACAGGCCGGAGCCGGTTTCGATATGGGCGTACCGGTCAAAATCCTCCCAGCTCAAGTCCTCGCCCTTTTCGGACAGCCGAAGCACCTCCGCAAGCGTCAGTCTGGGCAGCTCCGGAGCGGACGGGGCTGCGGCCGACGCCGTTTCCGGCAAAAAGAAATCCTCCGGCAGCGGCGCATTGCCCGCTCCATAGGATTGATACCATTCGGACAACCATCGATACCCGGCGTCATAATACGTTCCGTCGATGACCAGATAGATGTTGCCGACGTTGCCGACCTCGTGGGTCACCCCGTCCGTTGTGCGGACATAGAAGAAACTGCCGCCGCCGGTCACAGCCTCATGCGCGGTCAAGCGTCTTCCCCGGCTGTCGTTGATAAGAGCAATGACCGGCTCCATTTCATCGCATGTAAACAGCCGGTATTGCAATTCCGGCGACTGCGGCATCACCACCAGAGAGATGCTTTCCACCTGCTCCGCCGTCAGCGCCCTTGCCCAATCCAAGGCCGTTTGACGTTTCGGGTTTGTCAGGAAGCATACCGCCGCGATGGCGCAGCAGAGCACGGCCAGACCGACCATCCAAAGGGCCGGTTTGCGATACTTCAATATATGCTTGACGCGTTTTTTCACGCCGATCTCTCCAAAGGCGACCGGACAGGCCGCGATGCGCCTATGCGGCGCGCTGCAGGCGAGCAGCGCCTCGGAATAAGCCGCGCGCTGCCCTGCGTCAAGCGGCCGGATGGCCCGCTCGTCTGCGGCAAGCTCGATGTCGCAGCAAAGCAGCGCGTACGCGACCCACATCAGCGGGTGAAACCAATATATCGTGAGCAGCAAAAAGCCGAAGGGCTTGCTCCAGTGGTCGCGCCGCCGGATGTGCGCCTGCTCATGAGCGACGACATGCGCCATGCTCCTTTCATCCATGCCGAACGGCAGATAGATGCGCGGCCGGAACAGCCCGAGCACGAACGGGCTCGGCACGTCTTCGCTCTGATAGATATTGTCCCTGAGCCGTACCGCCGTGCGGATGCGGCGGCGCAGCCGCAGATAGCTGACTCCCGTATAGATCATCAGGATCAGTATGCCCGCCAGCCAGACCGCGCTCATCGTCTGCGCCGCCGAGATGCTGCTCCCCAGACGGATGGGAACATTCTGCTCCTCATGCAGGCGATGATGCCCGATATCAAAGAGTGTTTGAAATTCGATTTCCGGAAGTGAGCTGTCCACGGCAGCCCGGGTCACGGTCTCCGGATCGGGGATCAGGCTCCAGGCGCTTTCCAGCGAAAACGGGCAGAGCAGGCGAACGGCCACCATGCCCCAGAGCAGGCATAGTATCCACCTCGGCGCCCGTTTGAGCAGCAGGCGAAGCACAACGACCGCCAGCACCAGACAGCCCGCAGCCGCGCTCATGCTCACCAGCTTCAGGAACAACTCAGTCATCGGACGCCTCCTTCCGGTAGCGGTCGATCATCCGCTGCACCTGATCGATCTCCCTCTGCGACATGCCGCGGTGCCGGGCGAACGCAGCGATAAACGCGGGCAGAGAGCCACCGAACCGTTTGTCAACCAGTTCGTCGATCTCGGCCGCCTGCACCTCATCCTTCGACACAAGCGATGAAACGACCGCGTTCTCATTTTTGAGCACGCCCCGCTCGGACAGGCGCTTGATGACCGTATAGGTGGTGGTGGGTTTCCAGCCGAGCCGCTCCCGGCACAGCTTCACGAGCTCGCCGCTGCCGATGGGTTCCCGCTCCCACAGGATCAGGCAAAACCGGTATTCGCTTTCAAAGATCTTCGGCGTCTCCATGGCGCGCTGCCTCCTCTCTAACCAATTAGAGTTTACGTTGAGTCTAACAGATTAGAGTGCCGATGTCAACCCGCTTCCAACATTCCCCGTCAACCGCCTGCCACCGGCTCCCGCCCGATGTGCCGCCGCCGAACGCGCAAGCCTTTCCCGCCCTTCGGATATGTGGGACCGCTGCGCCGTCAAACCAACAAACGGCCGGGGCTGAACGCATCCGCCCCGACCGCACATCGCTTGCCGCCCCGTCCCCCGTATGTCTGCACGGACAAGGCGCGCCTTTCGTCGGTTCCATCCTCCGCAGCCCACTCGATGGCCGAATACGCCCCCCTGCAATAGCCCTTTTCGTTCGCCGCATAGGTCACGAGGGAATCCGTTTCGCCGTCCAGAAGCTGCCGGTCGGCGTGCGGCGTTTGGTCCGGCGCGGTGGACAGCGTTTCGACGATGAGATACGCGCAGTCCGCCGTCGGGCGGATCGTTTCCGGCACCTTGCCCGGTGCGTAGCTGTCGCGGCGGATGACCGTGCCGTCGTGTGCCATCTGCTGCACAACGATTTGCTCCGGCGCGAACATGACCGAAAGGTGGAAGATTACCGTAAAGGTCTCCTCATACGTCTCCTCGCCATCGGTCTCAGTATACGTCTCGGTCATCGTATGCGTCATGACCTCGCCCTGCGAAAGCCCGATATCGCCGCTCATGGAGGTGCCCTGTCCCGCCGTCAGGTAGACGCTGCCGTCCGCGCTCTGGTAGACCGGGTTCGGATAGATGGCGAAAAAATGACTCGGTACGACGTACATCGTGCCCTCCACGCTGTTGTCGTTGCCGACGCTGATCTTCGCATCGCTGATCAGCCCGCCATTGCCGCCGGATGCGGACACGTTCCCATCCGCACCCTCGTAGGTGTACACGAACAGTCCGTCGCCCTCGAGATCGGAAAACCGGTATTCCACGCGACCGTCCACGTCCACGCGCTCGGCATACAGCCGCCCGCCGTAAGCCGCGCTCTCCTCCGGGCTGATCTGCACGTCCCCGCCGGAAAGCAGGCTGCCCGCATTGTCATTGAAATACGCCTCGAAATCGAACAAATCGAGCGGCTCCTCCGTCACATAAAAGCCGATCAGCCGCTCCTTTCCGGCTACGGCATCCGGCCCCGCTTCCGGCTTCGCGAGCTGACAGCCCGCGCACAGCAGCAGCGCGCATACAAGCGCAATCAGGTTAATCGCACGATTCTTCCGCATCACAATCCTCCAGTTTTCCGTCAAATTTCAAGATATCGCCCACATCGCAGCCAAGGTAGTAGCAAATGCGGTTGATCGTTCCGAACCGCACGCCCTTGGCCTTGCCGCTGCGCAGGATGGACAGGTTCGCCTCGGTGATGCCGACCAGCGCGCACAGCTCCTTTGCCGTCATCCCTCGGCGGCGCAGTTCGGCGTCCAGATGCACTTCGATGGCCATCGTCTCACCTCAAATGATGCTGTCGTTGTCCTCTTTGATGCGCTTGCCCCGCTCCATGAACCGCGCCAGCAGCATGGCGGCCAGCATCAGCAAAATGGCGGTCAGCGGCAGCGCCACCGTATAGCTGCTTGCATGCACGGCGCCCCCGAGCGCAAGCTGCAGCAGGTTGAGCGCCACCTGCGAAAGCAGCACGCCGACCACCGCGGCGCGGCTGTACGTTCCCATCCGGTGCGCCGCCGCAACGGTTGCCTCGCTGTACGGCTCCACCGAAACCGCATCGATCAGCCGCAGCGCCTGCAAGGCTACCGGTATGCCGCATAGCAGCGGCAGCGCCTGTACGAGCGCCTGTGCCGCAAGAAACCCGATGCTCACCGTCAGTTTGGAAGCGGGCAAAGCGGTATTCGCCTCGCGCAGCGCCGCCACGGAATGCAGCAGGCCGGACAGGCCGCTGCCGAATACGCCGAACACGAGCATCGCGAGTACCGCGTACAGCAGCCACCGCATGGCCGGATACACGCCCCGCTCCTTCTCCGCGCTGTAGCGCATCAGGCGCAGCACCGCATAGGCGATCAGCAGCGCGTGGAGCGTGCAGCCGGGCGCCGCCCCGCCCATGGCGAGCGACAGTTCGGCGCTCGCTTTGATATCCGGCGTCATCCGCGCGGCAAGCTCCGCAGGATTGACGAACAGGTACAGCGCATAGAGCAGTACGCCCGAAAAGACGGCCAGCAGCGCATCCTCCGCGTGCGCGCGGCGCCGGATGCAGCGAAGCAGCAGCCAGATCACCGGCAGCAGGCCGAGGAGCAGATAGAGCGCCCATGCGGCCGCATTGCCCGCCGTGCCTGACAGCGACAGCGCGCGCAGCAGCGCGCCGAGCTGCGCATACGGAAAGGTCATCACCGCCGCAGCGCCCGTCGCCGCCTGCGCCCATCCCGTCAGGCACAGCACGGTCAGCAGCACGGCCTCCGCTGCAAGCAACAGAAATGTCCATCGGTATTTCATGCCTTTCAACCTCCAAAATTATCGTAAAACAATCATTTCTTGTCCCCAGTATGGCATAAGAATTATTGTTTGTCAATAATTATTTTGATTTGCAACAAAACGCAATCGCGTGTATACTGGGAGCAGATTTAATCAGAGGGAGAACGAACCATGCTATCTTTTGCAAGCGACTATACGCAGGGCGCCCACGAAGCCATCCTGGAGCGTCTGCTTCGCGCGAACCGCGACCCGCAGCCCGGCTATGGCGCCGACCCGGTGTGCGACAGCGCAAAGGCAAAGATCCGATCCGCCTGCGCCTGCCCCGGCGCGGACGTCTTTTTTCTCGCGGGCGGCACGCAGTCCAACGCGGTCGTGATCGACGCGCTGCTCGAGCGGTATGAAGGCGTACTCTGTGCCGAAACGGGACACATCGGCGTGCATGAGGCGGGTGCGGTTGAATTTACGGGGCACAAGGTGCTGCCCCTGCCGCATACGCTCGGCAAGATCCGCGCTGCCGATGTTCGCCGGGCGCTCGAAACGTTCTATGCGGATGAAAGCTATACGCACATGGTGTTTCCCGGCATGGTATACATCTCACATCCGACGGAGCTTGGCACGCTGTATACGTCGGCCGAGCTTCGCGCGCTGTCCGCCGTGTGCCGCGAATACCGTATTCCGCTGTATCTCGACGGCGCGCGCCTCGGCTACGGTCTTGCCGCGGCGGGTACGGACGTCACGCTGCCGCTGATCGCGGATTGCTGCGACGCATTCTATATCGGCGGCACCAAGGTCGGCGCGCTGTTCGGCGAAGCGGTCGTGTTTCCGAACGGCGGCCCCAGGCAGCTTTTGACGATCGTCAAGCAGCACGGCGCGCTGCTGGCCAAGGGGTTTCTGCTCGGCCACCAGTTCGATGTGCTGTTCACCGACGGCCTGTACGAGCGCATCGGCGCGCACGCGATTCGCATGGCCAATGCTCTGCGGAAGGGTTTTTGTGCGCGCAATCTGCCGTTTGCATGGGAGTCGCCGACAAACCAGCAGTTCGTGATCCTCGAAAACGCGTTTCTCGACCGGCTCCGGCCGCACGTCGGCTTTGGTTTTTGGGCGCGTGCGGACGACCGCCGCACCATCGTGCGTTTTGCCACGAGCTGGGCGACCACGGAGCAAAATGTGCAGGAGCTGATGGACATTCTGGATCGGGTGTGATGAAACACGCATAGGATCGGGCCGTCGGTTATGCCGGTGGCCCGCTGAATCAACAAACAGCACAGCGTTTTCATGTAGAAAACAGGCGGTCAATGACCGCCTGTTTGTATCTTACAGACATTTGTTATTTGGCACGCTTGAACCTTCTAATCTTAGGCACAAGGAGCGCAGCGCCCGCCGCCAGTGCCAGACCAAGCCAGACCATCGCGTTCCGGCTGTCGCCGGTTTTCGGTATCTCCGGTTCCGGCGTCGGCTTCGGGGTTGCGGTTGGGGTTGCCGGGGTCGGCGTGCCCGGGGTCGGCGTGGCCGGAGTCGGCGTGGCCGGAGTCGGCGTGGCCGGGGTCGGCGTGGCCGGCGCTTGATACACGTTCTTAATGATTGCGCCGCAAGCCTCTTCCACCGTCATCGAACCGTAATAGAACAGGCTCCAAACGGAGCTGTCCGCAAACGCAATCTCCGTTCCGTTTTGCCCTGCGCGGATCTCAACGGTGTTGCCCTTCTTATCCTGGAACTCGGCCGGCAGTCCAAAGCGCATCTCCGTATTGCCGCCGTTTCCCAGCTTCAGCGTTGCGCCAATTCCCTGCAGATTTGCTCGATTGATCTGCTCCACCAGCGCCTGCTGCTGAACGGCGTTGAGCGTATGGAGCGACCAGACGTCATAGGTTCCGCCCTTCTTGGCAACCACAACCTCCGCGTCGCCAATGGGGTATACGCTCTCGCTTGCGGGAGTAATCTTACTAGACCATTCGCTGGCGGAAACCGTTCCCGGGGACGGGAGCTGTACCGCCGTCATGGTATAGTTTTCCAAGGGTTCTTCCGTCACCGTATAGGGAACCACCGCGCCGTCGGCAAACAGCGGCACGTCCTGAAAGACGCCCAGCCAGCGGCCGTCGGCACCCTTGCTCAAAGAAATCTGCTGTACCACGGCGTTCCCTGCATCAGCTTCGCCGTAACGCGCTGCGGCTGCTCCCCGGCGGGCAACGTTCCATGCTCCCACTGCTTTTCAATGGGAATGTCTCCGCGCACCGTCGCCGCAGGCGCGCCCAGCGCCGTCTGTGCGGCCACGATGACCAGCAGCGCCGTCAGCACTGCCAGAATGGACGCCGTCATTTTTCTTTTCATACTTTCCCCCAATTATTTTAATTTCCCCTAAACGCTCTGCAACAAGCCCCTGATACCACGGGTTTATTACTTAATATTATAGATTGCATCGCGCGTGAAAGCAATGCTTTTTATCTGGAAAATACTTGTTTGTCCCGGCGCAACGAACAAGAGCGGCCAAGCTCTGACCGCTCTGTCCTCTCCCGTTCTGTTTTTCGTCCTCTTTCGTTCAGCGGACGGTGAGCGTCCGCCCGTCGTAGTCGACCGTCATGCAGGTATCGGGCGCCGGATCGTTCTCAAGGATATACCGTGCCAGAAGCGATTCCACCCGCGACTGCAAAAATCGCTTGAGCGGGCGCGCGCCGTAGACCGGATCGCTGCCGGCCTCGATGATATGCGCTCTGGCCGCATCGGTAATGGAAACGCCGAGCTGCTTGGCCGCGAGGCGCTTTTTAAGATCCTTGACCAGCAGATCGACAATCGCGGACAAGTTTTCGCCGGTGAGCGGCTTATAGAACACCGTCTCATCCAGCCGGTTCAAAAACTCCGGCCTGAAGTGCGTCTTGAGCAGCATATGCACCTTGTCCCGCGCCTGCTCGCTGATCTCGCCATTCTTGCCGATGCCGTCCAGAATGACGTCGGAGCCGAGATTGCTGGTGAGGATGATGATGCTGTTCTTGAAGTCCACCGTGCGGCCCTGACCGTCGGTGATGCGGCCGTCGTCAAGCACCTGCAAGAGCACGTTTAGCACGTCCGGATGCGCCTTCTCCACCTCGTCGAACAGAATGACCGCATAGGGCTTTCTGCGCACCGCCTCGGTAAGCTGGCCGCCCTCGTCATACCCGACATAGCCCGGAGGTGCGCCGATGAGGCGCGATACGGCGTATTTCTCCATGTATTCGGACATATCGATGCGCACCATGGCGCGCTCATCATCGAACAGCGCCTGCGCCAGCGCCTTGGCCAGCTCGGTCTTGCCCACGCCCGTCGGGCCGAGGAACAGGAACGAGCCGATGGGGCGGTTCGGGTCCTGGATGCCGGCGCGTGAGCGCAGGATTGCGTCGCACACGCGCTCGACCGCCTCGTCCTGACCGATCACGCGCTGATGCAGAATGCTGTCGAGCCGCAGCAGTTTTTCGCGCTCGCCCTCCATCAGCCGCGATACCGGAATGCCCGTCCAGCGGGCGACGATGCGGGCGATCTCCTCCTCCGTCACGCGGTCGCGCAGGTATTTGGCTCCGTGCTGCTTCTCCTCCGCCTTTTGCTCCTCCGCTTCCAACTGTTGCTGCAGCTGCGGGAGCTTGCCGTATTTGAGCTCGGCGGCCCGGTTGAGATCATAGGCGCTCTGCGCGCGCTCGATCTCCGCGTTGGTGCGCTCGATCTCCTCCCGCAGCGCCTGCACCTTGCCGATATCCTGCTTTTCGTTCTCCCATTTGGCCTTCATTTCGCCAAACGTTGCCCGAAGATCGGCCAGTTCCTTCTGAATCTCCTGCAGGTGCTCCTGCGAGAGCCTGTCGGTCTCCTTTTTCAGCGCGGCCTCCTCGATCTCATGCTGCATGATCTTGCGGGAGATCTCGTCTAGTTCCGTCGGCATGGAGTCCATCTCGGTCTTGATGAGCGCGCACGCCTCGTCCACGAGGTCGATCGCCTTATCGGGCAAAAACCGGTCGGAGATATAGCGGTTGGACAGCGTGGCCGCCGCGATCAGCGCCTGATCCTGAATCTTCACGCCATGGAAAACCTCATAGCGCTCCTTGAGGCCGCGCAGGATGGAGATGGTATCCTCCACCGACGGCTCCGCCACCATGACCGGCTGGAAGCGCCGCTCCAGCGCCGCGTCCTTCTCGATGTACTGGCGGTACTCGTTGAGCGTGGTCGCACCGATGCAGTGCAGCTCGCCGCGCGCGAGCATCGGCTTGAGCAAATTGCCCGCGTCCATCGCACCCTCGGTCTTGCCCGCGCCGACGATGGTGTGCAGCTCGTCGATGAACAGGATGATCCTGCCCTCGGACGACTTGATCTCATTGAGCACGGCCTTGAGCCGCTCCTCGAACTCGCCGCGGAACTTGGCGCCCGCCACCAGCGCGCCCATATCGAGCGCGAAGAGCTGGCGATCCTTTAGATTGTCCGGCACATCGCCGCGCACGATTCTGAGCGCCAGACCCTCTGCGATGGCCGTCTTGCCGACGCCCGGCTCGCCGATCAGGCACGGATTGTTCTTCGTCTTTCGCGACAGAATGCGGATGACGTTCCGGATCTCATCGTCCCGGCCGATGACCGGGTCGAGCTTCTGGCTGCGCGCCAGTTCGACCAGATCCTGCCCGTATTTTTTCAGCACGTCATAGGTGCTCTCCGGATTGTCGGACTGCACATGTGTGTTGCCGCGCACCCGCTTGAGCTGCTCCAGAAACGCCTTCTCCGTTACGCCGTGCGCCTGCAGCAGTTTTTTCGTCTCCGCCGAAGGCTTCTCCAACAGGCCGAGGAACAGGTGCTCGACGGACACATACGCGTCGCCCATCTTCTCGGCGCGCTTCTCGGCGGCGGTCAGCGCCGCGTCCAGCTCACGGCTCAGATAGACGTTCTCCGCCGCGCTGCCGCTCACGCCCGAGAGGCGTTCCACCGCCGCAGTACACGCATTCGCCATCGCGCGCACGTCCACGCCCATACCGGTGAGCAGGCTGCCGATCAGCCCGTCCTGCTGGCCGAGCAACGCCGCGAGCAAATGCTCCTGCCGCACCTCCGGGTTGTTATGTTCCACCGACAGGCTGTGTGCCGCCTGTACCGCTTCTATGCTCTTCTGCGTCAATTTCTGTACATTCATCCATGGTTCCCCCTTCCGTCAACACCACATGGCTTTCCATGCCGGTGATCGTATCATACCAGTACCGCATGCGTATGCAGATAATCCGCATACAGCCTGCGCACCTGCGCCACCGCCTGCTGCGGATCGCTCAGGCTTGCAAAAAACGTTTTGAGCGCCCGATCGATGAGGTCTATATATGCTGCGATCGCTTCGCCCACCGTCTCGTTGCCCGCGTCCGTACCGCCGCGCAGCACGAGCTTTCTCAAATAGCGCCCGTCCTCCACCGTACACTCGATCTGCCCGAGGTACGACGTCTCGATGCGCTCCCACAGCTTGAAAAATTGCAGCAAGTACAGCAGCAGCGTGCTGTTCTGGCTGCGCAGCGATACGCGCAGTTCGCCGAGCAGCGGCTTCATGTTCCGATACAGTTCGACGCTGTACCGAATCGTCGGGTTGTACTTGTAGCTCAGCGCGCTTCGGAGCGAAAACATCGAGTCCGACGGCTGCAACAGCACCTGAAACGTGCTGCCGCCGGTCAACTGCTGCTCCACAGCGGAAAAGATCTCCCGCATGCGCTTCTCCGGCGTCATATAGGACACATATTCCGCCAGAATCTGATTGATCATATTCGATCGGCTGGTGTTCATTTCATAGGCGACGCGGTCGATCTGTTCGACCACATCATCCATCAGCACCAGCGAGTACACGCTCTTGTTCATGCCTTCGTCCCCTCGCTTCCGAAAAATATTGTACCACGTTTCCTATAATTTGCAATCATAATTATATAATCGTAACACCAATTTTGCCAAAATGACAAAATCGCGCTATGATAGGAGTATCACACGAAAAAGGAAACCGTATGCAATACCAATTTGATGAGATCATCGACCGCAGCGGCACCAACTGCATCAAGTTTGAGGCGTTCCGAAGTGGCCGCCCCAACCTGCCGGCGGATACCATCCCCATGTGGATTGCGGACATGGACTTTGCCTGTCCGCAGCCGGTTCTCGACGCCATGCACCGGCGGCTTGACCGCCGCATCCTCGGCTACAGCGACCTGATCGACCCGGCTTACCACCGCGCGGTGACCGGCTGGATGCGGCGGCGCTTCGGCTGGGATGCGGACGCAGAGCAGCTCGTTTCCAGCAGCGGCATCGTCACGGCCATCCAGCAGAGCGTCGCCCGCCTGACGCAGCCCGGCGACGGCGTGCTGCTGTTCACGCCGACCTATATGCCGTTTTATTCCGCTATCGTCGGTCAGGGCCGCGTGCCGGTGTTCTGCCGGCTGCAGCGGGACGCGGCGGGGCGCTTTGGCATTGACTTTGAAGCGTTCGCGCGCCTGGCCGCCCAACCGAGCAGCAAGCTATTGTTTCTGTGCAGCCCGCACAACCCGACCGGCCGTGTGTGGACGCCGGCGGAGCTTGGCCGCATCGGAGAGATCTGCTTTGCCAACGATGTGTTCGTCGTCAGCGATGAAATCCATGCCGACCTCACGCGCACGGGCGTAAAGCACACCCCGTTCCAGAAGCTGTTTCCCGGCGAAAAACGGCTCATCGCCTGTACCGCGCCGAGCAAGACTTTCAATATCGCGGGCAACCAGCTCGCCAACCTGTTCATCCCCGATGCGGCCATCCGCACCGAATGGCGGCAAAAGCACTACTGCGGCGAACCTTCGCCGCTCGCCATCGACGCCGTTATTGCGGCATACAATGAATGCGAGGACTGGCTCGACGCGCTTCGGGCCTATCTGGATGGAAACTTCCGCCTTGCGGCGGATACGCTGGCTGCGGCGCTCCCGGCAACCGGCTATGCCGTGCCGGAGGGTACCTATCTGATGTGGCTGAACGCTGCGTGCGCCGGGCCGGACGAGGCGGCGCTGCGCGCACGGATCGAAGCGGCGGGGCTGTGCGTGGAATACGCATCCGACTTTGCCGACAATGCCAACGGGTTCCTCCGCATCAACATCGCCTGCCCGCGCTCCGTGCTGCGGGAAGCGCTCCGGCGGCTCGTGCATGCGCTCTCATAACCGTCTGCAACCAACCGTTCTTCGGGGGGAGCTCCAATTCAGCGTCAATACGCAAACAAACAGGCCGGAGAGAACGCCGTTCTCTCCGGCCTGTTTGAAGTATGCACATCTCTGTCATATGGAAAACCGTGCTTGCGGCCGCCGTTTCGCAGCGGTTCACGCCGGCAGACAGACCCCGCCCGCCGGCCGGATGCGCACGTGGCAGCAGCTGTTCGGTCCAAACGCGCGCTCCATATACGCGGTATACGCCGGCATCGCGCCGAGGGGCAAAAAGGTCTGGATTGTGCCGGCGAATCCGCCGCCATGCACGCGGGTCGCCCAGCCGGCGTCCTTGTATCCGTTTTCCAAAAAGAACCGCTCCGTCAGCGCAAGGGCCAGCGCAAGCCCGCGCTCGCTGCGGCTTGTCGGGCAGACGTTTTGCAGCAGTTCGAACGACGAGCGCCCCGAAGCGCGCACCAATGCGAGAAAACGGGCCGCATCCCCGGTTCTGAGCGCCTCGGCCTGCCCCAACACGCGCGCATTCTCGTCAAAAAAGTGCATCGCGCGCAAAACGGCGAGATCCGACGTCCTTTCGCGCAGCGTCGGGAGCGCATCGTAAAACCTCGCCGGCTCCACCAACGCAAGCGCGTCCTCTCCGAAATAATCCGCGACGCGGCGCATATCGTCCGGAATCGCCGCATATTCCTCCGTGAGACCGGCATGGCTGCCGCCGGTATTGACCAGGCACAGCCCAAGGCCGAGCGCAGCCGGATCGGCATCCAGCCGCTCCAGCGCCGGTCTGCTCGCATCGAAAAAATCGATCATGACCAATCCGCCCGCCGCGGATACCAGCTGATCCATGCCGCCGCAGGGCTTGCCGAAGAACGCGCTCTCCGCCCGTTGCGCAGCCTCCGCCAGCATCGCCGGATCGTCCGCGCTGCCATAGAACGAGCGCATGCAAACGCCCATCAGCACCTCGAACGCCGCCGAGGAGGAGAGGCCCGCCCCTGCCGGCACATCCGAACGGACAACCGCGTCGAAGCCGCCGATGGGCAGGCCGAGCGCTTTCATCTCCACCGCTACGCCGCGCACGAGCGCAGCCGGAGTACCCGCTTCCGACGGGATGGGCGCGAGCGTTTCGAGAGAAACCAGAACGGGCGCATATCCCTCGGAGTCGATGCAGATCCGGTTTTCATCGTTCGGCGCGGCAACCGCGATGCAGTCGAGCGTTACCGCCGCGGCGAGCACACGCCCGCGCTGGTGATCGGTGTGGTTGCCGCTGATCTCCGTACGTCCCGGCGCACAGGCGAGCGCGGCCTGCGGCCGCTCGCCAAACCGTGCCCAGAACCGGTCGAGTAGCGCGCAGTACCGCGATCGCTGCGCCGCCACGGATTCGCAGCCATAGAGCTGCCCGAGCGCGGCGTCGAGCCTGCCCGCCCGCAGTAGCGAATACCAGTCAGAAACGGAATGGAGCATGGCTTTCCCTCCCTGCGGAAACTTCCAAAACTAAGCAGAGTATACCACGGATCGACATTGTAAAACAGTTATTTGGGCAAAATACGGATAAATATGAAAAGAAGTCTTTGCTTTTTGCCCTCGGACGTGTATACTTAATGCTTGGCCGACCGTCAGCCAGATCAGGAAAGGAGCCATTCCCTTGAGAAAAGATGGAAAACGCGTTCATGATGTGGACATGATGTATTCCATTATCCCGTATATCATGAAGCAGCGCTATGATGCGATGAATATGATCGAAATCGACATCCCGATCGCCAAGATGCAGGCATACCTGAACCAGAAGCGCAAGGAGGGATTTCATATGTCCCACCTCGGCGTGGTGCTGGCAGCCTATCTGCGCACCGCTGCGGAGTATCCGCTGCTCAATCGCTTTGTGGTCAACAAGCGCATCTATGCGAGAAACGAGTTTCCGATATCCATGGTGGTGCTCAAGCCCGGCGAGACCGACGGAACCATGTCCAAAATGTACTTTGATATGGACGATACCATCTTTGACGTGCATAAGAAGATGGACGAATATATTGAAAGCAACCGACAGGCCGGCGATACCAACAAGACCGACGACCTCATGCGCACGCTATTGAAAATCCCGGGCCTTGTCAACGTGGGGGTCGGCCTGTTCAAGCTGCTCGACCGCTACGGCCTGCTCCCCAAGAGCATCATCGACGCAAGCCCGTTCCACACCAGTCTCGTGGTGACAAACCTTGCCAGTATCCGCACCAACCATATCTATCACCACCTGTATGAGTTCGGCACCTCCAGCATCTTTGTCGCGCTCGGCAATATGCGCGAGGTGGCCAAGCGGATCAAGGGGGAGATCGTGTTTGAGCGCTGTCTGCCGATGGGCATCGTGATGGACGAGCGCATATGCTCCGGCAGTTATTTTGCGCGCGTGTTCCATCGATTCCGTCAATATCTGCTCGATCCGGCGCTGCTCGAAGCGCCGCCGCGGGTCGTAAACGTGGACGAATAAACCCGAAAGCGCCGAGCGCCGCCCGATTGGGCGGCACTTATTTCTTTTTGGGCGCTTTTGCTATGCCCGCTGTGAGCGTGCAAGCGCCTTGAGAATGGCGCGTGACAGCAGATAGGCGGCGAATACCGAAATCACATCCTTGATCAGGTACGGCGCGCTGGCAAGAAGGAACGCCTTGCCGAACGACGCCCTGGCCACCGCGCTGAACCAGACGGTTCCGAACGCATGGCAGCAGAGCAGCCCCGCCAGCGAAAGCAGGATCGCCCATCCGACCCGCGGCGCCGCGGCAGCAAGCGCGCAAAGCGCGGCAAACGGCACAAAGCCGATCAAAAATCCGCCCGTCGGCCCGGCGAAAACGCCAATACCGCCCTGCATCGCGGAGAATACGGGCACGCCGACCAGCCCGAGCAGCAAATACCCGACCACGGAAATGGACGCGCGCTTTGCGTCCTGGCAGTAACCCGCCAGCGCAACGGCAAACGTTTGCAGCGTGATGGGCACGCCGGATGGCATCGGGATGGTCACCTGTGCCAGCAGGCACAGCAGTGCGGTACACAGCGCCGCCTGCGCCATGGTTTTTGTACGGTTCTTCATTCTATTCCGCGCTCCTTACGCTTACTTCACCGGAGGAGAGCGTCTCCTCCCGCCCGTCCGCATAGCGAACCACCAGCCCCGCATGCGCGTCGATGGAAAGCGCGACGGCCGGAATGTTCCGATCCGGCCGCAGCACGTCGATCGGTTTTCCCAGCAGAAAGGAACGCCGCCGGTATTCGGAAAGGAAGCCGGTGTCCGGCAGCCGGCGATACATGGCGAAAAAGCGATCCCAGACCGCGGCCGCCAGCCGGCTCGCCGCCTCCGCCTCCGGCAAATCCTGTTCAAACACCGCGCCTGCAATCGCACGAAGCGGTTCCGGAAAGCCGTTTTTCGGCGGGCGCACATTGATCCCGATCCCGACGACCGCATAGGCGAGCATCCCCGCCTCACAATCCAGCGATGCTTCCGTCAGGATGCCGCATATCTTTTTCCCGCCGCAATAGACGTCGTTCACCCATTTGATGCCACATTCACGGCCGCCGATCTCCTCCACCGCCTCTGCCACCGCAACGGCAGCGAGCGTTGTGATCAGCGCCGCGTCCTTAGCGGCCAACGGCGGGCGCAACAGGGCGCTCATATAGAGGTTGCCGCCGTCGGGCGAATAGAACGATCTGCCGCGCCGGCCGCGCCCTTCGGTCTGCGAAGACGCAAACAGCAGCAGCCCCTCCGGCTCGCCCGCTTCGGCCGCCTGCCGTACAAGCGTGTTCGTTGAGCTGACCTCGCCGCGCACCTGCACGTTCAGCCCGGGCGTATGCAAAAACCGCTCCACGCTCTGCGCCGAGAGAATGTCGCAGCCATCCGAAAGCGCATAGCCGCAGTTGGTGCGCGCATCGATCGGATAGCCGTCGCTGCGCAGCGCGCCGATGGCCTTCCAAACGGCGTTGCGGCTCACATGCAGGCACTTTGCAAGCTCCTCGCCGGAAATATACTCTCCCCGATGCCGTTCCAGCTCGGCCAGCACCGCGTTGCGAATCTGTATCATGTCGCTCCCCATCCCTCCCTGTACAGCCGGTATTGTACCAGTCCGCCCATCCATCGTCAACCATTGGTCGAAATTTGGTGACAATCGGTTTAAAAAAATGCTCCCCCGCGGGGGAGCATTGCCCGGTCAAATCGGGTGCGCGAGTATCGGCCCAAGGGCTGTTGTAAAGCCGAGGCTTTTGTACATCGCCTCGTCCGATGCGCCGACGATCAGGCTCGCAAGGCCGTTTTTCCGGCACCAGTTTTCCGCCGCCCGAACCAACAGGCGCGCCGCGCCGCACTGCCGGTGCGCCGGCTCCACATAGAAATCATCAAACACGCCGATATCCGTGCAGGCGAACGTTGAAAAGCAGGGGCTGACCGAGCACATGCCGACCGCACGATCACCGCGCCTTGCAAGGAAGAACACGATTCTTCCCGCCTCAACCGCCCGTTGCAGCCGCTCCATGCGCGGCGCATCCAGACACGGTTCTCCGATCTCGGACAAAAAATCGTTCTCCAGCCGCAAAAGCTGCGGGTAATCCTCCGGTTTGCTCAGCCGCACGGCGTCGATCCGCTCCGGTTTCGCCGTGCTAGGGTTCAAAGTTCTGTTCATTTGGTTGCTTTCCTCCTCATCAAAAGTTCGGAGGGTCAAGCGCCGTGGGCCCTCCTGACACGGTGTTTCTTCATCAACGATCTCCCCTTTCTCCCTTCGGATACCAAGGCGGGCACGGCTTGATCGTGCCGCGCCCGCAAACAATGGTTCGGTTTGTTCTTATGCAAATGCGTCGTAAATGGCGCGCACTGCCGTCTCAAAATCGTCGCTCTCCACGCCGACGATGATATTCATCTCCGACGAGCCCTGATCGATCATGCGAACGTTCACATTCGCCGCATTGAGCGCGGTGAACAGCTTCGCGGCGGTACCGATGCTGCGCACCATGCCCTTGCCGACGGTCGCAATCAGCGCCATGTTGGACTGCAGCTCCACGGTCTTTGGATCGCAGTCGCGGCGGATCTCCCGCAGCACCGCTTCCAGATGCTCCTTGAGCTTGGCGTCCGCGACGACCAGCGACATGGTGTCGATGCCGGAGGGAATATGCTCAAACGAAATGTTGTAGCGGTCCAATACGCGCAGCAGCCGGTAGCCAAAGCCGATCTCATTGTGCATGTTGTCCTTGTACACGGTGATGACCGTGAAGCCGGTGCGTCCGGCTACGCCCGTGAGAATCCCCTCGCGCTCGTAATATTGCAGGTAGCTGTCCGGCACGACCATGGTGCCGGGTTCCTGCGGCGCGTTGGTATTGCGCACATTGATCGGAATGTGCGCCTTGCGCACGGGGAAGATGGAATCCTCGTGCAAAACGGTCGCGCCCATATAGGAGAGCTCCCGCAGTTCGGAATACGAAACCGTGCGAATGACCTTCGGGTTTTTGACGATGCGCGGATCCGCCATCAGAAAGCCCGATACATCCGTCCAGTTTTCATAGACGTCCGCATGCACGGCGCGCGCAACGATCGCCCCGGTGATATCGGAACCGCCGCGGGAAAAGGTCTTGATGCTGCCGTCGCGCTTGCGGCCGTAGAAGCCGGGGATCACCAGCCCCTTGCGGCCCCCGAGACGCTGCGTCCATTTCTGCGTCGTTTCGTCGTCATAGGTGCCGTCAGAATGGAAGCAGATCAGCTCCGCAGCATCCACGAACTCAAAGCCCAGAAAATCGGAAAGCAGTAGCGCGTTGAGATATTCGCCGCGGCTGGCCATATAGTCCTCGGATGCACCGTCCTCCAAATTGCGGCGAATGGCGCGAAGCTCGGACGCAATGTCGGTGGAAAGACCGAGCTCGCGCTCGATCTCCACATATCGTGCGGTGATGGCGTCGAACGTATCATCGAACGAGACGCCCTCCGCCTGCTGCGCATAGCACAGGTACAGCAGATCCGTCACCTTGTCGTCGCCCGGAAAGCGCTTGCCCGGAGCGGACGGCACGACGAACTGACGCGCCGGGTCCGCCAGGATGATGGCTTTTACCTTTCGG
The DNA here is from genome assembly GCA_019416935.1 of Clostridiales bacterium. Taxonomy (GTDB): domain Bacteria; phylum Bacillota; class Clostridia; order Christensenellales; family CAG-138; genus Aphodomorpha. The sequence goes on along the minus strand of DXWI01000007.1, from coordinate 50,521 downwards.
AATTGTGCGGCGTCCGCCATAGAGCTTCCACCGAATTTGGTCATCTTGATCGCCATGTTCTTTCGATTCCTTATCAAATGATACCGGCTTTGAGGTGGCCTGCACCCGCTGCCGGTTGTTCCCGATCAGCCGTCGATACGGCGGCATTCGAGATAGTAGCGCTTTTCATTCGCTTCGCCCATGGAGAAGGTCTTGCGCGGCAGCGCGCCGTCGTATACGACCGTGGGGAACAACTGTGATTTCTCCATTGCCGGAAGCAGGAACCCGATGGTGTCCTCCTTCTCAGCCAGCGTGCGCACCACGTCCTCACCGTGGATATAATCAACCTCCGTGCCCGGAATATCCCGAAGCAGCGCGTCGATCGCGTTTTGCAGCGTGCCGACGGTCAACTGCTGCGAGGGGCCCGACACGATGAACGCCCCCTGCTTTCCCCGGAAGAAGAACGGGATCACATGCGTGTTGGGACCGGCAAGCACAGCGGTGGGGCCATCGTTTTCAAAGAAGCGCACTTCGGCGCCGCCGTTCTGCGCGGCAAGGTATCCCTTCAGCCGTTCCACGCCCTTTTCTCCGTCCACACCGAATACCACGCGATGAATCGGCTCAAACACAATGCCCGCATCGTGAACGTTCTCGACCTCCACGAGCGCATACCGCGCCGGGTGCGCAGCCTTCTGCTCCTCGGGCAGCGTCGCCTTGATCTTTTCCCAGTTGGCCTTGGCCGTTGCAAAGCTGTGGTTGCCGTCGCCCATGGCGAACAGCAGCGGCGCGTGGTCGCCGTACTTTTCGTGGAACGCCCTTTCATCGGTGAGCTTTGCCAACGCGCCAAGCACGCCGTGAATCTTGTTTTCGTCCGAGACCAGCCATCCCTCGATATGGCCGCCGTCCAGCATCAGCTCGGTATCATAGAGCTGCTCCATCCCGTCCGTTTGCTGAAGGAGCGGTTCCACAACGGTGTTCTCCGGGTCGTCGATCAGCACGAGGATGTGCGGCAGCTCGAGCGGCGCTCCCTCGCGGATGCGCAGGCGCGGCGGAATGCGCGATTCGATCGTGCCCTCCGTAGCGCGGATGAGCGTTGTGGAGCCCTTATGATAATCATATTGCTCCAGATCGAGCGCCATGACGAGGCCGTGGCGCGTTTTGCCCGCTACGGTGCGCTTCACAAGTACAAAGCCCTGCGGCTTCTCCTCGAGAATACCGGTCTCCAGATAGCGCTTCATGTTGTTGCGAATCCGTTCGATGCGCTGCGCTTCATCCGGCTTACCCAAAAACGCTTCCGGCAGGAACAGATCGAGCGTTGTCGGCGCGCTGCCCGCGATACTGCGGGCCTTTTCCCAATATTCCGGCTGCGAGGTGTACTGATCGCAGGCCACGACGGCCCACTTTTCAAAATCGGCGCCCTTTGCGGGCAGCATCACGTTCGGGACGAGTACGCCAACATCGTTCTGATAGCGATTCATGTGTAAAAGCCTCCACTGTTACGAATGAGTAGTTCGTTTTATTATAGCCGCAATGCGGCTCTCCTGCAAGACAAACGTTGCCCGGGCAATTCGTCACGCTTCGTCCAGCCGGGACTGCAGCAGCTGCGCGAATTTGCCGATGTGCAGGCCGTCGATGAGCCGGTGGTTGACCTGCAGCGCAACCGTCAGGCGCAGGCGATCGCCCTCCGGCACGAATTTCCCCCAGCCGACGCGGGGAATGGAATCGTCGCGGTCGATGTTCATCTCGTTGGTGATGGACAAAAAATCCACCCACGGCACGCAGGAAATATAGGCCCAGTCGTCGCGCTGCTCCTGGGCATCGGCCGGGAACTGTGCCGTCTGCGCATCCGCAAGCGCCTTTGCGCGCACGCAAAAAGCATCTCTCGCTTCCCGCTCGTCCCAGTCCATGCTGACGATTTTGAACTGCTCGTTTGCCGCAGGGACGGTGAAGGACGGAGAGAGCGCATCATGCCGCACAACCGATTGTCTCCGCAGCTTGTACAAAAATGCTTCCACGCCGTTGAGCGAGTGCATCACCTCATAGATCATGGAAAAATAGAACGACCGGCCGCCGTCCTTCGCCGCCCGGTGAAGGTTGGTCACGTCCGCGCGCCAGCTCATATTATAGAACGGAAAATCCAGCGTGCCGAAAAAGGCCGCCGTCTCGCGCCGGTCCCAGACTGTCGGATCGATCTGCCGCATGCTCCGCTACGCTCCTATTTCAAAAAGTACGGCAGTACCACGATCACAACGCCGACGGCTGCAAGGATGAGACCGCCAATCCACGAACTGTTGAGATACAAATCCGAGGGTTCATCCGCATAATAGGACTTCCAGCGCTCGGCAAAGCGCCAGATCTGCTTCGGGCAGAAAACCAGCAGCAGCCCCGCTACAACCAGAAGCGAACCGGCGATCCAGGTCCAAACCATATAGCATCGCTCCTCCATGCAAAGAATAGTTTATTCTACCACGGCCGAGCGGCCCATGGCAACAGGCGTGGGCAGCGATTGGCTGCACAAACCGGGAAAGATATGGTATACTAACAATATGAAACGTTCTGTTTGCCTGCTTGCCATATTGCTCGCCCTGTTGCTGCCAACGGGTTGCCGCCGCGCGCCGTCGCCCGCGCCCACGGACGCCGTTGTGTCCGGCACAGACGCCGTGTCGCTTTGGCCGGTTCCGGAGGAAACGCTGCTGCCGCTCGCGCCGCCGTCGCCTACGCCCGACCCGCTGCTCGCCGACGAAGGGGTATATACCATCGGCTGGCTGTCGGATACGCAGCACTACAGCCGCCGCTATCCGGCGATCTTTTTGGAACAGACCCGCTTCCTTGCGGAAAACGCGGATCGGCTGAACCTCGCCTATATCGTACACACGGGCGATCTTGTGCACAACCGCGACGAGGAAGCGCAGTGGCGCGCGGCAGACGAGGCGATGCGCGTCATCGACGCCATTCCTTACGGCGTTCTGCCCGGCAACCATGATGTGTCCGGAGAGGACGACAGCGCGTATTCTCGTTGGTTTGGTGCCGCACGGATGGAGGGAAAGCCGTGGTACGGCGGCAGCTATCGTAACAACCGCGGGCACTTCGATCTCATCGATGCGGGGAAAACGAATTATCTGTTCGTATATCTCGGTTACAACATGGATGAAGAGGGCATCCGGTTTTTAAACGAAACGCTTGCCGCCCATCCCGACCGCGTTGGCATCCTCTGTGTGCACAGCTATTTTGACACCGACTGCACGCTCACCGAGCAGGGGCAGCGGCTCTACGACAGCGTTGTGCTGCAAAACCCGAACCTGTATATGGTGCTGTGCGGCCACCGCTATAACAGCCGCTGCATTCCCGCCGCCGTGGACGATGACGGCGACGGCGCGGCGGATCGCACGGTTTTGCAGATGATCTGCAACTATCAGGCGGCCGGCTTTGTCGGCGGCGACGGATATCTGCGCCTGTTGCAGGTGGACGAAGCGGCCGGGGAAATCCGGTTTTACAATTATTCGCCGCTACACGATGACTTTGTGTATTATGATACGGAGGAACACCGCGCGGAGAACTATGCCTTCGACCCCGCGGACGAGCAGGGCTGCGTACCGATCCCTTGGATCTGAGCGGCTTCCTGAAAAATTTATATAAAATATATAATACCCGCTTGACAAAGCGCCGGTCGGGTGGTACATTATCTCCAATATCATGTTTGCTGAATAACAAGCAAATTTTGCGGAAAGGAGTCGCCAGCATGCAGTATCAGACGAAAAGCAGAATGCATTTCACGAAGGCGGCCGCCTCTTCTGCCGTTTTTGCCGCATGTTGCTCAGCCGCGGGCACGATGGCTCTTTCTGCGCCCGACAGCCGACTGTTGGGCGTTGTTTTTATTTTGGCCCTCCTGCTTAGCATCGTTGTATTGGTTGGTATCCGCATTCTTCCGGCGCTTACGCGCCGCCACCCCGCTTTTTGAACCGGCAAGCAAATGGATGCAATTGCATCGGCGCCGTTCAAAAGCGGAGCCGATGTTTTGTATATGGGAGACTATTTCACTTAGGGAGGAACAATTATGAAAAAAACGATCAGTATTTTGATGGCCGTGTTGATGGTCGTCGGCTGCTTTGCGTTTGCGGGCTGCTCGTCCAACGGCGACGCGGCCTCCGGCAGCAGCACCATCAAAATCGGTATGCAGGGTCCGTATACCGGCGACACCGCCGTCTATGGCCTTGCCGTGCAGACAGGCGCTCGTCTGTATGTCGACCAGCTCAATGCAAACGGCGGCATCAACGGCAAGCAGGTCGAGCTCATCTACTACGACAACAAGGGCGAGGATGCTGAGGCCATCAATGCTTTCACGCGTTTGGTGGACGAGGGCATCACCGCGTTTCTTGGCGACGTGCTGACCGGCAACACGCTGGCGGTCGTTCCGGAAGCGTATGCCATCAACATGCCGATGATCACCGCCTCCGCTACGGCGGCGGCCGTTACGGTCAATGAGGATGACGGCACGGTGTATGCCAACGTGTTCCGCTCCTGCTTCATCGATCCGTTCCAGGGCGAAAAGATGGCGTCTTACGCAGCGGAAAAGCTGGGCGTCAAGACCGCGGCGGTCATCGCGCTCACCGGTGACGCCTACTCCACGGGACTGGCCGAGGCCTTCGTCGCCAAGTGTGCCGAGGTGGGCATCGAAGTCGTCGCGCAGGAGGGCTATGCGAAGGGCGATAAGGATTTCAACGCACAGCTCACCAACATCTTGGCCAAAAATCCCGACGTCGTTTTCTGTCCGAACTACTATGAGGACGATGGTATGATCATCACGCAGGCCCGTGCGCTCGGTCTCACCGCCAAGTTCCTTGGCGGCGACGGTTGGGGCGGCGTTGCGGACTATGCCTCCGCAGAGGATCTTGAGGGCAGCCTGTACTGCTCCGGTTATGCTCCCGGTTCCACCGACGCGGTGAAGGCGTTCGAGGCCGCTTACGAAGAGAAATACGGCGAGCCCGTGCCGAACATGTTTGCACCGCTTGCGTATGACGCCGCCATGGTTCTCTGCGCAGCGATCGCCAAGGCCGAGGAGAGCGGTGCTGAAGCCGGCTCCGACGAATACAAGCAGGCCATCATCGACGCCATCCGCACCGAGGGTGCTTCCGTCGAAGGTATCACGAGCGCCAATGGCTATAGCTTTGATGAGAGCAACAACCCCATCAAGGACGCCAATATCATGGAACTTGTCGGCGGCGCCGAAACCTTCAAGGAAATCTTCTGATCTTTTCCGAAAAATCAACCGAATTCCTGTTTCAGATGAAATCACGATACCGAAACTGTGTGGGATCTTCCCACACGGTTTCGGTCGTCTAAGAAAGGAATCCCATTATGTCCGTCTTATCCACCCTTCTACGACAGATCATAAACGGGCTGCAGGCCGGCTCGATCTATGCGCTCGTCGCACTGGGTTACAGTATGGTGTACGGCATCATTATGCTGCTGAATTTCGCCCACGGCGACATCATCATGATCGGCGCATACATCGCGTGGCTCTGCATGGCGCGCTTTGCGCTCAACCCCGTTTTTGCCGTCGTGTTCGCCGTCATCGGCTGCGTGCTGCTGGGCGTGACCATTGAAAAGGTCGCCTACAAGCCGCTGCGCAACTCGCCGCGCATCTCTCTTTTGATCACCGCCATCGGCATCTCCTTCCTGTTGGAGAATGCCGCGCAGATGATCTTCGGTGCGGGCGCACAGGTCATCCCGCCCTTCTTCTCCGTGCCGAACCTGTCCATCGGTTCCGTTGAAATTCCGGGTACTGCGATCGTCACGCTCGTGGTTACGGCCATTTCGATGATCGGGCTCACGCTGCTCATCCAGAAAACAAAGATGGGCAAGGCCATGCGCGCCGTCTCCGAGGATACAGGCGCAGCAGAGCTGATGGGCATCAATATCAACCGCACCATTTCCTTCACGTTTGCCATCGGCTCGGCGCTCGCCGGCATCGGTTCGGTGCTCTACTGCACCGCCTATCCGCAGGCCTATGCGACCATGGGCTCCATGCTCGGCCTGAAGGCGTTCGTCGCGGCCGTGCTGGGCGGGATCGGCTCCATTCCCGGCGCCATGATCGGCGGTTTCGCGATCGGACTTGCCGAGGCTCTCGTCTCTGCGGCCGGCCTGTCCGTCTGGAAGGACGGCGTGGTGTTCGCCATTCTCATCATCGTGCTGCTGATCAAGCCCACGGGCATCCTCGGCCGCTCGATGGCGGAAAAGGTATAAAGGAGGGGAGTTTGATGGATAAAAAAGCGTTCCGCATCCCCATGCCCATCCGCTATCTGATCAACGCGCTGCTGTTCGCCGCCTTCCTGTTTGCCGGCAACGCGCTCATTGAGGGGCGCGTGATTCCCACCTATTATGCAAAGGTCATCACGCTGATCGGTATCAACATCATCCTCGCAGTCTCGCTCAACATTGCGACCGGTTATCTCGGCCAGCTTCCGCTCGGCCACGCCGGCTTCATGGCCGTGGGGGCCTATGCCGCCGCAATCTTTCTGACCCGCACCGCCATGCCGGAAACCGTTGCGTTCCCGATCGGCATTGTGATCGGCGGCATCGTCGCCGCCTTCTTCGGCATCATCATCGGCATTCCGGCGCTGCGGCTCAAGGGCGACTACCTCGCCATCATCACGCTCGGCTTCGGCGAGATCATCCGCGTGGTGCTGCTCAACATCGACAGCGTGCTCGGCTTCAAGCTCACATACGGTGCGGCAAGCCTCAAGAACATTCCAAAATACACAAGCTTTTTCAATACGTTTTTGTGCGTGGGCATCGTGTGCTTCATCATCCATACCATGATGAAATCGCGGCACGGACGCGCCATTCTGTCCGTGCGCGAAAATGAGATCGCAGCCGAAAGCTGCGGCATCAACCTCACATACTACAAAACGCTCGGCTTCACCGTTTCGGCATTCTTCGCCGGCGTCGCCGGCGCGCTGTACGCCGGCTATCTCGGTATTCTGAACCCATCCGGTTTCGGCTTCATGAAATCGATCGAGATTCTGGTCATGGTCGTGCTCGGCGGCATGGGCTCCATGCTCGGCTCCGTGGTCTCCGCAACCGTTTTGACCGCCGTACCGGAAATGCTGCGCGCCTTCTCCGCGTACCGGATGATCGTATATTCGCTGCTCCTGATCGTTGTCATGATCTTCAAGCCCTCGGGCCTGTTCGGTCAATACGATTTCTCCCTGTCACGCCTGATTGAAAAGCTGTTCCATCCCGCCAAAAAGGCGCCCGGCAAAACGGAAAAGGGAGGTGAAGCGTAATGGATAAACTCGTACCGATCCCGAGCCGCGGCCTGCTGCCGGAGCGCGACATCGATAAGCCGCCCATTCTGGACATCCATGGCCTTGGCATTGAGTTTGGCGGTCTGCACGCGGTGGAGGACTTCACGCTCGTCATGGGCCGCACGGAGATCACCGGTCTGATCGGCCCGAACGGCGCTGGCAAAACGACCGTGTTCAATCTCATCACCAACGTCTATCAGCCCACACGCGGCGTGATCCTGCTCGACGGCGTCGACACCAAGGGCAAATCGACCTATCAGGTAAACCGGATGGGCATTGCCCGCACGTTCCAGAACATCCGCCTGTTCAAGGATCTGTCCGTGGAGGACAACGTGAAGATCGGCCTGCACAACAGCGCAAGCTATTCGCTCGCGAGTGCCATTTTGCGCCTGCCGTCCTACTGGAGGACGGAGAAACGGGCGCACGAGCGGGCGCTGGAGCTGCTCTCCATCTTCGACATGCAGGACATGGCAGACGTGAAGGCCGGCGCGCTCCCCTATGGCGCGCAGCGCCGTCTGGAGATCGTCCGCGCACTGGCGACCGAGCCGAAGCTTCTGCTGCTCGATGAGCCGGCCGCAGGCATGAACCCCTCCGAAACGGCCGATCTGATGGCCAACATCTGCCATATCCGCGATATGTTCCAGATTGCGGTCATGCTCATTGAGCACGACATGTCGCTGGTCATGGGCATCTGCGAGGGCATCGCGGTGCTCAACTACGGCAAAATCATCGCCAAGGGTACGCCGGAGCAGATCAAGAACAATCCGCTCGTCATCGAGGCGTATCTGGGCAAGAAGGAGGAGGCGTAGGCCATGCTGAACGTACAGGATATCAACGTCTACTACGGCAACATTCACGCGATCAAAAGCGTTTCCTTCCATGTCAACCCCGGCGAAATCGTAACGCTGATCGGTGCAAACGGCGCGGGCAAGAGCACCATCCTCAAAACCATCTCGGGACTGCTTCGTACAAAGACGGGCGAGATCACGTTTGACGGGCACGATATTCGCACCACCGCGCCGCACAAGATCGTGGGCATGGGGCTTGCACATGTACCGGAGGGGCGAAGGGTTTTTCTGAGCATGTCCGTGGAGGAAAATCTGGAGATGGGCGCTTTCACGCAGCCGAACGGCGGTATCGGCACCTCGCTTCAGGATGTGTTCGAGCGCTTCCCCCGGTTGAAGGAGCGCCGCCGTCAGGTGGCGGGCACGCTCTCCGGCGGCGAGCAACAGATGCTGGCCATGGGCCGCGCGCTCATGTCCCGCCCGCGCCTGCTCATGCTTGACGAGCCTTCCATGGGCCTTGCGCCCATTCTCGTGCAGCAGATCTTCGATATTATCCGCGAATTGCACGAGGCGGGAACGACCATTCTGCTGGTCGAGCAGAACGCGCGCATGGCGCTGTCCATTGCGGATCGCGGCTATGTGCTCGAAACCGGTGCCATCGTGCTGGAGGGTTCGGGCAGCGAGCTGATGCACAGCGATGCCGTCAAGAAAGCATATCTCGGCGGCTGACCGCCCCTTTCCCATGCCTGAGCAATCCTCTCCGCCGCGCGGCTTTGCGCGGCGGAGAGTTTTTATTTGCAATTATCTGAAAACTTTGCCGAACCGCACAACCATACACGTCAATTTGCCGTCTATATGGGTACAAGCGCTTGAAACCGAAAGGGAGGCACCATCACCATGCTTCCGGATGAATCCTACTTCCATGCGGCATACACCGCAAGCTATCGATCGCTGCTCCGCTACGCGATGCTCCGGCTGCCCGATCCGTTCGACACCGAGGACGCGCTGCAAAACGTTTACACACGCTTCCTCCGCCGTCTCTCCCGCTATGGGCATGCGGATATTGCGGAACCGACGGCATTCCTGCTAAGCATGCTACGCCGCGAAATCGCCGATCACTACGCATCCCGCGCCGCACAGCTCGAGCATGAGACGCCGCTTGAGGAGGCGCTCATCGCAGACGATACGCCGGACCCGGCGCTGCGCGTGGCCACGCGGCAGGAAGCGCAGGCCGTCTTTGATGCGGCACGGGCGTTGCCGCCCGAGTGCTACCGGACGTTCGTACTCTATTACGGCTTTGAACTGTCCGTCGATGAAATCGCCCGGGAACTGCACGTCGGCCGCGAGGCGGTCAAGAGCCGGCTTTTCCGGGCACGACGCAGCCTGCGCGCGCAACTGACACAGAAAGGGGAACTCGCACTATGACCGAACGGGAATATTACCATGATATACTGGAACAAACCCTGCTCTCAGGGAATATGCTCCGAAAAAATCTGTACGCCGAATGTCCCGACTCTCGCATACCAATGCTGCACGAAGAGTGGAAGCGGCCGCACAGGCGGCTCACGCGGCGCACGGCGCTGGCGATTGCGGCAGCGGCAACGCTGCTGCTCTCCGGCGCGACGCTTGCGGCGGGACTCATCCTCTCCGGCGAAGGAAGCAGGATCGGCTTCTTTTCCAGCAACGGCGATCCCGAGCTGCGGGCGCAGCAGGGCTATTATGAGCGCACGAGCGACGCAGTGGGTCTGCCGCTCACCGGCGACGCGGAATCAGCTGCGCTCACAATCGACAACATCGCCATTGATGGCGAACAAGTGACCGTGTTCTACACCGCCGGCATGAAGGAACCGCTGCCGGAGGCGGTGCAGCCGCCCGCGCCGTATCTTTCGGTGAACGACGGCGTTCGCCAACTGAGCCATGAGCAGCTCGTGTATGCCGAGCGGACAGACGCGCACACGCTCATCTGCATGCAGTCGTTCACGGTGCCGGGCGGCGTGCCCAAAACCTGTACGCTCACGGTTGGCTTCGATTCGCTGTTCGGAAAGAGCGGCGACTGGCGGTACACCTTCAACGTGGACCTGACCAACGCGGCGGCGGACGCGCTCGTCGTATATCCGAACGCGGTTCTGGAGATCGATGACGCGCACTTCCATCATGCGATCACTGTGCGCTGCGTCACGATGGACAAAACCGGAGGAACGATCGTCTTTGAGGAGACGTCGCCCGGCAATGCGCTGTACCGGAACGAAGCATACCGTGCATGGGGCGACGCGCTGCGCGCCGCTGAGTCTGCATATCTAGCGGCTCATCCGGATAAGACCGTGCTCGACTGGCAGAGCGGCGGACCGCTCGACGCGTATCTTGCGGAGCATCCGTGCCCGCTGAGTGAGGAGGAGCAGCGTGCCATTCTGGACGCCGATGCCGATGCAGGCCAGCCGGACTTCGTGCCCTTCCTCTCCTTTGCCGTGTTCAATGACCGCAATGAATCGCTCAATCCGCGCATCGACGGCACGATCGGTTCCGGCTGGAGAACGCCCGTGCAGAACCGCGTGTATTTTACCCCCGATTACCATACGGCATATCTTCGCATCGTGCCAATCCTCGGCAGCAGCGGTGAGCACAGCGTCAACATGATGTTTGACGCGCTTGGTACGCCGGTCAAGGTGACCGATGCGCTGACCGTCACGCTGCTCGATGTGCAGGTGGATACGGCAAAGCGGGCCATCACGATCTCCTATCGCGAGGACGGTGTGACCGATGCGAGCCGCTACAGTAAGGGAAGCGTAGTCGATACATCCGGGGCGCCGATTGCGAACACGGGCAGTATCATGACGCCGGACGCCCCCTTCCGTGACGACGCGACCGGCATCTACACCGAAACGCTGACGTTTCTCAGCGAGGACATGGATGTAACGCGGGTAGGCGGCATCGTGTTCCGCTACAGCGCGCCGGTACTGGATGAGGCCAATGCGCTGACCGTTCGTTTGAAATAACGCCGGGCAAAAACAACCGATTTGATAAACAGAGGCGGCGGCCATCCATGCGACGGCCACCGCCCTTGGTTTCATCAGATTTTTATATGGTTTCCAAAATCCCGTTCAGCACGCTGAGTACGGTATTCCTACACTTGGTGCAGCCGTCTCCCGCGCCGGTCCGACAGCACACCTCCTCAAGGGTGCGTGCGCCCTCCCGCACCGCGCGCTCTACATCGCACACCCGCACGCGGCAGCACCAGCAGATCGTCTCCCCCGGCCGCCTCACAGCACGATCTCCAGCAGCTCCTCCGGGTCGTCGATCAGGCAGGCGGCGCCCGCTGCGATCAGTTCCGTCCGCGGCCGCAGGCCCCATGTGACGGACACGCACGGCAGGCCGGTATTCCTCGCAAAATCGATGTCCACCTCGGAATCGCCCACATAGATCGCATCCTCTTTGTCCACGTCCAGATAGTCCAGCACAAAGTTCAGCGGCTCGGCCGCCGGCTTTTTCTCAAACTTCTGCATCATGCCGAGAATGATCGAAAACGTATCCCTCGGAAACAGCTCGTTCACCACATGCATGGCGTGCCGGTGCGGCTTGTTCGTAACAACGGCGAGCGTAACGCCCGCCGCCTTCAGGCGCGTCACCGTGCGCAGAATGCCCTCATATGGGCGCGAATGGTCGCAGCAGTGCTTTGCATAGTGCGCGTCGCAGTCCGCGTTCACCTGCTTCCAGTGCGCCTCGCGCGCCGTCTCCGGCACGGCCATATAGCACATATAGGAGACGCTGTGGCCGACAAGGCGCGACACCTCCTGCGCGGTATAGGTTGGAAACCCGTTCTTCTCGAGCGCAAAATTCAGGCTCGCCGCCAGATCGCCGATGGTGTCCACCAGCGTGCCGTCCAGATCAAAAGCACAGAGCTTGTACATTTTCCCATTTCCCTCCGGTTCTTACAACAGGCTTATACGTTGAGCAGTAGGCCGAACATGCCGAACACGGCCAGCAGCAGGCCGAGGATGGCCGCGCCGGGCATTTTTTCTTTGTGAAAGATGCGCGCAAACAGCATCATCAGCGGGAACGCGCAGCAGCGGATCGGCAGCACATAGGTGCTGTCGCCCATCCGCTCCACCGCCGTGTCGCACAGGCCGGCAAGCCCCGCCGCAACACCGGCGAGCAGCAAGAACAGCCAGTCCTCCAGTTGGAGCTTTTTGAGACCGTTGAGCGATCTGCCCGCTGCGGACAGGCACCACAGCAATACCATGGCGACCAGCGTGGCCATAAGCCGCTGCAGACTGCCGGGCAGGGCGGGCAGGCAGCGCGCCTCATACACGAGCTGCGCCGCCGCGGCGGCGAGCGCCAGGGAGGAGAACAGCAGCCATTGGTAGCCGCGCCCCTTTTGCTGGCGGCTTTCCATCAGCACCGTGCCGAGCAGCAGCAGCACGATGCAGCAAAGGCGCCAAACGCCGACTCTGCCCTGAAAGAGGAGCGCGGTCAGACCGATAGCGCCGGCAGCGGCAAGGTTGTAGACCGGCATAACGCGGTTCACACCGCCGGTGGAGAGCGCCGTGAACAGGCAAAGCCAAACGAGCGTATCGAGCAGACCGTCGAGCGCAAGGTTGAGCAGCCCTGCATTATCGATGCGCTGCAGCGACCCAAGCGTTCCGGAGATGGCCGCAGCGCCAAGCGCGAACAAAAACGTCACCGTGGCAAACAGCGCCGCAGCGACCGAGGGCGCCGCGCGCCGCACGCCCGTTTTCATAAAGCTCGGCAGAAGCCCGCACAGCAGAGCGGACGCCGAGGCATACAAGATTACTTCGCTCATGGTTCTCCATCCCGTTTCGACAGTCTTTTGTTATTATAGCACACGATATTGCGGCTGGAAACCACCTGCGCTTCGCCGCTTTACACCCCGCCGGCAAATTGATAAAATGAAAATAATTTTTCATACCGCTGCGATAAATCGACCGCTTCGTGCATGTATGGAGTGAAAGGAGCGCGACCATGCCGGAATGCACCCCAGAAAGAACCGCACAATATGCCACCGTTGAGGCGCTGCTGCTCCGCCTTGCGGCGGGGGATGGCAGCGCGCTCGAAGCGCTCTATGCGCAGACACACGTTGGCGTCTATGCGTTTGCGCTTTCCATCACGCGCAGCGTGCAGGACGCCGAGGATGTGGTGCAGGATACCTATCTGCGCATCTGCGACGCGGCCCCCCGCTATCGGCCGAACGGGCGGCCCATGCCATGGATTTTGACCATTGCCAAGAATCTGTCGCTGATGAAGCTGCGCGAACACCGGCGCGCCGATATCCTGCCCTATGGGGACTGGGCGCAGCTCACCGCGCACCTGCCGCGGGTCACAACCGAGGATCGCCTTGTGCTGTATGCGGCGCTGTCCCGGCTCACCGAGTCGGAGCGGCAGCTGGTCGCCCTGCATGCCGTTGGCGGTTTCCTGCATCGGGAGTGCGCCGAAATGCTGCATGTGCCGCTCTCCACCGTGTTGTCGCGCTACAACCGGGCCATTCAAAAACTACAGCATGCACTGGAGGAATCGCAGTATGAAACAGAAACAGCTTGAACAATCGCTGCGGCGCGCCGCGGAACATGCCGCGCCGGAATATTCCGACCGGCTCGGCGAAGCTGCCGGCCGCCTGCACGCCGCTCCCTCCCCCGCGCGGCCGCGGCAAAGCCGCACGCTCGTGCGCAGCATCGCCGCTGTGGCCGCCTGCGCGGTAATGCTGCTCGGGTGTATGGGTATCCTGTCGCACAATCGGGCGAACCGGGTAACGGCGGTGGTGGAGCTGGACGTGAACCCCAGCATCCAGCTTTCGATCAACCATGAGGAACGCGTGCTCAGCGTGGACGCAAGAAATGAGGATGCGCTGCGCGTTCTGAACGGCATGGATTTGACCGGCGTACAGCTTGACGTAGCGGTGAATGCGCTGATCGGTTCGCTGCTGCGCTGCGGATATATCAGCGAGCTCGCCAATTCCATCCTGATCTCGGTCGAGGGCGGCGAAAGCGCGGCGGCGCTCCAACAGCGGCTCTCCAGCGAGATCGACGCGCTGCTGGCCGGCTTCGGGGTGGAGGGCTCCGTTCTGTCGCAAACGCTGTCCATGGATGAGGAGATTGCGGCGCTGGCCGCCGCGCACGATATTTCGCGTGGAAAAGCGGCGCTGATCTGTGAATTGCTCCATAAAAACGCCGCGCTGCGTGCAGAGGACCTCGCTGGACTGACCATCCACGCGCTGAACCTGCTGCTCGACGGCAACGAATCGCCGCAGGTGATCGCCCGCACCGGCGCAGCCAGCGACGGCGGCTACATCGGCGCGGATGCGGCCAAGGCGGCGGCGCTCGCCCATGCCGGCATTGCCATGGAGAAGGCTGCGGCCTGGTCGGTGGAAATGGACGTGGAGCGCGGGCGCATGGTCTACGAGGTCGATTTCACCGCAGACGGCTGGGAATACGAGTACGACATCGACGCCGTGACCGGCGATGTTGTGAAATCAGATCGGGAACGGGACGACGGCCATGCCGCCGCGGGCGGCACGGTTCCCAGCGCCTCCGACAGGGATATCGGTGAAGAGCAGGCGCTCAGCGCGGCGCTCGCCCATGCCGGCATCGCCGCACAGCAGGCAAAGGCCGTATCCGTCCATGCCGATACCGACGACGGACGGCGGGTGTATGAGATCGCGTTTCATGCCGGCGAATACAAATACGAGTACGAGATCGACGCGGCAACCGGCGACATTCTTGAGCAGGACGCCGACCGTCAGGATCGTCCGGACGATGGCCTGGAAAATCAGTCCGGCAGCGCGGACGCGCACGATATCGGGCGGGACCGGGCGCAGCGCATCGCGCTCGAACACGCCGGCCTGTCCAGCGGGGATAACATGCGCGCGAAGCGGGATTGCGACGACGGTGTTTCCGTCTATGAGGTGGAGTTTGTGAAGGACGGCGTGGAATATGAATATGAAATCGACGCGGCAACCGGCCAAATCCTCGGTCACAGCCGCGAGAGTGAGCACGATGACGATTGACATCACGCGTCAAAAGGCCGTCCGGGCAGCACCCGGACGGCCTTTTTTTTTCATCGTATGCGCATCGAATGCGGCGAGATCTGCGATCCGGCATCCGCATCCGGCGCTCCCCCATGCGAAAAGCGTCCTCCTCCGCTTGCGTTATTCCGAATTTGATGTAGAATAAGAGGGGCCGATCGGGCCCGGGGAGGGACGCCGTGTTGCAAAGCGACTATACCATCCGCCGCTCGTGGCGAAAGAGCCTCGCAATAGAGGTTTCGCGGGAGGGACGCGTGCTTGTGCGCGCGCCGATGGCCATACAGGACGAGTCCATCCATCGCTTCGTCGAAGCGCGCGCGGACTGGATTGCCGCCGCGCTTGAACGGCAGCGCCTGCACCGGGAAGCCTTTCCGGAACCATCCGCTGAAGAACGGGCCGAACTCGCGGAACGCGCCAGCTGCATTCTGCCGGAGCGCGTGCGCTTCTTTGCGGGGCAGATGGGCGTTGAACCCGCCTATGTGCATTTCACATCGGCAAAGACCCGGTTCGGAAGCTGCAACAGCAAGGGCGGCGTCTGCTTTTCGTGGCGGCTGATGCGGTATCCGGCGGAGGCGATCGACTATGTGGTGGTGCATGAGCTTGCCCACCTCCGATACATGAATCACAGCGCCGCGTTCTATGCCGTCATTGCAGCCGTTCTGCCGGACTACCGACAGCGGCGCGCATTGCTTCGGCATTGACCGGTCGGCACATTCCTAGAAGGAGCCCCTATGATCGAAACCCTTTTCTTTGCGTGCAACGCCATCCTGCCCATCATCCTGATGATCGCGCTGGGCTATCTGCTCAAGCGCATCGGGCTGTTTCCGGAGGCTGTGCGTGCAGGCCTCAACCGCATCTGCTTTCGCGTGCTGATTCCGGTGCTGTTGTTTCGGAACATCTACCACGGCAACGGCGTCTCGATGCAGGATCTCCGGACGGTCGGCTTTGCTATCGCCTTTGTGTTGGTGGTCTTTGGGCTCGGCATCGGCATTGTGCGCCGCGTCACCCCCACCCCCGCGCAGCAGGGCGCGCTGCTTCAGGCGCTGTTTCGCTCCAATTTCGCGGTGATCGGTCTGCCACTGGCCACCTCGCTGTTCGGAGACGCGGGCGCGCGCATGGCGGCGCTACTGTCCATCGTCACCATTCCGGTGTTCAATGCGCTGGCCGTCATTGCGCTCACCGTGTTCGGTAGCGACGACGCGCATCGCCCGACCGTTCGGCATGTTCTTCGCTCCATCGCGACCAATCCGCTGATCCTCGGCGTTTGCACGGGCATTTTGGTCATCCTGCTGCGCGCGGTGTTCGTCAGGCTCGGCCTGTCGTTCCGCCTGACGGACCTTCCCGGTCTGTACGATGCGATCGACACCGTGGCCACCGCGGCAACGCCGCTGGCGCTGCTCGTGCTCGGAGGCGACTTTGAACTGTCGGCCACGCGCCATCTCGTCAAGCCGCTGCTCGTCGGCACCGGCATGCGCCTGCTGGTCGTGCCCATTTCGGCCCTGCTGCTCTCGCATCTGCTGTTTCCCGACTTTACCGGTGCGGAATATGCCGCGTATCTCGCGCTGTTCGGCACGCCGGTTGCGGTGAGCAGCGTCGTCATGGCTGCGGAGATGGGCAGTGACAAGGAGCTGGCCGGCCAGCTCGTGGTCTGGACGACGGTGTTCTCCGCCGTTTCGCTGTTCTTCATCATCGTAGCGCTCAAAAGCATCGGAATATTCTGACGCAAGTGAACAGCCCTCTATGGTTCTTCCTGCGCGATTCCCGTGTGCGAACCGCCGAAGCAGTTCGCCTGCTTCCTTTTTGACAGATCGAGATCGCCCCGGCATCGAACGGATGCCGGGGCGATCATGCCGTTAGCGCCGAAAGACGGTCCTTCCCGCGCGAATGGTTTCCTCCACGCGGATACGCCGGATCTGTTCCGGCGGCGCTGCAAGCGGATTGTCCGAGAGCAGAACGAGGTCTGCACGCTTGCCAGCGCTTAGAGAACCGCGATGCGATTCCTCTCCGTACTGATACGCCACGTTGATCGTGACGGCGCTGAGCGCATTGAGCGGATCGACCGCCTGCTCCGGACCGAGCGCCTTGCCCGTCCGCGTGCGGCGGCAGCATGCGCACCAGATCGTCTCCAGCATATCCGGCTCGATGACCGGCGTATCCTGATGGAATGTGAACCGAATGCCTGCGCGCAGCGCGCTCTGCGCCGGGCTGATGGCCGCGGCCCGCGCGGGGCCGAAGTTTTTCAGGTGCACGTCTCCCCAATGATAGACGTGCGCGACAAAAAACGAGGGAATCACGCCGAGCGCGCGCACCGCATCGAGCTGGTCCGCGCCCAAAAGCTGGGCATGGATCAGCACCAGCCGAAGCGACGTGAGGCCGGGCTCCGTCTTCGCCGTCTCCCGCACAGACGAAAGGAACTGTTCCGCCGCGGCGTCGCCATTGCAGTGGGCGAGCAGCTGTACGCCGCGCCGTGCCGCAAGCAGGAGCGCCTGCCGCACCTCATCATCCGTCATGGTTCCGTAGCCGCAATAGGCAGGATCGTCCGCATACGGCGCGCGCATCCACGCAGTGCGCCCCTGCGGAGAGCCGTCGAGAAAAATTTTCATGCCGCCGATGCGGAAATTCCGGTCATATGCGCCGTCTGTCCTGAACAGGGCGGCCGCCTCGTCAAACGACGCCGGGTCGGGATAGCCGATCACATCCAGTGTCAGCAGATTGCGCTCCAGCAGGCGCTGATAGATCGGCAGCAGTTGCTTGGGCAGCATGCCCTCCTGCACGGTCACAATGCCGTTTGCGGCATACCGCTTCTGCGCAAGGCCATATGCATCGAGCAGCGCATCGAGATCCGGCATCGGAAGGCGCTTCTGATACTGTACGAACGCAGCCTCCTCCATGTATCCGGTCAGGCGGCCGTCCTCCACACCGATCCGGCCGCCGTCCGGCGCCGGCGTATCGGGCGCAACGCCGAGCAATGCCAGCGCGCGGCTGTTGAACACGCCCATATGTCCGGATTGATGCTGCACCACGAGCGGGTTGTCCGGCGCAGCGGCGTCGAGCAGCGCGAGCGTCGGGTGGGCCTTTTCTGCCAGCGCGTTGTGGTCATAGCCCTTGCCGACAACCCATTTCCCCGGCGGCACCGCATTGTCCCGGATGAACCGTTCGATGCGGTTTTTTACTCCTTCAAACGTGGTTTCCTCGTCCAGCGGGGCCTGCAAAAACGCGTTGGCCGTACCGCTCAGATGGCTGTGCGCATCGATGAACGCCGGCAGCAGCGCGCGCCCATCCAAATCGATTGGCTCGGCATGCGGCGCAAGCGCTCGCAGCGCATCCAGTTTACCGACCGCCGCAATGCGATCCTCCCGCACCAGCAGCGCCTCCGCCCGCCCCTCCGGCTCCAGCGTCACAATCGGCCCGCCGAAATACAGTCGATCCATCGTTATTTCCTCCTCTCTGCGTTCCGCGCCGGCGGTTGCATCCCTGCGGCGCCCATTGCCCGGCCGCTTGCCCGCGCCTTCACAATCCCGCTAACACCGTTACATTTTCGCACCCGAAAGCGAGCGGCGCCGCGCGGCGGCCGTACATATACCATAGGTTGGCGGATGATCCGGCCCGATATCCGGCTGGCGCAGCGCGCGGCCACAATGCCGCCGTTCTGCGGCCCGCGGCGTTTGCTCGAGTATATCATCCCCGGCCGCAGGAAACAAGCGCGTCCAACGCCGCCCGTCGCCCCCTGCCCGCCTTTCTTCCATCGCGCGGGCATATCCCGGCGCGGCAGCCGGCGCCCATGACCGGCCGCAATCGCTGCTTCAGGCGCCTCTCAGCATCGCAATCTCCGCAGCATAGCCGTCCAGATCCGGCTGCGGCGTCTCCAGCACGAAGGGCAGCTCACAGAGCGCTGCATGCCGCGTCACGGCAAGGAGCGCATCCAATCCGATCTCGCCCCGACCGGCCGGCGCGTGGCGGTCGCGGTGGCTGCCGCACGGCTGCATGCTGTCGTTGAGATGCACCGCGCGGAGGCGGTTCAGCCCGATCGTCCGATCAAACCGCTCGAGCACGCCGTCCAGATCGTTCCTGACGTCATACCCCGCGGCGAACACATGGCAGGTATCGAGGCACACGCCGAGCCGATCGGAACCGCCGGCCCGGTCGATCAATTCCGCAACCTGCTCGAACGTACCGCCGATCTCGCTGCCCTGGCCGGACATGGTTTCGATCAGCAGCACCGCGTTCGACCGCACGCCGGCAAGCATCTCTTCCAACAGCTTGGCCGTGAGGCGCACGCCGGTCTCCACCCCCTGCCCGGTATGGCTGCCGGGATGAAAATTGTACAGGCCGCATGGCAGCAGGTTCAACCGTTTGAGATCGTCCTCCATGGTCATCGCCGCAAACTCCCGGACGCGCGCATCCGACGAGCAGGGGTTGAGCGTGTACGGCGCGTGCGCAACGGTCGGCCAAAAACCATGCTCCGTTTGCAGCGCCGCGAGCGCAGCCGCGTCCGCTTCATCGATCGTCTTTGCCCGACTGCCGCGCGGATTGCGCGTAAAAAACTGAAAGGTGTCCGCGCCGATGCGCAGCGCGTCCCGCCCCATTTTGGCAAGCCCGCCGGAGGGCGACAGATGACAGCCGATGTGCAGCATAGAAGGTTCTCCTTTCCTCCGCCCCATCGGGCGTGGTATACTGAATAGAAACGAGCTTTACGAGGATGGTTGCATGAAATATACGGTCTGGGTCACCGGTTCCTCCCGCGGCATCGGCCGCGCCATCGCAGAGCGCTTTGCCAGAGAGGGTCACCGCGTGGTCATCCACTGTCATACGCACCGCGCCGAAGCGGACGAGCTGTGCGCCGCGCTGCGGGACGGGCATCTCTCCGCCATGGTCGTTGAGGGCGACGTATCCGCCGAGACGGACGTAAAACGGATGAACGATGAAATCCGGAATTACTATGGACCGGCGGATATTCTGGTCAACAATGCGGGCGTGGCGCTGCCGCAGCAGCTCATCACCGACTGTACGGCGGACGACTGGGACCGGCTGTTTGCAATCAACGTGCGCGGCGCATTTTTGTGCAGCCGGGCCGTGCTCCCCGGCATGGTCAAAAAGCAGCGCGGCAGCATCGTGAACATCTCCTCGATGTGGGGCGTTACGGGCGGCTCGTGCGAGGTCGCCTACTCGGCGTCCAAAGCGGCGCTGATCGGCCTGACCAAAGCGCTGGCCAAGGAGACCGCACCCTCCGGCATCCGCGTCAACTGCGTCGCGCCCGGCTTCGTCGCGACCGAGATGAACGCGCACCTCGACGCCGATGCGGTGGAGGCCATCCGGCAGGATACGCCGCTGCTGACGCTCGGCACGGCCGAGGATATCGCCGGCGCGGTATGCTTTCTCGCGCTCGGCGAGAGCCGGTTCGTGACCGGACAGGTGCTCTGCTGCGACGGCGGGCGCTGCATTTGATCTGCGCGGGGCGCACGGCCTATTGTGCGCCCGTGAGCAGCTGTACGTCGCGACCGCGGAACGTGAGGATGCCCTCATCCTTCATGCGCTTCATCTCCCGCATCATCGCGCTGCGATCGACCGACAGATAGTCCGCAAGCGCGGTGAGCGTCATCGGCAGGACGAACGCCCCGCTGCCGGCATGGACACGGCGAATGCCGAAATACGCGAGCAGCTTTTGCCGGATCGTGCGCTGGCTGAGAACATTCACATGCTCCGCAAGCGACTGCGCTTTGCGCGCCGTGAGCTGCAGCACGTTGCTGACGAGCTGGCTGTGGTGCCGGCAGGCGTTCGGGCAGCGCTTGATGAGATGCTCGTAGTCGATCAACATCACTTCACACGCCGTCACCGCCATCACGCTGTACGCCAGCCCCGGCGCGCAGGGCGTGAACACCGCCCCGAAAATATCGCCCTCCTCCAGATATTCGAGTATGCTGTTGTGTCCCTCCGCATCCATGCACGTCAGGTCGGCGCGGCCCCGCATCAAAATGCCGGTACGGCCGGATGCGCGCGACAGCGCCATCATGCACGCCCCCGCCGGAAACGCTTCTCTCTGTGCGTTGAAGCAGACGCGCATGCGCTCCTGCTCCTCCTCCGAAATATTGCTGAAAGCCCGTATCGCGCACAACATGTTGTGTCCCCCCGTTGGTATTCTTCCATATTATATCTTATTTTTGTTGCATATGCAACAGCTTTTTCCAATGGAAGCTGTTATACTGATGCATGCTGAATCATTCACTTGGAAAGGTATTATCGATATGAAGCTCATCAAACGCAACGGCGCGGAGGCCGTGTTCGACAGTGTAAAGATCTTTGACGCCGTGCAGAAGGCCAATCGGGCCGAAGGCAGCGCGCCGGAGCTGACGGACGCGCAGATTCAGGATATTGCCAGCACGGTGGAGAGCGTCTGTCTGCAAATGAACCGCGCGGCCAGCGTCGAGGAGATTCAGGAGCTCGTGGAAAGCGAAATCATGCGGCACGGCGCGTTTGAGGTTGCCAAGCGCTATATCCGCTACCGCTATGAGCGCACGCTCGTCCGCCGCGCCAACACCACCGACAACCAGATCCTCAGCCTGATCGAATGCAACAACGAGGAGGCCAAGCAGGAAAACTCCAACAAGAATCCCACGGTCAACAGCGTGCAGCGCGATTATATGGCCGGCGAGGTCAGCCGGGATATCACGCGCCGCCTGCTGCTGCCGCGCGAGATCGTCGAGGCGCACGAGCAGGGCATCATCCATTTCCACGACACGGATTACTATGCCCAGCATATGCACAACTGCGATCTGGTCAATCTGGACGACATGCTGCAAAACGGCACGGTCATCTCCGGCACGCTGATCGAAAAGCCGCACAGCTTTTCCACCGCCTGCAACATCGCCACGCAGATCATTGCGCAGGTTGCCAGCAACCAGTACGGCGGCCAGAGCATCAGTCTCACCCACCTTGCCCCGTTTGTTCAGGTTTCGCGCGAGAAGATCACGCGCGACGTGATCGAGGAGGCGCGGCTGCTCGGCGTGGTGCCCAAGCCGGAAGCGCTGTCAAAAATCGTGGAGGCACGGCTGCGCGACGAGATCAAGCGCGGCGTGCAGACGATCCAGTATCAGGTCGTTACGCTCATGACGACCAACGGACAGGCGCCGTTTGTCACGGTATTCATGTACCTGAACGAGGCGAAAAACGAGCGGGAAAAGCAGGATCTTTCACTCATCATCGAGGAGACGCTCAAGCAGCGCTATGAGGGTGTCAAGAACGAGGCGGGCGTGTGGATTACGCCGGCATTTCCCAAGCTGATCTATGTGCTCGAGGAGGACAACATCACTCCGGACGCCCCATACTACTACCTCACCGAACTCGCTGCGGCCTGTACGGCACGGCGGCTCGTGCCGGACTACATCTCCGAAAAGAAGATGAAGGAGCTCAAGGAGGGCAACTGCTTCCCGGTCATGGGCTGCCGCAGCGCGCTCTCCCCCTGGAAGGATGAGAATGGCAATTACAAGTTTTACGGGCGCTTCAATCAGGGCGTGGTTACGCTGAATCTCGTCGACGTGGCGCTCTCCTCCGGCGGCGACACGGATGCGTTCTGGCGCATCATGGACGAGCGGCTCGAGCTGTGCTACCGCGCGCTGATGTGCCGTCACAACCGGCTCAAGGGCACCCTGTCCGACGCCGCCCCGATTCTCTGGCAGTACGGCGCCATCGCACGGCTGCCCAAGGGCGCGCCGATCGATCCGCTGCTCTATGGCGGCTATTCGACCATTTCGCTCGGCTATGCCGGTCTGTGCGAGTGCGTGCGCTGCATGACCGGAAAATCGCATACCGATCCGGCCGCTACGCCGTTCGCGCTCGAGATCATGGAGCATATGAACGAGGCCTGCAACCGCTGGAAGGCGGAAACGACGATCGGCTTCGGCATCTACGGCACGCCGCTCGAGAGTACGACCTACCGGTTTGCCAAGTGCCTGCAAAAGCGCTTCGGCATCGTGCCCGGCGTCACGGACAAGAGCTATATCACCAACAGCTATCATGTGCATGTGACCGAGGAGATCGACGCGTTTTCAAAGCTCGCGTTTGAATCTAAGTTTCAGGCGCTCTCCACCGGCGGTGCGATCAGCTATGTCGAGGTGCCGAACCTGCAGGGCAATCCCGAGGCGGTGCTGCAGGTGATGCGCTTTATCTACGACAATATCATGTATGCCGAGCTCAACACCAAGAGCGATTACTGCCAAGACTGCGGCTTTGACGGCGAAATCCGCATCGTGGAGGACGACGGCAAGCTCGTGTGGGAATGCCCGAACTGCGGCAACCGCGATCAGAGCCGCATGAACGTCGCCCGCCGCACCTGCGGCTATATCGGCACGCAGTTCTGGAATCAGGGCCGCACACAGGAAATCCGCGAGCGGGTGCTCCACCTGTAAGTATGACGGCCGAAAACAGGAAATCGGCGCGTTGCGTCGAATGAAGGAGGGACGGATCATGCGCTGCAGCGCAATCAAAAAAACGGACGTTGCCAACGGCGAGGGAGTGCGCGTGTCGCTGTTCGTCTCCGGCTGCCGCCGCCATTGCAAGGGTTGCTTCAATCCCGAAACATGGAGCTTCACGGCCGGCACGCCCTTCTCGGATGAAACGGAGGCCGCGCTCATCGAGGCGCTCCGCCCCGGCTATATCAATGGCCTCACGCTGCTCGGCGGCGAGCCGTTCGAGCCGGAAAACCAGCCGCCGCTGCTCCGGCTCGCGGAGCGCGTGCGCGCCGAACTGCCGGATAAAACCATCTGGGCGTTTACCGGCTGCACGCTTGAAACCGAGCTGCTGCGGCACGACAGTCCCTACCGCACCGATGTGACCGACCGCCTGCTTTCCCAGATCGACGTGCTCGTGGACGGACCGTTCATCGAGGAACAGCGAAACCTCTCGCTGCGCTTTCGCGGCAGCGAAAACCAGCGGCTGCTGGATCTGCCGGCAACGCTCGCCTCGGGCAAGCCGGTTTTCTGGGATGACCGGCGGCCCCTGCAGCAGGCAACGGCACAGCCCGCGCCCCGCTTTCCAAACGAACGATAATCTTTCAGAAGGAGGCTCACCGAATCATGCAATGCACCCGCAAGCTACAGGAGAATCTCTACTGGGTCGGCGCAAACGACCGGCGTCTCGCCCTGTTTGAAAACGTCTACCCGATTCCGCACGGCGTTTCCTACAACGCCTATGTGCTGCTCGACGAAAAAACCGTCCTGCTCGACACCGTGGACGCCGCCGTCGGCAGCCAGTTTTTTGAAAACCTCGCATATGTGCTCGGCGGCCGCAGCCTCGACTACCTCATTGTCAACCATGTGGAGCCGGATCATTGCGCAACGCTTGCGGAAACGCTGCGGCGCTATCCGGACGCGCAGCTCGTCTGCAACGCCAAGGCAGCCGCAATGATCGGTCAGTTCTTCGATCCCTCGCTCACCGAGTACGCGCTGCTCGTCAGGGAGGGCGACACGCTGTCAACCGGCAGCCACACGCTCAGCTTCGTCATGGCGCCCATGGTACACTGGCCGGAGGCCATGGTAACGTACGACAGCACCGCCAAGGTTCTGTTCTCCGCCGATGCCTTTGGCACGTTCGGCGCGCTCGGCGGCAGCATCTTCGCGGATGAGGTGAACTTTGACCGCGACTGGATGGCCGAGGCCCGGCGCTACTATGCCAATATCGTAGGAAAATACGGCACGCAGGTGCAGGCCCTGCTCAAGAAGGCCGCCTCGCTCGATCTCGAGATGGTGTGCCCGCTGCACGGCCCAGTCTGGCGCTCCCGCATCGACCGGTTTGTGGAAAAATATGACCGCTGGAGCACCTACACACCGGAGGAAAACGCCGTGTTGATCGCCTATGCCTCCGTTTACGGCGGCACGGAAGCGGTGGCCAACGCACTGGCCTGCCGGCTGGCCGATCGCGGTGTGACGAACATCGCCCTGTACGATGTTTCCGTCACGCATCCATCGGTCATCGTTGCCGAGGCGTTCCGGTGCAGCCACCTTGTGTTTGCCTCCACCACATACAACGCGGGTATCTTTGTCACCATGGAAACGCTGCTGCACGATCTCCGTGCACACAATCTCCAAAACCGCCAGGTGGCGCTGATCGAGAACGGCTCGTGGGCGCCCACCGCAGCAAAGCAGATGCGGGAGATCCTGAAGGGCATGCGCAACATCACGTTCCTCTCCGACCCGCTTACGCTCCGTTCGCGGCTCAAGCCGGAGCAGGACGGCGCGCTCGACGCGCTGGCGGACGCCATTGCATCCTCCATGCCACATACCGCCTCGACCGCGCTACAAAAGATCGATTCCTCTGCGATGTTCAAGCTCCAGTACGGCCTGTTCGTACTGACCGCGCGCGACGGCGACAGGGATAACGGCTGCATCATCAACACCGTCATGCAGATCACGAGCGCGCCGCAGCGGATTACCATCGCGGTGAACCGGACAAACTATACACATGACCTCATTCGCAAAACGGGCGTGTTCAACGTGTCCATCCTGTCGGTCGACGCACCGTTTAAGCTGTTCCAGCATTTCGGGTTCCAAAGCGGCCGGGATGTAAACAAGTTTGCGGAGTTCGGTCATGCCGAGCGCAGCGAAAACGGTCTGCTCCGGCTCAATAAGTATGCCTGCGCGTTCCTCTCGGCCCGCGTGATCGCCGAGCAGGAATTTGAAACGCACACCGTGTTCACCGCGGAACTGACCGAAGCCACGGTGCTGTCCGATGCGGAGCCGGTCACCTACAACTATTATCACGCGAATATCAAGCCCAAGCGCAAACCGGCGCCGGAAAAGAAAAAGGGCTTTATCTGCAAGATCTGCGGCTATATCTACGAGGGGGACACGCTTCCTCCCGATTTCATCTGCCCGCTGTGCAAGCACGGCGCAGAGGATTTCGAGCCGCTTTCCTGAAAAACTGCAAAGAAAGGAGCTTCTCACGATGAAATACGTTTGTGACGTCTGCGGCTATGTATACGATGAAACGCTGGGCGATCCCGACAACGGCATTGCACCTGGCACGCGCTTTGAGGACCTGCCGGACGACTACGAGTGCCCGCTCTGCGGCGTAGGCAAGGATCAGTTCTCCCCGGCGGAGTAACGCGATACGCGATACAGCGACCCCAAAAACCGTCTCCCGCATACCGGACATACCGGTTGCGCGGAGACGGTTTGGCATTTGCGAAGAAAAAACGGGCTTTATGACGAGCTTTCTACTTCAGCAACGCGCTCTATGTCGCACATATAGCCAAACATGATGTTGGTTATATGTACGGCAAGGAGTAAGATCGAGTCATGCCATGATTGGCCGCAAAATCATCGCCATGCTATTTTATCGAAGAGAGAATCTTACAATCTGCCCGTTGATCTGGATGCTATATTTCCCAGTTTCAGCAGTAAAACCGGCAACCGATACATAAATGTCTGGTTCTACATATTCTGCACGATGGAAATCCCACCCGTACGCATTTGATATCTCAAGGCCCTCAAAGCTGGGATCGTCCTTCCACAAGTACACCTCAATATATCGATCTTCTGTAAAATCAAAATTGTATATCCGAATTTGATAATACTCGTTGAGATTTGCAACCGTAGGAAAGGTTTACGCCCGCCGAAAAGTACCATCCTCTTCTGACAGAATTACGCTGCCATATCCACCAGGAACGATTTCGTATGTAGCGAGAAGCGTGTCTTTACCGTATACTGTATACTGTATACTGTAATTTCCCCGCCTTATTGTAGTACTCTACGGCTTCTTCAAGATTGTCAAAGCGGATAAGGCTATATCGACATGCACTAGAAAACGCAATAAAACACAAAGCCATTATGACCAAGTTTTTGAGTTTTATCGTTTTCTTCAACTACATTTCTCCTTTATTGCAAGTAGGGTACGATTCTGGAAATCACAACATATGTTATGTCTTTTGTGCAACATAATTGCTTGTCCCGTCAAGCTGCTGGTCTGTCGTAGCGACAGGCCGCGTTTCGCTTGCGCAGCGTCTTTTCGTGCCAATCACTTTACCGTCATTCGGTACACCTATTGCAAAACCGTCTCCCGCATACCGGACATACCGGTTGCGCGGAGACGGTTTGGTGTTCCCAAGCGTCCATTTTGTATGGTTGCGGGAGAAGATGCTTTGCTGTGTGATAGAGGCGGTCGTATCACCGGATTACAGTGCAAAGCCGGCGTTCCTTGCCCATCAATCGATGATTCGATTTTTGCGCCGCAGTATGATGATCGCCGCGGCCAGCGCCGCCGCAAAGAACAGCAACACCACCAGCATATGGCTCGCGCTGATCTCAGCAACGCCGACCCATGCGCCTCCAGGGAGCGCCCGGCCAAGGGCCGTTTTGCCGGCCGCTGCCTCCGCATGGGCCGTTCCCGCTGTGAGCAGCGGCACAAGCGTGCCTCCCAGAATGCTCATCCACTTCACCATTCGCTTCATCATTTTCTCCCTTCCGCCTGACCGGCTGCGTCCTGTCCATGAAAAAATCGCCCGTCGGAGCCGCTGCCGTTCTGCGGTTCCGTGTCTGTGAAACGGCAAAAACCCGTGACCGGTTTCCGTTGAAGATGATCGATTGTCAGCGTCGCGTTCACTGAAAGAGAAAAGGAACACCCCACGCAGCGTTTTTCTGCAATGGGTGTAAACGAAGTTCTGATTGTTGCGATTGGGTTCAACTACAGTATACCATGTTTTTGTACGTTGGCAACCGTTTCCGGAAACTTTTTCCGTCTTTCATCGCCAGTCTGCGATTCCCTCCCGCTTTTCCCGGGAACATCGGCGGCAAATACCAGCCTGCACGAGCTGCATACGGCGGGGTTCCTTCCCGCTTTTCCCGGGAACATCGACGGTCCTGCGATGATCGCGCATATGCCCGCCGGCCTTCTGCGGCAAATGCTTTTGGGCATGTCCACAGCAACGCTCGCGTTGAAAGCGCGGTCTGATCTCCGCCCAATCCAAGCAATCCGACTGTTTTTAAGCCGGAAAACTCGTTGCTGCCCGCTTCCGGATGCGTGTGCATAAAGCCCTCATATTTCACCCTGTCGCCGATGAGCGTCTCTCTGCATTTGCTGCCGGCAAAGGTGAGCAGAAACCGGCAGAACTACATTGAATTGTTGCAAAAACATATCAAGAAAGACTTGTGTTTTTTTCATTTTATCACGGGGGCAGGGCAGCCCGGGCATTGGTTCTGCGCGCGCAGTTCTTCCTCGGCCACGGCCGGATGCAGCACGCTGTGCGGCGCCGCAACTTTGTGCGGACAATAAGGCGTTGATGGAGGCCGGCCCGGGCAGCCCTTCGTGCGATGCCGCAGCAGCATCCATAGCCGTCCTTACAGAAGGCGGGACGCCCGGTGACCGGACGCCCCGCTGTGCAGCCGCTGCGGCGCCGTGCAGCGGCGCTCCCATCCATCTGTACCCCGATAGGGAAGAAACGAATTCCATGAAATTGTGGATGGGCGTGCGTACAGGCTTGTGCCGCTCTCTGTTCGTTCAGCGCAGCAGCGCATACTGGCTGTTGTAGATCTCGGCATAGAAGCCGTTTTTTGCGAGCAGCTGCGCGTGTGTGCCCTGCTCGACGATCCTGCCGTTATCGACCACGAGGATCACATCCGCGTCCACGATCGTCGAAAGCCGGTGCGCGATCACAAAGCTCGTGCGGCCGCGCATCAGATCGTCCATGGTATGCTGGATGAGCAGTTCCGTGCGGGTGTCCACATTCGAGGTCGCCTCGTCGAGAATCAGTATGCTTCGGTTGGCCAGATAGGCGCGCGCGATGGTCAGGAGCTGCTTCTGCCCGCTGCTGATGTTGGTCGATTCCTCGTTGATCACCGTGTCGTACCCGTCCGGCAGGGTATCGATAAAGAAATCAATGTGCGCGCGGCGCGCAGCCTCGAGCACCTCCTCGCGCGTGGCGTCCCGCTTGCCATAGGCGACGTTCTCATAGATCGATCCGGAGAAGAGCCAGGTATCCTGCAGCACCATGCTGAAACGCGAGCGAAGGGCCGCGCGGTCCAGGGTTCGCGTGTCCACACCGTTGATCGTGATCGCGCCGGAATCCACATCGTAAAACCGCATGAGCAGGTTCACGATCGTCGTCTTTCCGCCGCCCGTCGGACCGACGATGGCCACCTTCTGCCCCGGCGCGACGTCGATGCACAGATCCTCGATCAGCGGATGCGCCGGATCATAGGAGAAATACACATGGTCGAACGAGATGCGGTCCTCGCCCTGTACCAAGGGTGCGTTTTCCGTCGAATCCATCTCCTCGCGGTCGAGCAGCTCATACACCCGCCCGGCCGAAGCAAACGTATGCTGCATGGTGGACAGTCCGCTCGCGATGCTCTCGAGCGGGCCGGCGAAGAGCTTGGCGTACAGGATGAAGGCGACGACGTCGCCCACGCGCAGCGCGCCGGAGATGGCCAAATGTCCGCCGAGAATGCAGATGAGAATGTAGGCGATGTTGTTCGTCATGCCCACGATCGGCTGCACAATGCCGGAGAGGTAGTAGCCCTGTTCGGCCTGTGCCCGCGCCCGGCTGCACAACTCCGCCTGCCGCGCGTTCTGCCGCGGTTCGAGATGAAACGCCTTGACGGTATCGAAGCCGGTATAGTCCTCCTCGTTGAGCGCGTAGATCTCGCCGGTGGTCTTTCGGTAATCGGCAAAATATTTTTCACTCCGGCCGGCAATTCTGGCGGAGAGCACCAGCGACAGCGGCACAAAGATCACGACGGCCAGTGCCATGACAGGCTGAATGAAAAACACGATGGCGATGATGCCGATCAGCTTCAGAAAGCCCGAAATCGTGATGTTCAGGAAGTTGTGTACGGTGTTGCCGATCACCGACACGTCGTTCATCATGCGTGAAATCACCTCGCCGTTCGGCGTTTCATCCACAAACCGCACGGGCAGACGGCGGATTTTGTCGCTGATGCGGATGCGCATCGCGCAGGTGAAATGCCGGGAGACGACGTTGTTCATGATATACATCGTCGACAGTTCGCAGACGGACGAGAGCAGATAGATTCCGGCAAGGAGCAGGCACTGCCGCAAAAACGACGTCATTTCAATCGCCATTCCTTCGGCCCAGAACGCGTAGAGCACGTTCGTCAGCGCGCCCATCAGTTCCGGGCCGGCCAGTACCAGCGCGACCGACAAAGCGCTCACGAGCGCCGAGAGGATCAGCCAGCCTCGAATCGGCTTTGCATCGGCCAGAATCCGCCGGAGCACCGTGCGGCCCTTGCCCGGTTCGGTTCGCTTGTCTTGCTTTTTCATGCGCCGGCGCCTCCCAACTGCGAATCGAAGATCTCGCGATAGATCGTGCAGCGTTCGAGCAGCTGCTCGTGCGTACCCGCGCCGACCACGCACCCGCGATCGAGCACATAGATCCTGTCGCACCGCATGGCGGTTGCGGCACGCTGCGTCACAATGAGCTGCGTTTTCCCGTTGAGCCGCCGGTTGAGCGCCATGCGCAGCCGGCTCTCGGTCAAATAGTCCAGCGCGGAAAAGCTGTCGTCAAAGACATAGACCGCAGCGTCCCGCACGATCGTGCGCGCAATGTTCACGCGCTGCTTCTGGCCGCCGCTGAGATTGGAGCCGGCCTGCGCGAGCGGATAGGCCAGGCCCTCCGCATGGGAGGCGATAAAATCCGCCAGTTGGCTGTCCCTGGCGGCCGATTCAACCGCAGCGTCCGACGCGCCCGGGTTGCCCATACGGATGTTCTCCGCGAGCGTTCCCTCAAAGATCATGCTCTTTTGCAGCGCCACGGCAAAGTTATCGCGCACGGTCTCGCGCGAGAGCGAATCGTATGCCCGCTCCCCCAGCCGGATCTCGCCCTCAGACGGCGGATAAAACGCGAGCAGCAGCTTCATCAGCGTCGTCTTGCCGCTGCCCGTTCCGCCGATCACGGCAACGATCTGTCCCTCCGGCACCTCCATGGAGACGTCGGTGAGCGCCGCCGTTTCCGCGCCAGGATAGCGGAAGGTCACATGGCTGAGGCGGATGCTGCCGGGCAGGCGCTCCGGCTGCGCCGTTTCGGCCGGCTGCCCCCGCAGGTGGAGCACCTCCGCAATGCGCCGCACGCTGACCCGGATCTGCGGCAGCCAGGCAAACGTCCACGAGAGCACAAGCAGGCCGTTCATCATGAGCGCCACATACTGAATGGTCGCGATCACGTCGCCCGCTTGCAGCAGCGGCTCCGCCTGCATGCGCACCGCGCCGATATACAGCATCGCAACGGTGCAGAGATTGAGCAGCAGAATGGAGACGGGATTGATCATGCCCATGCGCACGTTGGCCTTGATGATGTTCTTTGCCATCTCCTCGGTCGCAAATGCAGCGCGCCGGTGCTCGTGCGCCTCCTTATCGAACGCGCGGATCACACGGATGCCGGACAGGCGCTCGCGAACGACGCGGTTCTGCATGTCGATATAGCGGTCGGAATTGTCCCATAGCTTGTCCAGCCGCCGCGTTACGAGGCACACGATGAGCAGCACGGCGGGCGCCAGCAGGATCAAAACCAGCGAAAGCAGCCAATCGCTGGAAAACGCCAGCACCGCGCCGCCGATGAACAGCACCGGCACGGTCACAACCGCGTATACGACGCTGTTCGCGGCGTTCTGCACTGCAAACACATCGTCGGTGGAGCGCGTCAGCAGGCTCGCCGTCCCGATACCGGCGTATTCCTCGAACGTGAGCGAGTTGATCTTTTGGAACACGGCCGTCTGCAGCGCCTCGGTAAAGCTCGCCGTTACGCCCGCGTTGAGCTTTGTTGTCCACAGGCTGCAAAGGAGCGCCAGCGCGGCCAGCAGCAGCATCAGGCCGCCGCGGGCCAGAATGTACTCCATGTTCCGACCGCGGATGCCAACGTTGACGATGTCGCTCATCAGATAGGGCATAAACAGACCGGCAAGCGTTGCGAGCATATAGAGCACGCCGACGAGCGCCAGCCGCCCGCGATAGGGCATCACAAAATGTAATATGGTTTTCATAACAATCCTCAAAAATACCGATAAAAAAAGCTGCGGGGAATCGAACTCTCCCTGCAGCTTCCAAACACACACGCGATCGATATGGAGCGCCGGCGAATCCGATCCACTCTCTGCGGTATGGCAAACAGGGTGCAGCGCTGCACCGCGTACCGTTCGTTCGAACGGCGTACCAAACCCCAGTCGTCAGATGCGGATTCTGATCACCTTTCTGCGTTCCTTTCGCTTATTATCGGTATCATAGCAGACCAAGTGTTTCACGTCAAGTGCAAAAACGAAAACGCATCGCCGGATGCGCCCCCCAAAAACGCGCCGCTTCCTCCGTCTGCCGCGCGCGCCAATGAACCGGACCGGCCTGTTCTTCCCGATCTGATCCATGCAATATGTCCAACCGACAAATCGGATGGCGGCGGCAAGACGGCCGTCCTCACCGGCCCCCTTCGCTGCTCTGATTGGCGGCAGCCACAAGCGCTCCGCGGTAATAGACGCGTTTTGCCGTGATCTGCTCGTCGAACAGCACGATATCGGCATCATAACCGGGCAGCAGGCGGCCCTTATGGTCGAGCCGCAGAATTTTCGCGGGATTCTCCGCCATCATGCGCACGCAGTCGGCGAGCGGAACGCCGCACGCACGGTGCGCCGCACGAACCAGCATATCGCCCTGCGCAATGCTTCCATGGAACGCACTGCGGTCGAGAAACTTGACGACGCCGTCCTCGATGATGCCCTTGAGCGCCCGTCCGCCCTCGCCCACGTCCACAATCGGCCCGTCCAGCCCTGCCGCGCGAATGCAGTCGGACACGAGATGCATCCGCTCCGCGCCGATATGGCGGTAGATGTAGCCGAACAGCTCCGGCGGCAGATGGCGGCCATCCGAGAT
This sequence comes from Clostridiales bacterium, assembly GCA_019416935.1. Taxonomy (GTDB): domain Bacteria; phylum Bacillota; class Clostridia; order Christensenellales; family CAG-138; genus Aphodomorpha. Next base: position 17,558 of record DXWI01000007.1, on the reverse strand, counting down.
GACCTCGATCCAGAGTTCCGGAAAATCATAACCGGCCTCAATCGCGCCCATGACGCGGAATCCGTTTCTGCGCGTGACCGTATTCATGTCCGAATAGAAGTGGGTCAGGTGGCAAAAGCCGTGCCCGATCGCCTCCCGAACCTCGGCATACGTCGCATCGCTGTGGGCAATGGACAGCACGATACCGCGCGCCGCGCAGTAGTCGCCGAACGCGAACCCTCCGGGCAGTTCCGGCGCGATCGACCAGCGGGCGATATCTCCGGCTGCATAGTCGATCAGCGGTATATACGCCGCAGGGTCCGGCGTTTTGATGTTCCTTTCATCCATGCCGCCGCCGCGCGCCGCGGCGATATACTGACCCTCGATGTGCACGCCCGGCAGGCATTGCAGCCCTGCCCGCTCCCTGCGGGCAACGCGCAGATTGTCGATCGCCCGGCGAAACAGCGGTTCCGGGCCGGTGGACAGCGTCGGCAGCATGGTCGTTACGCCGTGCCGAAGCTGCTGGTCGCAGCAGGCGCGGTAGGCCTCCATCGTGCCGTCCATAAAATCATGACCGGCGCCGCCATGGACGTGCAGATCAATGAATCCGGCGGATGCATACAGCCCGCCGCCATCGATGGTCCAGGCGTCCGCAGCATCGCCGCCCTCTGGCAAAATCGCGGCAATCCGGCCGTTTTCGATCAGAATACCGCCGTCTTTGATGCTGCCGCCATCCACGATTTTCACGTTTTGAATCAGTGCGCGCGCCATGCTCAGACAACCTTTCTGCCGCCGTAGAACACATGTCGGACGGCAAGTTCCTCGTCAAACAGCGCCACATCCGCGTCATAACCGGGCAGCAGACGTCCCTTATGGTCGTCGATGCGGAGGATCTTTGCGGGATTCTCCGTCATCATGCGGATGGCGTCCGGCAGCGGCGCGCCCACCTTCCGATACATCGTCCGCACAAGATCCATGCCAAGCTGAATGCTGCCGAGGAACGCGGTGCGGTCGAGGAATTTTGCCACGCCGTCCTCGATGATGCCGCGTATGCCGTTTTCGAGGCTGCCGACGATGACCTCTTTGGCGTCCGTTCCGGCGGGCCGAATGGAATCGGAGCAAAGCTGCAGCCGGTCGGGGCCGATGAACGCATAGATCATCTTCATCAAATCCGGCGGCAGGTGACAGCCGTCCGCAATCACCTCCACCCAGAGATCCTTGATCGTATAAGCGCTTTCGAGCACGCCCAGCACACGGAAGCCGCTCTCCCGCGTGATGGTGGACATATCGGAGTACAGATGCGTCACATGGCGAAAGCCGTGCGCCATTAAGCGGCGCACATCGCGGATGGTCGCGTCGGTATGGCCGATTGAGGGAAGGATGCCGTTGTTCACGCAGTCCTCCGCAAATTGATCCGCCCCCGGCAGTTCCGGCGCCGCTGTCCAGCGCGCGATATTTCCATCTGCATATTCGATCAAATCCATATAGGTCTCGCGAACCGGCCGGCCGATGTAGCGCAAATCCATGCCGCCCGCCCGCTGCTCGGGAAAATACGGCCCCTCGAAGTGCATGCCGAGCAGGCACTGTTTGTCGCTGCGCGCCGCTTTCGCAGTTCGGAACGCATCGAGCGTGCGGCGGTATTCCTCCTGACTTGCGGCGACAGTCGTGGGCAGGATCGTCGTCACGCCGTGCCTGAGGTGCGCATCGCACGCGCCGTTGTATGCCTCCTGCGTGCCGTCCATAAAGTCGTGCCCGCCCGCGCCGTGGGTGTGCATTTCAATCAGACCGGCCGAGGCATACAGCCCGCCGCAGTCCATCACGGTATCCGCCGCAACCTCGCAGCCGTCCGGCAGTACGGCGAGGATCCTTCCGTTCTCGAGCAGCAGATTGCCGGGGCGGACGGCGCCGTCCACAATACGCACGTGTTGAAGCAGCGTTCGGTTCATGGTTTTACCATTCCTTTCTTTGATTCGCTAACGATCCATGAGCAAAATACGCACAAGTATGGCGGGCAGAGGCGCCGCCTTTTTTTGAAACCGGCTATGATCTTTCCCCCGGCTTTGAGCAAGCGCTCCGCGGGTTCTCTCCCATTGGGGATAACTGTATTATTTGTACATTATAGAAAAAACGCCCGTCGGTTTCCATGTAGATTTCACGGCTGTTGATGTAGGAATTTATACTTTCTCCACCCTCTTGTTTGAACGGCGGCTTGACTTTTCGCGTCCAATCGGTAGTATACTATAGTATATGAAACGCGATATTATTGAAGCATTATCCTATATTCGAAACAACCTGACGGCGGAGAATCTGGAGGCGTATTATGTCAATTTCCGCCCGGAGCATGCTTCACAGCAGGACGCCATTCCGGAAAGCCACCATGCCTTTACCGCCTTTGAGTCGCACAAATACTATGAAATGGCCATCCAGCTCGACCGTCACAGCCGGCTGCAGATCGGCCAGCGCTGCTATGTTCTTTCAAAGAATCAGTTCTGCATCATTCCCCGTGAGCAGCTGCACCGGCTGCAATGGGGCGCATCGTCGGAGCATAGCGCAAATATGCTGTGGATCAGCATCACGGGCGAAATCGTCCGTACCAGCTATACGTTCTATTCCGACAGCGTGCGCAGCAAGATCTGGGGTTCGGATCTGCATATCCCCGGCAATTTCATCATCGGAGAGATTCTGGCGGAGCAAAGCGCGGCGCGATCCGGCTCGACGGAAGCCATCGTCAGCTATATCCATGCGTTTCTCTCGCTGCTGCTGCAAAAGCTGAGCTTCGACGGCGAGCCCTCCGGCCATATGTGGACCAACAGCGTCGTGTCCGAGCTGCAGGAATATATCAAGGCGCATCTGAATGCCGGCGTTTCCCTGCAGGAACTCAGCGGCTATATTTCGCTGAGTCCGAACTATCTGTGCAAGCTTTTCAAGCAGGTGACCGGTGAGACGATCACCCATTATATTCAGAACCTGAAGATCACCCGCTCCATCGAATATTTGGCCGACCCCTCCATCCCGCTGAGCCAAATCGCCGAGGACCTGGGCTTCTACGACCAGTTCCATTTCAGCAAGGTGTTCAAAACCTATACCTGCATGTCCCCTTCCCAATACCGGAACACGCTCGCAGCACCGGACGCGGGCACCGCTGCGCAGAGCGGCGGCGAGGCGGCCGAAAGCGACGGTCGGGAACACCGCCTTTCGGTCTAACGGCGCGGCGGCATCGCCGAAACCGCGGTGCATGGCGCTCAACCGTGCCCGTTTTTCTGGCAAAACAGGCGTTTGAGGCGGCAGAGCATATAATCTTACATCAAAATCGGGTCTATTTACATGGATTGCCGCTGCATTTTGCTCTCCAATCAATAACATAGATAACAAAATTAGCACTATCGCAAGCAACAGAAGCAAGAGGGTTCGCAAATTTCGCCCGCTGCAACCACGTATATATATATTATATCAACCAACGGTATCGACTGCAAACGCATACAGCTTTTTTATCCATCGTGTTGGAACAGTAATACATTCAAGGAATCCGCAGCATACTGCCACAAAATAAATATCGTAGGAGGAAAGCACTGTGAACAAGAGAACGATCGGACTCATTGGCGTCGTTTTGGCGTTGTTGATGGCTTTGACGGCCTGTACAGCGGCGCCCGCCCCCGACCACCGCGCCGGCCACCGAGCCGACTGCCGCTGACGCACCGGAAGCGCCGGTGGAGCCGACGGAAGAACTGGCCTATGTTCCCACCGGCAAGCTGGTTGTCTACTGTGCCGGCAGCGAGGACGAAGTGGATGTTTTGACCGAGCAGTGGGAAAACCTGTATCCGGATTGCGAACTGGAGTTCATCATGAACGGCACCGGCGAGCTGGCCGCCCGTATCGAAGCGGAAGCCGATAATCCGCAGGGCGACGTCCTGATCGGCGGCTCGTACAGCATCTACGCCGGCCTGACCGACTATCTGCAGCCTTACACCTCCCCGGTGCTGGCCGAGTGCCTGCCGTCCTACTGCGGTGAGACGGACATGTACACCCCGATGCAGATCAACGTCAACACGATCATCGTCAACAACCAGATGGTTGCCGATCTCGGCGTTACGGTCGATGGCTGGGAATCCCTGACCAACGAGGCGCTCAAGGGCAACATCAGCTACGTCGATCCGTCCGCGTCCTCTTCCGCCCGTGAACAGGTCATCAACATGCTGGCCGCCATGGCGGAGAAGAACGGCAACTCCATGGACGACAACTGGGAGTTCGTCAAGACCTACTTCATCAATCTGGATAAGAAGATGCACAGCAGCTCCAGCAAGGTGCCGCAGGCGGTTGCGAACGGGGAATACGCCGTGGGCATCACCAACGAGGAACTCGTGCTTCAACTCATGCGCGATGGCGTGGACGTCTCCCCGGTTTATGCCAAGGAGGGCATCACGCTGCGCAACTCCTTCATGGGCATCATCAAGGACTGCGCCAACGTTGACAACGCCAAAGCGTTTGTTGACTTCATCATCTCGTATAAAAAAGAGCAGAGAGTGAAAAACTCTCTGCTCATCTTTGCCACAATATAGTTCTCTGTGACAGCCCACCTAAAGCCTGCGCGTTTTTTTGCTTTGCAGTTCCTTACCTTTTGCCACGGGCATGCCGTGCGTTCAATACTCCTCCGGCACAAAACGCCCGGCCGCGCCATACGGGTCAAAGGCCGGCGCATCGCAGACGGTTTTTGCCATCAAGTGCGGAATGCGTGCGCCGAGCGGCGCATTCGGGGCCTGCATGGCCGAGCAGCCGCTTGGCAGCGCGTCGAGCAAAGCGGCATACGCCTCAGCTGTCCGGCCAATCGCCTCCACGGCGTCGCCCTCCGGCGATTCCAGCAGCGCATAGGCAAAGACGGCTGCGCCGTCGGCAAGCAGCACGCATGCGCCGCCATCGCTCGCTACATCGCGCAGCCGCGCCGCCATATCCTCTCCCGTGCGCGCTTGAAACCCTGTCAGTCCTGCCGTTGCCGCCGCATAGCACGCGGCCAGCGCGCTTGGGTCGACCGCGGCGGGCCTGCACAGCCGCGCCGGCCGATTGCCCGTGCCAAAGGCAATGCTTGCCGCTGAATAGGGCAAAAAGCCAAGTGGGAGATAGATCGCCGGATCGACCGGCCGAAGCACGAGCCGGCTTGCTTTGGCTTGTCCGGCAATGCACTCCACGTGCGCCATCGCGCGGCGCATATACCCGCGGCGCTCATATCCCGAACGGGTCGATACGCCCGCGACCATCACCGCCGCCATCTCCGCGCCGTCCTCCCAAAGGGTGACCGGCCGTCCGAGCGCCATGCTGACCAGCTCGCCGTCAAGGAACACCCCGGCCGACAGGGCTGGTGTGTACCGCTCGGAAAAATACCAGCGGCAAAATGAATCGCTGTCGAAAAACCGCGCCTGCCAGAGTGCAAGCGCGGCCTCGACATCCGCCCATGTGAGCGTGCGGACGATCTCTCCATTCATACCGTATACTTCGCCTGCGGTTCCGGTTGGGACTGCAACTCAGCCCGCTTTTCATCGTAACCGGGCTTGCCGAGCAGCGCATAGGTGGCGTTCTTGCCCTCCTCCACGCCCGGCTGATCGAACGCATCGATATCGAGCAGTTCGCCTGTAAACGCCGTCATCACCTCGAACAGATACAGCAGCTCGCCCACGGTGAACGCATTGACCTCCGGCAGCGTAATGGTGTGGGAGGGATGCCCGCTCTTCATCAGCGCATAGGCCGTGGCCGATTGCTCCGCTTTGATGAGCTCGTTCTGCGTGTGACCCGCAAGGAACGAGACGTCCGGAATGTCCGCGTAGCCCTCAGGAATCCGCGTCTCGGTGCGATAGCGATCCACGCCGAGGAATGTGACAACCTTGTCGAACGGCCCCTCCGTATAGAGCTGTACCTGCGAATGCTGGTCCGTCACGCCGAGCGCCTTGACCGGCGTCTGCCCCGCGTGCACGCTGCGGCCGCTGCGGTCAACACGCTTGCCGAGCGATTCTGCCCAGAGCTGCGCATACCAGTCCGCCATGTATTTGAGCGAATCCGCATACGGCATGAGAACGCTGATGTTCATGCTGCGCCGCATGGCGATGTATTGGAGTGTCGCGAGAAGATACGCCGGATTTTTGCGCGCCATCGGCTCCTTGCAGAGCCCATCCATATAGGCTGCGCCCGCAAGCAGCTCCCGAATATCGACGCCGCAGACGGCCGCCGCCAGCAGGCCCACCGGGCACAGCTCCGAAAAACGGCCGCCAACGCCGTCCGGCACAATAAAGGTGGTCAGGTTCTCGCGCTTGGCGATCTTGACGAGGTTTCCCTTCACCGCATCGGTGGTCGCGATCAGATGCGAAGAAATATCCGCGCCATAGCGCTCGTGCAGAAGGCTCGTCACGATCAAAAGCTGCGACATGGTTTCGGACGTACCGCCGGATTTTGTGATCACATTGAACACGGTGCGGTCGAGATCGATCACATCGAGCAGGGCCGCCATGCGTTCGGGATCGATATTGTCCTCGACAAACAGCCGCGGGCCACCCCGCTTTTGGGCGGGCAGGTCGTTGTAGCGCAGGTGGCACAGCGCCTGATGCACGGCGATCGGGCCAAGCGCGCTGCCGCCGATGCCGAGCACCACAAAGCTTTCGCACCGGGCGCGCACATCCGCGGCGACCGCTTCAATCCTGTCCACGACCGCATCCTGATTGTACGGCAGTTCGCGCCATTTCATGCTGCTGCGGTTCCGCTGCAGCGCGTCCGCCGCGGCGTTCAGTCTCGGCTCGAGCGCATCGATCTCTTCGTCGCCAATTCCGTGCGCACCGAGGCGCGCCGCCATCATATTGTTGTAATCCACGCGGATGCGCATGGAGTCCCGCCAGGCTGCGTCCATATACCGTTTCATCCGTTCAAGCCTCCCCATTATTGATTCTTTATTATACCATGCAAGAACCCGCGCGAACAGGCATAACCTGTAGGGGTGATAAAAATGCGCAGGCTCTTTGTCGTGCTTCTGCTCGTTTCGGCGCTCACGGGCGCGTATTTTCTGCTGCAAAAAGCGGCGGCGCCGGCGTCCTGTTCGTTGAGCGTACGCGTGATCGACGGCCGCACGGAGGCGCCGCTCTCCGGCGCGGCGATCGTCATCGCGGAAACGGGCAAACGGTATCCGACCAGCGAGGATGGCTCAACCGGACGGATTCCCATCCCGTTTGAACCGCTTGCACAGGCCGGCGAAACCGCCGTACCATGGACGGAGGCAACCGTTCTGGCCTATTGCGACGGCTATTATCCCTATGCGCTGTTTCACGTCTGCCTGTCGGAAGGAGAAGCGCGGGACAATCTCACACTGTATCTGTTCCCGAATGACGGCAGCATGCCGGATACGCCGTTCGTGCTCGTCGAAGCGCCGCCGGCCGATTGGTCGCGCGCGCTCATCGAGCAGCACCGGCCGGACTGAAGGGGCGCCGGCTTTCCTGTACCCGCTTACCGCAGCGGCCGGACGCGCTGCAAGCCCTCAATTTCCCAACAGGCGCTCGCAATCCGCGCGCGCCCGATAGAGCGCGTCCAGATCGCCATACATATCGCTGTACACCTCGACAAATGCCGGCCCACGATAACCGTGCGCAAGCAGCGCCGATTGCAGCGCGGAAAAATCGCACCGGCCCTGCATGGGCATGCGCCAGCGGAACGCGCCGTTTTCCAGACGCTCATAGTCGCAAAGGTGTACGTTCACAATTCGCTCGCCCACCGCGTCGATATAGTCCGCCGGTGAAAAGCCGCTGCGCACCGCCTGCTTGATATCGAGCGTGAAATGCATCCGATCCTTAGTCAATTCGCGCAGCCGCAGGCCAAACAACGGCGTACAGAACAGGCACCAGCTCACATTCTCCAGCGCAAGCGTCACCCCATAGGCACGCGCCATTTCATCCAGTTCCGAAAAGATGGGCGCGATGCGTGCAAGCTCCAAATTTTTGGCCGCGCCGTTGAGCGTTGCCGCGCCATGCATGACATAGCAGTCCGCGCCAAGGGCTTTGGCCGCCCGCAGCACCCGCTCATAGATGCGGAAGGCGTCCTCGCGCTGCCGCGGATGCAGGGAAAACAGCTGCGGCTCAAACTGCGTGCTCATCGGATGGACGCTGTGAACGCGAACATTTGCGGCCCTTGCCCGCTCGGCCAGCATGGCTGTAAACGCAGGCTCGTACTCACAAAACGAATTCAAAAACAGCTCCGCAGCCAATACGCCGCGCGCGCCAAGTTCGAGCACGGCGTCCTCGATGGTCATCCGGTTAAAAAAGCTCGCGGTCGATATGCCGATTTGCAAACTGTGCGCCTCCTTTTGTCATTCCAACGCATTATACCACGAACATGGAATTTGTGGTATGATAGTCGATATGAACGGACATTTTTTGCATAAAACCGTCCCCGTCGCACCGCGTCCATATCGCAGCCTTGCCCTGCGTCTGCCGCTTCTGCTGCTCGTGCCGCTCGGTTTTGGGCTGCCAAGCTTCTTTTCCGGGCGCATGGACTGGGTTGAGACGGTCTATTGCGCGCGCATCTATCCCGCCGTGCGCGGCGCGCTCAGCGCGCTCACGGACTGGTTTTCCTTTTCGCTGGCCGAATGGCTGCTGTATGCGCTCGTCCTCGGCGCAGCCGTTCTGCTCCTTGTGCAGCTGATCCGTGCGGCGTGCCGGCGGATCCCCTTGCACCGGTTTCTTCGCGTGCTGCTGTGCATCGGTATCGCCGGCGGCGTTCTGCTGAATCTGTTCTATCTCACATGGGGGTTGTGCTATTTCCGGCAGCCGCTCGCCGCGCGCATGGAGCTGCCGGTTGCCGCGCGTCCGGTCGGCGAGCTCGCCTCGCTCACCGAGCTGCTGGCCCGCCGGGCCGCCGCGCTTCGTCAGGACGTACAGGAGGATGCCGACGGCGTGTTTACCGCCGATATGGGCACAGCCTTCGCCGCGCTGCCGGACGCCTACGACGCGCTAGCGCAGGAGTTCCCGGTCTTTTCCGGCAGGGTAACGCGGGCAAAGCGGGTTTGCTGGTCGGAAGGCCTGAGCTGGCTCGGCATCGCCGGCGTCTATATCGGCCTGACCGCAGAGCCCAATGTGAACATCCATCAGCCGCCGCTGCTGATCCCGGCTGGCGCCGCGCATGAAACAGCGCATCAGCTCGGCCTTGCCTCCGAAAACGAAGCGGAATTTGCCGCGTTTCTCTCCTGCGCGGTTTCCTCCGACGCCGCGGTGCGCTATTCCGGCGCGATGCACGCGCTGCTTCTGTGCGGCAACGCGCTCGCCCGGGCGGATGCCGCGCGCTATGCCGAGATCGTTCGCACGTGCTATACGGACGGTATGCGCCGGGATCTGGCGGACTACAGCGCCTACTGGGACGCCTATGAGGGCAAGGCGCAGGAGGCGGCGACGAGCGTCAACGACAATTACCTCAAGCACAACGCGCAGCCGAGCGGCGTTGCCAGCTATGGGGAATCGGTCGATCTGCTGCTCGCCTTTGAAGCAAAAACCTCGTTTTTTGCACGGCTTAAGCAGCCATGAACCGAATTGTGGGACAAAAAGCGGCTTATTAACAAGGATTCCTGTTTTTGCTGTTTACAAACCAATAAAAATTGTGTATGCTAAATATAATTGTTGCATAAACGATTCACACAAATAATTCATTCTGAATGGGAGCAAAAAAATGATCGATCTGACCATCCACCGCGACAATTTGCAGCGCAGCATCGACAGAGCGCGCGAAAAAGGCATCATCATCCCGACGTTTGCGCAGATGCGCAACCCGGCCCTGATCCCCGATAAGATCAAGGAAAGCCTGAAGAGCGTCGGTCTTTGGGACCTCAATCCGCTCAACCTGTTCCGCATCTCCTGGCGCAACGAGCCCAAGGAGCAGGGCGGCACGTTCGGCGATGTCAACTTCATCGAGATTCCGCAGGCGCTCACCGGCGTGAAGGCCCGCATCATCCTGCTGACCGGCAAGTGGTTCCCCACCGGCTGCCACAAGGTCGGCGCGTCCTTCGGCTGCCTCGTTCCGCGTCTGGTCACCGGCCAGTTTGATCCCACCTATCATAAGGCCGTTTGGCCGTCCACCGGCAACTACTGCCGCGGCGGCGCATTCAACTCCAAGCTCCTCGCATGCGATTCCATCGCCATTCTGCCGGCCGAGATGAGCCGCGAACGCTTTGAATGGCTGTCCAATATCGCCGGCGAAGTCATTGCGACCCCGGGCTGCGAGTCGAACGTCAAGGAGATCTTCGACAAGACCAAGGAGCTGCGCGAGACCCGCAAGGACGTCATGATCTTCAACCAGTTTGAGGAAATGGGCAACTGCGTGTGGCACTATCAGGTCACCGGTAAGGCGATTCAGGATGCGTTCGAGTCCATCAAGGGCGAGGGCGACCGCTTTGCAGGCGCCTGCTTCACCTCCGGTTCCGCCGGCACCATGAGCTCCGGCGATTACCTGAAGGAGCAGTATCCGAACGCCAAGCTCGCCGTGGGCGAAGCGCTCCAGTGCCCGACCCTGCTGAACAACGGCTTTGGCGGTCACCGCATTGAGGGCATCGGCGACAAGCATGTGCCGTGGATTCACAATGTCAAGAACACCGACATGGTCATCGCCATCGATGACGAGGACAGCCAGAAGCTGCTCCGCCTGTTCAACGACCCGGTCGGCCAGAAATACCTCGTCGAAGAGGTTGGCGTACCGGCCGACTTCATCGAGAAGCTCTCCCTGCTCGGCATTTCCGGCATTGCGAACATGCTGTGCTGCATCAAGATGGCCAAGTACTATGAGCTCACAGAGCACGACGTCGTTGCAACCGTCGGTACGGACTCCGCCGTCATGTACCAGAGCCGCATTCAGGAGCTCGCGGATGCGGATGGCGCCTACACGACCACCATGGCCGCAGCCGACTACGCGGAGCACCTCAAGGGCGTGCGCACCGACTCCATGGAGGAGCTGACCTATCAGGCCCGCAAGCGCGTCCACAACCTCAAGTACTACACCTGGGTCGAGCAGCAGGGCAAGACCTACGAGGAGATCAACCAGCAGTGGTACGACGAGCACTACTGGACCGACATGCACGATCAGGCGAAGGACATCGACGAGCTCATCAACGAGTTCAACGATGCGACCGGTCTGCTCAAGAATCTGTAAGAGTTCATCAAAAACCCGCCAAGCAACGAGCGGACGGCAAATCGCCGTCCGCTCGTTTTTACCGTTCGATGTCAAGTATACTTGACACGATGCTCAGGCTATTGTACAATCGCTTTGAAAGGATGGCCGTATGGGACACAGCAGCGCTTTGAAGCACGCAAGATTGGAAAAGGGTATGACACAGGCGGCGCTCGCCGCCGCCGTTGGTGTTTCCCGTCAGACGATCAATGCGATCGAACAGGGGGATTACAACCCGACCATTCGCCTCTGCCGCGCCGTTTGCAGGGTGCTCGGCAACTCGCTCGACGAACTTTTCGGGGAGGAGGACGACACTTGTTCCAAAAACTGAAGCTCTGGTATCGAACGTTGGCCCGTGAACGTCGGGACCAGTATGAGCGCCAATTCGACGAACGTCAGCGGATGGAGCACGGCCGCGCCTATCAAAACGGTTTCCTAACGTTCATAATCACCGAATGGCTCATTCGACCTTTCATCCCACGGCTTGAACAGCTCGTAGTGAGCTGGAATGTTTACGGATTTTTATCCGCTCTGCGCTTTCTGCCGCCCCTGACGGTGTTCTTCCTGACGCTCATCCTGCGCGACGCCCTTTGCGGTGTGGAGCCAAAGGCCGGCCGGTCGTCGCTCATCGCGCTGCATGAATTCGCAGTCTTGCTGATCGGGATCACGCTGCTTGCGCTGCTCACCGGCGGCGAGCCGGTCGTGCGGAACGGGCTGCTCACCAGCGCTGTGAATTGGGTCCTGCTCAGCGCGGATCTGTTTCTCATCCTCGCCGTCTACTGGGGCGCACGGCTATGGAAGCGGCGTCGGCGCACCGGTGCGGATGGGGACTGACCCACGAAAGGAGCGAGGGTAGCCGCTGCCGCGGTTCGGTTGGACGCGCAAAACAAGCCGTTCTAAAAAAATTTGTGCGCAAACAAGAGGATTACACATGCACTTTACGGATGCCAAAACGCTGCTGTCCGCACAGAATGGCATGAACCTGTACCGCGGCTGCACGCACGGCTGCATCTACTGCGATGCGCGCAGCGCGTGCTATCACATGGAACACGCCTTTGAGGATGTGGCGATCAAACGCAATGCGCCGGCGCTGCTGGAGGCGGCGCTGCGCAAAAAACGTGCGCGGTGCATGATCGCCGCCGGCGCCATGTGCGACCCGTATCTTCCGGAGGAGCGCACGCTTGGCCTGACCCGCCGCTGCCTCGCCATCCTGCAAAACTATGGCTTCGGCCTCGCCATACAGACGAAATCCGACCTGATTCTGCGTGATCTTGATCTCTTGGACGCCATTCACGCACAGGCCAAATGCATCGTACAGATGACACTGACCACGGCCGACGAAGCGCTTTGCCGCATTGTAGAGCCGAACGTCTGCACGACCGCGCGGCGCTTCGAGGTGCTGCGTACGCTGCAATCACACGGCATTCCAACGGTGGTCTGGATCGAACCGCTGCTGCCGTTTATCAATGACACATCAAAAAATCTTGCCGCCCTGCTCGATATGTGCGCGGATACGGGCGTGTGGGGCATCGTATGCTTCGGCATGGGGCTGACACTGCGCGAGGGCAGCCGCGAGCACTACTACCGATCGCTCGACCGACACTTTCCAGGGATGAAAGCCCGCTACCAGCAAACCTACGGCTACGCCTACGAACTCCCCTCTCCGAACGCACCCGCGCTCTGGTCGCAGTTCGCCTCGACCTGCGACCGCTGCGGCATCGTGCATGACAATGCACAGATATTCGCCTATTTTCGCGCATTTGAGCAGTCAACGCTGTTTTAGCCCGCAAAGAAACCCTGCTGCATGATACCGGCAGACCGTCTGCCGGTTTTGTTATCCCGCTTTCCGCCCGTTGACAAAACGGAGGGTGCGTATCTGAAACACGCCCCTCCGTCTGCAAGCATTTCGCTCATTCCTCCGCAATCAACAGCGGTTCAAACTGCAAATAATCCGCCGCGGCGAACACATAGCGCACGCCGTTTTTCTCTCCGATGAACGCTGCGCGGTGCGCGCGCCCATGCAGGTGCGCATAGACCGCGATCTCCACGCCATACTTTTCGAGCAGCCTCGTCATGCCGGTGTCCGCACCGTGTACATCGGTGGGCGGAAAATGCAGCATAGCGATGCGCCGTCTGCCCGTTTCCATACGCGACAGGGACATCTCCAGTCGCATCAGCTCGCGCTGATAGATATGCGTATCCGCCGCCTCGTTTGCCTCGTCCGGCAGCGTCCAGCCGCGCGCACCGCCGATCGTAAAGCCGCCGACGGTCAGCGCATTGTTCTGCACCACGCTTGCCGAAGCGTCGAGCGCGCGCTCCACCTGCGTAAGCGAGCTCCACCAGTAGTCATGATTGCCGCGCAGCAGCAGCTTCCGCCCCGGCAGGCCGCATACGAACGAAAGATCATCCGCCGCCTGCTGCAGCCGGATGGCCCAGCTGATGTCGCCCGGAATGAGCACGAGATCCTCCGCGCCCACGACAGCACGCCATGCCCGATCCAAACGTTCGGCATGATCGCGCCACGCAGCGCCAAAAACGTCCATGGGCTTGTCGACACCAAAGGAAAGGTGCAGATCACCGATGGCAAACACGCGCATACAGTTCTCCCCCTTTCGGTGTCCCGTTCCTCTTTTGGCGGTTACTCCTCGTCCGGCTCCGCTTCCTCGTCCTCAAAGGCTTCCGCATCCTCGTCAAGCGCGATGGCGTTCTCCAGCTCCGCCTGACGCTTTTGCTCGCGCAGACAGTTGGCGCAGAGATCATAGCCGCGCACAACGGACGCCTCGCCGCACTCGCTGCAGAGCGCCTCTTCCTCTTCCGCAACGGGTTCCACCTGGATTCGCCCGTTCTTCATGGCCCGCATACACACATTGCAATACTGCTCGCCCTCGCGGATATAGTTCAACTCACACTTGGGGCACTTCCTCAATGCCATATCAACCGTTCTCCTCTGTGCCGCAATCTGCCGGCCTGCATGTTTTATATTCGGGAGCGATACAAACGGATCGGATGTGTCGCTTACTCGCACAATGCACTGTGCCAAACAATCGCTTGGCACAGTGCATATTATGCTAAACCCATAGCAACATGTCAAGGGTTAACGGATGATTTTTCATCAGAAACGGCCGTTTTTTCTGAATCCTGCAAAATCTGACCGATCCGCGTCAGGAGTGCGTCGCGTCCATCGCCGGTTTCCGTGGAAAACGGAATGGCATACGGCGGCGCGCCCAATGCCTTGGCCGCGGCGTTGGCGGCCTGTTGGCGCTTGGATTTGGCAAGCTTGTCCGCCTTGGTCGCCACAAGCGTGAACGGCACGCCGTAATACAGCAGCCACCGGAACATCTGCCGGTCCTCCGCCGTCGGCGCATGGCGGATATCGATGAGCAGGAACAGGTGCTTGACGCGCCCGCTGCCGAGATAGCTTTCCATCAGCTCGCCCCAGCCCTGCTGCTCGGTCTTGCTCGCGCGCGCAAAGCCGTATCCGGGCAGATCGACCAGATGAAACGACCGGTTGAGCAGGAAGAAGTTGATGAGCCTTGTTTTTCCCGGCGTCTGAGAGGTCTTGGCCAGCTTCTTGTTGTTGCAGAGGCTGTTGATCAGGCTCGACTTTCCAACGTTGCTCTTGCCGACGATCGCGATTTCGCAGCAGGCGGCCGGCGGATATGCCGACCCCTGCCCGACGCTCGTCAAAAACGCGGCCTGCTTAATGGCAAACGGTTCCATGCTCTGTCTCCTCGCTCCGCAGCACGGCGGTCTCTCCCGGCGCGCAGGGCTCCCCGCTGGTCAGCGCGGCGTTCAGCACCGCATTCGCATCGTCCACAAACACGACGTCCAGCTCGTCCAGCACCGTTTTCGGCACATCATTGAGGCTCTCCCGGTTTTTGCCGGGCAGCAGGACGGTCGTAATCCCCGCACGCCCCGCGGCAAGCAGCTTTTCCCGCAGCCCGCCGATCGGCAGCACACGGCCGCGCAGCGTGATTTCGCCCGTCATGGCGACGCCGGCGCGCACCGGCAGCCCGGAAAGCGCGGACGCGAGCGCCGTCATCATCGCAATGCCCGCCGACGGTCCGTCCTTCGGCACGGCGCCCTCCGGCACATGGATGTGGATATCGAGTTTTTCAAAGCAGCCCGGCTCCACGCCGATGCGCGACGCATTCGCGCGCACATAGGTCAGCGCGGCGCGGGCGCTCTCCTGCATCACGTCGCCCAACTGGCCGGTCAGCAGCAGGCTTCCCTTTCCGGGCATGGCGCTGACCTCGATCTCCAGCGTTTCACCGCCCACCGGCGTCCACGCAAGGCCGGTGACCACGCCGATACGCGGCTGCGCCGCGATGCTCTCCCGGCGGTACTTGACCGGACCGAGCCACTCGGTGATACGCGAGAGGGAGAGCTGGACGCGCTGTTTCCCTTCCACGACCTCGCACGCAGCCTTGCGGCAAACGCTGCCGACCACACGTTCGAGCTGGCGCACGCCGGCTTCACGCGTATAACCCTCGATCAGGCGCGCCATGCAGCGATCGTCGATGCGCAGGTTTGTCCGCTTCAGCCCGTTTTTCTCCATCTGCCGCGGCAGCAGGTGGCGCTTTGCGATCTCCATCTTCTCATCGAACAGATAGCTCGGTACCTCGATCATCTCCATTCGGTCGCGCAGCGGCTCCGGAATGCGGCTCGCATCGTTCGCGGTCGTCATGAGCAGGCATGCGGAAAGATCGTACGGGATCTCCAGAAAGTGATCGGCAAAGCTGTTGTTCTGGGCGCTGTCGAGCACCTCCAACATGGCTGCGGACGGGTCCCCGTGGATATCGGAGGAGAGCTTGTCGATCTCGTCGAACAGCAGCAGCGGGTTCACGGAGCCCGCCTGCCGCATCGCAGCGATCACACGGCCCGGCTGCGCGCCGATATAGGTGCGGCGATGGCCGCGAATCTCGGCCTCGTCGCGCACGCCGCCGAGGCTCATGCGCACAAACCGGCGGCCCATCGCGCGGGCGATGGCCGCAGCGATCGACGTCTTGCCGACGCCCGGCGAGCCCACGAGACACAGGATCTGCCCCTGCGGGTTGCCGGTCAGCTTCTGCACGGCCAGCATCTCCAGAATGCGCTTTTTCACCTGCTCCATGCCGTAATGGTCGGCGTCGAGCACCGCGCGCGCATGTTCGAGATCCAGATTATCCTCCGTTTGCTCCGTCCACGGCAGATCAAGGATGCACTCGATGTACGCCTGCGCCATCGGCTGCTCGTGCGAACCGCGCGGCAGCGCCGCAAACCGCCGGATCTCCTTGTCGAGCTTTTCGCGCACCGCCTGCGGCAGCGCCTTCTTCTCCATCCGCTCGCGGTATTTTGCGGCAAGATCCTCCTCGCCGTCGCCGAGCTCCTCCTGCACGGCGCGCAGCTGCTCTCTGAGCATGAACTCGCGCTGGTTCTGCTCAACGGCGGCTTTGACCTTGCCCGCAATGCGACGCTCCATCTCCATGACGTCCATCTCACTTCGAATCAGCGTCAGCAGCGCCGTGGCGCGCGCTTCGGCGCTCGGCTCCTCCAGAAGCTTTTGCTTGTCCTCCAGCTTCACGGCGACATTGCGGCCCACCGCATCGGTAAACGCGCCGAACGGCGCCGTGGCGATCACACTCTCGCGCTGCTCGGTGGTCAGGCGGTTCTGCGCATCCGCAAATGCCAGAAACGCCCCCGTCAGGCTGCGCCGCAGCGCCTCGGCCATGGCGCCCTCCGGCTCCTGTTCCTCGAGATATGCAATTTCCGCTTCAAAGCAGGGCGATTCGCGCACCATGTTCACGATGCGTGCGCGCGCCGCGCCCGTCACGAGCAGGCGAACCGTATCCCCCTGAATGCGGAACACCTGCCGGATGCGGCAGACGGTACCAACGGATGCAAAATCGTCCGGATGTACGTCCACCAGCTTCGGGTCCGGCTGTGCGCAAAACAGCGCAAGACCGTCCGCGGCGAGCGCCTGTTCGATGGCGCTGAGCGTTTTCTTCCGGCCGATATCGCAATGAATCACCTCGCCCGGCAGCACGGTAAGCCCACGCAGCGGAACGATCGGCAGTTTTTTATATTCAGTCAACATATCCATTATCCATTCCTTTCCCGGATTGCCGCCTCATCCCGCCGCTTCCCGCCGCGGCACGAATGGTCGTGCGGCCGTTCCGTTTGCTCCCCGCCCGTTGTGGGCCGGGATTGATTGGGATATGTACGCATACACATCCTTAGGATATAGTATACTGGTTACTGCCGTTTTGTGCAAACGGTGATCGTATCCTTTTCGTGTTTTTCCTGTGACACTTTTGAGACAAAAAAAGCACCGGGCACGCTCTGTGTCCGGCACAGGGAAACGACCGTTCCGGCTGCAAAAACCGCAGCCACCCGTAAAACGGGTGGTTCGGACAAGGTCTAAAAGG
>DXWI01000006.1 GCA_019416935.1 Clostridiales bacterium | reverse complement strand
ACTCGCGACATCCACCTTGGCAAGGTGGCACTCTACCACTGAGCTACTACCGCAAATCTGGTGCCTAGGGGCGGAGTTGAACCACCGACACGTAGATTTTCAGTCTACTGCTCTACCAGCTGAGCTACCAAGGCATTTGGCGATCCGGAAGGGGCTCGAACCCTCGACCTCCAGCGTGACAGGCTGGCATTCTAACCAACTGAACTACCGGGCCATATTGCATGGTGGGAACAACAGGGCTCGAACCTGTGACCCCTTGCTTGTAAGGCAAGTGCTCTCCCAGCTGAGCTATGCTCCCCAGTACACGAAACGCGCAAGAATTAGTATAGCGTATGAATCGAAATGTGTCAACGGTTTTTGTAGACTTCTGCGATGAATTTTTCCAGTTTCTTTTGATCCAGCCGATAGAAGCGCCTGCTGCCGATCTCTTCCGAATCAACGGGGAGAAGCGTCAGCTGCATGTTTTCGAGATCAAGTTTTTTCAGACGACGGTAGAGCAGCCAGCCCTGATCGCCGGTCAGGTTGCTGTTGGCATTGCCCTGCAACGTGTTCTTTACGTTCCAAAGGCGCAGCAGGTTGAGCGACTGCACCTCTTTTGCAAAGGCCAGCAGCACAGCCTGCTGCTGTACGGCGCGCAAAACTTCATCCTGCCCTGCTGCGCTTAGCCGCTCGAACGCTTGCTCTCCGCTGCACAATGCACCTTCGATTTCAATTCCGCCCATAGCGTCGGTACAGCACTGTATGGCCGACTGCTGGAAGCTGGCATAATAATCGAAGGATACGCCGGTAAGCGCGGATAGCTGCTCGCGCACTTCGTCGATGGATTTTGCACTGCTGAGCGTCGTGTTGTTGAAGCCGATGGTATTGCGGGGCAGGGAGTAGAGCATACTGTTTTCGCCGCGCACGGACAGAACGCTGATCAGATCGGCGCTGCCGCCCTCTTCTAAGCCAACAATCAACAGATCCAGCTCAGTTTCATCGAATCGTGCGGGGAGAGGCGTGGGGGATGCGGAGAATGCACTCTCCGGCGTGGGGCTGGGCAGCGGTGTTTTGGCTATGGGCGTTTTGGGGATTGCCGCAGCGTCAGGTGCCGCAGGGGTAGGCGCCGGAGATTCCGGCGCCGGTGTGCGAATGGCGATGACGACGTTGGCCGTAGCGTCCGGCTGCGCCTGAGGCGTTTCTGCCGGTTCTTCCACGCGGTTTTGTTCCGGGTTTTTGGGAGTTGGGATACCGGCCAGCTCCTGCCGGACTAGATAGCCGGAAAGCCGGACAACGGTATAGAGAAAGAGCGCCGCCATGAAAACAAAGACGATTGTTGCCGCTTTGGACACTTGCTTTTTTTGTTGACTCTTGTGGGTTTCCATCGCGCTGCCCTCCTTCTGCATAGTTTGCGTGATTTTATTTGCTATATCCGTAAGAATAGTATATAATGCTTTAGAAATATTTGGTGGAGGTACTGAGTACATGCACGCAACCGACCGCCATGAGCGGACATTGTTTTTAACACAGTTTTCGATTCTGGTCGCTATCGAGGCAATCGTTGCCTTTACGCCGTTGGGCTCGCTCCCGATCGGACCGTTGGTAGCGACGCTGGCGCATATTCCGGTCATCATTGCAGCCATCTCGCTGGGAACGGGCGCGGGCGCGATGATGGGGTTCATAGCCGGTCTGTTTAGCTTTATTGTGTGGACATTTATGCCGCCGAATCCCGCGTTGGCGTTCGTATTTACGCCGTTCTATTCCTTTGGCGAATTCCATGGAAACTTCTGGAGCCTGCTCATCAGCTTTGTACCCCGTATTTTGATCGGTGTTTTTGCTGGATTGACGTATCGCGGCATGGAAAAAATCTGCAAGTCCAGTGCGGTCAATATGGGCCTTGCAGCCGTAGCGGGAACGCTGGCCAATACGATCCTGGTTCTTGGCGGAATCTATGTGGCGTTTGGCGCGAGCTATGCCGCCGCCAACGGCATTGCCTATGAGCTGTTGCTCGGGGCCATCGGAACCGTGATATTGACAAACGGAATCCTGGAAATTGTACTTGCCATTCTTGCTTCGGTAGCGGTCTGTACCGCGCTGAAAAAGGTTTTGCACAGGGGCTGAAGTTGTTCCATGAATAGTCGTGTGATCGGCGTGGATCTCGGCGTTTCCGCAGCGAAGCTCGTGCTGCTGTCCCAGGGCAGAGTGGAGAGCGCAAACAGAGTGGAAGCACACCAATTTGAGGAATCGAATCTCGACGAACTTGTTTTGCAAAATCCCGAGGCCATCGCTGTGACCGGCATGGGGGCACAGCGTTTTGGCAGCGTATACCGAGGAATACCGGTCTGCCATGTGGACGAGTTTTCTGCGATTGCCGCGGGCGCGCTGCATCTCACCGGCCTTTCCCGGGCAGTGGTCGCAAGCATGGGAACGGGCACGGCGTTCGTATCGGCTACTGCCGGCGGTACTGCCCGCCATTTGGGCGGTTCCGGTATCGGCGGCGGCACGCTGTTGGGTCTGCTGCAACTTTTGACTGGACAGGCGGATGTCCCGGCAGCGGCCGCAGAGGCGGAGCGCGGCGATCTCACCCGGATCGATCTCTGCATCGGCGACGTCACCGATCGGGATATTCCGGGGCTGCCCGCTTATACGACCGTATCCAATTTTGCCAAAAGCTCCGGAAAAGCGGATCGCGCAGATTGCGCGCGGGGCGTGTTCAATCTGGTCTGCCAGACGATTGGCATGTTGTCCGTGTTTGCGGCGAGAGCGGAGCAGGTATCCGACGTCATTCTTGTCGGTACGCCTGCGGAGCTGCCGGTTGTAAAGGAACTCATTCGGCAAGTGGAACTGCTGCATCCGGTTCGTTTTCATGTGCCGCCCTTTGCGCCGTATGCAACCGCGGCCGGTGCGGCGATCTCAATTTCATCCCATACTTCGTGACATAAAGGAGAGAACCCATGAGCATCCATACCCTCGCAATTCTTGGCTTTGGCACAGTCGGATCCGGCGTTTATCGGATCGCGACGGAGAATCATAACGACATTCTGCACCGGGAACAGATCGATCTGCGCGTCGGGCGAATTCTTGTGCGCGATTTTGTTCATGAGCCCAATCTGCACTTGGCGCCGCGCGAGCTGTTTACCACATCCATCGAAGAGATTTTGCAGGATCCAACCATTGAGATCGTGGTCGAGTGCATGGGCGGCGTGGAACCGGCGCGCACGTTCATCCTTCGCGCACTGGAGAGCGGAAAAACGGTCGTAACCTCCAACAAAGAGGTCATGAGCAAACATTGGTATGAGTTTGAGAAAGCTGCCAAAAAAACCGGTGCGGGATTGTATCTTGAAGCCACGGTTGGAGGCGGTATTCCGATCATCCGTACCATCACAGATTCCATGCAGGCCAACAATATTGAGCGTGTCATGGGCATTATCAACGGGACGACGAACTATATTCTGACAAAAATGTCAGAGGAGGGGCGCCCGTTTGAGGAGGTGCTGCATGAGGCGCAAAAGCTCGGTTATGCCGAGGCCAATCCCACGGCGGATGTCGAGGGCTTTGACGCGATGTACAAGCTCTCCATTCTGTCCTCCATGGCGTTTCATGCGCATATGCCGATAGACGTGATCTACCGCGAGGGGATAACCAAACTGACCGCAGAGGATTTTGAAGCCGCGCGTTTGCTGGGATACGAGATTAAGCTTCTGGCGATCGGCAAAAAGACGGGCCATGCGATTGAGGTGCGCGTGCATCCGACGATGGTGCCCAAGTCCCATCCGCTTGCTTCGGTGCGCGGCGTATTCAACGCGATTTTCCTGACCGGCCACGCCGTGGACGATGTGATGCTCTATGGCCGCGGCGCCGGCTGTATGCCGACCGCTTCGGCCGTGATGTCCGACGTCATCTATGCCTGTCATGCCGCCGGCCGCCATCGGTATATGACGTTCCGCAACGAGGCGGGTATGAGCAGCGAGGTCGAACTCGTGCGTGATTTCCATTGCATCTATTGTATTCGCCTTTCCGTGACCGATGCGCCGGGAACCATGGCGTCCATTGCGGCTATTTTTGCTGAACACGGCGTTTCTCTCAAGGATGTTTTGCAGCTGGGCGAGCGCGCCGGTGGTTCATCGCATATTACATTCATGACGCATATGGCGCAGGAACTGAGCGTGCAGGCGGCGCTTGATGCCATTCAGAAGCTATCCTGTGTGCAGGCGGTTGAGAGTGTCATCCGTGCGGAGTCATAATAAAAGAATTTTCAGAAATCTGGAAATATAACTTGCAAAATGGACGAGTATTCGCTATAATAGGTTTGTTGCGAGCCCATTATAGCATGCTGATGTAGCTCAGTCGGTAGAGCACTTCATTGGTAATGAAGAGGTAGGCAGTTCGAATCTGCTCATCAGCTCCACACCGCCATAGACAGATTGTTTATGGCGGTATTTTTTTGCAGATCATGCTTTGGTTCCTTTGGCTGGTATCCGGCCAGACCTTATATTGAGAAATAATCTGATTTTTGTCGAATTCCCTCAAAAAAATTGCATGGTATGGAAATTTATGTCAAAATAGAAAAAGATGCTACAATGTTTGGAGGGAGTGAACGCAAATGATGGAATTGGAGAAGACGTTATTGCAAATGGGTGCGCGACCGCACCGACGTGGCTACCTTCAAGCCGTTGAATTGCTGCGGATCTTTCGGGACAAGCCCAGCATTTCCAGCTTACAAGACGCTTATCAGGAGGCTGGCGCAAATCTTGAGGCAACGCCGCAACAGATGGATCGGAATTTGAGGGAGATGATTCGCGAAATATGGGATGCCGGCAATCGCGAATTGCTGCTGCAGTTCATGCCATGGTGCAGGCAGAATGGACCACCAAGCAACAAGGATTTTCTCTGCACATTTGGCGCATTGCTGCGTACTGGGGCAATGCGGGAGATCGTGGAGCCTTCGTTATCCGTCCTATCCAAACCATCCGTTTGAGCGCGAGCGTGGCGATTCTTCCTGCTTTCGATTGTCAGAAAGCCGCCGCCATGCTATACTGATAGAGAAAGCGGAGGTTATTATGCCTATTTTTGCCAAGGGTGTACCCAAAGACAAACTGACCATATTGTTCTTTACACGCGCAGCCGATCTGGACATCACCCGGGAACAACTGTACCGCGCTATGGTGGAAAACGACTGTATGTCCTATTTTGATTTCCAAACCTCCATGGCGGAAATGGAGGAGGATGGTTTTTTGGCTGCGATTCCGAGAACGTTCGGCCAAGGCTATCGGGTGACCTCTCGCGGTGACGAAGTGCTGGGCATGTTTGAAGAGAGCTTGCCCTATTCGCTGCGCATGCGGCTTCAGGAGTACGCGGATCAGAATCGTGCGTCCATGATCCGGGAAACGCAGCTCGTTTCCTCTATGGAGGAATTGTATGGCGGCGCATACAAGGTGCATCTGCGCGTACAGGAAAAAAACGCCGTTGTCGTGGACATTGCATTCGATGTGTTTTCCCGGGCAATGGCGCAGCGCGTGCGCGCCGGCTGGCAGGATCATGCGGAGGAGATATATATGTACATCCTCAACAAACTGCTGGAAGAAAAGAAGGAGCCGCAGGGCGAGCAGGACGGATGAGTTTCCGGATCGTTACCGGTCGTTGAAGCTTGCCGTTTCGACGCAGTATCAACTGCCGGTGGATCACCGTACGATCCAGACGGTGATGGCGCAGCCGGAATTTGAACGGTTCCGTCCGGAACTGGAATACTGCCGCGATGTGAGAAACCTGCTCAGCCACAAGCCAAAAGTTGCAGGCGAGTATGCGGTCGAGCCGTCGGAAGCGATGCTGGCGTCGCTCAGAAGGATTTTGCGGCGCGTGCAGTCGCCGGATACCAACCTGCAGTGCGCTACCCGCATGGACAAAGCATTGACCGCATCTCCCTAAGATCCGGCCTTTCCGGTGATGCAGCGCATGCATGCGTGCGGATATACCCATGTCCCGGTTCTCAAGGACAGCAGGGTGGTCGGGGTATTCAGCGAAAACATGGTTTTCTCCTGCGTGTTGGATCAGACGATTCGAACCTTTTCGAGGAATACCCGGTTTTTGGATCTCGCGGCTTATCTGCCGCTCTCCGCGCGCACGAAACAGCGATTTGCCTTCGTTTCCCGAGCCGGCTCCATTTATGTGACGGAGCGCCTTCTGCGGGAATCCTTTGATCATGGCAGACGGCTGGACATGTTGTTTATAACGGAGAATGGCAGGGAGGAGGAGCAGATTCTGGGGCTGCTGACGCCTTGGGATGTGCTTGGACAGGAATACAACAATTAAAGAACAAGAAACAGCGCCATGCCGGTTATACGGCATGGCGCTTGGTTGTCCCCGTTTATCAGTGACCGCAGCGCAGTGCGGCAACCATGGCTTTGGGGTCCGGCGCGCGGAACACGCTGCTTCCGGCCACCAGCACCGTTGCGCCGGCGTCTATGCACAGTCTGGCGGTTTCCGGCGTGATGCCGCCATCCACTTCGATGTCAATGGGCAGGGCGCGCGCATCGATCATGCTGCGCAGCGTTCGGATTTTGTCCAGCGTTTCCGGAATGAAAGCCTGTCCGCCAAAGCCGGGATTCACGCTCATGAGCAGCACCAGGTCGCACGCTGGCAGGATGGCGTCCAGCATGCACACGGGCGTAGCCGGATTCAAAACCACCCCACCGCGCAGTCCGGCCGCATGAATCGCCTGAAGCGTCCTATGCGCATGCGCATCCGCCTCCATGTGAAAGGTGATGCAGTCTGCGCCCGCCTTTGCAAACGGTTCTATCCAGTCGGAGGGATGCGCAACCATCAGGTGTACATCGATCGGAAGCGATGTCTTTGGCCGGATCGCGGCGCACATGGCCGGTCCGAAGGTAATGTTCGGGACGAAATGACCATCCATCACATCAAAATGAACCCAATCCGCATGCCAGCTTGTCAGGCGCTCCACATCATTTCCCATTGCGGAAAAATCCGCGGACAGAATGGAGGGTGCAATTTTAATCATACCGGTGTTTTCTCCTTTGTTCAAATTCTTGTGCAAGCGTCTGATAGCGCGCGTAGCGGGCAGCCGTCATCCCTCCCTGCGCCACCATGGCCTTTACGGCGCATTCGGGCTCCGTCAGATGCATACAGCCGGCAAAGCGGCACCGCTCGGGCAGAATACCGAATTCGGGATAGCAGGCGTCAAGCGCCTCCTGTGACAGTTCATCGGGATCATAAAGCGAGAAACCCGGCGTATCGAGCACGGCACCCGTACCAAAGGGCAGCAGCTCCGCATGGCGTGTGGTGTGCTTGCCGCGATCGGTCTTTCTGGACAGGCCGCCCGTCTCCAAAGAGATGCCGGGGATTACCGCGTTCAGAAGCGAGGACTTTCCGACCGCCGACTGTCCGGCAAAGCAGGAAACGCCGTCGCTCAGACGTTCGCGAAGCGCAGCGATGTTCATGCCGGTCTTGGCCGAGACGCACATCGTATCGAACCGGGCGTAGTCCGCACGAAATGCTGCAACCACCTGCGCATCCGCCGCATCGCACTTATTGAGCAGCAGCAGCGGCCGGATACCGAGCGGCAGCGCCTGTACGAGCAGCTTGTCTGCGAGCAGCCAGTCGGGCGCCGGAACGGATGCGGACAGCACGATAATCAACCGATCGATGTTTGCGGCCTGCGGGCGAATCAGGGTGTTGCGCCTTGGCAGAATGGTGTCGATGAGGGCGTCGCCGCTCTGTTGGGGCAGGATCCGCACGAAATCGCCCACAAGCGGCGGTTTGCCATCGCGCCGGAATCGCCCGCGCGCGCGGCATTCCACAACGGAGCCATCGGTCAACTGCACATAATAGAAGCCGCCGATGCCCTTGATGATTCGTCCCTCGTTCATCATGCGCTGCGCGCGACGAAGCTCGTTTCCTGCCGCCGCATCTCCTTGCCGTCGAGATAGAGGATCAACTCGTGCAATCCTTCGGATTGGGCGGTCGCGGTAAAGGAAACGGGAACCATGTCGCCCTTCTCCAAAGTTGCTTCGTAAAGCACGCGCTCGTATAAAACGCCGTTCTCCGCTTCCACAATCGTTACCATCACCTGTGCGCCGCTCTTTGGCACATTGAGATTGTATGCGATGTCTGAAACATAGTCCCGCTCCGCGGCGCGCCCGGCGACGGTCAGATTGGCGGGAATATCCTTCTGCACAAACTCCAGAGCGGACGGCGATTGCTCGACCACATTTCCCGCCTTTGCATCGGACTGCGCGGTATAGCGAACAAAGATGCGGGAGAATTCCTTCTGATCCAGCGTTTCCAATGCTTCGGACAACGACAGTCCGGTTACCGTCGGCATTTCCATCAGCGTTGTCGAGGTTGCGCTGATGCAGACGTCAACCCGCTGTCCATGGGATACCTCCGTATCGGCGGCTGGCGTCTGTTCGCAGATATAGCCGATGGCTTCATCGGAGATTCGATAGGATACGTTGCCCATATTCAGCCCGTTTTCCTGTAGCAGCTTATAAGCGTCGTCGTAGGTCAGGCCGACCAGACGGGGGACAACCGGCGCGTCCGGCCCCACGCTCACCACGACGGAGATGCTCGTCCCCGGTTTTGCCTGCGCGCCGGCCACGGGAGATTGCGACAGGACGCTGCCATGGGGAATACGGTCGCTCGTGGCATAGTCGGTGACGACCAGCATAAATCCGTAGTCCTCCGCCTTTTGTGTGGCGTCTGCAACGGATTTCTCCGTCAGCATGGGGATGGAGCGCGTTGCCATAGCGGGTTGGCTGCGCGTGCCGAAAAATGTGCCGAGCAAGGCGCAGATGCAGAGCGCGACCACAAGCGCTATCTTGACAGAACCGTGCCATTTCGCCGCATGGACTGTGTGTGGAGACAGTTCGGTTTCCGATACCGCAGTGACCGTACCTGTCTCCGGGCCCAGAAAGGAACCGCTGGGATCATACTGCACATGCAGCAGATCATTGCGCATGGCGCGGGCGGTCGGATACCGCTTATCCGCGTCCTTTTGCAGCGCACGCATAATGATGCCGTTCAACGCCGGCTGAATCTTCGGGTTCAACTGAACCGGTTCCGGCGGCACGTCATTGATATGCTTCAGCGCGATCGCGACCGAGTTTTCGCCGGTAAACGGTACGCAGCCTGTCAGCAGCTCATAGAGCATGATGCCCACGGAATAGATATCGCTTGCGGCGGTGACCGGCATACCGGTCGCCTGCTCGGGAGAGAGATAGTGTACCGAGCCGATGACCGTGTCACCCGCAAAGGTTACGGTGGAGGCTTCTACATCGCGCGCAATGCCGAAATCGGCCAGCTTTGCACGCCCATCCTTGGTCAGAATCACGTTCTGCGGCTTGACGTCGCGGTGGATCATGCCGGCGGCATGCGCCGCAGACAGCGCCTCCAGGATTTGACAGACAATCCCGATTGCCGCTTTGGCGGGCATGGGCCCGTTTTCCTGAATGATCTGCTTGAGCGTTTTGCCCTCCACATATTCCATGATGATGTAGGGAAGGCCGGCATATTGGCCTACGCCGTAGGCGCGGACAATGTTATCGTGCGAGAGGTGCAGCACCGCCCGGGCCTCCCGCTCAAACCGCCGTAAAAACTCCGGGTTGTCGCTGTATTCCTGCCGCAGCACCTTGACGGCGACGGAACGGTGCGTGGTGAGATTCACCGCGCGGTACACATGCGCCATACCGCCGGAGCCGATCAGTTCGACAATGCGGTAGCGGTGATTGAGAATCGTTCCGGTCGTCATGCGCAGCCTCCTCGTTCACAACGGGCCAGCAGGACCGTAATATTGTCGGAGGACCCGTTTTGCAGCGCCTCGCGCACCATGGTATCCGCAAGTACATCCAGCGAACCGCCCTGCCGCAGAATGCTGCAAAGCCGCTCGTCCGTCACGCTGCCGGACAGACCGTCGGAGCAGAGCAGAAGCACATCGTCCGGCTTCCAGGAGCGGTCAAAAAGGTCGATATCCACACTGAGGCCGATGCCGATGGCGCGCGTAATCACATTGCGTCTCGGGTGCGTGCGGGCCTCCTCGCGGGAGATGCTGCCGCACTGAACGAGCATCTCTACGAGCGAATGGTCGGTTGTGACCTGTTCCATGGTTTCGCCGTCAAAATGGTACAGCCGGCTGTCGCCGACGTTGGCAACCACATATCGCCTGCTGCCGAGAACCGCGCATACGAGCGTAGCGCCCATTCCGCGCAGCGATTCGCTGTCCTGAGCGGTTCGGTAGACGTCCAGATTCACGCGCGAGATGGCGCGGCGCAGCGCGGACACGGGATTGTCCTCATGGCAGTGGCGAAGCTGCTCCAGTACGCCGTTGATGGTCATCTTGCTGGCTACTTCGCCTGCGGCATGCCCGCCCATGCCGTCGGATACGGCAATGAACGGCAGCGCGTTGGACTCCGCCGGAATATAGCCGTAATCCTCGTTGTGCGCCCGTTTTCCGGTTTCAGTTCGAATCGTGTAAATCATGCAATACCCTTCTGCGCAATTGGCCGCAAGCGCCCTCGATGTCGGTGCCCATTTCCCGGCGAACGGTTGCTGAGATGTGCTCCCGCGTCAGCCAGTCCATAAACTGCATCGCCTCCTGACGCGTCGCGCCGGAGAGATTGCGCTCCGGAACCGGGTTGAGCGGAATCAAGTTGACGTGGCCGCGGATGCCGCGAAGACGGCGCGCGAGCGCGACAGCATCCGCTTCCGAGGCGTTTACACCGCGGATCAGCGCATATTCAAATACCACGCGCCGCCCGGTGGTATCGGCATATTGTTTCGCGGCCTTGAGCACGCTGTCGATCGGATAGACGCGGTTCACCGGCATGATCCTGCTTCGCGTTTCATCGTCATGCGCGTGGAGCGAAACCGACAGCGTCACATGCGGCGCCTCGCGCATAAACCGCTCCATCTGCGGTACCAGGCCGCAAGTGGAAACGGAGATGTTGCGCGGGCTGATTCCCATACCGTCGGGGCTGGTAACAATGCGCAAAAAGCGCACCACGTTATCGAGATTATCCATCGGCTCGCCGCTTCCCATCAGTACCAGATTGGTTACGGTGCGCTTCCCGTCCTCAGCCGGTTCATCGCGCTCGATCGAGGCGATCTGGCCGAGCATCTCGCCGGCATGGAGATTGCGCACGCAGCCTTCCAGCGTCGAAGCACAAAACGCACAGCCCATGCGGCAGCCGACCTGTGTGGAAAGGCAAACGGTATTGCCGTATTTGTAGCGCATCAGCACGCCCTCAACGAGATTGCCGTCCTCCAGCGCAAACAGGTATTTTGCCGTGCCGTCGCGCGACGACACCCGCTTCTGATCGATCATAACCCCGCCAAAGGGGAGCGCGGACAACTGCTCCCGCAGAGATTTCGGCAGATTGGTCATCTGTTCCGGTCGTACCCCGCGTACAAGCCAGCCGTATACCTGCTTTGCACGATAGTTCGGCTGCCCCAGCGATTGGAGCAGCGCCGTGATTTCTTCGAGCGATTGTTCTGTCAGATACATCGTTGCATCCTCGCAAGGTAGAATCCCTCGGTCCCGTGCACATGCGGCAGAAGCTGCAGCCGAGCTTCGGGATAAAAGGGGAGGGGAATCGGGGTAAACTCGTTGCTGCGGGAAAGGAAGGCGTCGGTTTGGCGTTCATTTTCCGGCAAACTGATCGTACAGGTGGCGTACACCAGCGTGCCGCCGGGGCGCACATAGCGCGAACAGGTATCGAGCAGCGCCGCCTGTATTTCGACAAGCGCGGCGATATCCTGCTCCTGTTTGCTGTAGCGCAGATCCGGTTTTCCCGCCAACAGCCCCAACCCGGAACACGGCGCATCCAGCAGAACCGCATCGAACGCGCTGTCAAAGGCGGGATCATAGATCGCGGCGTCGCGCGTTGTCACGGTTGCTGAAACGTGCAACCGCGACAGCGTGCTGAGGGTCAACGCACTGCGGTGCTCATGCAGCTCAAAGCATGTCAGGTTGATGTCGTTCCCGGCCAACGAGGCGAGGTATGCGCTTTTACCACCGGGCGCAGCGCATGCATCAAGCACGCGTTTGCCGCGGCAGTCGCCCAGCGCACGGCAGGCAAGCATTGCACCCTCGCCCTGAACGGTCATGCGCCCCTGCAAAAACAGCGGCGAGGCGGCGGCGTCGAAACCGCCGGGAACGTACAGGCAATTCGGGTCGAGACTGCCGGGATGCGTATTGGCGGGCAGCAACGGCAAAAGCGCGTCCGCCGTCATCGGATATTGCGGCCGGACATGGAGCCGAGCAGGGGACTGTGCCAAAAGCGCTTCCGTGTCCCGTTCACCCCGTTCGGCGAGCCACTTGCGCACCAGCCACAGCGGATAGCTGTACTGTATGGAAAGGCGCTCATCGAGCGCGGCGGGCAGGGGCGGCAGTGCATCGCATTCTCGGTCAATGCGCCGCAAAACCGCGTTCACAAAGCCGGCTACAGCGCCCTTGCCGATGGCGCGGCAAAGGGAAACATATTCGGATACGGCGGCGTGCGGCGGCGTATGCAGAAACAACAATTCGCAAGCGCCCAACCGCAGCAGCGCGCGCACTGCCCGTTTCTGGCGCTGCGGCGCAAAGGAAGCCAAAATGTGATCGATGAGCAGCAGGTGATCGAGCGTCGAATAGACCAGTGCGCCGAGAAAGCGTGCCTGCTGCTCGTCAAGCCCCGCCTGCGCTTGCTTGAGGCGAAGGTTCGCATATGCGCCGCCGTCCGTAATATCGGTCAGCGTATCGAGCGCGAGACGGCGGACGTTCATGCAAGAACCTGTCCGGCCAGCGGTTTGCCGCGCAAAAACGCTTTGCCTTCCAGCCGTTTTCCGCCCGGCGCCTGCAATTCGGTGATTTCCAGCAGCCCGTCGGCGCATTGTACAAACAGGCCGGTCTTGGCGTCGCCCGTACACATGCCGACCGGGAGCGCGACCGTCCGGTCATCCGACATGCGTGTTTCCCAAATTTTCAGCACCGCTCCGTCCGGGAGCAGCGCAAATGCGCCCGGCCACGGGTTCACCCCGCGCACCCGGTCATGTACCTGCTGCGCGGTCTGGGAAAAGTCCAGCTTGCCATGCTCCTTTTTCAGCATGGTGCATTTTGTTGCCTGCGCTTCCTCTTGCGGAATCCGTTTCAATTGATTGCGTTCGAGCGCATCCATCGTGCGTTCCAGTACGCGCGCGCCAATCACCGCAAGGCGTTCGTACAGCTCGCCCGCGGTTTCGTCCGGGCCGATCGCCGTTTCTTCCCGCAGCAGTATGTCGCCGGTATCCATGCCGATGTCGGTGAACATCGTGGTCACGCCGGTCACGCGGTCACCGTTGATCACCGACCATTGGATCGGCGCAGCGCCGCGGTATTTGGGCAGGAGCGAACCGTGCACATTGATGCAGCCGATGCGGGGTATGGACAGGTTTTCGGCAGACAGCAACTGGCCAAAGGCCGCTGTGACCATCAGATCCGGGCCGAAATCGCGCAGCGCAGCCACGCCCTCGGGGCTGCGGATCTTATCGAATTGCCGCACCGGGATGCCATGCTGCAGAGCGAGCGCCTTGACCGGCGTCGGCAGAACGGCCCCATGGCGGCCGGCGGGCCTGTCCGGCTGGGAAAATACGGTGAGCGTATGGCCATGATCGATCAGCATCTGCAACGAAGGCACGGCAAATTCCGGTGTTCCCAAAAAGGCAATTCTCATGCGTTTTCTTCTCCTGCGGCGGCGCTTGCTTCAAATCCCTTGGGAGGCTCCTTTTTGAGACGCAGAAAGATCAGACCATCGAGGTGATCCAGTTCGTGCTGCACCGCCCTCGCCAGCAAGCCCTCCGTCTTGTATTCATACAGATCGCCGTTGCGGTCATATCCCTCTACGACGACATTGTTCGCCCGCTCCACATAGCCGGACTGATTGGGAAAAGACAGGCATCCCTCGGTGTCGCCCTGCACGCCCTCCGCGTGGGTGATCTTTGGATTGATCAGTTCGATGGGGCCGTCGCCGACATCGATGACCACCGCGCGGCGAAGAACGCCGATTTGCGGCGCGGCCAGACCGACGCCATCGGCATGGTACATGGTTTCCAGCATATCATCGAGCAGTACGCTCAACCGGGTATCAAACTGCTCCACCGGCCGGCAGACTTTGCGCAGGCAGGGGTCGTCATTGATGCGAATCGTTCTCAGTGCCATAATAGCCTCCTTTTACTACAGCTATTATACAACACCCCGGTTGTACTGTAAAGAAAACCGGTGGTTGTGGACGATTCAACCGGCGGTTGAGCGGCAAACGGCGACTCGAAAGATAGGAGATAGGCAAACCGCACGACCTGTGATATGATGTTTTCAGAACAAATGAAGGGGTGACCAACTTGGAGGAACTCAATACCATGGGGAAGCGGATCTCGTCGCTTCGAAAACAGTGTGGACTGACGCAGGATCAACTGGCTGCGCGCGTGGGGGTGACGGCACAGGCGGTCAGCAAGTGGGAAAATGACATTTCCTGTCCGGATATTTCCATTTTGGCAAAGCTGGCCGAGACGCTCGGCGTGACGACGGATGAACTGCTGGGCGTGAAACCGGTGGAACCGCGCGTAGTGGTCGTGGAAAGCGACAAGAAGAGAAGCAGCGGCGCAAAAAAGCAGCAGAGCTTCACCTTCCGATGGGATGGGGGGAAGCGAAGCGCAATTTTCCTTGGGCTGCTGGTGGCGCTGGTTGGCCTTGCGCTGCTGTTGGAGCGCTTGGGACTGTGGCCGTTTGCCGGACAGCTCTCGTTCTGGGGAATCGTCTGGCCCGCCACGCTGCTGGGGCTCGGTGTCGCTTGGATGTGCGAGCGATTCTCCCTGTTCAATCTGGCGCTGGCGGCGCTTGGACTCTACTACCTGTTGTTCAATCTGGGAGCGGTAACGTACGAGCTGACCTGGAGCGTGATTTGGCCGGCGCTGCTGATTCTCTTTGGCTTATCGCTGCTGCTCGATCAGTTTCTGCCCAAGCGCAGGAAAAAATGCAGTGTGCATTGCACGAATGAGGACGGGGAGGAGCATGAACCCGTGATCGACTATTCCGACGACGAGGGCTTTGTGAACTTCGACTGTTCCTTCGCGGACGCCAACCAGGTCGTCTCGGTGGAGGAATTTGTCGGAGGGGATGTCGATATTTCGTTTGGAAAGGCGACGATCGATCTGACCGGCTGCAAGCGCTTTGCGGCGGGCGCACGTTTGAAGGTGGACGTTTCGTTTGGTTCGGGCGTCATTCTCCTTCCGAGAACCGTGCGGCTGGACCCGAGCATGGACCGAGCGTTTGGCTCATCCACCGTGACCGGCGAGCCGCTTCCCGACGCGGTTGAAACGCTGCAGCTGCGCGGTGATGTTTCCTTCGGGAGCCTCGTACTGCGCTACGTTTGATAAAACACCAAAAAGACCGCCGCTTCGACAATCACGAGGCGGCGGCCTTTGCTTACTGATTCAGAGGCTTATTCGATTCTGCAACGCCCCCAGAATTTCTTCGCAAACGGCTTCTGCCGGCTTGCTGCCGTCCACCGCAACGTCGCAGTCCGTGTGGTCGAATACGCCATGAACCGCGGCGAGCCTGTCTCTGATGACCGTCGGCAGCGTTCCGCCCATGCGGCCGGCAAAGCGGGACTGGATTACGCTCAGCGGCGCGGTCACGCGGACGCGCAGACAATTCTTTGGCAGCAGCGACAGATGCTTGGGTTCGGTGATGACATAGATCACGGCGCTGTCGCCGTATGCAGCCTCCTCCAAAATGGTAGCAAACGCGGCGCGGGCATTGTCCTCGTTCTTCGCCAAGCGCAGATAATCCTTTCCCGCATAGACCTTTGCGTGGAGCTTCTCCCGAAGCAGACCCGCGAGCGTTGATTTGCCCGTGCAGCTCTCACCGAAGATCGCAATCAACATGGCATTCGTCCTCCTCCATTTCTTAGCGCCTCTCGTACAGATACGCATTGGCGCGCTTGCCGCAGCGCACCAGAACGCCCATATCCGTGAGCAAGTTGAGCGCATACCAGGCGTAGCGGCTGTTCAGTTTGGCCTGCGAACCGAATGCCGCCGCCGTGAACGGTTCCGCCAGTGCATCGGGGAGCAGCTTTCGGTAGTCTTCGGCATGATCGAGCGTGACGGCGTCCCCGAACGAAACGGGGATGCGCTCCATCCGCGTTGATCCGCGCTTTTTATCGGCGCTCCAGCCGGTTAACGAGCGATAGTCGACAACGTCCACCGGAATGATCTGTACCCGAAGATTGTCGTTGCAAAGCAGCGGCTTGATTTTACAGAGCTCCGGCAGCGCGCTGCAAACGGTGCCAGCCTTTGGCGAGCGCCGCTTTTTCGTCGTTTCTCCTGTTTCCGGGTCAACCCAAACCAACCATTTTTGCCGAATGGCGGGGAAAACGAGCGTCACCCGTACATCGGCCAGAAAGCACGAGAGCTTGCCGCGCAAGCGTTCAAAGCTGCGTGTCTGCACCTCAATGATGCCGTCCTCGTTCAGAATATCGGCGATATATCCCTTATAGCGCACCTCATGCCGCGTTTCATCCGGCTCGAGCAGCCGCTTGAGCTCGGCGTGCAGCGTGCGCTCCATATAGGTGCCGATCGAGGTTTCCATGGCCTGTCGCCGCCGCCTTCTTATGCTTCGTCCGCCTCTACAATCCTGCGGCCCATCAGCACGCCCATGACGGAGGCCATCATCAGCCCGCGCGTCCAGCCGGAGGAATCGCCAAGGCAATGCAGCCCTTCGATGCTCGTAGAGAAATTGGCGTCCATTTTGATGCGGTTGCTGTAAAACTTCAGTTCCGGCGAGTACAGCAGCGTTTCAATAGAGGCAAAGCCCGGTACAACGATGTCCATCGCCTGAATAAAGTTGATGATGTTGGTCATGGCGCGATAGGGCATGGCCGCCGTGATATCGCCCGCAACCGCATCCGGCAGGGTGGGCTTGATGTTCGATTGCAGGAGCTCCTTCTGCCAGGTGCGCTTGCCATCCAGAATGTCGCCGAAGCGCTGCACAAGGATGTGGCCGGCGCCCAGCATATTGGTCAGTTCCCCAACCTTCTGGGCATAGGCAATCGGCTGGTTAAACGGCACGTTAAAGTTGTGTGAGCAGAGAATTGCCAGATTCGTGTTGTTGGACTTGAGTTCCTTGTAGGAGTGTCCGTTGACGACGGCAAGGTCGTTGTCATAGTTTTCCTGACTCACAAAGCCGCCGGGGTTCTGGCAGAAGGTGCGCACCTTATTTTTGAAGGGCTGGGGGTAGCCGATGAGCTTGGACTCATAGAGCACCTCGTTGACCTCTTCCATGACCTCGTTGCGCACCTCGACGCGCACGCCGATGTCCACCGTGCCCGGCTCGTGCGCGATGCCATGCTCGGCACAGATGTGCTCAAGCCAATCCGCGCCCCGGCGGCCGGTCGCAACCACGGTGCGCTTTGCGTGCACATCATAGGAGATCTTGCCGTTCGTAATGCTGACGCCGCGGCAGACCGCGCCCTCGAGCAGAAGATTTGTGCATTCAAATCCAAACAGCATTTCTACGCCATGCTCTTGCAGATAATGCTCGATGGCCAGATAGATGCCCTGCGCCTTTTCCGTTCCCATGTGGCGGATCGGACAGTCGACCAGCCGCAGACCGGCGGAAATGGCGCGTTTGCGAATCTGCTTGACCGCTTCCGTGTTTCCGATGCCCTCTACATGCTGATCGGCGCCGAACTCAAGATAGATGCTGTCCGCATAGGCAATGGTATCCTGCGCCACATCCGCGCCGATCAGTGTCGGCAAATCTCCGCCGACCTCACAGCTCAGCGACAGCTTGCCGTCTGAAAAAGCGCCCGCGCCGGAAAAGCCGGTGGTGATATGGCAGTATGGCTTGCAGTTGACACACTTTTGCGTCAAATGCTTGGGGCAGCGCCGGTTCTCAATGGCCTGTCCTTTTTCGACGAGCAGAACGCTCTTTTTGCTGCCCTTTTTGATCATTTCGAGCGCGGTGAAAATACCGGCAGGGCCGGCGCCAACGATTACAACGTCCTTGTTCATAACAGACCTCCAGAAATAGAATTCATAAGCAACCCTGTTCCAAACGAAACGGCGTTGAGCAACAGGGAAAAGCACAATGCCTGCAGGTGGGGAAGGGGCACGAGCCGGCGCATGACATACGCTTCCGCCGCCACAACGCCCGTCTCCAGAAGAACGAGCAGCGGCAGATAGAGCGCCGGCCAACGGTGCACGGCCAGCAGCAGAAGGAAGTTCATGACCGGATTGGTCAGCAAATTGCATAGTACCGTGATATAGACAAAGCGCCAATCCTTTTTCAGCAGCAGCGCCGTCAGACTTTCGGTCAGCACGGTCAGCAGCAGGCAAACGAGCAGAGAAAGCAGCGCCGTCATTTCGACGCGTCTTTTCGCTCCTTCTCGCGCTGCAGCGCCCGGCGAATCAGGAAGCAGGCCAGAAAACAAAGCCCAGCCACTGCGGCAAAGGCAAGGCAGATCACGAGTCCGGACAGCGCATTGACAATGGGCTCCGGCGCAATGGCAACGTCAAACAGCATACTTCAAAACCCCTTTCAACAGAGCGAATCTCAAATGGTTTCATGCAGCATGTTCCTGCCATCCCGTACGGCGATGGAGAGGAACAGTGCGGCGACCAGCACGGGCAGAAGCGGCAGAACCGTGCTGATTTCCCCAAGCGGGAGCAGCAGTGCCGGCAGCATGCCGACGAGCAGCGCAAGCGTCGACAGTCCGAAGGCCAAGCCGGTGTTCAGCGGCAGAAGATCGGCCAAAGCACAGAGTGTGATCGACATCGGGATATTGAACAGCGCAATACCGATCAGCGAGAGAACGGCGCTTTGCTGGCCAAAGCAGAGAAGGGGGAGAGAGAGAAGCAAAGCGCCGGCGCCGATGCGCCTTGCTCCGAACAGATCCGCCAGCAAGCCGCCGAAGGCCTTTCCGACAAACGCAGCAACGGCGGCGAGCAGCAGATCGAGATTGCCAACCTTCCACGGCGAGGGTATGGCCGCGCCGACGAAGCTGCGAATTGCGATCGCAAAGAGCAGCAGCAGAAATGTGACCGGAACGCTCGTTTTACCGCTGTAGATCCAGTAGCGCTCCAAAAGGCCGCCATATTGCGTCGGCAGCCACCACTCGAGCAGCAGCGGAATCGCAACCAACAGAATGGGGATCGCCGGACTGCACTGCGCCTGCCCGGCCAGCGTTCCGAGCGCGACGCCAAGCGCGCCCGAGGAGACGAACATGCCGCTGTCCCACATGCGCCCGTGGGAGGCGAGCAGCGTATCGCTCCCCGCGCCGACGTGGAACCATGCATTGCCGAGCGCAGCGAAAACCAGCCCGACAAGGGCAGCGCTCTGCGGCAGGCATACGCCGACAAGCACCAGCAGACAGCCGACGGAAGCCGCTGGGAACGAGCGAAAGTAGTCGATGACGAACCCGAACAACGGCTGCAAACCGAATGCGATCAGGTTGTACACCAGAAACGCGACAGCCGCAGTCCGGCCGGATTGCGCCTGCGCCACCCGCGCGAACAGAATGTAAAAGCAGGCAAAATCCACGGCAGCGTGCGAGAATGTGTGGATCATCAACCGCTTGATATGGTGGTCGGTAGGGATTCGCAAGGATCGATCCTCCTTTTCAGTCAGTCGTTCCGCCCGGTATCGCTCTTAAGCGTGCCCTGAACCGCTTCTTCGCGGAACTGATGCGTGTACAGATCGTAATAGTATCCGCGCAGCTTCATCAGGGCTGCGTGTGTGCCGGATTCTTCGATTTCGCCGTTCCGGATAACCAGTATCCGATCTGCATTGCGGATGGTCGAAAGCCGGTGTGCGACGATAAAGCTGGTTCGGCCGTCGAGCACATGCGTGATCGCCTGCTGGATCATTTGCTCCGTTTCCGTGTCGATGGAACTGGTGGCCTCATCCAGCACGAAGATGCGCGGGTCGGCCAGCATGACGCGCGCAAAGGAGAGCAGCTGCTTTTGACCGGTGGACAGCCTCGCGCCGCCTTCGCCGACCTCCGTCGCATAACCCTGTTCCATGCGTTCGATAAAGGCGTCCGCATGGACGAGCGAGGCGGCATGGCGCACCTGCTCGTCGGTCGCGTCTGGGCAGCCGAAGCGGATGTTATCTGCAATGGAACCGGAAAACAGGTGGGGGGACTGGAGCACATAGCCGAGATTGGATTGCAGCCATAACTGCGACCGCTCCCGATAATCCACGCCATCGATCAGAATCCGCCCCTTCGTGGGCTCATAGAAGCGGCAGACAAGGTTGACAATCGTGCTCTTGCCCGCGCCTGTTTCCCCGACGAGCGCAATGGTTTCTCCGGCGTGCACATCGAGGGAAAAATCCTTCAGCACCGGTTCCTCTTCATGGTAGGCAAAGAAAACGTGCTCAAACGTGACGTCTCCATGGATTGGTTCCCAATTTTCCTTTTTGGGGTGGAGAATGTCGCCGTATTTTGCGATAATATCCGCCGAATCGACGATTTCGGGTTCGGTATCGAGCAGCGCGATCACGCGCTCGGCCGAGGCCTGCGCATCCTGCAACTCTGCAAAGATGTTGGCGAGCTGCTGAATCGGATCAAACATCTGCGTGGCGTAGGAGATGAAGGATACGAGCGTACCAACCGACAGCGAACCGATAAAGGCGGTTTGGCCGTGCAGCGCGCCGTCGCTGCCGAGCATGAGCGCAAAGCCGGTGCCGATCGCGCCAAGCGAAATCACGAGCGGGAAAAAGGCCGCGTTGAGCAGTGCCGCACGGATGGAAACGCGCCGCATGCCTTCCGTCAAGTCGTCGAATTCCGCAGCGTTGGCGTCTTCTCGGACGAGCGTTTTTGTCGTCATCGCGCCCATAATGCCCTCGTTGAACGCACCGGTGATGCGGCTGTTCTGCTTGCGGGCGTCGCGTTGATAGCGCAGGATTTTCTTTTGCAGAATCAGGCTGATGACGGCCAGCGGCGGAATGACCGCCACCACCACGAGCGCGAGCTTCCAGTTGAGCAGAAAGATTGTGATGATGCTGCTGACAACGTAGAACAGCGCATACAGCACATCCACGATGCTCCATGCGACCATCTCGGACAGCCGCCCCACATCCGCGATCATGCGCGCCATCAGGTATCCGACGGCCGTCTTGTCGTAGAAGGAGAAGGAGAGGTTCTGCAGCTTTTCAAACGCCTGCTGGCGGATGGCATAGGCGATCTCCATTTCCATCTTTCCGGAACGGGAGATGAATAGAAACGTGCCGGCCGCCTGCAAGATCACGAGCGCAGCATAGACAGCGGCAAAGGGAACGATGCCGTCCGTTATCCGCGGCGTTACAAAGTGGTCGATCGCATAGCGGGACAGCAGCGGGTACGCGACGTCTACGAGCGATACAATGACCAGTGACGCGAGAATCAGCATCAGCAGCGGACGGTTGAGAAGTGCGAAAGCGTAGAGCCGTTTCCAAATGGAGAGGTCAACCTTTTCCGCGGTAAAATCCTGCTCTTCAATTCTGCTGCTCATTCTGCGTCACCTCCTTCGGCGTGCATATCCTGAATGGCGGCAATTCTGCTGTACAGGCCGTCGCCCGCCATGAGTTCCTGGTGCGTTCCCTCTTCGACAAGCCGGCCGCCGTCAAGGACGAGAATACGATCCGCTTCGCAAAGCGTTGTGATGCGGTGCGAGATCAGGAACGTGATGCCATCGTGCCGCATGTCGTGCAGGGCGCGCCGGATGGCGGCGTCCGTTTCTGTATCGACGGCGCTCATGGAGTCGTCGAAAATCAGGATCGGAGCTTTCTGCATCAGCGTTCGCGCGATGGCTACGCGCTGCTGCTGCCCGCCGGACAGCGTGACACCGCGTTCGCCGACAATCGTGTCGTAGCCTTTTTCAAACGATTCGATCACGTCGTGAACCGAAGCGATGCGCGCGACCGCGTGCACCTCATCGAGCGTGGCGTCCGGATTGACGATGCGGATGTTCTCAAGAATCGTGCGCGAGTAGAGAAACGGTTCCTGCAGTACGATCCCGATGTTGCGCCGCAGGTGGCCGTGTTCGATATCGTTGATATCCGTCCCGTTGATCCGAATGCTGCCGGCACTCGTCTGATACAGCCGCTGCAAAAGCTGCATGAGGCTGGATTTGCCGGAACCGGTGGAACCGAGGATGCCGATGGTTTCGCCGGGGTGGACGGTAAAGCTGACGTCCTTGAGTACATCGTCGAACCGATCGTATCCGAAACAAACGCGATCAAACACGATGTCGCCGTTCATATCGGGACGGAGCGCTTTGCCGGGTTCGGTTTCGATTGGAGCGGACAGGATTTCGTCAATTCTGCCGAGCGAGACCGAGGCCTTGCCCATGTCCGCAAGGATGCGGCCAAGCTGGCGAACCGGCCATGTCAGCATGCCGGTATAGGTCGCGAACAGGGTCACGTTGCCGAGCGTAAACTCGCCCTTTGCAACAAAGAAAACGCCGGCGACCAGCGATAAACCGATCTGCAAATAGCCGGCGCAATCCGAAACACCCCAATAGTAGCCGAGCAGCCGGATGAGCCGATAGGTCTTGTCGCGAAACTCCTGATTGATCTTTGTAAACCGGTCGAACTCGGCTCGCTGCTGCCCAAACGCGCGCACAACGCGGATTCCGGTCAGGTTTTCCTGCAGCATGGTGGAAAGCTTGCCCTCCGCTTCGTCCGATTCGGTAAAGAAGCGGCGCACATAGGTGAAATAGATGAAGGAGCTCAGCGTCAGCAGCGGCATCATGGCCATGGAGATCAGCGCCATCGTCGGGTGGATGGAAAACATGACCACGACCGCAACCACGATCATGAGCACCGTGCGCACGACCTCCATGAGCTGTACGCTGATAAAGCGGCGGATTGTATTGACGTCCGACGTGCAGCGCTGGATGAGATCGCCCGTGCTCACATGCTTATGGTAATCGTAGGGAACTTCCTCCAAATGACGGTAAAGCCTGTCGCGAAGGTGTTTGGCCACGCCCTCGGAGGCAAATGCGATCTCTCGTCTGCGCAAGTACATGAACAGGCCGTTCAGCATTGTGAAAGCAATCAGCGCGATGGCACAGAGATACAGGTGCGACAGGAAATAGTCGCGGCCGCCGAGCGCATCCAGCGCATGCAGCATAAAACCGGGCAGATGCAGCCCGGAAGCATCCCCCTTGATCACAAAGTCCAGCGTGAAGCTGGTGACAAACGGAATGGCATAGGAAGCGCAGATCGCCAGAAAAACGGAGACAGCACCGAGCAAAAGCTGCCGCCGGCAGCCGGAGGCCAGCTCGCCGATGAGCTTCCAATTCACCTTCTTTTTATCAGTCTTTTCCATTACATATTCCTTAAAACATATCCTGTGGATTTACCTCCAGCAGCGCGAACAACTCGTTACGGTGCGCCGCTGCGAAGGCATAGACCAGACGGATGACCGAAGATGTGCGCTTGGTGCGCAGCAGCTTGATCAGGATCTGGTAGCGATAGTTACCCTGTTTTCTGCGGATTGGCGCAGGCGATGCGGTCATCAGCAATAGATCCTGCGTCCCGTCCGGGCCGAGCAGCGCACGGATCTCGGCTTCCAACGCCGCTGCGTACCGATCCCCGGCGTCCTGAAGCACATCCTCGTCCGGACCGGAGAACAGAATGCGCAGAAAGAGAGAATAGGGGGGAAAGAGCGCCTTTCGCCGCTCGGAGAGCTCATAGCGAAAGAATCCGGCATAGTCATGCTCCTTTGCAAACCGGATTGCCGGATGGTTCGGCATGTAGGTCTGCACCACGACGCGGCCGGGGCTTTCATCGCGGCCGGCGCGACCGGATACCTGCGTCAGGAGCTGGAACGTTCGTTCCGTGCTGCGGTAATCCGGGATGCACAGCGTCGCATCCGCAGCGACGACGCCAACAAGCGTGACATTCGGAAAATCGTGTCCCTTTGCAATCATTTGCGTGCCGATGAGCGCCTGGGCTTCTCCGGAGGCAAAGGCCGAGAGCATCTTGGCATGCGAATCCTTCTTTCGCATGGTGTCCGTATCCATCCGCAGCGCCTTGATCCCGGGAAACAGCGCATGAAGTTGATCCTCAACCTGCTCGGTGCCGATACCAAAATACTTGATAAACGGCTTTCCGCAGACCGGGCAGCGCGTCGGCACGGGGGCGCTGGCGCCGCAAAAGTGGCATTTGAGCCGCTGCTCCGCCTTGTGGTATGTCATGGAGATATCACAGTTCGGACACTGGATGACTGCGCCGCACGCACGGCAGGAAACGAAGGTGGAGTATCCGCGACGGTTCAAAAACAGCATGGCCTGCTTGCCGTTTTCAAAGCATGCACGCAGTCTCTCTACGAGCTGTCCGGAGAATATGCCGTTGTTGCCGGCCAAAAACTCCTCGCGCATATCCACGATTTCGACCTCGGGCAGCGCGCGGTGCATCACGCGCTCCGGCAGTTCCAGCAGCCGGTAACGACCGGTCGTGGCTCGAAAATAGGAGAGCAGGGAGGGGGTCGCGCTGCCGAGTACAAGCGGCGCGCCCATGGATGCAGAGCGGTGGAGCGCCACCTCAACCGAGTGGTATCTCGGCGTGATTTCGCTCTGATAGCTGCCCTCGTGCTCCTCGTCGATGATGATGAGGCCAAGCCGTTCAAACGGCGCAAACACGGCGCTGCGCGCGCCGACGACGACCTTTGCCTGCCCCAGACGGATGCGCCGCCACTCATCAAACCGTTCGCCGGCGCTCAGCCGGCTGTGCAGCACCGCAATATCGTCCGAAAAACGGGCGCGGAACCGGTCCACCGTCTGCGGGGTGAGCGCAATTTCAGGCACCAACATGATCGCCTGCCTGCCGGAATGGATGCAGCGTTCGATACAGCGCAGATATACCTCGGTTTTTCCGCTTCCCGTCACGCCGTGCAGCAGAAAGGTTTCATCGGAGCCGGCGTCGATCGAACGTACAATCGCATCAACCGCTGCGCGCTGCGCTTCGGTCGGCACAACCGGCTTTTCCAGGAGCGCCGACGTATGGACGGGACGGCGGAACGTGACGTGACCGCTCTCCACGACATAGCCGCGCTGAATCAGTGCAGAAATAGCGGCGGAGGCGCGCGGGATAAAGGCGTTCACATCCGCAACCGCCATTTCCAGCCCTGTCTTGACGAGCAGAGAGAGCACCTCGTGCTGCTTCGACGCGCGTACTTTTCCGGACTTGTCGCAAAGCGAGGCAAGCGCCGCCTGCACATCGAGATCGGGCGCCAGCAGAACCGTCCGTTCCACCTTTTCGTGCACGCGGCCTCCGCGCATCTGCGCCGGGATCATCAGCCGCACGGCGTCAACCAGCAGACAGTTGTAGCTGCGCTGCATCCAACCTGCAAGCTCCAGTTGATCCGGCAGCAGAATGGGGTAGGGCTCCAGCGCACAGTTGACGTCTTTATAGGGACCGGTACCGTCCGGCGCGTCCGTGATACGGATCACAAAGCCTTCCTTCTTTGCGTTGCCGCGGCCAAAGGGAACGAGAACATGCATGCCCGGAGAGATGGAAAGCTCATCGGGGATCCGGTAAGTGAACAGTCTGTCGACCTCGGCGTGCGCGATATCGATCAATATTTGTGCGTACACGCCGCGAACCTCCCTTCCGGCGCTCCTTTTTCCAATCTTCCCAAAACACACAATAGCCCGCAAGCGGGCTCAGAGCGCTGCATAGGAACGATGCCTGCGCACCATCCCATATGCTTCATTCCAGAATCATCGTCCGGCGGAATTTACCCCTGCTGTGTGTACTCCTTCGGGTAATCGAGCATCAGCTCATCGTGATACAATTCCTCAACGGCAACGGTGACGGGTTTGCGGTCTCCGAGTTTTTCGGGATTTGCCTGAAGCTGCCGGGCGCGCTGCGCCACGGCGGTCACAAGCATATAGCGGCATCCGGCCTTCTTGATCAGATCATTCAGCGGTTGATTCATCATAATCAGTTGTTTCCTCCCAACAGCTTATTTACGAGTTCTTCGTTTCGCTCGCTGCGGCATTTTTCCGCATCGACAATGTGCTCCATGTGACTGATTGCAACGTCGAGCACATCGTTTACCACGATATAATCATAGTTCTTCATGTATTCGAGCTCCGAAAACGCCGTCTGAAAGCGACGCTCGATCACTTCCGGCGTTTCCGTGCCGCGACCGACGAGCCGGGATTTGAGCTTGCCCATGGAGGGCGGCGCGATGAAAACGAGCACCGCGCTCGGATAGGCCTCGCGCACGCGCATCGCGCCCTGCACATCGATCTCGAGCAGCACATCGTGACCCATTGCAATCTCTTCCTCTACGAAGCTGCGCGGCGTACCGTAA
This sequence comes from Clostridiales bacterium, assembly GCA_019416935.1. Classification (GTDB taxonomy): domain Bacteria; phylum Bacillota; class Clostridia; order Christensenellales; family CAG-138; genus Aphodomorpha. The sequence goes on along the minus strand of DXWI01000006.1, from coordinate 79,320 downwards.
TAGTGCAGGTTGAACACATGCATGTATTCAAGAAACTCGTTCTTTTCCGCCATCTCCTTGAACTTGTCATCCGAGATGAAGAAGTAATGCACGCCGTCGATCTCGCCCGGCCGCGGTGCGCGGGTTGTCGCGGAGACGGAGAGGCGCATGTTCGTATTGCGTTCCAGCAGTACTCGATCGATCGTACCCTTACCTACGCCGGCGGGGCCGGATACGACGAGAAGCAATCCCTTGCGATGATGCTGATTCATCCAATGTTCCTCCGAAAACTGTTCAATTGTTTGGTTCCTCCCCGTCCGCAGCAAAATCGCTGGCAGGGGTATCGAGACGGTTTGCAATGGTTTCCGGCTGAATCGCCGAAAGAATCACATGATCGCTGTCGGTGATGACCACTGCGCGCGTGCGTCTGCCGCAGGTGGCGTCGATCAGCCTGCCGGCCTCGCGTGCTTCCTGAACGATGCGTTTGATCGGCGCGCTCTCCGGGCTTACAATCGCGATAAGCCGGTCGGCGGAGACGATGTTTCCAAATCCGATGTTGACGAGTCGGAGCCCGGTTCCGTTGTACTTCATTCGATGTTCTGCACCTGCTCCCGAATTTTTTCAATCTCATTTTTACCCGAGAGTACACAGGTGGTCAGCGTACCGTCATTGGCCTTGCTGCCGATGGTGTTGAATTCCCGGTTCATCTCCTGTACCACAAAATCCAGTTTTCTGCCCACCGGTTCGGGATCGGCCATCAGCAGCCGCATCTGCGCGATATGGCTGCGAAGCCGCACGATTTCCTCATCGATGCTCGCACGATCCGCAAACAGCGCGACCTCGGTCGCCAGCCGGGCGCGGTCGATCTCCGTTGTTTGCAGCAACTGTTCAATCCGGTCGTTGAGCTTTTGCCTGTATTCTTCAATCACCAGCGGCGCGCGCTCTGCAAAGCGTTCGGCCAGCGAGAGCATCGTGTCGGTTCGCATGGAGAGGTCGGCCTTGAGCCGCTCGCCTTCCAAAAGCCGCATCTGCTTGAGCTCGGCCACCGCGATCGCAGCGGCCTCGAGGCAAAGCGCGCTCACCGCGTCGCGATCCTCGTCCGCCTCGCAGATTTCAGCGACGTCCGGCAGCCGGAGCGCGGCGTTCAAGCCGATATCGTTGTGCAGACCGAATTGCTCCGAGGCCCGCTCAGCCACTGTCAGATACGCTCCCAGCAATGCCGTATCGATGCGTACCGTGCGCGCGTCGGAACGGGTGTTGCGGTAGTTGACAAACACGTCCACATGCCCGCGGGAGAGATGACCGGACAGCAGTTGACGAAGCACATCCTCCAGAAACGCAAGGTGGCGGGGGAGGCGCATGGATATATCGAGATAACGGTGGTTCACCGATTTGAACTCCACGGTGATTTCCCGCCCGTCGCGCATGGCAGAGCCTCTGCCATAGCCGGTCATACTGTGCATACATACCCTCCTTGCAAATATAGACAAATTATCATACCATAAATCTCTTATGGAAACAAGCGGTACAATTCATCCGCTTCGGGCGGCGCAACGATAGAACCGTCCGCCTGGCGGACGTCGCCTTCGACCGCCCTTGCGATCACCGTTGCCGGAATGCCGGCCGAGCGCAGACCGGCCGCCATGGCGCTACCGTCGGGACAGGCGATGAGCAGGCTCCCGCTGCTGATCAGCCGAAGGGGATTGATGCCGGCGGCGTCGCACAGCGCTCGGGTTTCGGGCAGGATGGGGATCGCATCGACATCGATCCGCATGCCGCAGCCGGCCAAATGCGCCATCTCCCAGCACGCGCCGAGCACGCCGCCTTCGGTGATATCGTGCATGGCCGCCGCGCCGTGCAAAACGCCGAAATGGCCCTCCGCCGTTACGCTCAGGTGCTGCTGCAGCGCCAGCGCGGAAGCGCGCTGCACCGCATCCAGACGACCGGCCAAAGCGGGAAAATCCTCCGCAATGATGGACGTGCCCTCAAGCCCCGCCCATTTCGTCATGACGATGTCGTCGCCTATCCGCATACCGCGCATCAGCCGCTCGCGGGGACACCGTGCCACCACCGCCGTGCTGGTAACCGGCCGCGTCACCGCGTCGGTAACCTCCGTATGCCCGCCGAGGATATCGACGTTTGCGAGCGACGCCGCTGCAGCCAGATCGTCCGCAATGCGGCCGATCTGCTCCTCCGTCAGGCTGGGCGGCGCCAAAAGGGTGACAAGCAGTCCAACCGGTTCCGCGCCGGCCGCTGCGGCGTCGTTGCAGTTGACATGCACCGTCAGCCGCCCGAGATGCGCGATGGAGGCCGAGGTGATGGGATCGCAGGAGAGCACGGCCAAATCCGTTCCCAAATCCAGCCAAGCGCAGTCCTCGCCGATTTCGGGCGCGTGCAGCGATTCGGCGCGTGTTTTTTGAAACTTGCTCAGCACAAGCCTTTCCAGCGTATCGTTATCCAGTTTCCCAAGCCGCATAGATCTATTCTCCAATCAGCCGCAAAAACGCCGCTTCGTCCAGCACGGAAATGCCGAGCGCAAGCGCTTTATCCAGCTTGCTGCCGGCGTTCTCACCGGCCAATACGAAATTTGTCTTTTTGCTTACGCTGCCGGATGCTTTTCCACCCATCCGCTCGATCAGCGCTTCCGCTTCGCGGCGACCCATGGTGGGCAGCGTTCCGGTCACGACAACGGTTTTTCCGGTCAGCGGCAGATTCGCGCCTGCGGCAGTTTCGGGCTCCGGGGCCACGCCGTGCCGGAGCAGCGCGTCCACCTGCGCCGCAATCGAAGGATCCAAAAAGAAATCGAGAACGCTCTTTGCAACGACGTCCCCGACATCGTCGATAGAGAGCAGCGCCTCCGGTGAAGCCGACCGCACGGCCTCGAGCGTGCCAAAGCGCTTTGCCAGATCGCGCGCGGTTTTCACGCCGACATTGGGAATTCCGAGCGCGAACAGAAACGCGCCGAGAGGCCGGTGCTTGCTCTGCTCCAAAGCGGCGATCAGGTTCTCCGCTTTCTTTTGCCCAAAGCGCTCCAAAGGAACCAGCCTGTCCGCGGTCAGATCGTACAGCTCGGGAATTGTCGCAATATTGAAAGCGTCCACAAGCTGTTCTGCGGTTTTGTCGCTGAGCGTTTCAACGTCCATCGCATCGCGTGAAGCGTAGTGTGCGATGCGGCCGACGATCTGCGGCCGGCAGGAGAGCGAATTGGTGCAGAACACGTGCGCGCCGCGCTGCTCGACATGCGCGCCGCACTTTGGGCAGCGCGTCGGCCGTTCAACGGCCCGCAGCGGCGCATCGTCGGGAACGCTTCCGAGAATCTCCGGAATCACATCGTTGCTCCTGCGGATGAACACGCGGGAGCCGATGCCGACGCGCTTGCGCTGGATATCGTCGAAGTTGTTCAGCGTCGCCCGCCGGATCGTCGCGCCGGCCAGTTCCACGGGCGTCAGGTGCGCAAGCGGCGTCAGCTTGCCCGTGCGCCCGACCTCCCAGGTGACGTCCTCCACCACGGCGGTCGTTTCCTCGGCGGCAAACTTAAAGGCAATCGCCCAGCGCGGGAATTTTTCCGTCTCGCCGAGCTGGTCGCGGATGGCGAAGTCCGTCACCTTGATCACCATGCCGTCGATCAGGAAATCCAGCGTGCCGCGCGTTTTTTCAGCCGATTGAATCTCGGCGAGCAAGTCGCCCGTGCCGGTGCAGTATCGGATGTAGGGACTCACGGGAAACCCGTTTTCCCGGAGAAAGTCCAGCATTTCGCGCTGGTTTTGAAACGTCTTGCCCTCGATATACCCAATGTTATAGCAGAAGCAGTCCAGCATGCGCTCCCGCGTCACCTGCGGATCGATGTTTCTGAGCGCACCGGCCGCCGCGTTGCGTGCGTTTTTCAGTGGCTCGTCGGCGGTTTTGTTCCATGCTTCGAGAACCGACAGGCGCATGATACATTCGCCCTGTACCTCCATGCGGCCGTCGAACGGAATGCGCTGCGGCAGGGAGCGAATGGTGCGCACCTGCTCGGTGATCGTCTCGCCAACCGTCCCGTTGCCGCGCGTCGCGCCGGTGACGAGCCTGCCGGCCTCATAGGTCAGGTTGATCGTCAGCCCATCGAACTTGTATTCCAGTGCAAAGTCCGGCTCGCCGATACCGGCGGCCAGCTTCCGAACGCGCGCTTCCCAATCGCGCACGCCTGCTTCGGTGCGCACCTTATCCATGCTCCAAAGGCGCGCCAGATGCGTGTGCGGCATAAATCCTGCCTGCGGCGCACCGCCGACGCGGCGCGTGGGAGAATCCGGCAGAATGACGCCGCTTTCCCGCTCAAGCCGTACCAGCTCATCGTACAGCGCGTCGTACTCCGCATCGGAAACGAGCGGCGCATCCGATTCATAGTAAGCTGCCCCATAATCATTCAGCAGCTCAACCAATTCCTGTTGTCTGTCCATGCCCGCTTCAATCCTCCGCTGCTGTGATCGGCGCATAGGCCGCGGCAAATTTTTTGGTCACACCGTTGTCAAAAGCAATTTCCACGATCTGATTATTCCCGCTGCCGGTGAGATCGGATACCGTCCCCTTGCCAAAGGTCTTGTGCAGCACGCGCTGTCCGGCGCTGACATGGATTGGCTTAGGCGCGGGCATTGCCGCCGGCCGGGGCATGACCGGCCCGGAAGCGGCGCCGGCCGACCGGGTCGGCGCTTTATTTGCGGCGAAGGACTGGGCGCCAAAACTGGCGAACGGGCGCTTCTGCGCGCCGCCAGCAGGCGCGAACCACGCGCTGGATTTGGATTCCTCTTTATTCCACGAATAACCGGAACCAAAGCTCTGCTGCGGCTTCTCTTCGCGCTCCGGCAGGACGTCGGCCAGCTCGTCCAGGAACATGGAGGGGAGCGCGGCTTCAATGCGGCCGTAGAGCATGCGCTGCCCGGCGCGCGTGAGGATCAATTTTTTTTGCGCGCGCGTAATGCCGACATAACAGAGGCGGCGCTCCTCTTCGAGCTTTTGCGGATCGTAGCGGGATTGCTGCGAGGGGAACAGACCGTCCTCCATACCGGTCAGAAAAACGATTGGGAATTCTAGACCTTTGGCGCAGTGCAGCGTCATCATGGACACTTGGCCGGCATCCTCGTCCATGGTGTCGGTCGAGGCGAACAGCGCGACCGTTTCCAAAAACGCTTGCAGCACATCGTGATCGCCCCCGCCGAGATCCGACTCAAACTGCCTTGCATAGCCGATGAGTTCCTGCACGATTTCGGCGCGCGTTTCATAATTCTCCTTTTTGTCCTCGCGCAGATAGGCATCGTAGCGGATGACGGACAACAGCAGCTCAATGGAGTCCGCCAGCGGCCGCACGCCGATCGAGCTGTAGACCTCCTGCATGGCCGTACAGAACGATGCAAACCTTGCCGCCAGCTTTGGCGGAAGCACGCCGTCGCCCGCCATCGCCGCAGCAAACAGGGGAAGGCCCTGCGCGTCGGCCGCGCTCTGCAGCTGTGCAAGGGAACTCTCGCCAATGCCGCGTTTCGGTGTATTGACGGCGCGCAAAAACGCGACGTCATCGGATGGGTTTTGCAGCAGGCGCAGATAGGCAAGGATATCCTTGACTTCCGCACGCTGGAAGAAGGACAATCCGCCATAGACCTTATAGGGAATGTCATAGCTCTGCAAATACATTTCGAGTACGCGGCTTTGCGCATGCGTGCGGTACAGAATCGCGTAATCGCTATAGCGCCGGCCCTCCTGCCGAACGCCCGACAATATGCTCCCGCAGATGTGGGCGGCTTCATCCCGCTCGTCAAGGGCCTCGAACAGCTCGATGGGATCGCCGCCCTTGTTCGCTGTCCATAGCGTCTTCTGCTTACGGGTGCTGTTGTTGGTGATTACGCGGTTGGCCGCTTCCAGAATGCGCTCCGTGGAACGGTAATTCTGCTCAAGCCGGATGGTCTTGGTGCCGGGGAAATCTTTTTCAAACTCCAGAATATTGCGGATGTCAGCGCCGCGCCAGCCGTAGATGCTCTGGTCGTCGTCTCCGACCACGCAAAGGTTGTTGTGGATGGCGGCCAACTGCCGGACGATATGGTACTGCGCCATGTTTGTATCCTGATACTCGTCCACGAGAATATACCGGAACCGATGCTGATATTTCTCCAGCGCCTCCGGAAATCGCTCGAAGAGCTCCAGCACCTTGAGCAGCAGGTCGTCAAAGTCGAGCGCGTTGTTTTGGCGGAGCGCCTTCTGGTAGCGCTGGAACACATCGATAACGGGCTGCGCTGCGCGGGATTCGCGCAAAAACCGTTCCGGGCGCAGCGAATGGTTTTTTGCATCCGAAATGGCCGAGGAGAGCATCCGAGGCGTATACACCTTATCGCTCAGGTTGAGCTCCTTGATGATGCGCCTGAGCAGCGTTTGCTGATCCGCGTCGTCATAGATGGCGAATGTGCGCTCGTATCCGAGTCGCTCGATTTCCATCCGCAGGATTCGCGCGCAGCACGCGTGAAACGTCAGCACCCACATCTCACCGGAGCTGCCGCCGGTGAGCGTATGGATGCGCTCGCGCATTTCACCCGCCGCCTTGTTGGTAAAAGTCAGCGCCAGCACCTGCCATGGAGCGGCGCCCTTTTCGGCAAGCAAATAGGCGATGCGGTGCGTGAGTACGCGCGTTTTGCCGCTGCCCGCACCGGCAATGATCAAAAGCGGGCCCTCCGTTGTACAAACGGCCTCGCGCTGTTCCGGGTTTAGTTTTGATAAATCCAAAATTTCACTCATATTAGCATTATAACATATCCTTGGCAAAATCCGAAACTTTTTCGGATTCGCTTGTCAATTCCGCTTCCGACAAGCTATAATAAAGCCAACATCATGCAGATATTGGAGGACACGACCTTGATAGGAGTCATTTTCGGAGAGAAAGGCACAGGAAAAACGAAACAGCTGCTGCAGCATGCCAACCGTACCGCCGCGAGCGCGAAGGGCAGCCTGGTGTTTATCGACGATGACAACAGCTACATGTTTGACCTCAATTCCAGCATCCGTTTCATCAACGCTACGGAGTACGGCATTGAATCGCCCAAAATGCTCTACGGTTTTCTCTGCGGCATTTCCGCGCAGGACTTCGATCTCGAATATGTATACATCGACGGCTTCATGAACTTCGTTCGTCACGACCTTTCGTCTCTGGAAGGGCTGTTCTCCGATCTGAAAGCGTTTTCTTCCAAGCACAATGTGAACATCATCCTGAGTATCAGCGGCAATCACAGCACGCTGCCGCCGTTTATGCAGGAAATGATGCTGCAAACCACCTGAGCATGAAGAATAGGGAGCTCTCATGAAATATCTAAGCACACGGGGCGGCGAAGCCGTTGCTGCGGCGCAGGCGATCGTGCGGGGCATTTGCCCTTCCGGTGGTCTGTATGTGCCGGCCTCCTTCCCAGAGTTGGATGTGGAATCGCTGCCTGCTGACTATTTGGAAGCAGCGTTTGAAGTCATGTCGCGCTATCTTACCGAAACCGATCCGGAAAATTTGCGCGGCATGATCAAAAGCGCCTATCGGAGTTTTGACGATGAACGGGTCACGCCCGTCCATGCGCTGACCGAACGGGAGAGCATTCTGGAACTCTGGCACGGGCCGACGATGGCATTTAAGGATGTGGCGCTGCAGATGCTGCCCTATCTGATGCGGGATTCGCTGCTGCTGACGGGGGAAGACCGGCAGGTCTATATCCTTGTTGCAACATCCGGCGATACGGGCAAAGCGGCGCTTGCCGGCTTTTGCGACGTGCCGGGAACGCGCGTACTGGTGTTCTACCCGGATGGCGGCGTTTCGCGCGCGCAGCGGCTGCAAATGGTGACGCAGGAGGGCGGCAACGTTGATGTGTGCGCTGTGCGCGGCAATTTCGACGATGCGCAAACCGGCGTGAAGCGCATCTTTGCGGACGCCGGGGCGAACGAGGAACTGAACCGGCTGGGCTATCGTCTCTCCAGCGCCAATTCCATCAACTTCGGCCGCTTGCTGCCGCAGATTGTGTATTATTTCTCTTCGTATCGGGCGCTGCGGGAGGCCGGCCGCCTTTCGACGCGCGAATCGGTGAATTTCTGTGTTCCGACCGGCAACTTTGGCGATATTCTTGCAGGCTATTATGCGAAGCGCATGGGCCTCCCCATCAACCGGCTTATCTGCGCGTCGAACCGCAACCATGTGCTGACGGATTTCTTTGAGACCGGCGTGTACAACGACCGGCGGCCGTTTTTCAAGAGCATGAGCTGCTCGATCGATATTCTGATTTCCAGCAATCTGGAACGCCTCTTGTTTGAACTGGCCGACCGCGACCCGCAGCGGGTGCGCGGCTGGATGCGGGAACTGTCCGAACATGGCAGCTATACCATCGACCGGCCGCAGCTTGCCGTTCTCAACGATCTGTTTGCCGCCGGTTGGTGCAGCGAACAGGATACGCTCGAAACCATTCGCCGCACATATGAGCGGCATGGGTATCTGATGGACCCGCATACCGCCGTCGCACAGACGGTATATGCGCGATATGCCGAGACAACGGGCGATGGTACGCAGACCGTGCTGCTGTCCACTGCCAATCCGTACAAGTTTGCATCCGACGTATTGTCGGCCTTCGAAACGCCCGGCAGCGATGACTTTGAAAATGCCGATCGTCTGCATACGCTGACGGGGATGCGGGTGCCGGCAGGACTGTCCGAGCTTTTGAACAAACCGGAACGGCATCTGGATGTATGCGACTTGGCTGCAATGCGGTCGCGGGTGATTGCCCCCGTCCGCTGAAGGGAGATTCCATGGAAAAGCGACACAGGAATGGAAACCGGTTCGTCCTGTTTGCAGCGCTGCTGATCGCCGTTGCGCTCGTATCTTCGGGGGTAACGGCGTTTCTGTGTACCCATACCGGCGCCACGGGATCGCTGCAACCGCTGGCGCAGATGGCGGAAACCATCCGGCGTGCTTTCTTTTATTATGATGAAACGGCCAACGGCAATGAGACGCTGGTTGACGCCGCGCTGCGCGGCATGCTCTCCAGCATCGACGACGACTATGCGCAGTATTATACGGCCGAACAATATGCGGAACACCTCAAATCCAATTCGGGCGAATACCGGGGCATCGGCATCGTTGTTGGCGTGCCGGATGCAACCGGAAGTCGGATTCAGCGCGTCTATGACGGCAGTCCCATGGCCGCTGCCGGTGCGCAAATGGGCGACCTCGTGCTGTCCATCAACGGAGAACGGGTTGCCGGGCTGACGCTGGATGGTATGCTGGCGCTCTTTCATACCGATGGGACGGCGGATGTTCTGCTGCTCAGCCGTGATGGCGAAACCTTTGAAGTGACGGTGGAGAAGGACATCATCAACGTGCCGTATGTGGAGTATGCGCTGTTGGAGGACGGTGTCGGCTACATCCGCCTTGTCGGCTTTGCGGGGCATGTGGTGCAGGAAACGAAGGACGCGTTGACCGTGCTGAAGGAACAGGGCGCGGATAAATTGGTGCTGGATCTTCGGGACAATCCCGGCGGCAGCCTGGATGATGTGCTGGACGTTGCGGATCTGTTTTTGGAGCGGGAGCAGCTGATCGTCAGCATCCGATCCCGTATTGAGGAGACCGAGAATTACTATGCGGAAACGGAAGCGGTCTGGAAGGATCCGGTCGCCGTACTCATAAATGGAAACTCCGCTTCCGCATCCGAGCTGCTGTCCGGCGCGCTGCAGGATCATGCGCGCGCAGCGGTGGTCGGGACCCAGTCTTTTGGAAAGGGCATTGTGCAAACCTATTTTCAATTGCCTGCCAACAAGGGGTGGGTCAAGCTGACGACCGATGCGTATTATACGCCGAACGACGTCTGCATCCACGGCGTTGGAATTACGCCCGATGTGATTGCAGAGCTGCCGGAGGAATACCGCGATACGGCGGTGGAGTCTCTGCCGCGCGAACTGGATACGCAGCTACAGGCTGCGCTCGACGTTTTGAAAGGAAAATGAGTGAATATGGAGAGTTTGATTCGCGATCCGCGGCTTGCGCCGCAGGGCGAGGATAAGATTGAATGGGCGCGGCGCAACATGCCGCTTCTTGCCGGCATTGAACAGGCATTCTTGTGGGACAAGCCGTTTGCCGGACTGCGGGTTGCGCTGTCCATCCATCTGGAGGCAAAGACCGCCTGCTTATGCCGCGTGTTGGCTGCCGGCGGCGCCGAGATGTATGTTACGGGCAGCAATCCGCTGTCCACGCAGGACGATGTGGCGGCTGCACTTGCTTCGAACGGCATGCATGTGTTTGCGCTGCACGGCGCTGCGGATGACGAATATGCCGATTGCATTCGTAGAGTTGTGGCGGCACAGCCGGATTTGATCATCGATGACGGCGGCGACATCATGCAAATGCTGCTTAAAGAGTTTCCCGATGTTGCAAAACACGTGATCGGCGGCTGTGAGGAAACGACAACGGGAATCCTGCGCCTGCGCGCGCTGGAACGGGACGGCCGACTGCCGTTCCCCATGATCGCCGTAAACGATGCGGACTGCAAGCACCTGTTCGATAATCGCTACGGCACCGGCCAGTCCGTTTTTGACGGGATCGACCGCACAACGAATCTGATTGTCGCCGGCAAGTCGGTGGTCGTCGCCGGGTATGGCTGGTGCGGCAAGGGCGTTGCGATGCGCGCAAAGGGATTGGGCGCCAGGGTCATCGTCACGGAGGTGGATCCGGTTCGGGCCATCGAGGCGGTTATGGATGGATTCTCCGTCATGCCGATGGAGGAAGCCGCGCCGCTTGGCGATCTGTTTATCACAGTGACCGGCGATTGCGACGTTGTCGGCGAAAACGCATTTTTGCGGATGAAGAATGGCGCGGTGCTCTGCAACGCAGGTCATTTTGACGTTGAGGTCAATATCAGGCGATTGAAGGAACTGGCGGTAGAAACGCGGCAGATGAAGCCGAACATCTGCGGTTACCGCCTGCCGGATGGGCGCTGGCTGTATGTATTGGCCGAAGGCCGGCTCGTCAATCTCGCGGCGGGCGACGGACATCCGGTTGAGATCATGGATATGAGCTTTGCGATTCAGGCGCTTTCGGCACAGTATCTGGCAAAGAACGGGAAGAATTTGGCCGCACGGCTGCATGCGGTTCCGCGTTCCATCGACGAGGAGGTGGCGCGCCGCAAGCTGGATGCGCTGGGCGTCTCGATCGATGCGCTGACCGATGCGCAGCGGGCGTATCTCGCGTGTGACGCAATTTGAAATTCCTTGTTTACAATTTGGCCGGAAACTGATAATATAATCTTTGTCTATTATGGGTTTTTCCGGCTAGGAGAAACAATTTCATGTGCATACAAAAGCAAATTGAGGGGGTACCGGAATGAAAGAGTATACCGCAAAGGACATTCGCAACATCGGCGTATTCGGCCATGGCGGCGAGGGAAAGACAACGCTGACCGAAGCGATGCTGCTCAACGCAGGCCTGCTGGAGCGCTTGGGCAAGGTCGAGAACGGCACGACAACGACCGACTTCGACCCGGAAGAGATCAAGCGTACCATCTCCATCAACGCAGCGCTTGCGCCGTTTGAATGGAAAAACACCAAGGTGAACATCATCGATGCGCCCGGCTTTTTCGATTTCTACGGCGAAGTAACCGCAGCGATGGAGCTTGCCGACAGCGCGCTGATTGTTGTTGGTGCGGTTTCCGGCCCCGTCGTCGGTGTGGAGAAGGCGATGGCCATGTCGCAGAAGATGGGCAAGGCCCGCATGATGGTTATCAACCAACTCGATCGCGAAAATGCGAACTTCGAGAAGACGATGGCAGCCATCAACGAGAAGTTCGGGCCGTCCGTCGTTCCGATTCAGCTCCCGATCATCGAAGCCGGCGCTTTTAAAGGCTATGTTGATATCGTGCATATGACCGCCAAGCTGTTCGACGGCAAAGGTGAGAAGGAAGTTGAGATTCCCGGCAATCTGGCCGCTGAGGCGCAGGATCTGTACGAGAAGCTCACCGAGGCCGCCGCAGAGAGCGACGAAGAGCTCATGGAGAAGTATTTCGAGGAGGGCGAGCTCTCCCGCGAGGATATTCTCAAGGGGCTTTCCGTGGGCGTTCGCGATGGTATCGTAACCCCCGTCTGCTGTGTTTCCGCAGCGCTGAACATCGGTGTTGCAACGCTCATGGATACCATGGTGCATTACCTGCCCACCGCAGATCAGGCAAAGCCGAAGAAGGCGATCGATGTCAAGACCGGCAGCGAGATTGAGATCAAAGCCGATGGCCCCTTTGCCGCGCAGGTCGTAAAGACCGTCATCGACCAGTTTGGAAAATACTCAATCATCAAGGTGTACGGCGGTTCCCTCGATGTGAACGTCACTCCATATAATGCCAATGCCGAAAAGGCCGAAAAGCCGAGTGCCCCATATCTCATGCGCGGCAAAAAGACCGTTGCGATGGATAAGCTCAATGCCGGTGATATCGGCGCGCTGGGCAAGCTGCAGTTCACAGCGACCGGCGATACACTCTGCGACGCGGCTAACCCCGTGCGCTTTGCGGCCATCGAGTTCCCCGCACCGTGCATCAGCCTTGCCGTTTCCGCCAAGAAGCAGGGCGAGGACGACAAGGTGATCTCCGGCCTCAACCGCATCCGCGAGGAGGACCCGACGATTCGTATCGAGAAGAACGCGGAGACCGGCGATGTGCTGATCGAAGGCCTCGGCGAGATGCATATCGATGTGGTGTGCAGCAAGCTGAAGAACAAGTCCAATGTGGAAGCATCGCTTGCGGACCCGCGCATCCCGTATCGCGAGACCATTCGCGCGACAGCGGAAGCGGAAGGCAAGCACAAGAAACAGTCCGGCGGCAGCGGTCAGTTCGGCGTTGTACAGATGCGGTTTGAGCCGGCCGATGAGGGCGTGGACTTTGAGTTTGTCAACGCGATCGTTGGCGGCGTTGTGCCGAAGGAGTATATCCCGGCGGTCGAAAAGGGACTGCGCGAAGCGATGGTCCACGGCGTTTTGGCCGGCTATCCGATGGTTGGGGTCAAGGCCACGCTGTATGACGGAAAATATCATCCCGTTGACTCAAAGGAAGTTGCGTTCAAGTCCGCAGCGCGTCTGTCCTACAAGGCGGCTTGCGCAAAGGCATCGCCTGCCCTGATCGAGCCAATCTACCGCTATGATATCTTTGTACCCTCTGATTGCGTGGGCGATATCATCGGCGATTTGAACCGTCGCCGCGGCCGCATGCTGGGCATGAACCCGGTGGATGGCGGTACGGAGGTCGTTGCAGAAGCGCCTTTGTCGGAGATGTTCAAGTATGCGACCGACCTGCGATCCATGACGCAGGCGCGCGGTTCCTTTAAGATGGAATTTGTCCGCTATGAGGATGTGCCGGGCAATCTGGCGCAGAAGATCATTGAGCAGGCAAAGCGCGAGGACGAAGAGGACGAATAAGAATCGTCAAATGGATAACAGGGGGCGCACGCCCCCTGTTTTTTGACATCGGGTGGAGGTTCGGATGGAGTATCGAGTAGGAAAACAGACATTTTTCACCCTGCGGGTGTCGATTGGCGTATATGTGCTGATAGCGGCGCTGCTGTTTTCACAGGTGTTGCCTGGCGTACTGGTAGTTGCCGGCGCTGCGGCCGAGGACGGCGCTTTGTTGCGTTTTCTCTGGAACGGCGCGCACTATACACCAATGCTGCTTGCGGTGGAGACGGCGCTTTTCCTCTATTGTCTGTATGGTATTGCAGATGTGTATGCGGTGATGCGCCGCGTGCGGAAGGTGATGTTGAGAATAACAGATGATGCGGTGTGCGGCGTCGAACTGCCGCGCCCCCATGTCTGGCAGTCGGCCAAACCGTTTGCAATCGAACCGGCCGCTATCGTGAGTGTCGGCGTTTTGGATGTGAAACTGCATGGCCGTTCAACAACAAAATCGATATTGATCAATACGGCGAATGACCGATACTTCCTACCGGCGCTCGAGGATATGCCGAAGGCACGCAAGCATCTTGAAACGGTACGAAGCCGGGCACAGTCGGACAAAGCATGACCGCCGGCCGCTTCCGGCATACGAAAGTCCGATGCAGGGCTTGGCCGGTCTTTGCTGCTCATACCGGGGGATCATATGGTACCATTATGCGTGCTCCGGGTTGACTGCGGATGCGGAACCGTGAAAAAACGTCCAAACCGCTTCCGCAGCTGCGCGGTTCATGGTGGGAACAGCGGCCAGTTGTTCGATGCTGGCAGCCTTCATGGCGTCCAGCGTAACAAACGCATCAAACAGCGCGCGTTTGCGCCGGTCGCCGATACCACTGATCTGGTCGAGCACGGAGAAAAGCGCGGTTTTCTGCCTGAGACTGCGGTGATAGGTGATGGCAAACCGGTGCGCCTCATCGCGAATGCGCTCAAGCAGATGCAGCGCCGCACTGTTTCGCTGCAACTCGATTGGCTGCGGATCATCGGGTAGGTAAATCCATTCGTTCGTTTCCGCCAGACCGATCACAGGTACAAACGACAGTTCCGCTTCCGCAAGCACCGAAACGGCTACGGCCAGCTGCGTTTGGCCGCCGTCGATGACCAGCAGATCCGGCAACACATCAAACCCGGTGTCGCCAGCCTGAAATCGTGCGAAGCGTCTGGTCAGCGCCTCGCGCATTGCGATTAGATCGTCGCCTTCCGCATCGGCGCGAATGCGAAAACGCCGGTATGCTTTTTTGTCGGGCTGGCCGTCCTGAAAGACGACCATGGAAGAAACCGTGTCCCGCCCCTGGAAGTGCGAGTTGTCGAAGCACTCCAGCCGACTGGGGATGCTTTCCAGTCCGAGAACGGCGCTCAGTTCGACGAGCGCGCCCTCGCCGCGCTCCCATGCCCGCTTTTGCAGCGCGGCGTCCTTTTCGAGCGCATCGATGCAGTTGCGGTAGGCCAACTGCGCAAGCTGCGCCTTGCTGCCGCGCTGGGGCCGATGCAGATTGACCTTGCGACCGGCGCGCTCCGAGAGCCACAGCGCAATGGCGTCCATGTCGGCCGCATCGGAATACAGCAGAATTTCCGGCGGCAAGGAGGCAACCTCCAGGTAATATTGCTTTAGAAACGCGGCAAGAATTTCCGCGTCGGATTCTCCGTCGTCCGCACCCATGCGGAATTTTTCCGTTCCAATCACCTTTCCGTCGCGCACAAACAGTGCGAACACCAGCACATCGTTGTTGAGCCGACCCAAGGCGAACACATCCGCCATATTTTTGGTGGTACTGATAACGACCTGCTTATCCTGAAGCCGCTCGATGGCCCGGATGCTGTCGCGCAGCACAGCGGCTCGTTCATATTGCAATTTTTCCGCTGCCTGCTGCATTTGCGCGGTCAGCTCATGGATCACGGTATCGGTATGGCCGGTCAGAAACGCGCTGATCTCATCCAGCATGGCATGATACTGCGCGCGAGAAACCTTGCCCGTGCAGGGCGCGCAGCACTTGCCGACGTGGTACATGAGACAGGGACGCTCACGCCGAGCCGCCGCTTTTTTCAGGTCCTTTTTACAGTAGCGCACCGGGAAATGCTCCCGTACAACGTTCATGCCGTCGCGCAACGCAAGGCCCGAAAGGAACGGGCCCAGGTATTTTGCACCGTCGGCATGCACGCGGCGAACGATCTCGACCCGGGGAAAGTCCTGCCGGTAATCGATTCGGACATAGGGAAAGTGCTTATCATCCTTGAGCAGAATGTTGTATTTGGGCCGGAACTGTTTGATCAGGTTGGATTCAAGCGTCAGCGCCTCCGTTTCGTTGGAGGTGCGCAGAATTTCAAAATCCTCGATATGCGCAACCATGGCCAAGACCTTTGGCGTATGGTTTTTGTTTGCCTGAAAATATTGCCGAACCCGGTTTTTCAGGGAGATGGCCTTACCGACATAGATGACCTCACCGGCAGCGTTGTACATCTTATAAACGCCGGGGGAGGAGGGGAGGAGCTTGAGTTTTTCTGCAATGATCTCATTCATGTTCGGTTTTCTTTGAGCACGCCGGCATCGAGCAGCATGCGGTACAGGAGCGGAAGCGGCATACCGATTACGTTGAAGTAGTTGCCCGCGATGCGCTCTACAAACACGCCAAACGGGCCCTGCACACCGTATGCGCCCGCCTTATCCAGCGGATCGCCGGTCCCGACATACCAGTCAATCTCCAGCTCGCTCATCGGCGCAAACGTAACGTCGGTCGTGGCATACCGCACGTCGGCTTTTCCGGCCGCTATCACAGCAACGCCGGTATAGACCGTGTGCGTGCGCCCCTGCATGCGCAGCAAAAATTGCTTTGCACGATCTGGGGTATGCGGCTTTCCGAGTATTTCGCCGTCGAGATAAACGATCGTATCGGCGCCGATAACGCAGTCCTTCGGGAACATGGCGGCAACGGCTTCCGCTTTTTGCTGTGCAAGCGCACAAACCGTTTCTGCGGGTGTCGCGCCCGCGGGGGGCGTTTCCTGTACATTGCTGGTGACGACCGAAAAGCGAAGGCCCATCAGCGAAAGCAGGTCCTTCCTGCGCGGAGACTGGGACGCCAGAATGATGTTCATGCTAACCCTCCAGCAACAGGCAGACGGGGCAATGGTCGCTGCCGTAGACGTCGCTCAAAATCAGACTGTCCGATACCCTTTGCATCAGCCGGTTCGAGACGAGAAAATAGTCGATGCGCCAACCCGCGTTCCTTGCGCGCGCGCCGTACCGATAGCTCCACCAGGAATAGGCGCCGGTCGCTTCGGGATATAGCGCGCGAAAACTGTCGGTAAAACCCGCTTCAAGCAGCTTTGTCATCATTGCGCGCTCTTGATCGGAAAAACCCGCACAACCCCGGTTCGGCCCCGGATTTTTCAGATCGATCTCCTGATGGGCCACGTTCAAGTCGCCGCACAGAACGACCGGCTTCTTTTTGTCGAGCGCTGCGAGGTGTTCGCGCAGCGCGTCTTCAAACGCCATGCGGTAGTCAATTCGCTTCAATTCTTCCTGCGCGTTCGGCGAATACACCGTAACAAAATAGAAGTCGTCCAGCTCTGCCGTGATCACCCGTCCCTCGTTGTCAAACTCCGGCTGTTCCAGACCATAAATAAGCTGCAACGGCTCCCGTTTCAGGAAGAGCGCAGTGCCGGAATACCCCTTCTTTTCCGCGCTGTTCCAGAACTGATGGTAGCCCTCGAGCGGTACATCTGCCTGATGCGGCTGCATCTTTGTTTCCTGCAGCGCCAGAATATCCGGCGATTGCTCCTGCACAAAGGAAACAAATCCCTTGCCCATGCAGGCGCGCAGCCCGTTTACATTCCAAGAAATCATTTTCATACCCGTATTATACGCCATCGGAAGCCACTGGACAAGCAGCACTTTTCGTGGGCTATTTTGCGTCCGTGCGTGCAAACAGCAGGGATGGAAATGGAAAGAACGCTTCAATGCTTGACCGGTATCGGTCTTAAGCGAGCGGTGCGCCGTCAAGCAACCCTGCTGTTATCACAAAAGATGCTTGACGGCGATCTCATTGTGCGCTACACTAAAATGTATCAAATGAGACAAAATAAAGGGGCGAAATGAAGAGGAAAGCGAACGACAATCAGATCATGCTGCAAACGCCGCTGTTTGCCGGCGCGGACGCCGCCCTGCTGCAGCAACTACTCAACAGTTCCGGCGTAAGCAGCTCCGGTTTCGCCAAGGGGGAGGAAATCTATACCCCAGCGCATTTTTCAAATCGGATCGGCATCTTGCTCAAGGGCGCTGCGATCGTTGAAAAGCGCTGCGGCGAGAGCCGGATGCTCATGAGTATCCTGAAGAAGGGGGATCTTTTCGGCGCTGCGACCCTGTTTTTACGCTCGGACGACACATACTTGGTCAGTATCCGTGCAGTGGAGGATGTGCGCGCACTTTTCATTGAGGAAGCGGCGTTTCTCGGCATGATGCAGCAGCACTTTTGGATTGCTGAAAACTATATGCGGTATCTGACCGCCCGCATCCGATTCCTCAACCGCCGCATCGAGGGCTTTGTGCAACCCACTGTGGAGGACCGCCTGCTGCTGTTTTTGCAGCACAATGCCGTGGCGGGCATCTGCACGCTTCCATTCGGCATGAGTGCGTTGGCCGATGCGCTGTGTATCAGCCGCGCTACGCTGTATCGTGCGCTGGACGCACTGGAGTCCGGCGGCCGTATTTCACGCCAAAACCGTACCATACGACTATATTGAATCAAGGGAGATAACAAGATGAAAAAGAAACTGTTGTGCGTTTTGCTTGCCAGCCTGTTGCTGCTGAGCATGGGCTGCGCGGCCGAAAAGCCGCAAACCGCCCTGCGGGTGGCCGCCCTGAAAGGGCCGACCGGTATGGGGCTTGCGTATCTGATGCAGGAGAACAGCAGCGAGTTCCCCGTAGAGCTTTTGGACGCGCCGGATGTGGTGACCGGCAAGTTCATCAATGGAGAAGTGGATATCGCCGCGGTGCCGGTGAATCTTGCAGCGGTTCTCTCGAACAAGACCGAGGGCGAGGCCGTGATGATTGCCGTAAATACGCTCGGCGTACTTTACATTTTAGAGAATGGGGAGACCGTGCAATCGATGGCGGATCTGGCCGGCAAGACGCTGTATGCGACCGGGCAGGGAAGCACACCGCAGTATGTGCTGGAATATCTTTTGGAACAAAACGGCCTCAAAGACAAGGTAACGGTAGAATATATTGCCGAGCATGCGACGCTCGCTGCGATGGCGGCCGCTGGGGAGGTTTCGCTTGCCATGCTGCCTGAGCCAAACGTTTCGGCGGTACTTCTCAAAAACGAGTCGGCGCGGATTGCGCTTGATTTGACGTCGGAATGGGATGCTGTTTCCGATGCACAGTTGCTGCAGGGGTGCTATATTGTGCGCCGTTCTGTGCTCGAATCGGAACCGGAAGCAGTACAGGCATTCCTCGACGCTGCGGCAAAATCGGCCGAGCGCGTCAACCGCGAGGCAGAGGCGCCGGCTTTGATCGCAGAGCTCGGCATTGTGGGTTCCGAAGCGATTGCGGCGCGCGCCATTCCCAGTTGTCATATCGTCTGCATCACCGGCGAACAGATGCAGTTGGCGGCGGAGGCGATGCTGAACGTGTTGTTTGCAGCCAATCCCAAATCCATTGGCGGTCACTTGCCGGACGCTTCGTTCTATGCGAAACTGGATTAGAAATCAGCATATCCGCAATATATTCATCGCAGCCGCCTATCTGCTGCTCTGGCAGCTGGCGGCTTTGGCGGTTGGAAGCCCGCTGCTGCTGCCGGGACCAGCAGCAACGCTTTCCAGACTGTTCGCTCTGCTCGTGCAGCCCGATTGCTGGAGCGCGATTGGGCTGACGCTCGGCCGGATATTGGCGGGATTTTTGCTCGGCGTTCTGATGGGCATCCTGCTCGGCGCGCTGACGGCCGCTTCAAAGCTGGCCGACGCGCTTCTTGCGCCGCTCCGCAGCATCGTAAAGGCAACGCCGGTGACTTCGTTCATTCTGCTGGCGCTGCTGTGGTTTTCCGCCTCGGTCGTGCCGGTCTGGATTTCCTTTTTGATGGTGTTGCCGATCGTTTGGGCGAACGTAGCGCAGGCACTGGCGGAAACGGACCCGCTGTTGATAGAGATGGGAAAGGCGTTCCATTTTTCCGGATGGCAGCGCGTGCGGGAAATCTACATACCGTCGGCTATGCCGCAGTTTCTTGCCGCCTGCACCACCGCACTGGGATTTGCCTGGAAATCCGGTGTGGCAGCGGAAATCCTCTCTTTACCAAGACGTGCGGTCGGCACCTATTTATATCAGGCCAAAATTACGCTGGAAACAGTGGATCTGTTCGCGTGGACGTTGTGTGTCATTGCATTTTCCATGCTGATGGAGCGGGCGATGATGAAGGTGCTTCGGAGGCTTTCCCATGATTGAATTGCGGGACATTTCGGTGGGCTTTGGTGAGAAGCGGGTGCTGTGCGGCCTAGAAGCGATTTGGCCCGACAGCGGCACGATCCTGCTGCGCGGCGCATCCGGCAGCGGAAAGACAACGCTGCTGCGGGTGCTTGCCGGCTTGCTTGCGCCCGATATGGGTATGGTTTCCGGCCTGACAGGACGCAGGATCGGCATGGTGTTTCAGGAAGATCGCCTGCTGCCATGGCGAACAACGCTCGAAAACGTATCGTTGACCTCTGACCGAACGACGGCAAAAAACCTGTTGGAGTGGTTGGATCTGGGGGATGCGCTGAACCTAAGACCGGTTGTGCTGTCCGGCGGCATGCGAAGACGCGTGGCGCTTGCGCGCGCGTTGTCGTACTCCGATGATGTTTTGCTGCTGGATGAGCCGTTCAACGGGCTGGATGCGGAGCATCGCGCACAGGCTGCGAGCCTTTTGCAGCACTGTTCGAGTTTGAGAATTGTGGCTACCCACAATGCGGAGGACGCGGACTTGCTGAACGCTGTGGAGACGCTGCATCTATGAATTCAAATGCTTGCTGAACAGACCGGTCGTGCAACCGGTCTGTATTTTTTTTGGCTATTTACGGCAAAAACACATCGAATCGGCTCAAACGCTTATTGTGAATTTACTCAACTGATGGTATACTGATCATGTATGCATAGAATGGAGAAGAAAAAACCATGAGGATAACGGTCAAGGAGCGTCGATACCCGTCCGCAACCGGACTGGGCATGATCCGCTACCGCATGTGGATTCCGGAGGAGCCCTGTGCGGCATTGCAGATCACGCATGGTATGGCCGAGCATATCGACCGCTACGATGCGTTTGCCCGGTATCTTGCGGAACAGGGCGTATTGGTCTATGGCCAGGATCATGCCGGACACGGTAAGAGCACGGGCGATTCTCCTCGCGGCTTTTTCGGCACGGAGAATGGATGGAATGCGTTGGTGCAGGATATGCGGACGCTTTTCGATACGGTCAAGCGCGATTATCCGGCCATTCCGTTCGTATTGTTTGGCCACTCCATGGGCTCCTTCCTCGCACGCACCTATGCCGGCAGGGACGGGAAGGATTTTGACGCGTTCATTTTTTGCGGAACAGCAGGCAAGAACCCTGCGCTCGGCATTGCACGGTTGCTGGCGCGACGCGAAATTCGCAAGCGCGGCGCCGATCAACCGAGCAAGCTGCTCAACGACCTGAGCTTTGGAAGCTATAATAAGATGGTGGGCGAGGGCAGAACGGCGTTTGATTGGCTCTCTCGGGAGCACGAACAGGTGGATCGCTATATTGCCGATGAAAACTGCGGGTTCTTGTTTACTGCGGCCGGCATGCGCGACCTGTTCGATGGACTGACGGAGGTTTCCGGACTACATTGGGCCGAAACCGTACCGGACAAACCCATTCTTGTCGTTTCGGGCGACTGTGATCCTGTTGGCGGAAAAAACGGCAAGGGCGTGCGGCAGGTCGCCAAGTGGCTGCAGCAGTCGAAGCATACGGTGGAGCTGAAACTCTATCCGGGCGCGCGCCATGAAATTTTGAACGAAACCAACTACCGCGAGGTGTTCGGCGATATTGCGCTGTTCCTGGAAACGGTAGAGACGATGGGGGAGATTGGATGAGCGTTTTAGTATATCGCGATAAATCGGTTGCCGGAGCGGCGGCGGCCACATTGATTGCCGCACAGACGATCGAAAAGCCGATGAGCGTACTCGGCTTTGACTTGACGGATGACATGGCCCCGGTTTATCGTGCGCTTGCGCGCATGACGGGCGATGGACTGCTGGACTGGAGCGATGTAACGGCTTTCGGCCTTTCCGAATACGTGCGCGCCGATACGGATGTGTCGTTGACAGCGCAGCTTTCCAGCCTGTTGTACGACCGCATCAACCTCAAGCCGGAGCGGCGATTTGCTCCAAATGGTGCGGCAACGGATTGGAGCGTTGCTTGCAACGAATATGAGGATGCGATCTTACAGGCGGGCGGTTTTGACCTGATTTTTCTCGGCATTCGATCGGATGGTAGCATCGCCTTCCATCCGGGTGCTACGGAACTGGCGCCCGTAACGCATGTGGAGCGTACGGAGAACGGCCGGGTCGTAACGGTCGGTCTAAGTACGCTGATGGGCGCAAAAAAAATCGTTGCTTATCTGATCGGTGCGGACAAGGCGGTTATTGCCGATCGAATCTGCAACGGACCGGTGACGCCGCAGATTCCCGCAACCTATTTGCAGCTGCATCCGAACACCGTCTTTTTGCTCGATGAGGACGCCGCCGCTCGTCTCTGATGCATATATGGAGATTTTTGACGGAGATTGGGATGAAATGGAACGGGCGGTTTCCGCCTGCGGTCGCTGCGCGCTCTGTAAGACGCGCACACAGCCTGCGTTTGACGAGGGTGACCGGCATGCTGCAATTATGTTGGTCGGGGAAGGCCCGGGGCGGGAGGAAGATCGGCTGGGACGCCCATTTGTAGGCCCGGCAGGGCAACTGCTTGACCGCATGCTTGCTGCCGTCGATCTTCGGCGCGAGGAGGTCTACATTACCAATATCGTCAAATGCCGTCCGCCGGGAAACCGCAATCCGGAGGATGCGGAAGCGCAGGCATGCCTGCCGTTTCTGCGCCGGCAGTTTATGCTAGTCACGCCCAGGATCATCGTTTGCTTAGGAGCGGTCGCGGCGCGGCATGTTTATGACCCCATGGCGCGGATTACGCGGGATCGCGGCAAATGGGCGGTGAAGAACGGCATTCATATTCTCCCGACCTATCATCCGGCGGCGCTTTTGCGGGACGAACAGAAAAAGCGCGATGCGTGGAAGGATTTCCAGTCGCTTCGCGAAGTATATCAACAGTTGACCTGAACAAAGGAGGATACTATGTCAGGACATTCCAAGTGGGCCAATATCAAGAATAAGAAGGAAAAAACCGATGCACAGCGCGGCAAGATCTTTACCAAGATTGGCCGTGAGATCGCGATTGCCGTCAAAGAGGGCGGTGGCGCAGATCCGGTTAACAACAGCAAACTGCGCGATGTCATTGCCAAAGCAAAGGCAAACAATATGCCGAACGACAACATCATGCGTTCGATCAAAAAGGCTGCCGGCGAAGGAAACGCGGTTGACTATGAGGAGATCACCTACGAGGGCTATGGCCCGGCAAATGTGGCCGTCATCGTCGAAGTGCTCACCGACAATCGCAACCGCATCGCTGCGGAAATGCGCCACATCTTTGACAAAAGCGGCGGCAATCTGGGCGCCAGCGGATGCGTGGGTTGGATGTTTGATAAGAAGGGCTTGATCGTCATCGAGCGTACAGCGCTGATGGATGAGGATGAGGTCATGATGACCGCGTTGGATGCCGGCGCGGAGGACTTCAACGCACTCGATGACGCGTTTGAGGTCTATACCGCTCCTTCCGATTTCTCGGCAGTTCGGGAGGCGCTGGAGGCAGCGGGCTTTAGTTTCCTCTCCGCGGAGGTGCGCATGATCCCGCAGAATACCGTCAACGTCAGCGATGCCGAAGACATTGAAAAGATTGAGCGTTTTCTGGAGCGTCTCGATGATAACGACGATGTGCAGGAAGTGTACCACAACGCCGTGCTTCCGGAGGATGAGGAAGAGGAGTAAGGGCGGCATACGTTGCACTTTTGGCGAGTTTCTATTACAATACAACAATCATATTTCCGAAGGAGGCATAATCATGGCTGCTGAAATGGTGAACGCGCTTGGCAAAATTACCATCAGTGATGACTTGGTCGCCAGAATCGCAGGCTATGCCGCTGTTGAGAACTACGGCATTGTCGGCATGAATTCCAAACGGGCGGGCGATTCCCTTGTCGAGCTCTTCGGTGGAGACAATGTAAAACGCGGTGTAAAGGTCACGATGGTTGCACCGGATACGGTTGCGATCGATTTGTATGTGACGCTGGAATACGGCGTGTCCCTTCCCGCTGTAGCGGAAAATACGAGAAGCAATGTCAAATATCGTGTTGAAACGATGACGGGGCTCAGAGTACAGAGCATCAATATCCATGTGGAGAATATCCGGGTCTGATCGCTGATCACCAACCTGGATGGGAGGAGAAATGAACCAACTAACCATCAGCGGAGCACAGTTCCGCGATATGATCATCGCTGGCGCCGCCTTGTTGGAGCGCAACCGGCAGGCCATCGATGCTTTGAACGTGTTTCCGGTGCCAGATGGCGATACCGGTACCAACATGACGATGACCATGGAGAGTGCTGTGCGTGAACTGCGCGGGCTGCCCGAGGATGCGGACGTATCCCGCGTTGCGGATGCACTTTCCATGGGCGCGCTGCGCGGCGCCCGCGGCAATTCCGGCGTCATCCTGTCCCAGCTGTTTCGTGGCTTTTCGCGTGCGTTTAAGGGCGCGGCGACCATGGACGCGGCGCTTCTGTCCAGTGCGCTGACCATGGGCAGCGAGGCGGCGTATAAGGCGGTCATGAAGCCCAAAGAGGGCACCATTCTCACGGTCTCCCGGATGATTGCCGAGGAAGTAGCGGAAATGGCAGGCCGCGGCGCGAATGTATATCGTGTGGTCGATGTGATGATTGAGGCGGGCGAGCGCGCGCTTGCAAAGACGCCGGATCTGCTTCCCGTTTTGAAGGAAGCGGGCGTGATCGATTCCGGCGGCAAGGGGTTGCTGACCGTTTACAAGGGATTTAAGCTCTCGCTGGACGGCGACATCCTTCCGGACATTTCTGAAATAGTGGATGAGCAGGAATCCGCGATCGCCTCTGCCGCAGCCGAAATGGAGGGCATTCCGGAGGAGAGCATTGAATTCGGCTATTGCACGGAGTTCTTCATCATCCATCTCAATCCGGCGTTTTGCGAGGCGGATCTGGACGCGTTTCGAGATCACCTGATGCGGCTGGGCGACTCGGTCGTGGTTGCCTTTGATTCCGATCTGATCAAAGTGCATGTTCACTCCAATGCACCCGGAAAAGTGCTGCAAATGGCGCTGAGACTGGGCGAGCTGGATCATCTCAAGATTGAGAACATGCGCGAACAGAACCGTGCGCTGCAAGCGGAGAGAAAGCGCAAAGAAAAGGAATACGGTCTGATAGCGGTCAGCGCCGGCGATGGCATTGCGGCCGTGTTCGGCGAGCTCATGGTGGATCATGTCATTTCCGGCGGGCAGACGATGAACCCAAGCATTGATACGATTACCAGCGCCGTTCGCAAGGTGAATGCGCGAAATGTGTTTATCCTGCCGAATAACAGTAATATCATCATGGCGGCGCAGCAGGCGGCTGCACTGCTGACCTGTAATGTGATCGTCCTGCCGACAAAGACCATCCCGCAGGGGATCGCAGCGGCCATGGCGTTCGATTCATCAGCCGACGTGGCTGCCAACGAGCGGATGATGACCGAGGCGTTCCAATCCGTTGTGAGCGGCGCAGTGACCTTTGCAGTACGCAGCACCAAGTTCCATGGCGAGGATATCGCCGAGGGCGATGTGATGGGCATGATGGACAATGACCTTTGCAGCGTCGGCGCTACGGTGGATGCTGTGACACGCGATCTCCTGGACAAAATGATGCAAAAGCTCGGGGAAACCGATGCGGCTGTCACGATGTTCTACGGCGAAAGCGTCGAAGAGGCGAGCGCCAACCAGCTGGTAGAGCAGTTGGAGGAAGCGTATCCGGATGCGGAGTTTATCGTCCAAAGCGGCGGACAGCCATTGTACTATTATTATCTTTCGGTTGAATAAGTAAGGCCTTATATCGGGCGGGATATCCCGCCCGTTTTTTGCGAAGAATGGAGCCATGCTGAAATCGGAAATTGAAGCCTTAAAAGGAATCGGGCCGTCGCGTGCGGCGCAGCTCCACCGTTTGGGCATCCAAACGGTGGAGGATTTGCTGTTCTGCTTGCCGCGCGATTATCGCGATTACTCCTTTGCGCAGCCGGTTTCCGCTCTTCGCCATGGGATGGATTGCGCGGTGCGAGTGCGGGCGCTCAGCGAGCCGTCCACATCCTATTTTCACGGTATTTCGCTCGTTTCCGTGATGGCCACGGATGGGGTCTGCAAACTGCGCCTGAAATGGTACAATCAGCCATACCGCCGCATGCAGATCCATGCGGGCGACACGGTTGTGGCTTGCGGCAGGATTGACGCCCGCAGAGGCGTTTCGATGCTGAACCCCTCCCTTTCGACGGAGTTGCCCGGCTTGGTGCCGGTCTATCCGCTTTCGCAGGGGATAACGCAGCGTCTTATGCAGGAAGCGGTTCGGCAGGCACTGTCCGCTGTTCCTGAATTGCGGGATTCCATGCCCGCCGCTCTGCTCGAACGATATGATCTCTTGCCGCTCCAAGAGGCTGTCGTGCAGGTGCATCGGCCTGTGAAGCGGAACATTTTGGAACTGGCCCAGCGGCGATTGGCGTTTGATAACGTTTTGTACTATCTGCTCGTTGTGGAAATGCGAAAGCGAGCGCGCTGCGGCCAAAGGGGAATCGCATTCGCGAGCGACGGCGTTTTAGAGCGCTACCTGAAAAAGCTGCCATTTCAGCCGACGGATGCACAAATGCGGGTTATGGACGAAATTGCGCGCGATATGGCGCTGCCGACGCCCATGAACCGTCTTTTGCAGGGGGACGTTGGCTCAGGCAAGACGGCGGTCGCGCTCTTTGCCCTCTGCATCGCCTGCGCAAACGGATATCAGGGCGCATTGATGGCGCCTACCGAGATCTTGGCGCAGCAGCATTTCGAGTCGATGCAGCGCATTTTCGGAAATGCCGTGTGCTATTTGCACGGCGGCATGAAAAAACAGCAAAGAGATGCTGCGCTTAAGCGCATTGCTTCCGGTTCGGCGCTTGCTGTGGTTGGCACGCACGCGCTCCTGCAGGAGGACGTCCGCTTTTCAAAACTCGGATTGGTTGTAACGGATGAGCAGCACCGTTTCGGCGTTGCGCAGCGCGCGACGATTGCATCAAAGGGCGAGAACCCAGATGTGCTTGTCATGAGCGCAACGCCTATTCCCCGAACGCTTGCGCTGCTGCTCTGCGGCGACCTCGATATCTCCGTGATCGATCAAATGCCATCCGGCAGAAAACCCGTCAAAACAAGCTTCATCCCGGTGCAGCGACGGGGGGACATGTATGCCTATTTGGCCCGTCAAGCCAAAGTGGGCGTGCAATCCTATGTTGTCTGCCCGTTTATCGAGGATTCGGAAGCGGTTGAAGGCGTTAGCGCGGAACGGCTGTTTGAAGAATTGCGCGAACTTCTGCCGGGGGTCAGGCTTGCCCTGCTGCATGGCCGCATGAGCAGTGCTAGAAAACAGGAGACAATAGAGGCTTTTCGCACCGGCGCGGCCGACATTTTGGTTACAACGACGGTCATCGAAGTCGGCGTTCATGTGCCAAACGCTTCCATTATGGTGATTGAGGGAGCGGATCGATTTGGACTGGCGCAGTTGCACCAGCTGCGCGGACGCGTAGGCCGCAGCGATACGCAGGCATATTGCTTCCTGTTATCGGAAAGCGGGAGCGAGTCGACGCTGGAGCGCCTTTCGGCATTGATTGAAACGACCGATGGCTTTGTGATTGCGGAACGCGATTTGGAGCAGCGCGGGCCGGGCGATTTTTGGGGTGTCCGGCAGCACGGCGAGGGAAGCTGCATGCCCGCGGGCGATGCCCGGCTTCTGGAACACGCGGCTGAAGCTGCAAGGAATATCGTGGAACGTCGGAACGCGCAGGACAGCGAACTGATCGCGCTCGCGTTGCGCCGGTATGAAAACGGTTTTAACGATATTGCGATGAATTGATGCAATTGCATCATGCAGGAAAGCCTTGCACCGTGCGGCAAGGCTTTTTCAATGGAATCAAACAACAAATCTTGCTGCTTTCTGTATAAATTTCCAGTCATATTTGCTCGATTTTTACACAAATTAAGACCACATCCGAAAAAGGAGGTGAATTCGATGGCACGTAATGGCGCACTTGTTCCCGAGGCGAAGACGAAGATGGATAGCTTCAAGACCGAAGTTGCCAATTCTCTCAACGTCAACCTGAAGCAGGGTTACAACGGCGACCTGACCTCTCGTGAGGCGGGCTCTATCGGCGGCGAAATGGTGAAACGCATGATCGCTTATGCAGAGAAGAATATGCACTAAACCAGATCAAGAAAGACAACTTTTGGATGAAAGGAGAAACAAACTATGGCACGCAATGGTGCTTTGGTCCCTGAGAGCAAGTCGAAGCTGCAGAGCCTGAAAACGGAGGCGGCAAACTCGATGAATGTGAATCTCAAGCAGGGCTATAACGGCGACCTGACCTCTCGCGAGGCGGGCTCTGTCGGCGGCGAAATGGTAAAGCGCATGATCGCTTATGCGCAAAATAACATGAGCGGCAATGGCAGCAACATGAACAGATAAATCAACCAGATGAAAGGCCGGCGAAACTTCGCCGGCCTTTGCATATTCAAGCGCATATGCGCCGTTTATTCCATATGCGTGCTGATTGACAGGAACATAATGCCAAACCGGCGCTGCCGGCCCGAAATTCATCTCACATCCTCCGGAGCGGCGTTCGCTATGTTTAAGTACCGTTGTCTATCATACGATAGCCGACGCCGACCTCTGTAAAAATGTACTTCGGTTCCGCAGGGTTTTTTTCGAGTTTTCTGCGAATGTTCGCCATATTGACGCGCAAAATCTGGTTATCCGATTTTGCATAAGGGCCCCAAAGCTCCCGCAGAATGCAGTCGTAGGTCATCACCTTCCCCGCGTTTTGCGCCAGCAACGCAACGATACGAAACTCATTTTGTGTCAAATGCACATCCGTACCGCCGATTTGAATGCGGTGTTTTTCAAAATCCACTACGAGTTCTCCGGAGCGAAAGACGCTGTCGTTCGCAGCGGCTTCGTTTGGGACATGCATATGCCTGAGCGCGGTTCGGATTCGGGCGAGCAGTTCATCCGTTCCGAACGGTTTGGTAATAAAATCGTCGGCGCCCAGGTCGAGCGCCTCCACTTTATCGCGCTCATGCATTCTGGCAGATACGACGATGATCGGCATACGCGACCATTCGCGAATCGACCGAATGAGCTCGGTACCGTCCATATCCGGCAGCCCGAGATCGAGAATCACCAGCATGGGGCAATGCGATTTTGCCATGGCGCCCGCTTCCGCACCGGTGTGCGCAAGAACAACGTCATATCCGTTTGCGGTCAAAACGGTTTTGATGAATCCACTGATGCTTCTTTCATCTTCAACGACAAGGATTTTAATTCTCATGGCGCTCCTCAAATGATGACGGTACAATTTATTTTAGCATGGTCAGCCATAAATACGCCGTTAAGAAAGCGCAGAATTCGCATCGAACGGCAGCGAAAACACAAATTCCGCACCGCTCTCCGGCCGGTTGTGCGCGGTCAGCGTCCCGCCGTGCGCTTCTACAATGGTCCTGCAAACGGATAGGCCGATCCCCATGCTTCTATGACTGTCGCCGGTCGTGTTCTCTGAGGTTTCAAAATACCCGTCCAGCAGATGTGGCATCTTTTCCTCGGCGATACCGACGCCGTTGTCGGCGACGAGAAATCGGACGCCGGTATTCTCGTTTTGGACGGTTAACCAGATTTTTGTGAGCGTCTTCCCATGTTGCGCAGCGTTTTCCAGCAGGTTGATCAATACTTGCAGGATCAGCATGGCGTCCATGGGCACGAACAGCATCTCTTCCGGTACGGAAACGGAAACGGGAATCCCCGGAAAGCGTTTTTTGAACTTGCGCACCGCTTCGTCCACCAGCTCTTCCGGCGCTTCCGGCGCGGTGTTCAACCGCGTTTCGTTTTGTTCAGTCTGCGCTCCAACGCGGGTGATGGAGAGCAGGTTTTCCACCATTCGGATCAACCATTCCGCGTCGGACACAATATTTTGGAGCAGTTCCCTGCGCTCCGCATTATTCAGCTTATCATCGTTTTCGAGAATGGCATTGGCAGACCCGATGATTGCGGTCAGCGGCGTTCTGAGATCGTGCGAAACCGCTCTCAGGAGATTTGCGCGCATGCGCTCGCGCTCGGCCTCAATCCGAATGCGTTCCGCCTGCTTGATGCGGGTTGTTACAGCGCTGGTGGACAGCGAAACGAGCAAAAAGCAGAGGAATGTCATTGGATATCCTTCAATCGTGAAATTGAAAGCAAAATACGGGTAGGTAAAAATATAGTTCACGCCGAATACCGCCACAAAGGACGAAAAGACACCGAAAAAGTAGCCGTTCGTAAGGCGGGAAATCACGAATACGGAGAGCACATAAACGAGCGCGGAATAGGCGCTGGCTTCACCGACATAGTCGAGCAGCATACAAAGCACGGTCGTAGCAGAGAGAATCCCGATCGACAGCAGCAGATCGTAGATAAACGACCAAACGCGGTGTGCGTTTGCTTCAACTGGAATTTCAAAATGATCGAAGGGGTTGGTTCGGTTCTTCCATACGCGCATATGCTCTCTCATCTCCCATTGCTATCTGCTTCCATTTCATTATATCGGCAGCGCTGAAAAAGTAAAGCCTCGCCAGGGCTTGCGGCGGGCGGGGCCATGCTCATTCCTGCGCCGGAGTGAGATCCTCTTGCCGAAGCTGCCTGAGCGGCCGTCTGCACAGCGCGTCATAGACCACGGGCACGACAAAGAGCGTCATCAGCGTTGCATAGGTCAGGCCGCCGATGGCGACAATGGCGACCGGCTGAATCAGGCCGGCGCCGGTGCCCCAACCGAGTGCGAGCGGAACGAGCCCCAAAATGGTCGTCAGCGCGGTCATCAGTACCGGACGCAGCCTCGTGCGGCACGCGGCGATCGCAGCCTCCCTTCGCTCCATCCCGTCCAACCGGAGCTGGTTCATGCAGTCGATCAGAACAATGCCGTTATTGACGATGATGCCCACGAGCAAAACAAACCCGATCATCGATACAATGCTAATCTCAAAACCAGCAATGAGCAGCGCAAACAGACCGCCGGTAAAGGCAAGCGGAATGGTCATCAGCACGATAAAGGGGGAGAGGAGGGATTGAAATTGTGCGACCATAATCAGATAGACGATGACGATGCCCAGCAGCAGCATCAGAAGCAAATCGTTCATTGCGCTCATGATCGATTCGTTTTCCCCGTCAAACTCGAGCCGCTGTCCCGCAGCAACCGTATACGAGGACAACGCCTCCTCGGCAGCGGCCGTTACAAGCGTCACATTATAGCCCTGCTTCAATTCGCCGGAAACGGTGATATAGCGGCGCTGTAGCGAACGAGAAATCGACTGCAGCGTTTCCGCTTCGCCGAACGAAGCGATATCTGCGAGCTTTACTTCCTGCTCCTCACCGGCCGGCGTTTCCACCGTGAATCGGAGATTGCGGATTTCCTCGGTTGTTATCGGTTCTTCCCGGCTCTGCACAACGACGTCGAGCCCATCGACGGAGGTTACGGTCGCTTCGGTGGCCAGTGCTTCCGCAATCTTCTGGTACACCTGCGCGGTTGTCAGGCCGCTGCGGATCGCTTTTTCCCTGTCAACAGTCACCTTTAGCGCAGGCGTCGTATCCTCCACGCCGTCGGAAACGGAGGCAATGCCATCAACCGTCCGGAGAATACCGGCAACATCGCGTGCGGTTTGGAGCAGCGAGGTTTGATCGTCGCCGTAGATGCGGATCGCTACGCCGCTGCCGCTCAGCACGCTCATATCCATGGAGGAGCCGGATACCGTGATCTCGGCGGGTAGATCGGCGCACATCTTTTCCATTTCCACGGCCAGCGCATTGCTGTCCGCAGTTTGGCCCTCCCGCAGCACGACATACATGGTCGCTGCGTTTTCGCTGTCGCTGCCGGAGCCCATCCCCATCATGCTCGCCATGCCGCTGGCCTGCATAACGCCGACTGTTTCGACCTGCGGCAGCGCCCGGAACCGCTCGGCAACCTCGTCGCAGACCAAAGCGGTGTCCTTCAGAAGCGCATCTTCCGCCAGTGTAATGGAGACACTCATCTGGGTGCTGTCCATGGCGGGCATATAGGAAAAGCCGCGCGATATGGAAAGCATCGCGGAGACCGCCAGCAGAGCAACCGATAGGGCGATGACCAGCGTTTTTTTTCTGAGTGCGAAGGAAAGCAGCTTTTCATAGCGATCCTGAAGCCGCAGGAAGAAGCGTCGCTCGTGTTTTCCAGCCTTTTTCAGCAAGCCACTGGCCATTGCGGGCACGAGCGTAAGCGCGATGAACAGGCTTGCAAGCAGGGAATACGCGATGGTCAGTGCCATATCGACAAAGAGCTGGCGCGTCATGCCCTGCACGAACACGATTGGAAGGAATACACAGACCGTGGTGAGCGTTGATGCAGTGATTGCGCCCGCCACCTGCGTGGCGCCGGCAATTGCAGCGCGGAAAACCGAAACGCCCTCGCTGCGCAGCCGGTAAATGTTCTCGATCACCACGATAGAATTGTCCACCAGCATCCCGACGCCAACGGCAAGACCCGACATCGAGATGACGTTCAGCGTGATACCGGAAAAATACATCAATACGATGGCGAAGGTCACGCTGATGGGAATCGAGCAGGCCACGATGAACGTCGGCCGCAGGTCCCTAAGAAACAGCAGCAGAATGAGAACAGCGAGAACAGCGCCCAGCGCAAGGTTCTGTAAAACGGAATCAATGACAATGTGAATATAGCTTCCCTGATCCATCAAGGCCGTGAAGGACAGGCCCGCGTTTGCATCCTCCAATGACTGAAACCGATGGAGGATGTTCTCTGATACCGTTGCGGTGGCGTAGTTGGATTGCTTATAGAAGGCGAGCAGCACGCCGTCCTGCCCGTTGATCTTCGCATAGGTTTGCGAAGCATTGTTGAGCAGCAATACATCGGCAACGTCGCTCAGGCGCACGGGCGGAAGCGTATCCAATCCCAGGTCGAGCAGCACGAGGGAAGAAAGTTCTTCTGCGGACTGTATGGTATCGCCAACGTATACGAGCCATTGCGTATCATCGTCCGCAGCGGCATAGCCGGCCGGCATGGCAAAGTTCTGCGCGCTGAGGATCGCGCTGACGGTAGAAAGCGAAACGATTTCTTTGGCGTCGGAGGATGCATAGGCGGCCTCGCGTGCCTCCCCGAGCTGCGTCTCGGCATCATCAAGCTGCCCCTCAGCTTCCTGCATTTGCAGGCGAGCGTCGTTGATCTTCCGCTGTCCGGCGCCCAGCTGAGATTTCGCGTCCGCCAGGCCGGATGCAGCATCCTCGCGCTTCTGGCCGAGCTGTACAAATCCTTCCTCAATGGCGGCGAGCCCCGCTTCTGCCTGCTGTAACTGTTCGGCAACCTGCTCGCGCTCGGCTTTGGCATTTTCAATGGCATGGAGCGCATTGGTCAACTGGGAGATCAGCAAAGTCTGTTCCGGAGTAGGGGAGGGAAGCGCCTGCAGCGCATCCAACTGGCTGCGCACGGTCGGCTCTGTCGCGAGCAGCGCATCCATACCGGCAAGCTGTGCGCGAAGCAGGATCGTTCCTTTTCGCAGTTCGGCTTGCTGCGACTCCAGCTCCGCTTCGGCTGCATCGAACTGCTGCTCCGCTTTTTTGGCGGCGGATTCCAACTCCTGTTTTCCCTTGTTGAGCATCTGCTGCCCGGAGGTCAGCTTTTTTTGCCCATCCTCCAACTCGGAGCGCCCATCGGCAATCTCTTTCTCCGCTTCTGAGAATTCCGCATCTATTGCCGCACGAATGCGCGCGTTGAGCGCATCGATCGCATCCTGCCGGAAGACGACATGGAGGCGCTCGGAAATCATGCCGCTGGTCGAGATCGATGCAACGCCTTCCGTTCCCTCCAATTGCGGCAGGAGCATTTCTTCCACAAAGCTGGAGAGTTCCACAGTGGAATACCCTTCCCGGGCTACGGCCGATACATTGACCGGCAACATGTTGGGATTCATCTTGAGGATATACGGCTGGCCCACCTTGTCGTTCCAGTTGCCGCCAAGTTGATCCAGCTTTTCCCTGATGTTCATAGTGGTCGCATCCATGTTGGTGTCATCGCTGAACTCCAGCATAACCATGGAGACGTTTTCGGAAGAGGTTGACTGAATATCCGTGATGTTCTCCAGAACCGCGACCGACTGCTCGATGGGACGCGTCACCTCCGATTCCACCTGCTCCGGGCTGGCGCCGGGATAGCTCGTCACAATGACCACATACGGAAAATCCAGATTGGGCAGCAGGTCGGGCGTCATTCTGGTGAAGGATACGACGCCCAGAAGAAGGATCAAAACCATGCATACGAGCACCGTCATTGGTTTTTTGACTGAAAACTTTGCCAACATTGACTTATATTACCTCCCAGCAGCGCGCAGCATGCCGCGCTGAAGAATCTCCAGTTTCAGATCGAAGCGATCGATCACACGATCCGCATCCACATTCGGAGCGTACAGCTCCGCGACAGCGCTGCGAAACACCGTAAACAGCAGCTCCAAAATGAGCGCAAAGGTTTCGTCCGTATCCGCGTTCAGCGCCGCGCGGTCAAAATACCGATCATACCAGTCTACCATGCCCGTTTGACTGATATGCGCCTTGTGCATACAACCGGAGGGGAGCGACCAGCCGGAGCGGATGTGAGAAAGCAGGTTCGCAGCAAACGCGCGGTTTTCCGGCAGATCGCCGAAACGGCGTATTTCACGGATGATGCGGCGCATCAGTGTAAAACAATCCTTACAGGACGCTGCCTCGGCAGCCGTGAATGCCTGTATGCGATTCAAGAAATTGCCGATCAGAAAATCGACCAAATCATCGCGATCCGTAAAGTATTGATAAAAGCTGCCGCGTGAAATTCCGGCCTGATGAACGATCCGATTGATCGACATCTCTGTGACCGGAACGCGCGACAGCTCCTGATAGATCGCGCACACGAGGCGCGCTCTTTTTTCTTCCGGAAGGCGGTAGAAGGTATCGGTGGGCAAGGCAAATCCTCCATGTAAAACAATATGACACGTTGTCATATGACAACGTGTCATATTATAGCCCCGCCAACGGGTTATGTCAAGCGGCGGGTAACATGGAGGAGCGGCTTGAACAGCGCAATGCAGAGCAGGAAATTGCCGATGCAATGCGAGATGTCGAAGGGAAAACCGGCGATCCAGGTCGCCAGCATTTCGGGAAAACCGCCGTAAAACAGGAACTGCAGCGCGTAAAAGAAACCGAACAGCAGGCCAAACGCAGCAGAGAACACAGCCCAGCCAAACAAGGATTCTCCGATGAAGCGCTTGAGCAGCAAGACGAGAATGGTCAGCAACGGCCAAACATACAGGTAGAAGAACCACCAGAGGCCAAAGCCGTACGTCAATCCCTCGAGCATGATGAATATCGCAACGCTCCATAGGACGCGCCGCCCAAAGACCAGCGAAAACAGAATGATCAGCAGTGTGACGCCTTCAATATTGGGGAGCGCGGCCAGAACAACCTGAATGCCGTAAAGCAGCGCGCCGGCGGCAGCCAGCATTGCAATCTCTCTTCCACTGATCGGCTTGCGCTCCATGACGCTCACCAACCGGTGGTCAATGTGATTTCAAACGTATCGCCATCGGCAATCGGCGTATCATCAACGCCGGTATTGACCGTTTCGCCGCCCTTGGTAAAGCACCACCACTGCTGCTGTGCTTCATCTACCGTTACACCGTTTACGGTCTTGACAAACAAACCGAACTCGGATTCATCGCCCTGTACCAGATTTTCCTGTTCGAGCGCACCGCGCAGAAACTCCGCGTCGGTCTGGATGGTCTTTGTCACGGTTTCGGACTCGCCGGTGATGATTTGAACCGTGATGGTCTTGCTTCCGGCTGCAGCGGGCTTGTTTGAATTGCCGTAGACAATGGCAAATACGGCAATCAATGCAACGAGCACGATAGCGATACCGACGTAGAGCAGCGTCTTTTTGTTGTTTGTCTTTTGTTCCATAGAAAAAAACTCCCTTCCGCGTTTTTGGCTCCGCAGAAGGAAGTGCAAATGCAAAAAAACAGCACGCTCCCGCCCACCGCAGAACCGATCTGGATATCGGTGGGGAGAGGTCTTCCGACTTGGTTTCATCTGCAGCGCATGCCTTCCCATGTTTCAATAACACAGTGACCATTGTTTGCGCGCATCCGCCTTACGGCAGCGGGGGCTGTAACGGTTTTCCACCGTTTTCCCTGTTCCTCACCAAGATCAGTATAGCGGTAAATGCAGGTATTGTCAACAATTG
This sequence comes from Clostridiales bacterium, assembly GCA_019416935.1. Classification (GTDB taxonomy): domain Bacteria; phylum Bacillota; class Clostridia; order Christensenellales; family CAG-138; genus Aphodomorpha. Next base: position 43,230 of record DXWI01000006.1, on the reverse strand, counting down.
TCACAGACTTTAGGAGTGCCGAACCAGCTTTTTCTCCAGAAAAGCAACCCCATAGTACATGAGCGCAGCAAGCATGCACAGAACAACGATGCTGGCCATGACAAGATCCAACTTGAATACTTGGCCGCCGTAAACGATAAGATATCCCAAGCCGGCCTGTGAAACCAGGTATTCGCCGACGATCACGCCGACCCAGCTCATTCCGACAGAAATCTTCAGCGCGGCCATCATGGTCGGTACGGCTGCGGGCAAAACGACGATCGTAAAGGTCTGCAGTGTGCTCGCACCGAGGGTTCGCATCAAGAGCTGCTTTTCTCCGGTGATATCGAGGAACCCGGTCAAAACGGTCACAATGGTCACGACCAGTGAGATCAGGACGGCCATCACGATGATCGAACCGATCCCCGCGCCGATCCAGACGATCAGAATTGGGCCGAGCGCAATTTTCGGCAGAGCGTTCAGAATCACAAGATAGGGATCCAGAATGCGGCAAAGCGTCGGACTCCACCACATCATTGCCGCGAGCAGCGTTCCCAACAGCGTGCCGATCAAAAAACCGGCGACCGTTTCCAACAGTGTAACGCCAATATGCAAGAAGAGTTCACCGCCTTGTATCAGGCGCAGTATGGTATTGATTACGCGCGAAGGACTGCTTGTAATGAACGGATCAATCCAACCGATCCTTGCAGCCAACTCCCACACGACGATCAGCACAATCAAAATGGTATAGCGCATGGCTTTGATAAAACGTTCCCGACGGCGTATGTCGGACAGGTATGCGCGACGGGCCGATGACAGACCTTGCTCAGACGCCATGATGTTCCAACTCCTTCCAAAGCATATTGAACAGGCCGGAGAACTCCGGGGCGTTCCGGCGCAGCAGCGGCGTATCGGGCGAGGTGAGCGAAACCACATGCTCCGCTTTCAGATGCGCCGGCCGGTCGGAGAAAACAAGAATGCGATCCGACATGGAGATCGCCTCCGCAATGTCGTGCGTGACCAGAATTGCGGTCTTATGTTCCTTGCGGATGATGGTGAATATTTCATCGGCGGCGCGAAGACGCGTTTGGTAGTCCAGCGCGGAAAAGGGTTCGTCGAGCAGCAGGAGCGTCGGGTCGAACGCAAGCGTTCGAATGAGCGCGACTTTCTGCCGCATGCCGCCGGATAGCTGCCGCGGGTAATGGTTGCGGAATTGATCCAATCCATAGGTGTGGATCAGGCGCAGCGAGTGCTCGCGCCGCTCCGGCGTCAGCATGTGCTTCACCTGCAAGGAAAGCAGCACGTTTTCCTCCACCGTTCGCCAATCGAGCAGATGATCCCGCTGAAGCATATATCCAACGTGCGAATTGTTGGCTCCTGCAGGTTCGCCCATCACCAGTATGCTGCCTTCGGTTGGTTGAATCAGACCCATGAGCAGCGAAAGAACGGTTGTTTTTCCACAGCCGGACGGACCAATGATGGAGACAAATTCCCCTTCGGCTACCGAAAAGGACAGGCCTTCGACGGCGAGCGTTTCAGCCTGTCGATCCTGATAGGACAGAGACAGATTGTTTATATCGACAATTGAGGTATTCATGGCAACCCTCCATATTTGACTTCGATAGTTTTATACTATGAGGATTTTTGTCGCAGCGTGTAGAACAATTTATGCCCGCTGCGCATAGGTATAGAGTAGATATATGGAGGATGAGGCGAATGCAGTGGATGCGGGAAAAGAAGGAAGCTTGCTCGGGGCGGCCGCGGCACAGACATAACAAAAGAAGCCTGTGCGGTATTTGTTGTATCCTTGCAGGCTTCCTAGTTTTTATCTGTTTTGCACCGGAGTGGTTTGTTGCGGTAATTATTGCCTTCCTGTTGATGGCCGTTGGCGCGCTGCTTCTTGGCTTTCGATAGTCGATAGCCGCGCCAGCAGGGCGGGGAAGGGGCATACGATCCGCTCGACAGCGGGGTGATGGTAAAACACGCAGAAACCATCGGTTCCATCAAACGGCTCAGAGGTTTCAGACCAGACGAGAACGCGCATTTCGGAGGAGACGAGACTTGCCTTGGCGAGCGCCATGCCGAGCTCGGCGTGCGTCCCCTTCGCGCCCGGCAAAAGCAGAACAAACAGCGAAGCGGAGAGCACCCCGTCGCATTCCTGACGGGCAACCGACTGCTTTTTCTGAACAGCGGCGCCCTTTACGCTGCCGTGCAGCGTCCAGTCGTAGGTTCGCCGGTGGCCAAGCTTTGTCAGAACCGCTGCGGCCTCGTTGACTCGGGCGGCGTTTTCCACGCCGCTTGCGATGTAGAAGGTCACTTCTGCGCCTCCGGCTTCTCGGCCCGCAAACCGGGGCCGGGATCGCCGAGCTTCCAGTGCTTGCGGCAAAGGCTGATATATTTGTCGTTTGCACCAAGGACAACCTGTTCGCCCTGCTTGGTAATGCCGCCCTTCCCATCCAGACGCGCATTGCAGATCGCCTTCTTGCCGCACCAGCAAATCGTTTTGATCTCCTCGATGGTATCTGCGCAGGCGAGCAGATCGTGACTGCCGGGAAAGAAGTTTCCCTGGAAGTCGGTTCGCAGGCCGTAGCAGATGACAGGAACATCATAATCGTCGACAATCTCCGTCAGCAGCGCTACCTGCTTGCCGGTGAGAAACTGCGCCTCATCGATGATGAGGCAATCGTAAACATGCGCTTTCACCGCTTCGAGATCCAACTGGTCAAACAGCACGCACTCCGCCTGCAGTCCGCAGCGGGACTGCATGGTATAGATTCCATCGCGGGTATCGATGGAGGGCTTGAGCAGCAGCGCGTTTTTGCCGCGCTCATAATAATTGTACCAAACCATGATGGCGTTCGCCGTCTTGCTGGAGCCCATCGCGCCATAGCGAAAATACAACTTTGCCATGCCGATCTCTTTACCGTTGCCCCTTATCGTAGGGGATTCCCTCGGCCTTCGGTGCGCGTGAACGCTTGCTCGTCAGGATGAGCAGAATCATGGTCACGATATACGGAAGCATCAAATAGATATATTCGCTCGCCTTGATGCTCTCAAATTTGGGCAGGAACGGAATGCTGCCGCTGTACGAGCCGATGATTTTGAACAGCGCGAAGAACAGCGAGGCGCCGAGGATGTTCAGCGGCTTCCAATTGCCGAAGATCATGACAGCAAGAGCAAGGAAACCGTAGCCGGATACCGTCGATTGGAAGGCGGAGCCTGCCGCAAGCGTGTAGGCAAGGCCGCCGATACCGCCGAGCACACCGGAGATCATCACGCCCGCGTAGCGCATTCTATAGACGTTGATGCCAACGGAATCCGCCGCCTGCGGATGCTCGCCGCAGGCCCGCAGACGCAGGCCAAAGCGCGTTTTATAGAGTAGAATGACCGCGATTACGAACAGAACGATCGCTACGGGGGTCGTCAGGAAAAAGCTCTTGAACAGGAAGTTCTGGAAAAACGTGTCCTTGACAGCAATGCCGAGCGTATCCTGCGTAATGCGCGTCCATGTCGGAATCAGGATGTTCGTCTGTCCCTGCCCCTGAATCGCCCAGGTCAGCGTGATGGCAAAGGCGGGAGCAAGCATGTTGAGCGCAGTACCGCCGATGGTCTGATCAGCTTTCAGGTTGACGGATGCGAACGCCAGCAGCAGCGAGTAAACCAATCCGGTCCCAGCGGAGACCAGAATGGCGATCGCCACAGCGCCCTGCGGATTCGTTGCGCCGAGCCCGGATGCGTCTGCAAAGCGCAGATAGAGCGTTCCAAACAGTGCGCCGATGATCATGATACCCTCCAGCGCAATGTTGATGATGCCGCTTCGCTCGGAAAACATGCCGCCGAGCGCCACCAGCAAAAGCGGCACGGCAAACAGTACGGTAGCCGCTAAGATATCAGCCAGAATATTCATTCCGCATCTCCCTCCATGGTATTGACGCTGGCCGCATCGGGCAATGCAGCGGCGGCGTCCGGTTCGGCATTGACGTTGCCCAGATCATGCGCCTTCTTGCGGTTGAGCAGCTCGCGAACAAGCAGCGAAAACGCAGCGAGGTAGATGATCACGGCGATGATCATATCGATGATTTCCTTCACAAATTCCGGCTGCATTGCATCGCCGCCAACCTGAATATAGGAAACAAACAGCGTGGAAAAGATCGTGCCAAGCGGGTGGGAGGAGGCGAGCAGCGCGACAGGAATGCCATTAAAGCCCATGTTGAGCAGGGACTTGAGCAGCGTATATTGACCGGTGCCCGCGAGATAATACAGGCCGCCGCCGATGCCCGAGAGCGCGCCGGCGATGACCATGGAGAGAACGATGTTCCGCTTGGCGTTGATGCCAGCATAAACGCTCGCATTGCGGTTGAATCCGCAGGCCTTCAGCTCATAACCAAACGTCGTTTTGGACAGCACCACCCACAAAAGCACTGCAAATGCAATGGAGATGAAGATGCTGATGTTCATGTAGTTGCTGTTGAGCAGCTCATCCAGGCCAAGCTTCGGAATCAGCGCCGTGGAGTTGGCTATCGCGAGGTTTGCCGTTCGGTCGATCTGCGCCTGCCCCCAATAGCGCGGCAGCATCATCGGCAGATTGGAGATGGTCAGATTCACCGCCAGCATGGCGATCCAGTTGAACATGATGGAGGTGATGACCTCGTTGACGTTGAACAGCGCCTTGAAAAGACCGGGGAAAACGCCCCAGAACGCGCCGCCGATCATGGCGATCAAAAGGCAGACATACCATGGCTGCTGAAACTGGATGGCAAAGATCAGCGCAAGACCGGCGCCGACCGTGTACTGACCGGAGGCGCCGATGTTGAACAGACCTGTCTTGAACGCAAAGCCCACGGAAAGGCCGGTCATCATCAGCGGTGCCGCCTGATAGAGCACCTTGGCCAGCTTGTCGGTTGATTTCAGGCCGGCGGTGACAAGGCTCATAAACCCCTGGCCCGCAAACTGCGGGTTGAGCAGCACCAGCAGGATAAAGCCGAACAGCAAACCAACGCCGATGGAGATCAGCGATGCAAAAAAGCTGGTCAGACCGGGGATATGCAAACGTTTCTTTTGTTTTTTACCGGACATTTGTGGTCACCTCGCTTGTCGGTTCGGATGGCTGCATTCTCTTGGCGCCCGCCATATACAGGCCCAGCTCCTCCACCGTAGTTGCTTTCGGGTCGAACTCTCCGACGATTTCCCCCTCGTACATGACGAGAATGCGGTCGGATACGTTCATGACTTCATCCAGCTCGAGCGAAACCAGCAGCACCGCCCGGCCTGCATCCCGCTCATGGACGAGCTGCTTGTGGATATACTCAATGGCGCCCACGTCCAGTCCGCGCGTCGGCTGGACGGCCACCAGCAGATCCGGCTCCTTGTCAATCTCGCGCGCGACGATGGCCTTTTGCTGGTTGCCGCCGCTCATGCTGCGCGCAATCGTGACCGCACCCTGTCCGCTGCGGATGTCGTATTGATCGATCAGCTTCTCTGCATAACGGCGAACCTCCCCGCTGCGGATAAACCCGTGGTTCTGGAACGCGGGTTCCCAGTATCGCTGCAGAACGAGGTTCTCCTCGAGCGAATAGTCCAGCACCAGCCCGTATTTATGGCGATCCTCCGGAATATGGCTCATACCCAGCTTGCTGCGTTTTCGGATGGGCGCGCCGGTAATATCGTGCTCCTTGAGGAAAATCCGGCCGGAGGACGGCTTCTCCAATCCGGTCAGAGCGTAAACAAATTCCGTCTGGCCGTTGCCTTCGATTCCCGCCAGACAAACGATTTCGCCGCGGCGTACCTCAAAGGAAACATTCTTGACCGCGTTGTTCTTGTGAACCTTGCTGGGCACGGTCAGGTTTTCGATGCGGAGCACCACATTTTCCGGCTTGCTTGGCTCTTTGTGTACCTGAAATTCGACATCCCGGCCGACCATCATGCGGGAGAGCTCCTGCTTGGTCGTGTTCTTTATTTCCACCGTACCGACGCACTTGCCCTTGCGCAGAACCGTGCAGCGGTCGGCTACGGCCATAATCTCATTCAATTTATGGGTGATGAACAGGATGGACTTCCCTTCCCGGGTGAAGTTTCGCATGATCTCCATCAGCTCGTCGATTTCCTGCGGCGTCAGCACCGCGGTGGGCTCATCGAAGATCAGAATTTCATTGTCGCGATAGAGCATCTTCAGTATTTCGATACGCTGCTGCATGCCGACGGAAATATCTTCGATCTTTGCATCCGGATCGATGGACAATCCGTATTTTTCGGAGAGTGCGACAACCTTTTTGCGCGCCTCCTTTTTCTGCAAAAAACCGAGCTTGTTCGGCTCAACGCCGAGGATGATGTTGTCTAGTGCGGAATAGACCTCCACCAGCTTGAAGTGCTGGTGTACCATACCGATGTGCAAGGCGTTGGCGTCGTTCGGGTCCTTGATCCTGACGATTTCGCCGTCCTTTTTGATGGTGCCGGATTCCGGTTGATACAGGCCAAACAGTACGCTCATCAGAGTGGATTTTCCCGCTCCGTTCTCACCCAGAAGAGCATGAACCTCGCCGCGCTTCAATTGCAGCGTCACGTCGTCATTGGCCTTGATGCCGGGAAACTCCTTGGTGATATGAAGCATCTCGATTACATAGCCGCTCATTCGTTCGGTATTCCTTCCGATAAGTAAATAATTGGGACAGATCTTCAGTAAAATTAGAATGATTCAAGAAAGTGGGGCTGGGCTTGATGCCCAGCCCCATGCGGTTGGAAACGATGGGTGAGAGATTTACTCCTGATAGTCCACAGAGATCTGGACTTCCGGATGGTTGGCGGTATCGTTCGAGATTGCGATTTCGCCGCTCTTGATCTTGGCCAGAACCGCTTCGTACTCTTCTACCGTAAACTGGTTGAATTTCCAGGAAGCTTCGGCGGTCGGCAGACCGACTGCATCATCGGTGGCGCCAAAGGTGATGCCATGGCCGGCATAATCGTCCGGAAGCTTCTCACCGTTGTCTTCCCAAGCCTGCAAAGCGAGCTGGACGGAGTTGGCCAGCGCCTTCATGGCGGAGGTCACAACGCGCTCGTTGAGGCCGCTTTGGTCGACGTCGACGCCGATCAGCTTGCCGTTCGCGGTCTCCTCAGCGGATGCGATTGCGGAGAACACGATGCTGCCGCCAGCTGCGAAGATGATCTCGGTGCCTTCGGTGTACCAGCCAGCCGTCTTGGTCTTGATATCATCGGACGGGACGAACGAACCGGAATACCAGTACTTGATCTCAACATCTGCAGCATTGCCGAGCTCAGCGGCTGCAGCGTTGGCGCCCTGTACGAAGCCCTCGCCATAGCGGATGACGGCGGGGACAGCCATGCCGCCCAGATAGGCCAGCTTGGTATAACCGTCCTTAACGGCCGCATAGCCGGCAAGGTAACCGGACTGTTCTTCCTGATAGGAGATCAGAACGGTGTTCGGGGCGGGTTCTGCAACATCCGGGAAATCCGCATTGGTTTCCTTCGAGGTCATATCGATGCCGATGAAGGTGACGTCCGGATAATCCTGCGGAACGACGTTCAGCGAAGCGGCAAACAGGAAGCCGGGCAGAACGACGACCTTCGCGCCCTTTTCAATCGCGGTTTTGATGGTCTCGATACGCGCTTCGTCGCTGTCCTCGGACGGACGATAATAGTTGTAGGTTTTGCCGTTGGCTTCGGCCCAGGCCTTGGTGCCTTCCCAGGTGTACTGGTTGAAGGACTGGTCATCGATGTTGCCAACGTCGGTAACGAGAGCGATCTCATAACCGTCGGCGGCGGGTTCTGCCGGCGCATCGCTGGGCTCGGTCGCATCCGGCTGGCTCCCGTCAACAGGGGCAGTGGTGGGCTCGGCCGCGGGCTGCTTGGTGCAGGCGAACGCGGACAGAGCGAGACAGAGCGTCAAAAGAATTGCGATCCATTTCTTCATGTGCTTTCTTCCTCCTTTTCAAATATGCCGCTTCTGGATACTCCTGCCAGATGATACGGCATCTGCATGTATTCTATCAGATATACGCTTCATTTGCAAAGGACAATTGTCCTTTGGTGAAATATATTTTGATGCGCTGCCGGTCCGGGAGTGCATTGCCGCACCTTTGCCGAACTTTTTTGAAAAGTCAAATATAAAAACGAATGTCAGGATTCCCAATTTTTTGTTGACTTCACGCATGCGCTCGATTATAATACACGGTAGCGTCTTCGGGAAGAAGAAGTGTCGCAAAAGAGGGGAGGGAAAAGGGAATGGAAATTCGGGTCGGTGAAAACGAGTCCCTGGAAAGCGCTCTGAAGCGATTCAAACGCAAGTGTGCCCGGTCTGGCGTTCTGGCTGAGGTTCGTCGTCGTGAGCATTATGAAAAGCCGAGCGTAAAGCGCAAAAAGAAGGCTGAAGCCGCAAGAAAGCGCAAGTATTGATTTTTGTTCGATAGAACTGCTGAGAGGAGCACAGATTGTCTGCGCTCCTTTTCCTTATCGTTCTGTTTCGATCTTCTCCGGCATATTATGTCAAAGGAGGTGGGACGGATGCTGAACAAAACTTCCTTTTGCGAACTGAGGCGCAAAGAGGTGATCAATGTTTGCGACGGGGCGCGCCTTGGCCACATCTGTGATCTGGAACTGGATATCTGCTCTGGCCTGACGCTGGCGATTCTGGTGCCGGGGCCCTCCCGGCTGTTTGGCCTTGTACATAACGAGGACGCTCTGGTGATCCCGTTTTCAAAGATTAAAAAACTTGGGGAGGACGTGATTTTGGTGGAAATCAATTCCCCAATATGATACACTGATTTTGATACAGACGACGGAGGCGGATTGCGCATGAAATGCAGATATTGTGCGGGGACTGACAGCAAGGTGATCGACAGCCGGCCGACAGAGGATGGCTGCGCCATTCGCAGGCGCAGAGAATGCATCAACTGCGGGCGGCGTTTTACAACGTATGAAAAGATTGAGGACCTTCCCATCATGGTTGTCAAGCGTGACGGCCGCCGCGAGCCGTTTGACAGCGAGAAAATCCGGCTTGGTATTCGCAAAGCCTGTGAAAAGCGGCCCGTTTCCGCAGCGGAACAGGACAAGCTGGTAGCGGATATCACCCGTGAGGTCTACAACACGCTGGCCTCCGAGGTTTCCACCACGGCCATCGGAGAATTTGTGATGCAGAAGCTCAAGACCGTCGATGAGGTGGCCTATGTTCGGTTCGCCTCGGTCTACCGGGAGTTTAAGGATACGCAGACGTTCCTTTCGGAACTACAGCGTCTGCTGGATGAAAAGCAATGATGGATCGCGCTGCATTTCAAGCGTCGTGGGAAGAAATTGCGCGCGGCTATCGGTATCATGCCGCCCCGGGCGGAGTTGGATATTATACGCTGCCGCCGCTTGATGCGCTCGACTGCATTCAGCATGGCTTTTCGGCGAGGACCGGCGGCGTGAGCGAGGGCTTTCTTTCCTCATTGAATCTCAGCTTTTCGCGCGGTTATGAGCCGCGTGAAAGAACGGTTCGAAACTATGAGATCTTTTGCCGTGCCGTCGGCGTCGATTCAGCATCGATGGTGATGGATACCTATGAGCACGGCAAGGTGGTCCGCTGTGTCGACCGGACGGATTGCGGCGCGGGATATACCAGAGCTTCGCTTCCCCCGTGCGATGCGCTCATCACGGATGATCCGGCGGTCACGCTGGTGACGGGACACGCCGACTGCATGGCGTTCTATGTGGTGGATCCGGTTCGCCGCGCCATCGGTTTGGCGCACGCGGGCTGGCGCGGCGCGCTCGCGCGCATCGGCGGCGAGGTCGTCGATGCGCTGGGCCGGCGGTTCGGGTCGCAGCCCGCGGATCTGTTCGCGGGCGTCGGCCCGTCCATTTGCCCAAACTGCTTTGAAGTGGGAGAGGACGTGGCGGACATGTTCTCGACTGCGTTTTCCTATACGGACTGCCTTCTGCCCGGAAAGCCGGGCAAGGCGTATGTGCATCTGTGGAAGGTCGCTGCCGCGCAGTTTCTGGAAGCAGGCGTGCGGGCTGACCACATTTCGCTCATGGAGGTTTGTACGGTAGAGGACGAGCGCTTGTTTTCTCACCGGGGAGATCACGGCCTGACCGGCGGCATGGCGGCTTTTTTGCGTCTGACGCGGGATGACGGTCGGATTGACAAGACCGTGTGCCAAACAGTATAATATGACGGTTGACTGAATAATGAGGTGAATAGGATGAAACGTAAGACTCTGATTTGTTTATTGCTCGTGTTGACTCTGGTCATGACCGCTCTGCTGGCAGGCTGTTCCAAGAAGGACAATCGTGTTGCGGCAAAGGTCGGCGATCGGGAAATCACCATGCAGCAGCTCCAGAATGCATATTTTAACAGCCAGTCCTATGCCATGTATTACTTCGATCTCTCTACGGACGAGGGCTTAAAGGTGTATCAGGACTATCTTCTCGATTCCCTAATCGAAAATGCCATGCTGCTCTATCAGGCGGAGCAGGCGGATGTGCGCTTGACGGAAGAAGAAGAGGCCGAGGCGGTTGCGGACGGCGAGGATTCCTATGCGGATTTCTATCAGGGATTTGTTACAAGCGCGAAGAATGCCGGTGCGACCGATGTACAGGCCTACGCAAACAAGCTGCTTACCGATGCGCTCTCCGCAAACGGCATGACGCTTTCCGAGCTGCGGCAGTCCTATATCGACGGCGCGATCGACAGTGCGATCACCCTGAAATATCAGGCGGCGATTCGCAGCGAAGTGGAGCCGACGGCCGAAGAGCTCAAGGCGATGTACGATGAGGAATTGGCCGCTCAGAAAGCGCGCTTTACTGAGAATCCGGCGGAGTATTTCAAGACGGAGCTTGCCGCTGCCTATGGCACCGGCTGCATGCCGCTCTATGTGCCGGAGGGATTCTTCCGCGTGCGCCATATTCTGGTTGCCGAGGAAGCCACAGCGCAGGAGATTCTGGACAAGCTGGCAAATGGGGAGGACTTTGAGACGCTTCTCACCGAGTACAATACCGATCCCGGCATGAAGAACGAAGCCTATGCGGACGGGTATCTCGTCGGCGAGGGCGCGAATTTTGTACAGGAATTTCTGGATGCCGCGCTTGCTTTGAAGAAGGATGGGGATGTTTCGCCCATTACGAAGAGCTCGAACGGGTATCATATCATTAAGCGCGTCAGCACCGAGCCCTCCGCAGAAATCGCTTATGCCGATGAGCAGGAGAAGCTTGACGCCTACTTTACCAATCAGGCAAAGTCGGAGCATTACAGCGACCGGATGACGGCGTGGCTGGAGACGGATGGACTGGTCGTTCGCTTTGAAGATGTGTATCGTGAAATCGGAAAATAAACAGCAAAGTTCCTATCGAAGCATGCCTGTGCCGGACGGTTGTACCGTCCGGCACTATTTATAAGCCAACGCATCCCTCGCGGCGCCCGTCCTGTTGTCGGGGATCTGAGTATAACAGGGCTTTCAACGCGTCCATACTTCCCAAGCGCCGGCTTGCGTCCGCCGGTTTCAGAAGAGCGCAGCGGCAGTCCGTTCCCCAGCAGAGATCGCCCACAATTCTGACAAAATTCGTTCAGAAAGTGAAGAGAATTTGAAAACCTGCCGTGACCCCTTGCGCCGGCAAACACGAATCGTTATAGTTATGAATCAGTGAGGGAACGAACATGGCCTATATTGAGATGAAGGATGTCAAAAAACAGTACCGCATGGGCGAGGTCGTAATAGACGCGCTGAGCGGTGTGAATTTTTCTGTCGAGCAGGGAGAGCTCTGTGTGGTTGTCGGTCCGTCGGGCGCAGGCAAGACCACCCTGCTCAATATCCTCGGCGGCATGGACACGGCGACCTCCGGCGAGGTGATCGTTGACGGAACGCATGTGGAAAACTATTCTACGAAACAGCTCACGCTCTACCGTCGCAGTACGGTCGGGTTTGTTTTCCAGTTTTATAATCTTGTACAAAACCTGACCGCGCGGGAAAATGTGGAGTTGGCCGCGCAGATCTGTAAGGAGCCATTGCCTGCGGAGCGCGTTTTGCAGGAAGTCGGCCTTGAAAACAGGATGCAGAACTTCCCGGCACAGCTTTCCGGCGGTGAGCAGCAGCGCGTTTCGATTGCCCGCGCACTGGCCAAAAACCCCAAGCTGATGCTCTGCGACGAGCCGACCGGCGCGCTGGACTATCAGACCGGAAAACAGGTTTTGAAGCTGCTACAGGACACCTGTCGAAAGCAGGGCATGACGGTCATCATCATTACGCACAATGCCGCGCTGGTGCCGATGGCTGACCGCGTGGTTCAGGTAAAAAACGGAACCATCGCCAACCAATATCTGAATGAGCATCCTGTATCGATCAGCGAGATTGAATGGTGAACGGAAGCGATTGAGAGCATGAAAACGCGATATCTGTGGCGAAATCTGAGCAGGGAAATCCGGCGCACGTTGATGCGCTTTCTTTCCATATTTTCGATTTCCGCCATCGGCGTCGCCTTTTTTACGGGTATCCGCGCATCCGGTCCGGACATGAAGCTGACTGCCGACGCCTATTTGGACGGCGCGCACCTTGCCGACATTACGGCGATGTCAACCGCAGGTCTGAGCGCTGACGATATCCATGCGCTGGAGAAAATCCCGGGCGTTGCGGTTGCCGAGCCGGTCATGACCGTGGACGCGATGATGCGTTGGGAAACCGAAGAAAAGACGAGCTCCGGCGAGGTCACGGAGAGCAACATCCACCTGATCTCCCTGCCGTTTCCGCAGCTGATAGAGCATCCGGCCGCTTTGCAGCTTTTGCCGGATTACGGCATCGATTCCGGTCCGTTTCGGGTCAATGGCCTGGAGGTGATCGCCGGCCGTCTGCCGCAGAACGATCATGAAATTGCACTGGACAGCAGTTTTCAGGGCGCATATGCGATCGGCGACCGCGTGCTGTTATCCACATCCGGCGGCAGCACCGAGCTGTATGTTTCGGGCTTTGTAGAATCTCCCAAGTACATTTCGACCTTTGATCGCGGAACGAGCACCATTGGCAGCGGAAAGAGCAACGGGTTTGCATACGCCTCAGGCAATGCGATTGCAAAGCTGGGTACGCGCATGCCTATGATGGCGATGTTTTCTGCGCGATATACGCAGGTTGAAATTCTGGTCGAAGGCGCCGGGCAGCTCAACTGTTTTTCCGATGCATATGAGCGGCTGGTCGACGGTGTGGTGCGGCAGATCGAAGCGTACGGCGAGACAACGAGCGCCACATGGTATGTGCAAACCCGTTTGGCAAATCCCGGCTATGCGGATTATGCGGCCAATACCGACCGGATTGCCGCGGTTGGAACCTTTTTCCCGCTGATCTTTTTGATCGTCGCCGCGCTGGTCGCCCTCACGACCATGACGCGCATGGTGGAGGAACAGCGTATCCAGATGGGAACGCTCAAGGCGCTTGGCTATTCGCAGCGGGCTATCGTGCTGCAATACCTAATGTATGCGATCCTCGCCAGCCTGTCCGGCAGTATTCTGGGAAGCCTCATCGGGTTTTGGATTTTCCCGACGGTTATCGGTTCGGCCTATGGCATCATGTACCGGCTGCCGGACTTTCAAACGCCGTATTGGCCGGATATCGCGTCGGGTTCCATCGCTGCCGTTGTCGGCTGCGTGACGCTGTCGGCCGCTCTGGTCAGTTTTGCCGCGCTTCGCGAGGTTCCGGCCATGCTCATGCGCCCCAAAGCGCCAAAACCGGGCAAACGCATCCTGTTGGAGCGATGGACATGGCTGTGGAAACGGTTTAACTTTACGACGAAGGTCACCGTCAGAAACCTCATCCGCTATAAAAAACGGTTTTGGATGAGTGTCATTGGCTTGGCGGGCAGCTGCGCGCTGTTGCTGACGGGCTTTGGTCTCTCGGATTCCATTTATGGGATCGCGGAAAAGCAGTTCGGTGAGATTTGGCGGATGGACGTGCAGGCATACACCTACGATGCCATGCCGCTTGAGTCGATACAGCAGCTCATGCAGGCGCAGAATGATGGCTCCATCGGCGACATTGCCTATTGCTACGATAAGACGGTCAAGGGCGGGGCGTCGGGTGCAGACGAACAGGTGGAGATTCATATGTTCTCCATGCACGATCCAACGACGTTTGAACGGCTTGTACGGCTGCATGACCGATATGGGAATCCCATACCGCTGTCCGGCGATGGGGTTGTGATCACCAAAAAGCTGGCGGAAAAGTTTTCATTGTCGGTGGGCGACACCCTGCATCTGGTCAGCGGCGCGGACGAATACGACGTACCGATTACGGGCGTTGCGGAAAACTATGTATACCACTATGCCTACTTTGCACCGGATTACTATGAGAAAACCATCGGCGAGTCGTTGCTGTACAATACGGTGATGGCAAAGATCGACGGGCTTGAAGAGGAGAACGAGGCATACTGGGCGCAGAAACTGCTGTCCGATAAGCGCGTGTATACGGTGATGTTCCTCTCCGATATGTACGGAAGCATTTGGGATAGTCTGAGCGTGCTCAACTATGTCGTGGGTATTTTGATTCTGTCGGCTGCCGCGCTCTCATTTGTCGTCATGCTGAATCTGACGAACATCAACATTACGGAGCGGCGCAGAGAACTGGCGACGCTGCAGGTTCTGGGATTCACGGACCGTGAGATGTACGAGTATGTGTTTCGTGAAAACAATGCGTTAACGGTGATCGGCTCGTTGATGGGATTGCTGCTTGGCAGAGTTCTGCATCAGTTCGTCATCATCACCTGCGAGGTAGATATGGTGATGTTTGTGCGGGATATCAAGCCATTGAGCTATGTGTACAGCATTGTGCTGTCGGTTGCATTCTCACAAATTGTCAATCTGATGATGCGTAAGAAGGTGCGCTCGATCGATATGGTAGAGTCGTTGAAGAGCGCGGAATAATTGGACTAGAGGAGAAGGTTTCATGAAGAAAAGCGTGCGGATTCTCTGCGTTGTGCTTGCGGTACTGATGCTGGCGGGCGGTGCCGTGGGCATCCTGTCGGCAATGATCGGGTGACCGGTATGCGAGCGACTGTTTTCAAACATACGGCGTGCTTTGGACTTGCGCTGCTGATGGCGGTACTGCCGGTTTCTGCGCTTGCAGAGGCGGATACCGCGGATTTGGAGCGCAGCGAAACGGTTTATGTGACCGCATCCGCGGCGGGGGAGCCGCAATCCATTCTCTCCAGCGTGTATATTGTCAATCCGAACGGACGGGAAACCATTGAGGATACCGCCCGCTTGACGAACGTCAAGAACATTCTTTCCAACGAAGCGCCGTCTCAAAAGGGAGACGTTTACCATTTCCATGCGAATGCGGAGGACGTCTGTTATCAGGGCGAAGCGCATGACGCATTGCCCTTCACCATGGAGGTTGCTTATGAACTCGATGGCAAGGCCATCGAACCCGAGCAGCTTGCGGGCAAAAGCGGGCACGTGCGTGTTACCGTTACCTATAAAAATCTCTTGCTCAATGAAGTAGAGAGCGAAAGCGGACCGCTGTCGCTCTATACGCCGCTCAATATTGTAACGTCTATCTCTCTGACAGACGATTTTTCGGCGGTACAATGCACCAATGCACACGTGCTTTCGGAAACGGGCAGCCGGTCGGTCATTGGGCTGAACTTCCCGGGACTGGCGCATAATCTGCAGCAGGAAGCGGTTGACGAGTTGAGCGAAAGCATGTCCTTTGAGGCAGATGTTACCTCGTTTTCTCTTGACTCGATTATGGCAGTCGTGATGCCGGATATCTTCGACGGAAGCGATTTGGATCGGATCGATGATCTGAAAGAGGCTGTCGACGGCTTTTCCACCCTGGGCGACGCGGGACAGCAGCTAGCCTATGGCGGTTCCAGCCTGTCCAAGGGCGTCCAGCAGCTGGCGGATGGCATGAGCGAGCTTGCCGCCGGTCTGTCGGAATTGGCGGGAAAGGTGGGACCGATTGCCGAAACCGTCCTGGAAGCGCAGGGAAAGCTGGATGACGGCATCGCGTCTGCAGGCGCGGCGATCGATGATGCGGTACACAAGAACGACGACATACAGGCCGGCGGCGCGGATGCGGCTGCGGATGCCGTGATCGCAGCCATTTCCGGCGAACTGACGGAGGAGCAAGAACAAGAGATTCGCTCTGCGGTCAAAGCGGTGTGGAATCAGGAGCTTGGCGGAATGGATGCGCAGCTCCAAAACGCGAAAAAGCAGCTTCAATCCTTGAAAGCGCATCTGCCGGAAATTCGACAGGCCGCAGAACGCCTGTTCGGCATCGTGCGCGATCTCAATGCGGGCGTGCAGCAAATGGCGTCGGCCGGTTCGCAGTTGAAGGAAGGGCTTGACGGCCTCGAAAAAGGGGCCTCCGGCCTGCGAAGCGGCCTCTGGAAATTCTACAATGAAGGGCTGGTACCGCTGGAGGAGAACATGAGCGGCATCCAACTGGCTTTGGACCGAAAGGACGCTATGCTGAAACTTGCCGCGGAGTATACGAGCTTCTCCGGCGAGCCGAAGACGACGGTCGGCTCTGTCCGGTTTATTGTCACAACGGACAGCATTTATGTCCCCAGCGTAACGCCGGAACCGGTGATCCCAGCCGATGCGGAGGCGGAACCGGGCTTTTTTGAACGGGCATGGGACTGGATTACAAATCTGTTTGGCGGCTGATCGCTGCTCGAATACGCTCAGCGCCCCGACTGTATGTCGGGGCGCTGTTTTCATGGTATAAAAAACCGGCAGCATGATCCCATACTGCCGGCCTATGGTGGAGCATATCGGATTCGAACCGATGACTTCCACACTGCCAGTGTGGCACTCTAGCCAACTGAGCTAATGCCCCAAGCGCATTTGCTATTATAGAGTATCAGCAGGCATTTGTAAAGCACTTTTTGAAAGAATTTTCGATACGGTACAAAAATATGAATTTTTTTGGGAATCCCACACAAGCCGAATCGAGTATGGTATACTACCCAAGTATATAAGGAGGGGTCTGTACGAATGGCAGATATCCGTGGTTTTTTTTCCAAATTGCGCAAGAAGCTGGTTGTTGACGAATCGGCTGCTGCAGAACAGGAGCGCACCGCCCCGGTGGAAAAACAGCCGTTGTTTCAAAAGCATCAACCGCCGCGGCCGTTTGCGCTTGCGGTTCTGTTTACAACGCTCAAACTGCTTGTTTTTGCGTTTGTTGTGGTCGCCTTTGCGGGACTTGGTCTGGTGTTCGGAATCGGAAAAGCATATATCGAAACAACACCGGAAATTGACGTTGCGCAGCTGACGATTTCCGACCGAACGTCCTTTCTCTATGACATGAACGGCAAGCTGATTACGTCCATCGCCGATGTGGAATACCGCGATTGGACCGATCTGGAGAACATCCCGGATATGCTGAAAAACGCTTTTATCGCCGTAGAGGACGTGCGCTTTTACAAGCATGCCGGCGTTGACTTCAAACGACTGTTCTCTGCGGCGCTGGAGGTGCTTGGAAACAGCAATTCCTCCGGCGGCAGCACGATTACGCAGCAACTGATTAAAAACAAAATTCTGGGCTCTCAGCGCAACTATAAGCGGAAGATTCAGGAGGCGTATCTTGCGCTGCAATTGGAGCAGATGATCGATAAGGATGAAATCCTGGAAGCCTATCTGAACGACATTTATCTTGGAGAATCCAATTACGGCGTCAAGACGGCGGCGATGGATTATTTTGGTAAGGATTTGCCGGAATTGACCATTCGTGAATGCGCCATGCTCGCTGGTCTGACGCAGAGCCCCTATAACTACAATCCGCGTCGCAATATGTACCGGCGCGATAAAATGGAGATCACCGACAACCGGACGGATCAGGTGCTTTCGCGCATGTATCAGGCCGGGTATATCAACCGGGAGCAGTATGAAGCTGCGCTGGTGGAAGAGGTTCCCATCATTGAGGAGAGCGAGCAGAAAAAGATGTACGATATGGCGTATTTCGTGGAATATGCAATCTACGATGTCGTCTCACATCTGCTTGTGCAGCGCGATCTTCCGAATACAAAAGCCAATCGCGATGCCATTGAAAACGAACTGCGTACCGGCGGATACCATATCTATACCACCGTGGATCCGAATGTTCAGAATACTGTGCAGGAAACGTTGTCCGGCTGGGAAAGCTATCCCTCGCTTGCCGATGGCAGCAAGGCGGTCCGCGAGGAAACCATGGCGGACGGCGCGGTGATCACCATCAAGGAACCGCAGGCTGCTGCGGTAGTGTTGGATTACCATACCGGAGAACTGCGCGCGGTTGTGGGCGGCCGCGATGAGCCGTTGATCCGGCGCGGACAAAACCGTGCCTACCAGAGCTACACAGAGGTCGGCTCCTCCATTAAACCGCTCTCGGTCTATGGCCCCGCTTTGGATTTGGGCGTATCCCCCGCAACGATCGTCGCCAATATGGACGGCGCCATTGAGGGCTGGAATACGCAAAAGGGATATCCGTCCGGCGGACTCAGAAGCCGTTATGGCCCGGTTACGGTTCGCCGCGGCGTGATGTCGTCCTTAAACGTGGTGGCCGCCCGCGTGCTCATGCAGTATGTCGGGGTGGATGTTGCTGCGGACTATCTTGTAAAGCTTGGCGCGACGGAATCGAAAATCAATAAAGACGGTGCGGGGCTTGCGCTCGGCACATCCGGCCTGACCCCGATCCAGATGGCAGCCGCCTATGGCACCGTTGCGTCCGGCGGCGTGTATCGCGAAGCGCTTTCGTTTACCAAGGTGCTTGATTCGGATGGCAACGTCATTCTTGACGCCGACGCAGTGCGCGATACGCATCGCGTTTTCAAGGAATCCACAGCATATCTTCTCGTCGATATGCTCACCGACGCCGTAAAATCCGGCACCGGTACCAAGGCGAAAATCGAAGGCATGACCGTCGCCGGAAAAACGGGTACGAACTCGGACTATGCGAGCGTGTATTTTGCCGGCATGACGCCCTATTATGCGGCAAGCGTCTGGATCGGCCACGATTACCCATCCAATAAGCTGAAGGAGGGGGCGGACGGCGGCGCCTATGCCGCGCCGCTCTGGAAAGCATTCATGGAGAAGATCCATGAATCGCTGGACGATAAGAAGATCATCGATGCGGATCCAACGTCGCTGGGACTCGTCAAGTGTACGGTGTGCTCGGTTTCCGGTCTGCTTGCAACCGATGCCTGCAGGGACGATGAGGATCATAAGCCGGTGACAGACTGGTTCGTCGCGGCAAGCCGGCCGACCAAGTACTGCGATATGCATGTAACGATCTCGGTGTGCTCGCAATCCGGCGCGCTGGCTACCCAGTTCTGTCCGGCGGAATCGGTGCAGTCGGTCAATAAAACACTTGTGCGGCCAGACTCCCAGTTCTATGGCTTTCAGGATAAGTATTTCTTCAAGGGCCTGCCGAACGCGGAGAGAACCGACTTGACTGCGGACGCGTATCTTGCCTCTCTGCCGACGTGTACCCTGCACTCCGACAGTTCGCTCGCTATTTTTGAGCTGAAAACGAGGGCGGAGCAGCTGATCGCGCAGGTGCAGACCTATCTGGATGCGGCGACTGCGCTGGATGAAACCTCCCGGACAACGCTGCAAAACGATATAGCGCTTTTGCAGACGACTCTGACGGGGTACGTCTATGCGGAGATCGAGCCGCTCGTAACAGCGCTGGCAAACGATTTTGAACAGATCAAAGGAGCGTATCCGCTGGATTGATATGGATCTGCAAAAACGATATGCAATAGACCGCGCCCGCTTGGGCCTGCTCAGCAAGGGGGATGCGCCCGCCGGCGAGTACGCAACCCCGGTTTTCGGCGATGGGAATCCGCATGCCGCAGCCATGCTGATCGGCGAGGCACCGGGCGCGGAGGAAACGCGGCAGGGCCGCCCTTTCGTTGGAAGGGCAGGACGGTATCTGGGTTTGCTGCTCGAACAAGCGGGCATCGAACGGGCCGGCGTCTACACGACGAACGTCGTGAAATACCGGCCGGTCGTGCGGAGCGAACGCAGCGTGCGGAACAGAACGCCGGGCCCGCGGGAAATTGCGGCCGCGCTGCCGCTGCTGGCGGACGAGCTGACGGCGATAGCGCCGCAAACGGTTGTTACGCTCGGCAACGTTCCGCTTCGCGCCGTGCTGCAGCTCTGCGGCCGGGCGCCGGATACGATCGGCGCGCTGCACGGAAAGCCGATCCCGCTTTTGCTGGGTTCGCTGCCGTTCACGCTGTTTGCGCTGTATCATCCGGCAAGCGGCATCTATAATCGCGCGCTGCTCGAGGTCATGGAGCGGGATGCGATAGCGCTTGGTGAACATTTGGTGAAACCGTCATAATCGCTCGATTTTATGGCTTTTGCATGCTATACTGAGGAAAAAGGACAAACACAGAACTTTGGAGGAAATCGGAATGGCACAGAAAATTCTTATTGCGGATGACGACCAGATCGTCCATGAGGCACTGGGGATCTACCTGAAAGCGGAAGGCTTTGAGCCGGTCGATGCCTTTGACGGACAGGAAGCGCTTTCCATGATTACGCCGGAGATTGTGCTCTGCGTGCTCGATATCATGATGCCGAAGATGTCCGGTATCGAGGTTTGCCGCGAAATCCGCAAAAGCTCACAATTGCCCATTCTGATGCTGACGGCCAAGGGTGAGGAGATCGACCGTATTGTCGGCCTTGAACTCGGCGCGGATGACTATATCGTAAAACCCTTCAGCCCGCGGGAGGTCGTTGCCCGCATCAAAGCCGTGCTGCGCCGCACCAGCGAGCAGCCGAAGACGGACAGCCATGTCATTTCCTATAATGGCTTGGTCATCGATCTGAAAAGCTATACCGTTACGCTTCGCGGCGAGCCCGTCATCTGTACGCCGAAGGAGATCGAAATCCTATACATGCTTGCGTCCAATCCGGGACAGGTGTTTACGCGCGAGCAGCTTCTTTCGCGCGTTTGGGGATATGATTTTGCCGGGGAGACCAGAACTGTCGATACCCATATCAAACGCATCCGTGCCAAGCTGGATTCTACAAATCTTGGCTGGAGCATCAAAACGATCTATGGCGTGGGCTATAAGTTTGAGGTAGAATGAGTTCCGTTCGCAGCGTTTTTTTCTGGCGCATTCTTGTCATATTGGTGATTGCATTGCTGCTGGCGAATGTCGTATCGCTTGCAGCATATGCTTATGTGGGCAAGAGCATCTATATCACCATGGAAATCACGAATTTGGAACCGGAAGCCGAAATTTCGCGCCAGATCTATGAGGAATATAAAAACGGAAATCTGACCGAGGATGGATTCAACCGTCTGATCGATAAGCAGACCATTGCAAGCAAATCCGCCATTTTGATTGCCGATGAGCTGGGAAAAACACTGATTGCGAGCTTCATTGGAAGCGATGTCGAGGTCGGCGACTTTGGCGCGTACTTCGACGCGGAAAAGCAAAATGTGCTCAGAGGACAAACGGTTAAAAACGACCATCTGCAGTTGCTCAACGGAGAAAATGCCATCAGTGTCGGCGTGCCCATCCGCGATGCGAACGGCAATGTGACGGGCGGCATCTTCATCATTAAGCAGATCAAGCAGATACAATCGGCGTTTTCTCAGCTGAACGATGCGCTTGCGTTGACCATTCTCGTTGTTCTCCCTCTGATTATGCTTCTCGCTGCTTACAGCACGAACCGCGTCTCTCGCCCGCTCAGCGATATGGCCAATGTCGCCATCGCGATGTCAAAGGGCAGGTTTGATACGCGGGCCGATGAAACGGCGGCCGGTGAAGCGGGAATACTGGCACGCGCTTTGAACACGCTTTGCGAAACGCTCTCGCAAACAATCTATCAGCTGCAGAGCGAAAAACGACAGCTCAACCACATTCTTTCCAGCTTTACGGATGGCGTTGCGGCCATTGATCGTTTGGGATGTCTGACACACTATAACCCGGCGCTTAAAAGCATGTTTGGTGCGGTAACGGTCAACACGCCCATGGATCTGGTGCCGGATGAGAGCGTTTGGGGTGCATTCCGCGAGGTGTTTGATAGCCGTGAAGCGCAGACGCTCCATTACCAAATGCCGGGTGATCGGAAATTGTGGATTTCCATTGTTCCCGTGACCGATGAAAACGATGTTTGCACCGGGGTTGTGGGGCTTTTTAAGGACGTAACGGAGTATGAACGGCTGGAGCAGACACGCCGCGACTACGTTGCCAATGTCAGCCACGAATTGCGGACACCCCTGACCGCGGTGCGCGGTCTGCTGGAGCCGTTGGCGGACGGCATGGTGAAGGACGAGGAAACGCGGCAGCGCTACTACCAGATCATGATGCATGAGGTGGTGCGTCTCTCGCGACTGATCACGGATTTGCTGCAGCTCTCACGACTGCAATCCGGCACGGAATACATGGAGCTCAGTGCTGTGGATCTGGAGGAGCTTCTGGGCGAGATTCAGGAGAACTACAGGCATGAGGCAACACAGAGGGGCATCCACCTTGTGCTGGATGCGCAGAATCTGCCCTATGCGCTGACCGACCGGGATCGGGTGGAACAGGTGCTTGTGATTCTGATTGATAACGCCATGCGCTATACGCCAAAGGACGGAACCATCACCATTTCTGCAACCGCTGGAGAAGTGATCATCGTTTCGGTGACCGATACCGGCTGCGGCATTGCTGCAGAAGAACTGCCGCACCTGTTTGAGCGGTTCTATAAAGTCGATAAATCGCGCAAGGAGGGCGGCACAGGCTTGGGACTCTCCATTGCCAAGCAGATTATCAGCAAACTCGGCGAGCATATCGATGTGGAGAGCACGGTCGGCGTTGGAACCAGCTTTCACTTCACCCTGAAAAAGTATGTGAGCAATGCCATCGCACTTGGGCCGAGTTCTTCCAATGTGATCTACTCGGAGGGGGATTCGCAGCCCGAACATGCAGGAGCGCAGAACTCGGAGGACGCCCCCTATGAGGTGATTGCGCCCAAACATCCCAAAATCCGTGGCCGGAGAAAGCAATAGTCTGTTTGCCCTCGCCAATGCATATGTATAAACAGGCATAGGCGGGGGTGACATCCTATGGAATACAGACAGCGAAGACGCACGATGCAGACACCTTACCGGCGGGGCACGCTGCCCGGCGCCGCTCTCTGCATTCTCCTCGTATCGGCGGCTGTGATCTACTTGGTCGGCTTTTCAGACGCCGGCACATGGGTTGCCGAGCATTTGGTCGCGCCGGTTTTTTCGACACTGGGCGTGGGTGACGGCGTGTTGGACGGCGGAAGAGCGGAGCAGCCCGATCAGGGAACCGCGGCAGCAGCAACGTCGAAGCTGCTGGAGCTTCCGGCACTGTCCTGCCATGCGCTGCAGATGGGCGTTTACAGCACGCAGGACAATGCGGAAAACCAGTCGGCAGCGCTGCAGGCGCTTGGCGCGGCGGGGTATATTATGAAAGAGGAGGACCGATACCGGGTTCTGGCCGCCGCATATACATCGGATTCGGACTTGCAGCAGGTTCGGGCCCGATTGCAGGCGGAGGGACTCGACAGCGCTTCCTACACCATGTCCGCACAAACCAGCAAACTGATCGTCTCCGGTACGGAGGCGCAGGTCGCGGCATTGCAGAGCATTCTGTCGGGACTGATTGAGATGCAAAAAGAGTTGTGCACCTATGTGATCGATTTTGATCGCGAACAGTATTCCGTTTCGGAGGGCAAGGCAAGCATTGCATCGCTTAACAGCAAGGCCGAATCCTATCTGGCGCAGATTGCCGCAGCTTCCAGCGATCAGGCCGTTCTCGTGTCGTTGACGGACTGCTGCCGCGCTATTCAGGCACAACTGGCCAAAGCCCAGGCGCTGAGCGAGGAGGATCGGGCAGCGTTTACGGCATATCTGAAATACACATGCCTGCTGATGGCAGACGCCTATTGCAGCTTTTGCTCGGAAATCTCCGGTTTATCCTCAAATTGATACTGAATTTTGGAACAATCATGGACAATTATGACAAGGTATCGCGCATGATTTACATGCGCTTTTTTCTGTATTATAATCAAAAAAAACGGAGGAGGTGCCGACATGGCAAAGGCGCCAAGAATACTGATCTGTGACGATCAGCCTATCATCCATGAAACCCTGTGCGCATATTTGGATAATGAGGGCTTTGAACATATTTCCGCCTTTGATGGCTTGCAGGCTCTGGAAATGGCCAAAACAGGAAATCCCGATTTGATCCTTCTGGATTTGATGATGCCGGCGATAAGCGGTACCGACGTTTGCAAGGAGATCCGTAAGTCCAGCTCGGTTCCGATCATTATGCTGACGGCAAAGGGGGAGGAGATCGACCGCATTCTTGGGCTGGAATTCGGTGCGGATGATTACATTGTGAAGCCGTTTTCGGCCCGTGAACTGCTCGCCAGGATCAAAGCGGTGCTGCGCAGAACCAGCGCGGCGCCGGAGGATAGCCAGGGGAAGACCATTCGTATGGACGAGCTGGAGATCAGCCTGTCCAATTATGAGGTGCGCATTGGCGGAAAACAGGTCGATTTTACGCCGAAGGAGGTAGAAATCCTGTATTTGCTTGCATCCAATCCGGGACGGGTGTTTGAGCGGGAACAGATTCTTTCCAAGGTCTGGGGATATGACTACTTTGGCGATACGCGCGCGGTTGATACGCAGATCAAGCGGATCAGACAGAAAATGCCAGCCTCGGAGTGCAAGTGGGGCATCCGCACGGTCTATGGCGTAGGTTATAAGTTTGGCTTAACGGAATGATGCGCGGCTCTTTTTTCAAAAAGCTCTTGCTTTATCTATTATGCGCTTGTCTTTTGACAGCGGTTTTGACGGGGTTGCTGTATGGCTTCTCCTCCGTTCATGTGCTCTCGGATCGCGTTGCGGACGATCTGCTCTCCCGCGCAGTTTCGCTGTCCTATCTTTGCTCCAAGCAGATGAACCGGGAGATCCTTTTTGATTCCTTCTATGCCTTTATGGCGTCCGAGCTTCGGGGCGCGCGCGTATATATCTATGACGCGCAAGGCGCGCCGCTGCTCTGGTCAAAGGAGGATACGGGCGATGCGCCGGGCGCGGCTCACCAGAAGATCGTTGCCGACGTGTTGATGAACGGCGAGCAGGTCACGAATGTCATATGGCAGAAGGGTCTGATCGCAGTCGGTGTTCCCGTATACGATAATCTGCACCGGGTCAATGGCGTGGTTGTTCTTGCAAAGCATGCGGCGGAGGTACGCGCGTCCGTCCGTCAGCTGCTTTGGGCGATGCCGATAAGCGCCTGCATTGCTGCGGCTGTCATGCTGCTGCCCGCATATTTCGGCTCCCGGCGTATCGCCTCGCCCATTCAGCAGATGACAGAGGTCGCCAAGCAAATGGCCGGCGGCGACTTCGGCGCCCGTGCAAACGAAAGCTATCCGGGCGAAATCGGACAGTTGAGCGGTGCGCTCAACCATTTGTCGGGCGCGCTGTCGGTCACGATTGGCGACCTTGTGCTCGCGCGCAATCGCCTTTCGGCGATTCTGGAGGGAATTGGGGACGGTGTGGTCGCGTTTGACGCCGACCTAAAGACCGTTACCTTCTGCAACCCGGCTGCGGAGCGGCTGATGGCGGATTGCGGCGGCGCATTTTCCGCCCAGACGATTGCAGAGCGGTTCCGGGATGATTTTGTCAAGGCCGTTTCCTCTGCGCAGCCGGTCGAAAACCAGTTTCATGCCGCGGATCGGATCGTTCATGTGGCCTGCGCCAGCTCACAGATCAGCAGCGGCAGTAAACCCGGGATCGTTGTTTTGCTTCGGGATGTTACGGAGGCGGAACGGTTGGAGCAGACGCGCAGAGAGTATGTGGCCAATGTGAGCCATGAACTGCGCACGCCGATTGCCTCCATTCGGAGCCTCGCAGAGACGCTCAATGATGGCCTCATCCATTCCGAGGAGGACAGATCACGCTATTATGGATACATTTTGCGCGAATCTCTGCGGCTTTCCCGCCTGATCAATGATCTGCTGGAACTTTCGCGCCTTCAGTCCGGCAGCGTTGCGCTGGTACGCGAAGCGTTCGACATGAGCGAATTGCTTCGCCAGGTTGCGGAAAGAATGCGCGTCACCGCATCCTATAGCGACATCGAGCTGCGGTATGAGGCGGTTGATGTTCCGGCCTGCCTGTCAAACCGGGACCGGATTGAGCAGGTTCTCGTAGCGCTTGTGGACAATGCGATTAAGTATGCGAGCGACGACGGACAAGTGCTCCTTACCTGTTCGGCGAGCGAGAAGGATTTGATCGTGGAGGTGCGCAACAGCGGTCATATCGAAGAGAATGATCTGCCGCATATTTTTGAGCGTTTTTATAAAGCCGATAAATCGCATACGGGACTCGGAACGGGACTCGGACTTGCAATTGCCAGAGAGATATTGCTGCGGCTTGACGGAACAATCAGCGCCGAAAACGAAGGCGATTTCGTGGTGTTTCGTTTTACCGTTCCGCATGTGTGATCTGCTTGCGCCCCCGTTGCGGTTGAGCAGAAAATGTGTTAAAATAGGCGAAAAGAATTTATGATGGGGGTAAATGCCATGTGGAAAGAGTTTAAGGCGTTCGCGTTTAAGGGAAATGTGATGGATATGGCCGTCGGCGTTATGATTGCCGGCGCGTTTGGCAAGATTGTGACCTCATTGGTAAACGATCTGTTCATGCCGGTGATCGGCCTGCTGGTTGGCGGGGTGAACTTTGAGAACCTGTTCTGGGTGATGAATGGGGACGGCACGCAGTTTGCTACAGCCGCAGACGCACAAGCAGCAGGCTTTGCAACACTCGCGTACGGTAACTTTGTTTCCGTCGTCATCGACTTTTTGTTGATTGCCGCCTGCATTTTCTTCCTGCTTAAGGTGCTCAACAAGCTGAAACGGCCTGCCAAGGAAGTACCCGCCGCGGAACCCGCCAAAGAACCGAGACTTTGCCCGTTCTGCAGAACGGAAATCGCGGACGACGCAACCCGCTGCCCGCACTGCACCTCCCGGTTGGATGAAGTGGAGTAAGAGTCACACCGTTGGCTGTATTGGTAAAAAGCAGCGGGCCGGTTTACCGTGCCCGCTGCGCTTGTTTTGGGTGTTAATGGTATCTACAGACGGCGCAAGCCCGCACACAAGTCGCTGCAAGAACCCATATTGCCCGTCCGGTTCATGCATGCTATAATAATAAAACACTGAAGAAGGAGCGTATGACGAATTGAAGAGATGCGCAGTTGGCGGTCAGGCAGTCCTGGAGGGTGTCATGATGCGCAATCCGGCGGGGGGCGTGGCGCTCGCTGTCCGGAAAAGCGATGGCAGCATCATTACGGAGTATTCGGAGCAGCCAACCAAGGCAAAGAAGGGGACGCTTCTCGGCTTTCCGGTCATTCG
Source organism: Clostridiales bacterium (assembly GCA_019416935.1). Classification (GTDB taxonomy): domain Bacteria; phylum Bacillota; class Clostridia; order Christensenellales; family CAG-138; genus Aphodomorpha. The sequence continues at coordinate 15,914 of DXWI01000006.1, read as the reverse complement.
CGGCGTGGTGGCATTCATCGAATCGCTGGTGGTCGGTATGCGCGTAACCATGCATTCGGCCGAGCTGTTTGGCGAAGATTTGGAAGAGGAGGAGCCATCCAAATTTGAAAAGTGGCTTGCCGCTAAACTGGGAAAATCCGCAATGGATATCACGATGGCCGTTGCCGTAGTTTTGGCGGTGTTTCTTGCAATCGGACTGTTCTTTTTTCTGCCCACATTTTTGACACAGCTCATCCCGTGGAAGGATGCTGCGCGTACCATTTGGAAAAGTCTTACCGAGGGCGGCATCCGGCTTTTGATCTTTCTGCTGTATCTTGTAAGCATCTCCTGTATGAAGGATATCCGCCGCCTTTTCATGTATCACGGTGCGGAGCACAAGGTGATCTCCTGTTATGAGCATGAAGCGGAGTTGACGCCCGAGAGCGCCATGCGCTTTACGCGTCTGCATCCAAGATGCGGAACCAATTATTTGTTTCTCGTGATGGCAGTTTCCATCCTGTTCTTTGCTGCGCTGCCGTACAGCGAGAATTTCTTTCTGCGCTTTGCTACAAGGCTGATTTTTTTGCCGCTGGTTGCCGGACTTTCCTATGAGGTCTTGAAGCTGGCCGCCGCAAGCGATGGTATCATCGCAAAAATTGTGCGTGCGCCCGGTTTGGGACTGCAATACCTGACAACGCGCGAACCGGATCTGAAGATGCTGGAGGTAGCGCTTGCGGCCTTCCACCTGGCGATGGACCCCACGACGGCGAAGGCGGCCGCTGAGACGGCGCCGGAAAGCTCGGAAGCATCCGCCGCTGCTGCGGATACTGTTTCTGAGCCAAAGCCATGACAATCGGGTCGGTTCTCCGTGAAGCAACGCAATCCCTTCGTGTCATCGATCCGGAGGATGCGCCGTTTGAAGCACGGCTGATGGTGGCTCATCTTTTGAATGCGACTGTGCCGGTACTGGCATCCTTGCGCGGCAGACCATGGCCGAGCGCCTTGTCCGATCCCCTCGAGCGGATGCTGCAGCGCCGCAGGCTCGGAGAACCGCTTCAATACATATTGGGTGAGTGGGCGTTCATGGGTCTGCCGATGAAGGTTCGGCCGGGCGTATTGATTCCGCGCGCCGATACGGAAATCGTGGCGGAGCGGGCGGTTCGTCTTGTTCGTGCGCGCGATTATCGCGAGGTGCTCGACGTTTGCGCCGGCTCCGGCTGTATTGGTGTCTCTGTTGCCCGCTTGACGGGTGCGAAGGTCGTTTCTGTGGACATTCATTCGGACTGCTGCGCTTTAACAGAGGAAAACGCGGTGCAAAATGCTGTCCATCTGGACGTTCGCCGCGGAGATCTGTTTGCCCCGCTCGATGATAAGGAACGGTTTGATCTGATCGTATCCAATCCGCCGTACTTGACGGCGATGGAGCTGAAGCACTTGCAGCCGGAGGTTGCATTTGAACCGCGACTTGCACTTGACGGCGGGGAGGACGGACTGGTATTTTATCGGCGTATTGCGGCCGACTATAAAGCGCACTTGAAGAAGGATGGCGTGCTGCTGCTGGAAATCGGCTTTGAGCAGGCGGCTGCGGTTTCCGCCATGTTCGACAATGCTGAACTTTTGTATGATTACGCAGCGAGGCCGCGTGCGCTGCAGATTGAAAACACGAATTCTGATTGGAAGGATAAACGGTAGGCTTTTATGCTGGAAAAGCTCAGAACCATTTGCGAGCGATATGAACAGCTTTCGCAGCAGATTGCCGCTCCCGACGCCATGGAGGATATGGGGTCTTGGCGCGCGATGGTCAAGGAACACGCTTCCTTGGAGGCGTTGGCTGCGGCAGCGCACGACTATGAAAAAACGCTGGACACCATTGCCGAGTGCCGCGCCATGCTGAATGAGCACCTCGATGCAGAGATGAAAGAACTGGTACATGCGGAGCTAAGCGAGCAGGAAGCGCTCGCGGCCAAGCAGGAGGAGGCGCTGCATACGCTGCTGCTGCCCAAGGACCCGAATGACGATCGCGACGTCATCCTCGAAATCCGCGCCGGCACCGGCGGAGACGAGGCCTCGCTCTTTGGCGCTGATTTGCTGCGGATGTATCTGCGCTATGCGGAACGAAACGGCTATCGGGTGGAATATCTTTCGTCCAATATGACGGATATGGGCGGTGTAAAGGAAATCGTTCTTTCCCTTGGCGGCCGCCGCGGCGCCTATAGCCGCCTCAAGTATGAGAGCGGCGTGCACCGCGTGCAGCGCGTGCCGGAGACGGAATCGCAGGGAAGGATCCATACCAGCGCTGCGACGGTTGCGGTGCTGCCGGAGGTGGATGACGTTCAGATTGAATTGCGGGATGCCGATTTGCGCATCGATACCTATCGGTCGAGCGGCGCGGGCGGTCAGCATGTCAATAAAACGGAATCCGCAATTCGCATTACGCATTTGCCGACCGGAATCGTCGTGCAGTGTCAGGACGAGAAATCGCAGTTAAAAAATAAGGAGCAGGCCATGCGCGTGCTCAAGAGCCGCCTTTTTGACTACTATCAGTCACAACAGGATGCGGCGCTGGCCTCCGAACGGCGGAATCAGATTGGCTCCGGCGATCGGAGCGAGCGCATACGCACCTACAATTTTCCGCAGGGTCGCGTGACCGATCACCGCATCGGACTGACGCTTTATAAGCTGGAGCAGTTTTTGGATGGAGATATGGATGAATTGATCGATGCGTTGATCGTGGCGGAGCGCGCAAAGCAGTTGGCGAGCAAAGAGGGGTAACGCAGCAATGAATACGGAGGTTATCTCAACCATATTCGATCCGGAATTGGGGGCAGCCCGCGGCGCTCAGATCATTTCAGAGGGCGGTCTGGTTGCGTTCCCCACCGAGACGGTCTACGGTCTTGGCGCAAACGGCTTCAACCCCGAAGCGGTGCGGGCGATCTATACGGCAAAGGGCAGGCCTACGGATAATCCGTCCATCCTGCACATCTCCCAAAAAGAGCAGGTCCGCTCCCTTTGGAGCAGGGTTCCCGATATGGCATACCGGCTGATGGATACATTTTGGCCGGGCCCGCTGACGCTGATCGCCCAGAGAAGCGACAGGGTGCCGGACGAGGTGACGGGCGGTTTGGATACGGTGGCGGTTCGCCTGCCGGCAAACCGAACCGCACAGCTGCTGATAGAGAAGGCCGGTGTACCGATTGCCGCGCCGTCGGCGAATCTGTCCGGAAAGCCGAGCCCCACCAGCGCGGCGCATGTGCTTCATGATATGAATGGCCGCGTTCCTCTGATTCTTGACGGCGGCGCCTGCCGGTACGGTGTAGAGTCCACCGTGCTTTCGCTTGTCGGCGAGCCTACGATTCTGCGGCCCGGAGCGATTACCCGCGAGATGCTTGCGGCCGTGGCGGGCGAGGTGCATGTGGCACCCAGCGTGTTGGCACCGCTGAAAAAGGGGGAGGTTGCCGCTTCTCCCGGCATGAAGTATAAGCATTATGCCCCGAACGCCGAGGTGATCGTTGTAAGCGGCGATCCTGAAAATGCGGCAAAAAAAATCTCTGCGCTCTATTCCACACTGGAATTGCAGGGAAAAAAATGTGAAATTGCGGCTACAGAGCAAACAAAAGACTTTTATCTTGAAAAAAAGTGTGTTATACTTGGGGATAGAAATCATCCGGAGACGCTTTGCGCATCGTTGTTTGCCTCTCTGAGGGAGATGGACAATCATGCGGACTGCATCTTAGCGGAAGGAATCCCGGCAGAGAATGCGGGCATGGCCTATATGAACCGTCTGCTGCGCGCAGCAGGATTTCGCATTATTGTTGTATAACGGAGCGTCGGTAAGCATGGAAAACCAGATCAACAGAATTGCAATTGGCTGTGATCACGGCGGTTATGACCGTAAGGAAGAGATTTCCGCTTGGCTGAAGTCGATGGAATATGAAGTAAGCGATTTCGGTTGTTTTGATCGCTCCAGTATGGATTATCCCGACGTTGCGTTCCCGCTTTCCGAGGCGGTTGCGGAGGGCCGTTTTGAGCGCGGCATTCTCATCTGCACAACGGGTATCGGGATGTCCATCGCGGCAAACAAGGTCAAAGGCATTCGCTGCTCCCTTTGCAGCGACCCCTATTCTGCGGAAATGACCCGCCGCCATAATGATGCAAATATCCTTGCGCTCAGTGCAAAGCTGTTGACTTTTGAAAAAACGAGAGAGATTATACAGATCTGGTTGCATACGGGTTTTGACGGAGCGCTTCCTGAAAACGAACGCCACCGGCGCCGTGTACAGAAGATTACTGAGTTTGAGAACAGATAAAGGAGGTTCGTTATGTCGAACGTTACAGTAATCAATCATCCCCTTGTGCAACACAAGCTGTCCCTGTTGCGGGATGAACAGACGGGAACGAAGGCATTCCGCGAGCTGGTTGCCGAACTGGCGATGCTGATGGGCTATGAAGTCACGCGGAATCTGAAACTTCGCGAAGTAGAAGTCAATACGCCGGTATGTCCTGCGAAGGTCAAGGTTCTTGAGAATGAAAAGTTGGCGGTTGTGCCGATTCTTCGCGCTGGCCTCGGCATGGCGGACGGCATGATGAGCTTGCTCCCCAATGCAAAGATTGGTCATATTGGACTTTACCGCAATCCGGACACGCTGATGCCAACCGGTTATTACTGCAAGCTTCCCCCGGATGTGGAAGAGAGAGATGTTATCATTGTAGACCCCATGCTTGCAACCGGCAATTCTGCGATCGAAGCCTGCCGCATTGTGAAGGAAGCGAAAGCAAAGAGCATCCGCCTTGTTTGTCTGATTTCTGCGCCGGAAGGCATTGAGGCCATGCAGAAAGCACATCCCGACGTAGATATTTACGTTGGAAACATCGATGAACGTCTGAACGACCACGGTTATATTGTCCCCGGTCTTGGTGACGCGGGCGATCGTCTTTTCGGTACCAAGTAAACTTCTTTTGTAACGAAACACTAGAGCCCTTCCTGCGGTGATGCACATATCGCCGCGGGAGGTTTATATTCTTAAACAAATTCATATTTTTATATCAATACGGTTTTCGTGACTTTTACTGAGACATTCAATTCTATTGTAGGAGGTGCCAAATGCGTTCGATCATTGAAGAAATCGCACACGCAGAAACAGAGGCGGAAGCCATTCGCCAGAGCGCAGCGGCCGAATCGCGCGAGCTGATTCAAAAAGCGCGTGCCGATGCGGAACAAGAGGCCGTTCGTCTTGCCGATCAGGAGCGGGAAAAAACGCGTGCCGCTCTCGAAAAGGCCGAGGAGGATGGCAAGGAACTGGCGCAGGCCATTCAGCAGGAGCTGCTGACAGCGGCAGACGCGCAATGTGCAAACGCGCAGCATCGGGTCGATGAGGCAATCAATTATCTGATGCAGAAGGTGCAGGAGATCGCATGATTGTACAAATGAAGCGACTGACATTGGTCGCACACAAAGCGGATGAGCAGGCAATTTTGCAGGCGTTGCAGCCGCTCGGCGCCGTGGAAGTTCTTCGAAACGAGAACGCGTCGTTTGATGCGGAGCAGCTCAGTGCCGCAGATGATCGCGTCCAGCGGCTTGCCGAAGCGCTGAAGATCCTTAAGCCCTATGGCGCGAAGAGGGGGCTCCTGACGCCGAAGCCGGAGGCAACGCTGCCGCAAATCACAGGTGAGCTGCCCGAGGCCCTGCAACATAGCGCGGAATTGGAGCAGTACCAGCGGGAGCTGTCGAGAATGCATTCCGAAATGGAGAAGAATGCGTCCGCCATCGAATCGCTTCTGCCTTGGATCGATTTTCCGGCCGATATGCAGGACTATAGAAAGTCAAAGGCAATTCGGTATTTCCCGGGCATGCTTGCGGAAGCAGATTTGCCGCGGCTGGAGGAGCAGGCGGATGCGATCGAGTATCAACTGTATAACGATGGCGCCATCCGACCGATCATGGTTGCGTGTGCGGCCGCAGACGCAAAGTCCATCGGCAATTTTCTCAAATCTCTGAACTGGACAGATTTTGCATTCCCGAAGCTCCCCGGCACACCCCGTCAGGCGATTGACCGCCTGCAGAAGGAGAACGCCGATCTGCAGAAGGAACTGGATCGTCTTGTAGAGCAGCTTTCGGCAAAGGGCGTCTATCAGGATGCGATTGCCGGCGCATACGATGCCGCTGTTATCGAACGGGATCGTTTGGCCGCAATTGCCTCCGTTGCTCAAACCACCTCCACGTTTGAACTGGAGGGCTGGGTACCGGAGGATCGCGTTGCCGATGTGGAAAAAGCCGTAAACAGCGTCACAGACGCCTGCTACTTTGCGGTGCGCGATCCGAACGAAGACGAGGTTCCGCCCTCGGTCGTGCGTAACAACAGCTTTGTACAACCGTTTGAGGAGGTCACGAATCTCTATTCAAGACCCGATCCGTACGGACTCGATGCAACGCCCTATATGGCGCCTTGGTATGTACTGCTGTTTGGATTGATGCTTAGCGACACGGGGTACGGCATCCTGCTGACGATCGGATGCTGGCTGTATTGTAGGCTTAAGAAGCCGAGCGGCATGTCCGGCGGCATTGCTCGAGTGCTGTTCTGGGGCGGTATTTCCACAATCGTCTGGGGCGTTTTGACGGGTACTTTCTTCGGGCTCGACTTCGACACCCTTCTCGGCACGCCAAACCTGTTCCCGATTCTGGTCGACCCCATGACGGATCCGATCATGATGCTGGTTCTCTGCTTCGGATTGGGCGTCCTGCACATCCTGTGCGGCCTCGGTCTGAAGATCAAAATGTCGTTTACAAAGGGCGATTGGCAGACGGCGATCTTTGATAACCTCTCTTGGATCCTGATCATCGTCGGGTTTATCTTGTTTGCGGTACCGATGGTAGCAGCCGGATTGCCCGCTGTGATCGGAACGATCGGACTGGTCATGGTCATAGCCGGTGCGGCAATGATCCTGCTGTTCAAGGGACGCGCCAAAAAGAACGTGCTTTCGCGGACGGTTTCCGGTCTTGGTGAACTGTATCAGGTCACCAGCTATCTCTCCGATATTCTGTCCTATGCACGTCTGTTTGCGCTCGGTATTGCAACCGGCGTTATCGCCTCGGTGTTCAATGACCTCTGCTCCATGCTGACCGGATCGCCGAATATCATTCTGAAGATCTTGGGCATCCTGATTGCCGTGGCGCTGCTGATCGCGCTGCACTTGTTTAACCTCGCGATCAACACGCTGGGCGCGTTCGTCCACTGCGCAAGATTGCAGTATGTGGAATTCTACGGAAAATTCTATGAGACCGGCGGCACCATGTTTAAGCCGCTTGGCTATAACACCAGGCATGTCCGCTTAACGGACAAAGCATCCTGATTATTTATAACAAGTACATCACAATTTACAAGGAGGAACATCACAATGGAAGTTCAATGGGGTATCGTTTTTGCAGCTCTTGGTGCAGCTCTTGCGGCAGGTCTGGCCGGCGCAGGCAGTGCGTTGGGTGTAGGCATTGCGGGTCAGTCCGCAGCGGGTGTTGTTTCTGAGGATCCGGATCGCTTCGGTTCCTGCCTGCTTCTGCAGCTGCTGCCTGGCACGCAGGGCATTTACGGTCTGCTGATTGCGTTCGTTATCGCAACGAAGGCCGGCTTGCTCTCGGGCGGTTCCGCCATTTCCGCCACGAACGGCTTTGCGCTTTTGATGGCCTCGCTGCCCATCGCCATCGGCGGCCTGATCTCTGCAATCGCGCAGGGCAAGGTTGCGGCGAGCGGTATCAACATGATCGCCAAAAAGCCGGAGGAGCAGGGCAAAGCGATGCTGATGACCGTCATGGTCGAAACCTATGCGGTTCTGGCTCTTCTGATCTCTTTCCTGCTGGTCAATGGCGTTGTCGTTGGCTAAACAAAACGGGAGAATAAATGAGATGGAAATGAACAAAACCGGCACGAATAAGCTGGCGGAGCGAATCTTGACCGATGCGCGCAGCGCAGCGGAGCAGACGCTTTCGGAAGCAAATGCAACCGCAATGACGCTTTCGGCCGATAACGTTCAAAAGCTCAACGCCATGCGCCAAGATTTTGAGCAGAAGCGTGAAACGGCCGTGCAGAGCGTTCTTGATGGCAGCAGGACGCGTGCTTCGATCGACGGCAAAAAAGCGGCTTTGGAAAAAAAGCGTGCGTTGATCGACGTCGTGTTTTCAAGGAGTTATGATGCGCTCTGTGCGCTAGACGAGAATAAGCGCGGTGAAATCTGCAAAAGACTGCTGGCAGCGGAGGCTGAGGGCGGGGAAACCGTTCTTCCGGCCAAGGCGGATCGGCAGCAGATTGCGGCTATTCTGGCAACTATGAACTCGGTCGATCTCACTCTCTCGGAGCAGGATGCGCCGTTTGACGGCGGGTTCCTGTTGGTGGGGCGTGGGTATGAGAAGGATTGCTCGTTCCGGGCAGTTCTCTCGGCACTGCGCGATGCGGAAGAGACTGCGGTCGCAAACCTGTTATTCGATTGATTTGGAGGAAGGCGAATGCCACAACAAAGCGTTCCCTATGCATGCGCACGGATCAGTGCGCTTTCAAAGGGGCTTTTGGATCAGCAAACGGTCAAGCGGATGGCGGAAGGCTCCCTTGAGGATGCGATGCGAATTCTGCTGGACGTCCGGTATGGCAACATACCGGACGCGACGCCGGCTGACTGTGAGCGTATGATCGACAACGTTCGCATACAGACCGCTGCGGAAATCCGTGAACTCTCTCCAAAGCCCACAATTACGGACCTGTTTCTGCTCCAGACCGACATCCAGAACCTCAAAGTCCTGATTAAGGCGCGCCTCTTAGGCGGCTTGTCCGGCGTTGAGCTGCAAGCGGGCGGTTTGATTGATCGGGACGCGCTCCTTCGCGCTGTATCCGATCAGGATTACCATTGCCTTCCGAAAACAATTTCGGAAGCACTGAATGCGTTGGAACGACAGCTCAAGGTCGAGGTGGCGCCGCAGAGCGTCAGCATCACGTTGGATCGCGCATATCTGCAACACGCTTTGCTGGTTGCCGAACAGGAAAAGGATGCGTTTGCATCGACCTACTTCAAGGCTCTTTGCGATTTTGACAACGTCATCACATTCCTTCGGATGCGGGCAACCGGTGCAGCTCGGGAGGAACTCAGAAATGTGTATCTGCCGAAGGGCGGCATCGGGCTTTCGGAGCTTCTGGCGGCATACGAGCTTTCAGCTGATTCTCTCAATCACATCCTGATTGAGAGCACGGCGCGCACGGCAATTGCGGCTGGACTGGCTGAAATGCAGCAGACGGGGAGCATTGGCGCTTTGGAACGGCAGCGTGACAATTATCTGCTCACGCTAGTCAAAGACCATAAGCACGATATGTTTTCCATCTATCCGGTTCTGGGGTATCTGCTTGCAAGAGATCGTGAAGCGAAAGCTGTCCGCCTGATTGTGACGGTCAAGCGCAACGGACTGGATGATTCGGTAATCCAAGAGAGGCTGTGTGAATTGTATGGCTAAAATGGGTGTCGTTGGAGATAAGGATTCCATCATGCTGTTCAAAGCCGTTGGGCTGGATGTGTTTTTTGAAGATGATGGTGAGCAGGCGAACCGCCGTATTCATCGGCTTGCACGCGAGGGCTATGCTGTGATCTTTTTAACCGAACGGCTTTACGGTGCATGTGCGGAAGTGATTCACGAGTTTAGCGCCGCCGCATATCCGGCCATCATACCAATCCCTGATAATCACGGTTCGGAAGGAATTGGACTTCAGGCGCTCAAACAGAACGTCGAAAAAGCGGTCGGCGTCGACATTCTATTCAATAACTAAGGGAAGGGCGAAGAACTTATGCAAGGTACAATTATTAAAGTATCGGGCCCCCTCATCGTTGCGGGCGGCATGGCGGATGTACAGATGTACGACGTGGTGCGCGTCTCGGAAAAACATTTGATTGGAGAGGTCATCGAACTGCGCGGCGATCGCGCATCCATACAGGTATATGAAGAGACGGGCGGAATTGGCCCCGGCGAGCCGGTCGTTTCCACCGGCGCTCCCCTCTCGGTTGAGCTTGCGCCCGGTCTGATCGAGTCGATCTACGACGGCATTCAGCGTCCGCTCGACGTTGTGCGCAAACAGGCCGGCGACCGTATCACGCGCGGTATCATTGTTGATGCGCTCGACCATGAAAAGCTCTGGGACTTTGTTCCGGTTGCGAAGGTCGGCGACATGCTGACCGGCGGCGATGTGCTTGGCACCGTTCAGGAAACGGAGGCGGTACTTCACAAGGTCATGGTGCCTCCGGGCATGTCCGGCACGCTGCGCTGGATTCATGCAGGCGAAGCGAACATTGTACAGCCGATTGCACGTCTTGAAAAGGACGGCAAAACCATTGAACTGCCGATGCTCCAGAAATGGCCTGTCCGGCGCGGGCGTCCCTATGCTGAGAAGATTGCGCCGATCGAACCGATGATCACGGGGCAGCGCGTTATCGATACGCTGTTCCCGGTCGCAAAGGGGGGCGTGGCCGCCGTTCCCGGCCCGTTCGGCAGCGGCAAGACGGTTGTGCAGCATCAGCTTGCAAAATGGGCGGATGCGGACATCATCGTCTATGTCGGTTGCGGCGAGCGCGGCAACGAGATGACAGACGTGCTGATGGAGTTTCCGGAATTGAAGGACCCGCGTACGGGTCTGTCACTGATGAAACGCACGGTGCTCATCGCGAATACGTCCGATATGCCCGTTGCAGCGCGTGAAGCGTCCATTTATACCGGCATCACAATCGCTGAGTATTTTCGCGACATGGGTTACAAGGTCGCCATCATGGCAGACTCGACCTCCCGTTGGGCGGAAGCGCTGCGCGAGATGTCCGGTCGTCTCGAGGAGATGCCCGGCGAAGAAGGATACCCCGCATACCTCTCCAGCCGTTTGGCGGAGTTCTATGAGCGCGCCGGCGTCGTGAAAGCGCTTGGCAGCGAGGGGCGTACCGGCGCGGTTTCCGCGATCGGCGCCGTCTCACCTCCGGGCGGCGATATCTCGGAGCCTGTTTCGCAGGCCACGTTGCGTATTGTCAAGGTGTACTGGGGCCTTTCGAGCAAGCTGGCCTATGCCCGCCACTTCCCGGCCATCGACTGGCTGCAGTCGTACTCCCTCTATCTGGATCGACTGGAAAGCTGGTACAATGAAAATGTTTCGCCGGAATGGTCGAACCTTGTGCAGCAGACGATGAGTCTGCTCCAGCAGGAGAGTGAATTGGATGAGATCGTGCGTCTGGTCGGTATTGATGCACTGTCCTATCGGGATCGCATGACGCTGGAGGCAACGCGTTCCATTCGTGAGGACTATTTGCACCAGAATGCATTCCACGAGGTCGATACCTATACTTCGCCATACAAGCAGTATCTCATGCTCAAGGCGATTCTCTTGAACTATGAAAAGAGCATTGATGCGCTTGCCGCAGATGCATCGTTCAACAAGCTCATTCAGTTGCCCGTGCGGGAGCGCATTGGCCGATTGAAATATGTGCCGGAGGATGCGGTGCAGGCAGAGTATGATTCCATTCTTGCCGATATGAATGCGCAGATCGGTGCGTTGATCGAGGGAGGACAGCAGGATGCGTAAAGAATACCGTACAATTAAAGAGGTTGTCGGCCCTCTGATGCTCGTGGAGGACGTCTCCGGCGTCAAGTACGACGAACTGGTCGAGATTGAGCAGTCGGACGGTACGATCCGGCGTGGCCGTGTGCTGGAGGTAAACAGCGACAAGGCGCTGCTCCAGTTGTTTGAAGGTTCGCAGGGATTGCGCATCAGCGATTCCAAGGCGCGCTTCCTGGGCAAGTCCATCGAGCTCGACGTTGCGCCGGATATGCTTGGCCGCGTGTTCGACGGTATGGGCAAGCCCATGGACGACGGCCCCGCACTGATTGCGGAGAAACATCTGGATATCAACGGTACGCCCATGAATCCTACCGCGCGCGACTATCCGTCGGAGTTTATTCAGACGGGCATTTCTGCCATTGACGGTCTGAATACGCTCGTCCGCGGTCAGAAACTGCCCGTGTTCTCCGGTTCCGGTTTGCCCCATGCGAGCCTGGCAGCGCAGATCGCCCGTCAAGCGCGCGTGCTCGGCACGGATGAGAAATTTGCCGTCGTGTTTGCGGCAGTCGGCATCACGTTTGAGGAAGCGGATTTCTTTATCAATGACTTTCGGAAAACGGGCGCCATTGAGCGCACGGTAACGTTCATCAACCTCGCCAACGATCCGGCCATCGAGCGCATTGCAACGCCGCGTATGGCGATTACCGCTGCGGAATATCTGGCGTATGATCTTGGCATGCATGTGTTGGTCATTATTACGGATATCACCAACTATGCCGAGGCGCTGCGCGAAGTATCCGCCGCGCGCAAGGAGGTTCCGGGTCGCCGCGGTTATCCGGGCTACATGTATACAGACCTTGCGACCATGTACGAGCGCGCCGGCCGTATTCGCGACAACAAGGGTTCCATCACCATGATCCCGATCCTCTCCATGCCGGAGGATGATGTCACGCACCCAATCCCCGACCTGACCGGTTATATCACCGAGGGACAGATCATCCTCTCCCGCGAGCTGCACCGCAAGGGCCTGACGCCGCCCATCAACGTGCTGCCGTCGCTGTCCCGTTTGAAGGACAAGGGCATCGGTAAGGGCAAGACGCGCGAAGATCATGCCGACACGATGAACCAGCTCTTTGCGGCATATTCCCGTGGTCGCGATGCCAAGGAACTGGCCGTCATACTGGGCGATGCCGCTCTGTCCGACACCGACAAGCTGTACGCAAAGTTTGCCGATGCATTTGAACAGGAGTATGTGTCTCAGGGATACTATACCAACCGGAGCATTGAAGAGACGCTGAACCTTGGTTGGAAGCTGCTATCCATCCTGCCGAAATCCGAACTCAAGCGTATTCGCGATAGCTATATCGAAAAATACTATCCTGAGGAGGCGTAAGCCGTGGCGGCCATTCAAGCAAAGCCGACCCGCATGGAACTCAGCAACCTGAAAAAGCGAAGACAGGTTGCCGTTCGCGGGCACAAAATGATGAAGGACAAACGCGATGAGCTTGTGCGGCGCTTTATTGTCTATGCGCGCCGCAACAAGGAGCTGCGCGACGAGGTGGAGGAGAAGCTGTCCGTCGCTATGCGTTCGTTTGTTCTTGCGCGCGCTTCGATGAGCGGTGCGGAAATTGAAGAGGCGCTGATGTATCCGGCAAGGGCCGCTTCGGTAGATGCGCAGACCACTTCCGTGCTCTCCATTCCGGTGCCAAAACTGGCCATGGAGACGCAGGAGGGGTATTCCTATCCCTACGGTTATGCGACTACAGGCGCCGAGTTGGATGCGGCCGTTCAGCAATTGGCAGAATCTCTGCCGCTGCTTCTGGAACTGGCGGAGGTAGAAAAAGCATGCAGTCGATTAGCGGACGAGATCGAAAAGACACGGCGCCGCGTCAATGCGCTCGAGTATGTCATGATTCCGCAGTTCAATGAAACGATCCGCAGCATCCAGATGAAGCTCGAGGAGAACGACCGTCAAAACACAACGCGTTTGATGAAAACCAAGGAGATGCTTCAGGCCGATCGCTGACGTGATTTCATAAGGCCTGTACCCGCACGAATGAGCCGTGCCGTTGGTCGATGATCGACGGTGCGGCTTTTTGTACGTATTTGCTTTTCGCTGAATACAGAATGCGCGCGAATTGTATTTGCATTTCTCTGCACGATTACAGCGTTGCATGACAAAATGTAATCAGGTTCGATAGGAATTGCCCGATTGCTTCGAAAGCCCATCCCTTTGCAGATGCCCGGCGCGCATCCGCGCCTGCTCGCTGCCTTCCATTGTGCAAGTGGATGGAGAGCATTATTCGAACCTGCTGCCTGCTGAGTAAATTGCTTGCAAGTTGTACAAAGATGGTGTACAATAGAACAGTACGAATTCGGTTTGTCGCGCTAAGCGGGGAGTTAGCGGTGCCCTGAACCTGCAATCCGCTACAGCAGGGCCGAATTCTTGGTTCGAGACTTATATTCGTGGAGTCTGATCCCGGTAAGGAGTGTTGAACTTCGGGTCCCGTGCAACCGAACGCCGTGAACCATGTCAGATCCTGACGGAAGCAGCATTAAGCGGACTGTACGGTGTGCCGCGGGGAAACCTGAAAGGAGCCACCTGCCGGAGAATCGTTCATGAGTGTACAGACGAAAGCCGAGTGCGCGACAATATGTTTGAACCGGCGTCGTTTTTGACGTCGGTTCGCATTTTTTAGTTCTCCGCAGAAAGAGGAAGGGTATGGAACAGTTCTCAGTGTTTGATATTGTCGGTCCACGCATGACCGGCCCATCAAGCTCGCATACGGCCGGTGCGGTTCGCCTTGCACATACCGCACGTCACATCGCCGGCATGGATGTGAGCGAAGCATCGTTCACACTATATGGTTCTTTTGCTGAAACGGGCAGAGGTCACGGTACGGACAAAGCGCTGATTGCGGGTGTTTTGGGGCTGCAACCGGATGATCCCCGCATCAAGGACGCCTACCGGCTTGCGCAGGAAGCGGATGTTTTGGTGGATGTGAATTACTCCACTGAACGGGTTTCCAAGCCCAATACCGCAAGGATCCGGATCACCGGAAAGAACAATGAGATGACAGAGGTCGTCGGTGTTTCGATCGGCGGCGGCAATATCCTGATCACAGAGATCAATGGACTTGGCGTGGAGCTGACCTGCGATTATCCCACGCTGATTGCCCAATACAACGATGAACCCGGCGTGATTGCAGAGGTTTCACACGTCTTTTCACAGCTCAAGGTCAATATTGCATTTATGCGCGTGTTCCGCCATGGCAAAGGCGAGGACGCATATATGACGGTTGAAACGGATCAATCGATTACGGAGGATATGTTGCATATGATTCGCATGCTCTGCCCGACTTTGCAGCGCGTGTTCGCAGTATAAAGGAGAAGAACAATGTTGGCAGATGTGTTTGAAAACGGCGAATCCATTCGCAAATACTGCCTCCAGAATCAAATCACCATCGCGGAGGCGATGCAGCGGCGCGAAGAACACTTGTCTGAGCGCTCCCGCGAGGAGATTCGTGCGGAGATGTATAAAAATCTGGTTGTGATGCGGGAGTCCGTGCGTAAGGGACTTTCGGAACGGGTCGAATCGGTGAGCGGTTTGTCTGGCGGGGAGGCCATGCGGCTTTTCAAATATGGAAAACTCAATCCGTTTTCCGGAACAAACGCTTGCCGCGCAGCAGCATCAGCAATGGCCGTCGTGGAGGTCAATGCATCAATGGGCTGCATTGTGGCGGCGCCGACGGCCGGCGCGAGCGGAATTCTGCCCGGCGTGCTTATCGAAAGCGCGCATGAGCGCGGGTGGACGGATGATCAGCTCGTGGATGCGCTGTTTACTGCCGGAGCGATTGGACTGATTTTTGCCAAGAACGCAACGATTTCCGGCGCCGGCGGCGGGTGTCAGGCGGAAACCGGCGTTGCCGCCGCTATGGCGGCCGCCGCGCTTGTTGAGATCAGCGGCGGCGCTGCGGTGCAGGCGTTGGATGCGGCTGCAATGGCCATCAAAAATGTGCTCGGTCTTGTCTGCGATCCGGTGGCGGGATTGGTGGAATGCCCCTGCATCAAGCGCAATGCGCTTGGCGCAGTGAACGCGATGATCTGCGCCGATATGGCGTTGTCCGGCGTTACCAGCCTGATTCCCTTTGACGAGGTTGTGGCAACGATGTATCAGGTGGGGCAAGATATTCGGCCGGAGTATCGTGAAACGGCGAAAGGCGGCCTCGCTGTAACTCCAACCGGGCAGAAGGTTGCGGCGAGGCTTAAGCGTTTGCAAGGTTAAATGAAACAATGGAAAAGCGGACGGTTTGTACCGTCCGCTTCAGCCTGTCAAAAAAGGTCGCTATAAGCGGCCTTTTCTGATATAATAGGCAC
>DXWI01000005.1:90484-106541 GCA_019416935.1 Clostridiales bacterium | reverse complement strand
ATGTTCTGCAACGTCCGAATCGCTTCCATGTTCATCCTGAACTTTGCTTTCGGACCGCCTTGACCGAGTGCATCATCCGTGATGTGGAAGTTGGTTTTCACTGCGGATTTCATAGGCTCCTGCTTTTCAGGAGCTTCGGTGCGCAGCGTTTGGATTACCACGTCATAGGGAATATCATTTTCTTCACCCGAAATGATTTCAACGGTTTCTGTCTCAAACTCGGGCTGCGCTTCTTCAGCTGCAAGTGCTTCGCCGTCTGCAACTGATACGGTTTCTTCAGGATGTTCAGGTGCACTTGCATCATTAACAATGAGATGGTCATTTGCTGGATTTTCACGCAGCCTACGTTCAAATACATCCCGCGCCATATTCTCGGAAAGCAACGGATACTTAGGGTCAGACAGCATGACGGTATGCTCGTCGTGTCCGAGTACCGTATAGGTCGTTGCGCCAAGCTGCACCTCGTCGCCAAGGGAAAGGCGATACTCAGCGTTCTTGCGGTGTTCATCCATTGCAGCCGCAGCCGCTTTTAATGCTTCTCTGGATGCTGCTGCTTCTTCAAGCCGCAACCGCCTTTCTGCCTCTTTTGCTTCGTATTCGGGCAGAGATGCTTTTTCTTTTTCGGTCAGGTATCGGTCGAGAGCAATCAACTCCCGAAGTCTGCGCTCAATGGTTTTCCATGGGATCGTTTGCTTATCCTTATAATGACGGTTGGAGAAGTGAATGCCCTTCCCATCATGGTCAACAAACCCTGCTTCACCATTCAAATAGGTATGCGAGTGACCACCGATTCCATATTCCTTTTTGAGAAATGCTACGGCCGCATCCGAAGAAGGCATACCCTCAAAGAATTTATAGATGCGAAACTTTCCTTGTGCAAAGCCGCTTCCGTGTCTACAAAGCTCATTGTCAATATCCGCCTGAGAAACAGAAAAAGCGGAGAGCTTTTGCGCTTCCGCTTCTTCGATGTGCTGTAATTGTTCTTCTAATGTTGGAAAGAGACTGCTTTCTTCGTCTGTTATGAGTAAATCAGGTCGTTCATCACGAGCTCTTCGGCTCTCTGCCGAATGTTGTTCATCCGCTGTACCCACAGCATTTGATTCTCGGCTTTCAGCTTCTCGGTTACGTTCTCGTTGTGAGCCATCTGTAGGCTCAATGCTTCCATCTGTTCCTGCGCCAGTCGATTGATCTCGACCAAGTGCTCGGTTAGTCCATTCGTCAGAAGAAGCGTGTTGTAAAGGCCCTTCCGATTCTCTTTCAGAAACTTCTTCCTGAGCCTTCCGAACTTGCCGATGCTCTCCTCGTGTTGAAGATCCATTTCTATCTCGGGAAGCAGGTAATCCCCGTTCATCCGGTAACTGATTTCCATTGCTGTTGCTCCTTTCATTTATTTCAACTTCATTCTGCAAGACATCCTTCTTTTGTGCAAGTGTGTCGCGCTCGTGTCTGCGAATCGTATATACTGTTCTTTCCACCTGACGCAGTACCATATCAGTCATATCCGCTGTTGCAGTACCAAGCTGTGTAATCGTATAGGGCGTATTGAAATCGAGAACTACGCTGAAATCGGCCTTATCCAGATACTCTTTGGGATCATATCCAAGACGGGTCAGGGTAGTATATACGACACTCATTTCAAGCATTTGTTTAAACCAAACCTGCACATTAAAATCATCGTAATCTTCAAGGCTGCTGCCACCAAGCATATGCAGTAATTCTCTTGCATAATCCGTGCTGTTGTCTTCGACGGCATTGTGAATGATACCTATAAGTTGTTCGGTAAAAGACAATCTTTCAATTTCTTCCGGTTCTCCAAAGTGGTTGGAGAGTTCTTCAATGATTTGGCTTTCATCTTGCTCTCTTTGCTGCCAGAGCAAAAAAGGAATGTTGTAGCGAGAGTTCGTATCCGATACATCAAATACGTATCGAAGCTTCGGTATATCTCCACTGTCGTCAATCAACGCAATGCCTTTTGCGCCTCTTGTTACCCATCTTCGAAAGGTATTGTTCCATAGCTCCATCGGCGCACAGGCTCTGGCATCCGGTCGTTGCGCATGAATCAAAACCTGGTCAGGAAAAGGATATTTATAAAGCCAAGCAGCAGAGTCTAAAAAACGCAGCCATGCATCAATGGAGTGTGTCAATCCATTTATAGTCTGAATGGATAGTTCAGACATCCGCTGTAGTTTTGTTGCCAACTTTACACCTCCTTATCGTTCCTGCTCAGAACGACTGCTTTTCTTTAAATGACCTTTCTCATCATAGTTTCGTGGATTGGCAGAAGGGGTTGTCCAACCAAACATCGAACCATGAAGCATAGCAGCCTCCTGCTCCTTAGTAACCCCCATTTTTTCATTTGTATAGGTTGCTGTTTCACGGTTGGCTTCGCGATCTCCTTTGCGGTTCCAGTCCGAAGGAAAATATCCGTGCAAGCCTCGCTTGATAACGATTAAATCGCCACTGGTTGGTTCAATAGAAAGACATGTTTCGGGGATTGCAAAGTTCTTATGTGTATGCTCCTCATAATACCGAATTTCATCTTCAATACGCTTTTCAAAGTCAATGGTCGCTTGATGCTCATGGGCAAAATAGTGCCCCCAGAAAAAGTGCATCGGAGATTCTTTACGGTAGTTCCAGGTAACATACTTGGCCGGAGCATTGTTGTTGACCCCAAGCGCTATGCCGATATCGCCAACTACAAATCGTTCAACGATTTCATATCCTGCGTTTTTCTCTTTGTTCATGTTTGTTCTCCTTTCTATCAGTATGTAAAAGGAGGGCTGAATGCCCTCCAACAGATTTAGTTTTTCTTGTTTTTACTGCGAATGTGCAGGAATATCGCACCTCCTGCAATGACAACACAGAGCGCAATGGAAAGGATTACTTTAAGTTCCATATTTAGTCCTCAACTTTCTTCAGTTTTTTGCGTTTGATTACAACGAGTACTACACCACCAATAGCAAGCGCAATGCCCAGCAACAGTGCGGGAAACTCCCACCAATCGCTATCCATGCCAAGTTTTACATATTTGCTATTTTTGATGGTTATTTCATAAGGATTATCGGCTTTGTTGTTCTTTGTGATTTCAACTTTTGCAGCAGGATTGGGGAAATATCCGTCAGGCACAATGCTTTCTTCGATCCAGATGTTGCCCAGGGGCAGACCATAGATCATGATTTCGCCATTGCCATCCACCATCATATCCATAACAGTGCCATTGGCATCGTAGAAGAAGCTGCCATCTTCCTGCTGAGTGAAGGTAAGTGTTTCAAAACCAAGACCATCACGAACCTTTATGCGGAAGCCTGCACCCATCAGAGGCCTGTCTGTTGCACTATCTACTTTGCTGATTTTCAGACCTGTGGGGCAGTTCTCAACGGTCAGTTCAAAGGGAGAGCTGAGAGAATAAGAATCTGTTAGTGTAAAGGAATAGACATCTTCAGAGATATAACCAAGCGGCGTGCCCTCAACGAGCGAATAATCGCCCGCTGCAAGATATTGGAACTCGGCATAACCGCTTTCGTCTACTTTGAAGCTGTCCTCGCCATCAGCGGAAACGATGCGATACCCGTTTTCAGTCATGACGGTCTTTACGGTATTACCGTCTGTATCCTTCAGTGAAAACTCGATATTTGCAAAAGGCTTTCCGGTAAAGGTATTCATCTTGGTCAGCTTGAGGACAATGGGCTCATCAGTGATTTCAGTCGTCCCTGTCACCTTGCCGTAATTGTCCATTTCAAAGGAGAAGGTCTCAGTGTTCATCGCATAGCCATAAGGTGCGATGGTTTCCTTGTAGGTGTACTTTCCGGCAGGAACCTCGGACAGGTAGATCTCGCCATTCTCGTCAGTTTTGCCTTCAAAGAATACAGCACCGGAAGCATCATAGATTGTGATGGTGGCGTCTGGAACGGGCATGCCGTTGGTAATATCGCTCTTTTTCAAAGTCATTTCATTGGCTTTGTTGGCTCTTTCCAATACTGCCGTACTCTTGTTGTCGGTAGAAATAGTGATTTCTGTGACTTCATCGGAGAGGATAAAGCCGGTGGGCGGACCGATTTCTTTTACATGATAGGTGCCAACAGGCAGGTCGATGGAAATAGCGTAACCATCCTCATCTGTGATTATCGTGTCATAAAGCACGTCATCCTCACCGCGGATCTCGAACACCGCACCTGCGAGCATCCTATCGGCATCTGTTTCATCGGTTTTACAGACAGCGATATTGCCCTTAAACATGTCGTTTACAATAGGATCGTCATAGTAGACCGTGTTTACACCTGAAACAGAGAGCGGAAAAGAAGTCTGAGAAAGATAGATGGTTTCGTCGGGTACTTTCAGTTCACGCAAGTAGTAGTTGCCGAAAGGAAGTTCAGCGGAAGCAGCACTACCTTCTGCATCGGTAGTGAGAAGCTCAACCAAAGTATCCTTGGGCAGAATACCAATACTTTCAGCGGTATAAAGACCAAACACAAAGCCTTCGCCTGCACAGGGTTCAAAAACAAACTCGTCCTGATTCCAGCGTTCAGTCATCTTCTTGATTTTGACAGAAGCAGGAATACGGCCATTTTTGACGCTGATGTTTTCCTTCACAATAGGTGTATTCTGGTCCTGATACGCAAGTGTAACGGTATGAACGGTATCATCTGCGACATAGCCTTCAACCGCAGAAACCTCCTGTACAGTGTAGGTGCCGAATTCAAGAATCCCAGTCTCGGCATACCCGTTCGCATCCGTGGTAAGATTCGCAATGGTCTTACCTGAAGCATCTTTTACTTCAAACACGCAGCCTGCAAGACCAGCTTCGGTATACTTTGGAAAGTACACAGTGCCATAATCTGAACTACTCTCTACGGCATCCGTCATCTGTTCCGCAGTCTTGTTGATACAGATCTGTCCCTTTGCGGTAATATTCTCGACATTCAGCGTAGTAGTCTTATTGATGCTGATTGTTACAGTTTTCGCTGCGTTGTCGATTACATAAGGACTGACAGTGAAAAGCTCTTTGACATAAACAGTACCGGCAGGCAGCGTGCCGGAGGTAACGGTGCCATCAGAACCGGTAGTCAGTTCACACAGTTTTTGGGTGCATCCCGCATCCGAGTATACACCGAATTGTACGCCGGCAAGCGCCGCGCCGTTCTCGCCTGTCTTTGCAATCTTCAGATAACCATAGGCGGGCGTATCTACACCAATGCTGGCAGTAGCTACGACCTGTGCGGTGGTTGCACAAAGGAAAATCTTCTGCAAGTTACCATCAGAAGGAACATAAGCAGTAATGTTGTTCAGGCTGCGAGTATCTTTACCTGTTGCAGTGATGGTAAAGCTCTGTCCCATTGCGGATTCAGGTGCGGTAATAGTCAAGGTATCGTTGGCACTTCCGGTATATCCGGAAATACTGACACCGGAAGGAAGATTTGAGGAGTTCAGTGTGTATCCACTGTTGATGTTGGTGAGTTTTACCTGAGTCTGGCCGACAAAAGAATTACCGCTTGAAGCCAGCGTCAGAGACGAAGGAGTAAAAGTAATTGAATGGGTCAGGATTTTATGTGCTCTTGCATAGCTGAGCAGTTCGTCTGCCCAGTCAAGGACATGCTCATAGCCGGATTTAGCTCGAATATAGTTGGGGTTCGCTTTGCGGTTTGTGAAGCTGTACGAACCGGACTCACCGTTTTCAGAAAGCCAGAAGCGCAGCGCATTTGCGGTTGCCTGTCGTGCTTCATCGGCCGTGAAGCCGCTCGGGGTATTGCAGGGATAGCCATACATCAGGATAGACTGCATACCCGCAAGTGTAGAAGCAGAGAACACGGAAGACGGCGATGCGGCAGTATAGGTAGCGCCATGGGGATTCCCTTCCGAATGTTCAACGCAGTAACAGATCTGCCCGGTGCTCTCTATCCAGTGTCGGGGCGTATTCAAGTCATGCCATGTTCCGTCCTTGTAGTACTCAAGATAGTCAAAAGCAGAGTTTGTCTGGCTTTCAATGGTTACGGTAGACTCTGCTGCGAGCGCAGTTCCAAAGGGCATTACTCCAACAATGGTAAGCACACAAAGCAGGAAAGCAACGATTCGTTTGGATTTCATGAAAAACCTCCTTGTTGTTTTTTCTACCTCCCGAAAAAACGAATTTTCTTGGGCAAACAAAAAAACTCTCTGTTTAGGAGAGCTCAGCATCAAGTATTCCTTTTCTCGGTAGGTATTTTGTTTCTCGGTAAGTACATTCTCAGATAGTAATAAAAGAGGACATGAGCCTGTGGTGAAATAGACAGACTACTCCCTTGGTGGATGATATGTTACTTGAAAGTATTCGCCCTCCTTTCTCTGATTGGATTATAGGGATGATCATCACCTTGCATATTCCTGTTCCTGCTTCATCCGTTCAAGCCTCCGACAGTAGAGGTCAAGCGCTTTGATGATTCGTTCCTCTTTCTGTGCAGGGGTGAAGTCTTTCGGGAAGTATTTTTCAAGCTTCTTTCCCTTTATGGTGATGTTGTTTTGCTGCGGCTTTTCTTCTCGCATAACGAGTTCCATGCCATTGCGATCAAGTTTTCCCTCTTGCGCAGCCTGCTTCATACGCTGTGCTTGAGACAACGACGGAGTACATTCCTCAGCCGCTATCACATCAAACAGCTCTGCTTGCAGTTCTTTCGGTAAGTATGAAAGTTCTACCGCAGGGCGAAACGCAACGCGTTTTTCATCTACCATTTCAAGCAACTGAGGGATGAGTTCGGTTAGGCGAACATAACGCTGAACTTGATTTCGACTTTCTCCAACTTGTGCAGCTACTTCTTCATCGGAGCGCAACTTCGTCCCCATTGGGGACAAAGTTAAATCTGTCCGCTTTCCCTGCCGCTTCATAGCTTCAAGCTGCATCTTGTAGGAAAAAGCCCGCTCACTTGGCAGAATGTTTTCTCTCTGGTGGTTGCTTTCCACCATACAGATAATAGCTTCATCATCGTTCATTTCACGGACAACGGCAGGGATGGTATCTAATCCGATTGCAATGCAGGCCGCCTTGCGCCGATGCCCCGAAAGCATCTGATAACCGCCGTCGGGCATGGGGCGAATGATAGCAGGTTGGCGTACACCGTTTTCGCGTATGCTCTCCACCATGTTTACCATTGCTTCGTCCTGTCTTACCTTGAAAGGATGATCCGGGAAGTCTGATATTTCCGAAATAGGGATATTACGTACTCTTTCACCTGTGGTTTCTCCTTTGTCTGTCGCAAGACTATCTTTCATGCTCAGAAACATAGCTGCGGTGCTTTGACGGAAGTCCGGTGTCTTTGCTGCCATGTGCAAGCCCTCCTTTCGACAGTTCCTCACGCTTTATTTCTCGCATGAATGAACGATAGTCCTGTGCTGCCGTGGAAGTAGGCGAATACAGAATGATGCCCTGTTGTGCGCTGATGCTCTCATTTACCGCAACAGTCTGTCGAATAGCACTTTGATAGACTTTGTATTTACCGCTTCTGCAAGTTCGGAAGCGATTACTCGGATTTGTTTGCCAATATTGGTCTGCGGCGCATATCGGGTAATGAGTATTCCACCGATTTTTAATTTGGGATTGGAATACTCCTGCACGGTACGAACACTATCTACAAGTTGCATAAACCCTTGCAATGAGTATCCGTCAGGGCTTACGGGAATTACCACGGTATCCGCCGCTGTCAATGCGTTGACGGTAAGAATACCCAAAGTGGGCGGTGTATCCATGATGACTACATCATACGGTTCACTACACCTTTTCAACAGATCTCTGACGATAAACTCACGCCCCGTAAAGCTAAATTCCATATCCGCAGAAGCAAGCCGTATATGTTTTCCTTTCTTTTTCAAATCGTTCTCATTGTTATCACTGGATGTGCTTTGTTGCAACTGAAATTGTAGTAAAAATGTAGTAAATGGCTTTTTCCCTTTGGCTTCCAGAGCATTTCGTGAAGCATGGTTCACCTCCTTCCGCACACAAATTGTAGTAAATTCCGCAATTTTGTAGTAAAGAAATTGCTTTTGCGAGCATAACAAAACCCCCGAAAACGTCCTGTTTACGGGGGTTTTTGTGGCGTACCCGGGAGGATTCGAACCTCTGGCCTTTGGAGTCGGAGTCCAACGCTCTATCCAGCTGAGCTACGGGTACATATTCAGTTTTTATACCCATAGGCCTTTGGAGTCGGAGTCCAACGCTCTATCCAGCTGAGCTACGGATACCTGTTCGGTTTTTAACATTTGTTCTCGCCCCGGATTTCAAAATCCAAGCCGAACGGACGCTGCACCGGGTAATGCGTGTTTTTACGCATACGGCCCGATAGGAACAACGGCTTCCGAACGAAGCGAAGTTATTATACCACGTTTTCCACGCCCAGGCAAGCGAATTCTGCACCGTCGCTTCATTCCGTTCCCACATCAAGGCGCGCGCCGCTTGATTGCCCATATCCAGTTCGCGCTTTCGGGCCGCTGTCGGTTACGGACAATAGCGAACGGTATCGATCGCCTCCGATATGCTCGATACCGGTACGAGCGTCAGGCCGTCGATTCGCGGCACGGACGCCGCCTTTGGAATGAGCACATGCGTATAGCCAAGGCGCGCGCACTCGTGCAATCGCGTTTCCATCTGCGCTACGCCGCGCAGCTCGCCGGTCAGGCCGAGCTCCCCAATGACCGCGGTATGCGGCGGGAGCGGCTTCTCCCCCAGCGCGGAGGCGATGCAGAGCGCAACCGCCAGGTCCGCGCCGCGCTCCTCCAGCCGCAGGTTGCCAACCACGTTGAGGTACACGTCCTTGTCCGACAGCTTCAGCTTTGCCTTCTTCTCCAGCACCGCCAACAGCAGGCTCAGCCGGCCGCCATCCACGCCGGCCGCCGTGCGGCGCGGGCTGCCGAACGCCGTATCGATCAGCAGCGACTGCACCTCCGCAAGCATCGGCCGCGAACCCTCGATGGCGCAGGTGACCGCGCAGCCGACCGCATTGGCGCCGGAGAGGAACAGTCTGGATGGATCGACCACCTGCCGCATGCCGGTATCGCACATTTCAAACACGCCGATCTCATTGGTCGAACCGAAGCGGTTTTTGACCGCGCGCAGCAGGCGCAGCCCCGCGTGCCGGTCGCCCTCAAAATACAGCACCGTGTCCACGATGTGCTCGAGTACGCGCGGGCCCGCAATCGCCCCGTCCTTGGTCACATGGCCCACGATGAGCACGGCGGTTCCGCTCTCCTTGGCGTAGCGGGTGAGCATGGCCGTGGCGGCGCGCACCTGCGACACGCTGCCGGGCGCACTCTGCGACTCCTCGCAGGACATGGTCTGAATGGAATCGATGATCAAATAATCGCTCTTTTGCGCCTTGGCCTGCTCCAGTGCGTGCTCCAAAGACGTATCGCACAGCAGCAGCATATCGTTTTGCACCCGCAGCCGGTCGGCCCGGAGCTTGAGCTGCGCCGCACTTTCCTCGCCCGAAACGTACAGTACGCTGCCCTTGCCGGCCAGACAGTCGGCCGCCTGCATCAGCAGCGTCGATTTGCCGATGCCCGGGTCGCCGCCGAGCAGCACAACCATGCCCGCGAGCAGCCCGCCGCCGGTCACGCGGTCGAGTTCGGACATGCCGGTGGAGACGCGTGCAGCGTTCATCACCGATACGTCGGAAAGCCGCTGTATGCTGCCGCGCTGCTGCGGCAGGCGCACCGAGACGGCCGTCTCCTCCACCAGCGTGTTCCAGCTCCCGCAGGCCGGGCACTTGCCCATCCATCTGGGCGATTCATATCCGCATTCTCCGCAGAGAAAAACCGTTTTTTCCTTATCCTTTGCCATGGGCGCTCCCCCACTGTTTGTCTATGATTCGTTTTCAGCCGTTCAGGTCCTCATCGTCCCCGGCCATCCGCCCGATTCGCGCGGCCGTACCGTTGACGGATATGCCGGTGACATTCCCCGCAAAATGGTTGTAATCGCAGCCCACGCCGATGAGTGCATTGCCGCTGGGCGAAACCGACCGGACGATCATCCGGTCGAGCGTGAGCTTCCGCACGCGGGCTGGCTGTTTTTCCGACGCATCCGATTTCCAGTCAAACACACCCGAAAACACGCGTTCGGTACCGGCTCCCCCTCAGTATACCGCACGAAGCGGGCATGGGTCAACGCGAATCCGGTCTTCAACAGAAAAGCGCGGCAGGGACTGTGCCGCTGCCGCGCTTTTGTTCGTTTTGTCTACCCCCGCTTACCGGTCGGCCGGCACCGCGGGCAGTCCGGCAAAGCCCTTCTCCAGATCAGCGTCGGTGGGTACATAGTCGGTCATGTCGCCGTCGTGGAACCGTCCGTAGGCGACCATGTCAAAGTATCCGGTTCCGGTCAGCCCGAACACGATGGTCTTGGCTTCCCCCGTCTCCTTGCACTTGAGCGCCTCGTCAATGGCCACGCGGATGGCATGGCTGCTCTCGGGTGCCGGCAGCGTGCCCTCGACGCGGGCGAACAGTTCCGCCGCCTCGAACACCTTCGTCTGCTCGACGCTCGTGGCCTCCATCAGCCCGTCATGGTACAGTTGGGAGAGGATGGAGCTCATGCCGTGGTAGCGCAGGCCGCCCGCATGGTTCGGCGCGGGCATGAAGCCGCTGCCAAGCGTATACATCTTGGCGAGCGGGCATACCATGCCCGTGTCGCAGAAGTCGTAGGCGTATCTGCCGCGCGTGAGGCTCGGGCACGAAGCGGGCTCCACGGCGATGAAGCGGTATTGCTTTTCCCCGCGCAGCACCTCGCCCATGAACGGCGCGATCAGGCCGCCGAGGTTCGAGCCGCCGCCGGCACAGCCGATGATGATGTCCGGCTCAATGCCGTATTTATCCAGCGCGGCCTTCGTTTCCAGACCGATGATCGACTGGTGCAGCAGCACCTGGTTGAGCACGCTGCCGAGCACATAGCGGTAGCCCTCGCGGCTGGTGGCCGCCTCCACCGCCTCCGAGATCGCGCAGCCGAGGCTGCCGCCCGTTCCGGGGAAGCGCTCGAGGATGCTGCGGCCGACCGCCGTTTCCGTGGACGGCGACGGCGTAACCGATGCGCCGTAGGTGCGCATGACCTCGCGGCGGAACGGCTTTTGCTCATACGAAACCTTGACCATATACACCTTGCAGTCAAGGCCGAAATACGAGCAGGCCATCGACAGCGCAGTACCCCACTGACCGGCGCCCGTTTCTGTGGTCACGCCCTTGAGCCCCTGCTTCTTGGCGTAATACGCCTGCGCAATGGCCGAGTTGAGCTTGTGGCTGCCGCTGGTGTTGTTGCCTTCGAACTTATAGTAGATCTTCGCCGGCGTGCCGAGCGCCTTCTCGAGAAAGTAAGCGCGCACGAGCGGCGAGGGCCGGTACATCTTGTAGAATTGGACAATCTCGTCCGGAATATCGATCAGAGCGTTATCATTGTCGAGTTCCTGCTGCACGAGCTCCTCGCAGAACACGCCGGACAGCTCCTCTGCCGTCATCGGCTGCAATGTGCCGGGATTGAGCAGCGGCGCCGGCTTGTTCTTCATATCGGCGCGCACATTATACCACTGATGCGGGATCTCCGCTTCGTCCAGATAGATTTTGTACGGGATTTCCTGGGTGTTCATGTCTGTTTCTCCTTTCCTGTTCTCGTTCTCTGTTGGTGCGGTTTTCGGGATAAAAAAACACTCTTATCCCAATGCTTTTGCTGGGACAAGAGCGATCAGAAAAATCCTCTCTTGCGGTGCCACCCGGCTTAACGCAACATGCGTTCACTCAGTGCATACTACCATATGCCGATCCCTTTGACGGAGGATCACTCCGGCTCGCCTACTGCTGTATTCAGCTCGCCCTCAGAAGCCCATTCGTCCATGCACGCCGTACCGCTTTCCACCCATCGCGGCTCTCTAAACCGGCGCAACCATGAAGTACTTACACTTCTTCAACGGTTTCTCATATGGTAGCATGCAAAAAGGCGTTTGTCAACAAAAATATATATGATTTTCCTCAACCGAAGGTTTTTGACGTTCTGCATATGGAATACTTGGCATTTGGCATCATCTTCTCCGCCTTGTTCCGCGCTTGCCCGCAATGCAATGCCGCCCGCGGCCTACGAAAGCCCGTGCGCGGCGGCGCGCCGGCGCGCCGGCCATGCGGCTCCGATGAAAGCACCGTATCGAAACGCAAAAAAGACGGTATGCAAATACCGTCTTGATTTGCCGCATCCATGTGCGCTCAGACGCTGCGCACGACTTTGCCGGAACGGAGGCAACGGGTGCAAACGTTCAGCTTCTGCGTTTTGCCATCGATCACGACGTGCACGCTCTGGATGTTCGGCGCCCAGCTCCGCTTCGACTTGCGGTTCGAATGGCTGACCAGATTGCCGGACATGGTGCCCTTTTTGCAGACTTCGCAGTACTTACCCATAAAAGTCCACCTCCTTCTAAAAATCGAACGGAATTATTTTACCATGGGGCCAACGCTTTTGCAAGCATTATTTTCTCACATGCTATGGGCATTCGGCGCACTCCCCCACCGCTACCGCACGTGGAAAACCTGCGCTCAACCCGGTGCACGGCGGTGAAGCGATGCCGCGCACGCTCCCCGCTTCGATTGCCCGTCCGGCTTCCGCCCGCAGACCAGATACACATCGATGCCCGAAAGCACCGCTGCGGCGCGCTGCAGTGCGCCGCCCGCAGAGATCGCACATCCGCCCCAGAACCACGGCACAAGCTGCATCTGCTCCACGCCGAGCCGGAACATGGCGTCCGGCAGCTCCACACCCGCGCCAAACGCATGCGCCGCGTTCTCCTCCCGGATGCGCCGGAGGTTTTCCTCCTGCGGCAGCCGCGGATCAAAGTAAACAAAGCTTTGGTAGTTCGGCTCCATGCACAGGATGCGCCCGCCCGGCTTGCACACGCGCAGCATTTCTCCGATAGGCGCCTGCTGATCGGGAAAGATTTCCAGCAGGATGTCGCTGGCCACCACGTCAAACGCATCATCCGGGTACGGCAGGCACAAGATGTCGCCCTGCACAAAATCAATCGAAAGCGCCTCTGCCGCCGCAATCTCCCGCGCGGCGGCGAGCAACGATTCATCCACATCCAGCCCGGTCGCGGCAACACCGCCGATGCGTGCATACTGGCGGGTAAAAAAACCGGTGCCGCACCCGCAGTCCAGCAACCGAACCGGTCTGCCATCGAGGCCGAGCAGTGCTGCGAGCGTTGCCCGGAAAACGTTCAGCGGTTCAAAGCCATTCGCCCGGGAGCGCTCCAGATGTTCCACCGTATACCCCATGGGTTCTCGTCTCTCCCTTCACACGTCCTTATTTCGCCCACCGCTTCACCGCAGGCCCGGGAAGCCGTTCTGCCGGAGCGCTTCATACAAAACGATCGCGACCGAGTTCGACAGGTTTAGCGAGCGCTGGTTCTCCCCCATCGGAATGCGGATGCCGTCCGCCTTGCGGCGCGCGAGCAGCGGCTTGGGCAGACCCGCCGTCTCCTTGCCGAACACGAGAAAATCCCCGTCCCGGTACGCCGGCTCGGTATAGGGGCGCGCCATGTGCGTAGAGGCCAGGAAGAACCGCGCTTGTGGGAACATCCGTTCCACATCCTCGAAGCTGTTGTGCTCAAACAGCGTCAAGTCCTTCCAGTAATCCAGCCCCGCCCGCTTGAGCTGCCGGTCGTCGATTGAAAAGCCCAGCGGATGCACCAGATGCAGCGCTGCGCCGGTTACTGCGCAGGTGCGCGAGATATTGCCCGTGTTCTGTGGGATCTCGGGCTCCACCAAAACAATATGAAACATGGCTATATCGTATCATAATGTGAATAATCATTGCAACGGTTGCGAACAAAGCGAGGAATGATGTATACTGTTTAATGTATTATCATCGTTTGAGATGCGTTTTGAGGAGTACTATGGACGAAATGTTTCGGGACCTTTCGCAGCCCAGCAGCAGGAATACCGCCGCGCGCCACAACGGCGCGGCTGATCCTCAGCGCGAACAAGGCCCTGCCTATATGCAGGATTTTTCCGGCGGCCGCTCGGCCGCGCGGGGTTCATCGGCCGCGCGGGGCTCCTCCTCCGCGTATCGAAGCGCGCCGCGAACCGGCGGAAACGGCTCCCGCCGTGCCGGTACGTCGAGCCGCAGCGCCGGGTCGTATGAGCGTGCCTCCGGTTCCTCCAACCGTACCGCGGGGACAAGCGCGCATCGCTCCGCGGGGCCGCCCGCATCCGCGCGTTCCGGCAGCAGCCGGTCGGGTGCGTCCGCAGCGCGCCGCAGACGGCAGCGGCAAAAGCGCCAGCGCGCCATCTTTGCCGGTTTTGCCCTGTTGCTGCTGCTGCTTGCCGCAACGGTGTTCGTCGTTGTGCGCAGCTGCGCGCCGGGCGACGCGCCCGTCGATCCCTCCACGATCGATACCAGCACCGCGACCTTTGCCGAAGAGGTCTACATCAACGGCATTCTCGTGACGGATAAGACCCTTGCCGACGCACGGCAGCTGCTGATGCCCGGCATCGAGCAGACCGTCGCCCGCATCGCTATCACGCTCAGCGGCGATCTCGGCGGCCAAGCCTTCCACGAAACGATCTCCGCCGCGGACATGAACATCTCCTCCGACATCGAGCAGGTGCTGTTGAACGCGCTCGCCGGCGGCAAGGCAAAGTCCTATAACACCGCCCTGGCGATCGACTATACGGCGCTTGACAGCCGAATTGCCGAGATCAGCAGCGCGCTGACCTTCGGCCCATCGGACGCAACGTTCTCCCTGAGCGTGGGTGAGGACGGCGAGCCGAATCTCGTCTATACCGAGGGACGGGCCGGCATGGGCATCGATATTCCGGCCACGGAACAATTGGTGCGCGAGGCGCTCGAGAGCGGCAACTATCAGGCGTCATTGACGCCGAAGCTGACGCAGCAGGCGCCGAACATCACCGTGGACGATCTCAAGCAGCAGGTCGCCCTCATCGGCTCGTACACCACGGCATACCGTCACAAAGGGCTCTCCGAATGGACGGAAGAAAAGAACCAGACCATTCTGAACCGCGCGTTCAACGTGAACAAGGCGGCCGAGCTCATCAACGGGCAGGTTGTGCAGCCCGGCCGGACGTGGAGCTACAACGACACGGTCGGTGACCGGAATGAGGAAAACGGCTGGAAGATGGCAAACGCCATCGTCGGCGGCGAAACGTACCGTGCGGAATACGGCGGCGGCGTCTGTCAGGTCAGCTCGACGCTCTATAACGCGCTGCTCGAAGCCAACATCGAGATCGTGTCGCGCCGCAAGCACTCCATCCCGGCGGACTATGTGCCGCTTGGTCTGGACGCCACGGTCGATACCGGCCATATCGACTTCAAGTTCAAGAACAACACCGAGTATCCGCTGTATCTGTTTGCGTATACGAGCGCAACCTCGAGCCGCAAGAGCGAGGTCACCGTGCTGCTGTACGGGCAGGCGCTGCCCGAGGGTGTGACCTATGAGCCGCGCGCCGTGCAGGTCGAAGAGATCCTTCCGGATGAGCCGATCATCACCTACGACAAGAAGATGCCCGCCGATCAGGAACCCATCATCACCGTGGAGGCGCGCAACGGTTACAAGGTCGAGGTGTATCTGGACAAGAAGGTCAATGGCGAAGTCGTGGAATCGACCTATCTGTACACCGATGAATACGCAGCCATCCGGCAGAAGGTGACGATGGGTACGCTGGTGCCCACGACGCCGGAACCGATCATCACGCCGGCGCCGGCCGTCGATACGCCGGAACCGGAGATCGTGGACCCTGAAGAGCTGCCCTAATGCAGAAGCGTTTTGTACCTTTTGCGCGCCGCGCAGCATGCGGCGCGCCCACACAACAGCACGCTATGAGAACTGCCGCGCAATCCATCCGGATTGCGCGGCAGTTTTTTATGGCTCCGTCGCGCCGGAACGCAGCAATGCTCCCGTCAAGCGGACTTCGCACTGACCCATTTCCGATCGATGCACCCAGCCCTCCCTATCCCGTTTCATCCGTCCAAACCTGCGGTTTGCGGCAAACCGTCATTTTTCCCCTTGCCTCTTCTAACGACCCGGGACGCATATCCGCCGGGAGCCGGATGCGCCGC
>DXWI01000005.1:0-90384 GCA_019416935.1 Clostridiales bacterium | reverse complement strand
ACGCTCCGGGTCGGTATGCGAGGCGCCATTCAACAGGCGCATATCCGCCGGGGCCAGACGCTCCGCACGCTCCGGGTCGGTATGCGAGGCGCCATTCAACAGGCGCATATCCGCCGGGGCCGGACGCTCCGCACGCTCCGGGCCGTAGGATGCGAGGCGCCATTCTACAGACGCATATCCGCCGGGGCCGGACGCTCCGCACGCGCATTGCCCTGCGCGAATGACCGCGAAACGGGGCGGATAGCGGATTTTCAGCATGGAACGCCCTTCTTCCGCAATAGGATAGTAGCAGCCTGCCATAGGCCAACAGCATCGGAAACGGAGGGATCGCATGGAGGAGTGCATTGCGCTGCTGCTGCTCGCATCGGGCGCCTATTTTACGGGGAAGACCCGGTTCGTGCAGGTTCGCCGGTTTCTTCCATCCCTCTCCATCTTCTTTCGCGGCGCCGGTCAGCGTGATGGCCGCTGCGTCTCCCCCTTTGAAGCCGCCTCGACCTCCCTCGCCGCCTCGCTTGGCGCAGGCAACATTGCCGGCGTTGCCGGTGCGCTGCTCACCGGAGGGCCGGGCGCCGTCTTCTGGATGTGGATCAGCGCGCTGCTCGGGATGGCGCTCAAATATGTCGAGATCCTTTGGGCGGTGCGGTTTCGTCTGCGCGGCCCAAACGGCTGGTACGGCGGCCCCATGGTCTACATTGAGCGCGGGCTTTCACCCCGATGGCACTTCCTGGCCGTCCTGTTCGCGCTCTGCGGCGCTTTGGCAGCATTCGGCATGGGGAACCTTGCGCAGGTCAATACCGTCGCAGAATCGGTCAAAACGTTCTTCTCGGCGTTGGTTGGGGGTCTGTCACCCTCGGCCGAGCGGCGCGTGGCATTTGCCACGGGCGTGCTGGTCGCGCTCTTCATTGCGCTCCCCCTGCTCGGCGGCAGCAAGCGGGTCGGCCGGTTTGCCGCACTGCTCGTTCCGTTCATGAGCGTGCTGTATATCGGCGGCGCGGTGCTGGTCATTCTCCAAAACACAGCGGCGGTTTTTCCCGCTCTCCGCGCCATCGTCCAAAGCGCATTTCGTCCGGAGGCGGCGATTGGCGGCGCAGCGGGTATCACCATCATGCAGACGTTCCGTATCGGCGTGTCGCGCGGCGTCTTTACGCACGAGGCGGGCCTTGGCACCTCGGCCATCGCACATGCCGCGGCGGATGCAGCATCGCCGGAACAGCAGGCGCTCTATGGCATCTTCGAGGTGTTTCTCGATACCATCGTCATGTGCACGCTCACGGCGCTCGCGCTGCTCGTCTCGGGCATTCCTCTGCCCTACGGCAACGACGCGGTCGCGGGCGCGCTGGTCATTGATGCGTTCGCCACCCGGTTCGGCAGTACCGGCGCAAGTCTGTTTCTCGCACTGTCGCTGCTGCTGTTCGCCTTTTCCAGCATGCTGGGCTTCTCTCTGTACGGCTCGCAGTGCGCAGCATATCTGTTCGGCCCTCGCGCAGTACGGCCCTATTTGTTTTTGTACATCGGCCTATGCATTCTCGGCGCGCTCCTGCCGCTGGCGCTGACTTGGCGCGTCTCGGAGATCCTGAACCTGCTCATGGCCGTGCCCAACCTTGTCGCGCTTTTCCTGCTCTCCCGCCAGCAGCATGTCGCCTGACGGCGGCAAGGGAATCCGCGAAAGGCTCCTGCGGGCGCAACAAACAACGGGCGCCGATTCCCCTGCCGGGAAAACGACGCCCGTTTCATGCTGTCATCTGCGTTTGTATTAGCCGCTTACCAATGGAAAGCGCTCATTTCGGCAAAGAAACATGCTTAAAACTGAAACGTTTCAAACGGTTCGTAGCCCTTTGCGTATTTGGCGGTGCCGTGCTCGATATAGAACACCGTAAATCCATCGGTATCAACGGTTGGATACAGGTCATACAATCCGGGATCCATGATGCGATAGATCGCTTCCCGCTCCGCCGCATCCTCGACCATCACGGCCTTGCCGCTGATGCGGATATGGTAGTCGCCGGCGTCGCACAGATAGGCCACCCGGGGATTGGCCAGCATCTGCCGGTACACGGACTTCACACTGGAGGTGGTGAAGTATAGTTTGCCATCCTTTTCAAACTGGAATTCCCAGCCGCGCATATCGGGGTAACCATTCTCATCGATCGTTGCGAACACGCCGTGGGCAAACTTGCCCATCACGCCGCACAGTTCTTTCAGGTTCATCGCATATCTCTCCTTCCCTTTTTTAATATAAACGCAAAGCGCCCTCACACAGTGGGGGCGCGCTTATGGTTTACCAATGGAATGCCGCGCTTACTCCTCGGTCTTGAAGGCCTGGAAGAGATCTGCCAGCGACGTGGTGGTGGACTGTACCGGCGGCAGTTCGTAATCGCCATCCTCGCTGTTGCGGCGGCGGCGGTCGCCGCGGTCACGGCGTTCGCCGGAATCGCTCTGCGCGGCCGGACGCTCGGTACGCTCACGGCGCTGCGGCTGCTGCTCGCGATCCCGCTGGCGCTGCTCCTGACGCTCCTGATACTGGCGGTCGCGCTCGGCACGCTCGGCCTGCAGCTGCTCTGCAACCTCGGGCTGCTCCTCAAGGATCGCCTCGCGGCGGCTCAGGCTGATGCGCTTGGCCTCGGTGTTCACATCGAGCACCTTGCAGCGAACGATGTCGCCAACCTTGATCTCATCCTCAACCTTGGCAATGCGGCGCACGCCAACCTGCGAGATATGGATCAGACCGTCGATCGTGGACTCCAGCGCCACGAAAGCGCCGAACGGCACGATGCGGACAACCTTGCCCTCTACGATGGAGCCGACCGGATACTTCTGATCCGCCAGCGTCCACGGCTTCGGCTGAAGCTGCTTGTAACCCAGCGATACGCGCTCCTTCTCGACGTCCACGTTCAGGATCAGCACTTCGATCTCCTGACCGATGGAGAGCACGTCAGAGGGATGCTTGACGCGGCCCCAGG
Organism: Clostridiales bacterium; assembly: GCA_019416935.1. Taxonomy (GTDB): domain Bacteria; phylum Bacillota; class Clostridia; order Christensenellales; family CAG-138; genus Aphodomorpha. The sequence continues at coordinate 87,424 of DXWI01000005.1, read as the reverse complement.
CCGCATCCGTCACATGGACGAGACCGTCGATGCCGCCGATATCGACGAACGCGCCGAAATCGGTGATGCGGCGGACAACACCCTTCACCTTGCTGCCAACGACCAGCGATTCCCACTTTGCGCGGCGGTTCGCAGCGGCTTCCGCAATCAGAACCTGCTTCTGCGAGGCCACGATGCGCTTGCGCTGCTTATCGGTCTCCAGAACCTTCAGGCGCATGGGCTTGCCCACATACTCGCTAAGGTTCTCAATGTATTTCGTCGAAACCTGAGATGCGGGCACGAAAGCGCGAATGCCGTCGATATCGGCGATGATGCCGCCCTTGACGACTTCCTTGCCGACAGCGTCAAAGATCTTGTCGCTGTTCTCGGCTTCCACCATCATCTCGTCCCAGAGTTTTTTGCTTTCAACGTTCTTGCGGGAGAGGAGCACATTGCCTTCACCATCGTTGACCTTCAGCACCTCGACCTCGATGGAGTCGCCCACCTGGAACAGCTCGTTCGGATCGGCGTCGGCGTCGTTCGAGAACTCATTCTTCGGAATGATGCCATCGGACTTGTAGCCGACGTTGACGTACACTTCGCCATCCACGATCTGCAGCACGGTGCCCGTGATGATCTGACCGTTGCGAATGCGCGTCATGGTCTTTTCGAAGGCCTCTGCGAAATCGGACGTCTCATCTGCCGACTCGGCAGACTGGGTCGTTTCCTCGGCTGCGGGTTCCACAGCGGGTTCTTCGGCCGCAACGACTTCCTCAGCCACAGCGGGTTCTTCGGTTACGGCGATTTCTTCGGCGGGGGCTTCCGCTTCGATGGTTTCAATCGTCGTCTTTTCCAGTTCGCTCATTAGTTGTATAACCTCCCTAATCATCCAGTCCGGCGTTGATGCGCCCGCGACAACTCCTATTATATCATCGGATTGTAAATTATCAAGCAAAAGTTTATCGATATTCTCTATGGTTTTGGTCTGTTTACAAAACTTTTTTGCAATTTCGGCCAATCTGCCCGTATTTGCACTCGAATGCGAGCCAATCACGAACATTTTTGTACATTGCGCGGCGATCAGCTCCGCCTCTCGCTGGCGCTGTCTTGTGGTGTCACAGATGGTGTCATAGACCTCCAGTTCGGCAACCCGGGTTCGGAGCGCCGCGGCGACAGCCGCATATTCCGCTCTGGCCATGGTCGTCTGGGCGACGATCGCGGCCCGCCGCACGGGCGGCACCCGCTCCGCGTCGGACGCGCTTTCGAGCACGCGCGCCCCGGCGCCCGCATAGCCGAGGATGCCGGTCACCTCCGGATGGCGCGCCTGCCCGGCGACAAAGACCGCCTTGCCGTCCGCCGCAGCCGCAGCCGCGAGGCGATGAATCCGCTTGACGAACGGACAGGTCGCATCTTCGATCGTCACGCCGCGCGCGCGGCAGACCGCCTCCGCCTGCGGCTGCACGCCATGGGCGCGAAGGATCAGCGTGTCCCCCTTTTGCAGCGCATCGGCGTTTTCGATCGGGCGCACGCCCTGTCGGGCAAGCGCGTCCACCACCCGTTCGTTATGGATGATCGCGCCGTAGGTATAGGCGGGCAATCCCGCATCGGCATAACGCTTTGCCAGCGATACGGCGCGCTGCACGCCAAAGCAGAAGCCGCTGTGCCGGCCCACCAGAATGCGCATGGCCCTACGCCTCCAGCTGCAGGCGAAGCTGCTGCAGCCTATCCGCAATCGCCTGTGTGACCACGTCGACCGATTTGCCCTTATGCGCGGCCGCGATGGCCGCCGCATCCATGGGTTCGCCCACGATCATGTTGATGCGCAGCTTGCGGTAGGTGCGCGGGTCGGAATAGATGGGGATGATGGGCACCTTGCAGCGAAGCGCCAGAAACGCCGCGCCGCGCTCCAGCTCATCCAGCTCGCCCGTAACGGAGCGCCGGCCCTCCGGAAAAATGCCGAACACCTTGCCCTTTTCCAGCACCTGCATGGCCTGTTTGAGCGAGGCCATATCCGCCTGTTTCCGATTGACCGGAAACGCATAGATGCCCTTCATGAGCAAGAACCTTGCGATGGGATTCTCAAACAGCTCCTTCTTCGCCATGTAGTGGATGATGCGCGGGCAGATGAGCGCAATGAGGATGGGGTCGGTCAGCGCCCAATGGTTGCTCACCAAAATCGCGCTGCCCCTGCGCCAAAGATGCCGCTTTCCGCGCACGCGCGGGCGCAGCAGCAGAAGCAGGATGGGCGAGAGCAGAATTTTTCCAATGACATAGATCATCCGTCGCGCCTCCCCGCTACCGACCGCAGAATCTCTCCGGCGACCGCTTCGACGGTCATGCCGGTCGTATCGATCAATACCGCATCGTCCGCCCGGCGCAGCGGCATGAACGCACGGTGGCTGTCGTTGTAATCGCGTTCGGCGATCTCCCGTTCCATGTCCTCGATCGTACCCGCGTCCTGACCGCGCGCACGCATCTCTTCGAATCGTCTTTTCGCCCGTTCGCGCACGCTTGCGGTGAGAAAAAACTTGTACGGCGTATCCGTTAAAACATTCGTGCCGATATCGCGCCCATCCATGACCACGTCGTATTGCGCGGCGACCTGCCGCTGCAGCTCGGTCAGCCGCACGCGTACCGCCGGGTGCGCGGAAACGGCAGATGCCGCCATAGCCAGTTCCGGCGCGCGCAGCCCGTCCGTCACATCCTCAGCAAAGAGCAGCACGCGCTGTCCCGCGTCGGTATACCGCACCGCGATGTCCGCCGCCGGCAGCGCCGCTTCCACCGCTTTTGCGTCGTGTACCGGCACGCCCTGCCGCAGACACCAGAGCGCCATAGCGCGGTACATCGCGCCGGTATCCAGATACCGGATGCCGAGGCGCGCAGCCACGGCCTTTGCGACGGTGCTCTTGCCGGCGCCGGCCGGTCCGTCGATGGCAATGTTCAATCGCTGCATACGCTGCTCCTCCCGGCCAACGCACCCGTCGACCATGCAATCTGAAGGTTGTAGCCGCCTGTGACGGCGTCCACATCGAGTACCTCGCCCGCAAAATACAGTCCCTGAACGCGTTTGGAGGCCAGATCGCGGGATCGTACCTCGCGCACCGACACGCCGCCGCACGTGACGACCGCCTCCTCGATGGGCCGCGCGCAGCGGACGGTGAGCGGCAGCGCCTTGAGCGTATTTCGCACCGCCATGCGCTCGGCGCGCGTGAGTTCACTCACGCGCTTTTGCGCGTTCACGCCGGAAAGCTCCAGCACCGTCAGCAGCAGCCGCTCCGGCAGCAGCGCGTGCAGCGCGCCCGCAAGCAGCTTTTGCCGGTTGGCGTCCAGATCCCGCAGCAGGCGCGCATCGAGCTGCTCCTCCATCAATCCCGGCTTGAGATCGATGGCCAGCCGCACGCCGGCGGGCTGCTCCGCGATGCGGGAGGACAGCGTGAGCACAAGCGGGCCGGAAACACCGAAATGCGTAAACAGCATTTCGCCCGGTTCGGACTGAAACAGGCGTTTTTGCTCCCGATACGCCGAGAGCGTTACATTTTTGAGCGTCAGCCCCGCCAGCGCGGCGGGCCACGTTTCGTTCGTCACGAGCGGTACGAGCGCGCCGCACGGCGGCTCCACCGCGTGTCCCGCTTCCGCCGCGAACCGATAGCCATCCCCGGTGGAACCGGTCTGCGGGTAGCTACACCCGCCGGTCGCAACGATCGCCGCGTCGCAGGGAATTTCTCCGGCCTGCGTCCTGACCGCGCGCACCGCGCCGTTCTCCATGCTGATGCCAGTTGCGCGCGTATGCAGGCGCACCTCGGCGCCGCTTAAGCGCACATACCGCTCCATGGCGCGCAGGATGTCGCTCGATTTGTCGGAAACGGGAAACACTCTGCCCCCACGTTCCGTCTTGAGCGGCACGCCCTGCCGCTCGATCAGCGCCATGAGATCGCGGTTGTCGAACGCGGCGAACGCACTGTACAAAAAGCGGGGATTCCTGACCACGGCGGCAAAGAAGCCGTCGCGCTCACAGGCATTGGTCACGTTGCAGCGGCCCTTGCCGGTGATATACAGCTTCTTGCCGAGCTTCTCATTCTGTTCGAGCAGGATGGTATGCGCGCCGGCCCCAGCGGCCTCCGCCGCAGCGATCATGCCGGCCGGGCCGCCGCCGATCACGACGACGGTCATGTTTGCTCCTCCTCTTCTTCTTCAAAAAGCGGCTCTTCCTCCGCGGTCTCCATATGCGGATCGGTCATATACACGCCCTCCTCGCTCCAGATTTTTTCGAGCTGGCTGAGATGGTAGGATGCCTCATCCCTGCGCGCGAGGCCGATCGCCACGATGATGGCATTGATGAGCGAGAGCGGCGCGACGAGCGAATCGGCAAAGCTGGCCATGTTGCTGCGCGCGCACAGCACATAATCCGCATAACGGGTGGACGGGGAGTTCGGCACATCGGTCAGCGAGATCACGGTCGCGCCGCGCATCTTGGCATAGCGCATGGCGTCGATGGTACGCACGCTGTAGCGCGGAAAGCTGATGCCGATGCACACGTCCTCCGGTCCGAGGCGTATCATGCGCTCATAGATATCCTGCACCGCGCCGTTGACAAACATGACGTTGTCGCAAACATAATCGAGATAATACGTCATGAACTGGGCCAGCGACATGGCGCTGCGAATGCCGAGCACATAGATGCGCCGCGCGCCGAGCACCGCCTGGATCGCGCAGCGAAAGCTCTCGTTGTCGATCATGTCGATCGTAGCGCGGATGTTGTTGATATCGTCGGTCAGCACGCGCCGGAGGATGTCGTCCTGCGGAATGGACGCGGCAAGGCGAATGCGCTGCACGCTCGTGAGGCGATGCCGGATGAGCTCCTGCAGCTCCTCCTGCAGCGCCGGATAACCATCCAGACCGATGGCATAGGCAAAGCGCACCACGGTCGATTCGCTCACGCCGACCGTTTCGCCAAGGCGCGCGGCAGTCATGAACGCCGCATCGTCATAGGAGTGCATGATATATTCCGCAATGCGCTTCTGTCCCTTGGAAAACTGCTGATAGTTGTCCGCAATGGTGTCGAGCAAGCCGCCCATGTTTCATCCGTCTCCCTTCAATCCAACAGTCCGTCCACAGCGAGGCTGCCGAGGGTCTGCCGGTCCGTCAAATCATATTGCAGCGTCGTACAGACGGCGTAGCCGTCCACGACATAGCGTTCATCCACGTCCTGTCCCGTTGGGTCGGACAGCTTTTGTCCGCTCGGCGCCCAGAAATAGCGGCCGCCATACGGGTCCTTCCGCTCCTCGAAGCGCAGCGCATACTGCACGATGGAGAGCGGCGCCGTGCGGACGCCCTTGAGCGCCGTCAGCGGCAGATCCGGAACGTTGACGTTGAGCACAACGCCGAACGGCAGCGGGTGCGCCAGAAGATACTCCGCCGCCCTGCGCGCCACGAACGCCGCCGTTTCGAGATGCGCCGGCCGATGGCCCATGCAGGATACCGCGATCGCCTGATAGCCCAGCAGCGCGGCTTCGTGCGCTGCGGCCACCGTACCCGAGTACAGCGTATCCGTGCCGAGGTTGCCGCCGTGGTTGATGCCGGAAAGCACGATATCCGGCTTCGGAAACAGGTTGCCCAGCGCAAGGCGCACGCAGTCCACCGGCGTACCGGAGACCGAATAGGCCGGCACATCGGGTGCGAGCGGCAGTGTGACGCGCTCCACCCGCAGCGGGTCAAACAGCGTCATCGACCGGCTGGCAGCGCTGCGCTGCCGGTTCGGCGCGGCGGCAAACACCTCGTGGCCGTCGGACAGCGTTTTTGCAAGCGCGCCGATGCCCTCCGCCAAATATCCATCATCATTGCACAGAAGGAATTTCATGCAATTTCTCCGTCATAAAGTTGGTTATTAGTGTATCATGTCGCCGCCCAAAAAGCAATTCATGCAGGAAATCTTTCGATCCCCTGCATGAAAGGGTCTACAAACTGTGGTTTCTTAAAACGCGCTGCCCAAGATATGGATGATGAGCGCCATCAGATACGCAATGCCGAGCTGATAGGCGATCATAAACCAGGTGTGCTTTCTGCTGTCCAGCTCGCGCCGGATCGTTGCGACCGCCGCCATGCAAGGCACATACAGAAGCACAAACACGAGGAAGCAATAGGCCGACAGCGGCGTAAACAGGCCGGAAAGCGCGGCAGGCAGCGCGCTGCCGGTAACGCCCAGAAACATCGAAAGCGACGAATTGACCGCCTCCTTGGCGACCAGCCCCGTCAGCAGCGCAACGGAGGCCTGCCATGTGCCGAAGCCTAGCGGCCCAAAGACCGGCGCAATCCAGCCGCCGAGCACGCCGAGGATGCTCGTCTCCGTCTGGTCCGTCAGCGTAAACGCAAAATCAAAATGCATCAAAAACCAGAGCACGATGCTCATGACGAGGATGATGGTGCCGGCCTTTTCGAGAAAATGGCCCACGCGCTCGCCGACATGCAGCAGCGTGTTTCGAAGCGACGGAAAGCGATACGGCGGCAGCTCCAGCACAAACGCCGCTTTATTCTTCTGAAACAGCGTGTGCTTGAACAGAATGCCGGTCAGAATGCCGACCACGATGCCGAGCACATAGAGGCTCAGCACGATCAGTCCGCGGTATTCATCAAAGAACGCCGATGCGATCATACCGTAGACGGGCAGCTTTGCCGAGCAGGAAACAAAGGGCAGCAGCATGATCGTCATGCGCCGGTCGTCCTCGTTTTCCATCGTGCGCGCGCACATGGCGGCGGGCACGGTGCAGCCAAAGCCCATCAGCATCGGAATGAACGACTTGCCGGAAAGGCCGAAGCGCTTGAGCGCCCGATCCATCAAAAACGCGGTGCGCGACATATACCCGCTGTCCTCCAGAAGCGAGAGGAAGAAGAACAGCAGCGCAATCTGCGGCAGAAACACCAGTACGCCGCCGACGCCCGTGATCACGCCGTCGCACAGCAGGCTCACGAGCCATGGCGCCGCGCCCGCCCCCAGCAGCATCGACTCCGCCCATGGCGCGAGCAGATCCCCGATGAGCCGCTCCACGCCGTCGGATAGCCAGCCGCCGAGCGTATCAAACGTGAGCACGAAGATCAGGCCCATGATGAGCAGAAAGATCGGGATGCCTAGCCATTTGTTCGTCAATACCGCGTCGATCCGGTCCGTCATATCGCGCGCCTTGGTGCGGCGGGATGTGGCTGCCGCGCAAACGCGGGTGATATAGCGGTAGCGGCTGTCCGCGACGCGCGTCTCGTTGTCGCCCGGCACGCCCTCGCCGACATAGTCCGCGATCACCTTGTCGATCTCTTCAAGTTGCTGCGGCGTGAGGCGTAGTTGTTCGCGGACGATCGGATCGCCCTCGAGCAGCTTGATCTCCGCCCAATGCGCCGGAAGGGATGCCTTTGCCGGGGCGTCCCCGAGCACCTCGCCGATGCGGTGGTGCGCCGCGTGCGTATGCGCGTCGTAGAGGTCGTCCGGCTCGATATGAAAGCCCGTGTGCAGCTGCTCATGCGCGAGCGTGAACAGCTTGGCGCTCTCGCGTAGCAGTTCCTCCACGCCCTCGCCGGTGCGCGCACAGATCGGCACGACCGGCACGCCAAGCTCCAGCGACAGCCGGCCGCAGTCGATGGCGACACCCATGCGCTTGACCTCGTCCATCATATTGAGCGCAAGGATCATCGGCCGTTCGAGCTCCATGAGCTGTACGGTCAGATACAGGTTGCGCTCGAGATTCGTCGCGTCGATGATGTTGATGATGGCGTCCGGCTTTTCCTCGATGACAAAATTGCGCGCCACCACCTCCTCCATCGAATAGGTGGAGAGCGAATAGATGCCGGGCAGATCCACGATCGTCATATCGTGTCCGTGCGCGTGCAGGTGGCGTTCCTTCTTTTCAACCGTCACGCCCGGCCAGTTGCCGACATATTCGCGCGCGCCGGTGAGCGCGTTGAACAGCGTTGTCTTTCCGCAATTCGGGTTGCCCACCAGCGCCAGCTTGACCGGCAGATCGTCCTGCTCCGGCGCCATTTTGGGCGCGACGGCACGCTTCTTTTTACCCAGCCCCGCACAGGAGGCGCAGGAAGCGCAGGAGGCGCAGCCGCTGCAGCCGTTCGTATGGATAATCCATTTTGTAAGGCGCTCCGCCTGCTTGTGCGCATCCAGATCCGTATCCGCGGCATGGTCGCCCAGCGCCCTTCCCGCGCGCGAAGCAAACTCCTTTTGCAACGCCGCTTCCTTTTCGCGGTATGCAACCGCCTCTTCCTCGGAGAACAGCGCGATCTGCAGCGCGTCCTCCCGTCTGAGCGATAGTGCGTAGCCGCGCAGGCTCACCTCGATCGGATCGCCCAGCGGCGCGATCCGGCGAACCTCGATCTCGGTCATCGGCGTGATGCCCATGTCTACCAAGCGCCGCTTTACGCGCGGGTTCTCCGCGCCGACGCTCTTGATCAAGCCGGATTCACCCGGCTGCAGTTGTCCCAGTGACTTTTCCATGCCCTATGCACCCCATATCCCCGACCGCTTCCCGGCCGTTCCGGCTTACTGCCTTTCGGGCGTTTCTGCATCCCGTTCACGGGAGTAGGCCACCGCCGTCTCATCCGTGTCCCACAGGCGCTCCATGTTATAATACTGCCGCTCCTCCGGATGAAAGATATGCACGAGGACGTCCGCATAGTCGAGCACGATCCAGCGGCCGGCATCATACCCCTCCTTCCGCCTCAGATCGAGGCCGATCTGCTCCGCCTTTTCCTCCAAATCGTCAGAGAGCGCCTTGATCTGGGGCGCCGCGCGGCCGCTGCAAATGATGAACCAGTCGGCGATCACGGTTCTGTCCCCGACGTGGATGGCGAGGATGTCCAGTGCCTTCTTGTCATACAGCGCTGCGCAGAGCGCTTCCACCTGTTCCGGTAAGCGAGTGTTCAATACGGTTCCTCCTTTAATTGCTGTGTTCATTCTGCTGGTATTGCCGAAAATATTGTTCCGCGCGCAGCGAGGCCGGATGAACCGGCACACCCTCTGCGCGAAGCCGTCCGATCGTGCCGGCGAGGGCAAAGCGCATCGCCGTACCGGAATCCGGTCCAAGGTGCGCGCGGTAGTTCTCAACGCCCGGATAGCGCCGCTCCGGCTCGGTCAGGTCGGCCAGATACACGATGCGCTCGAGCACGGTCATATTCGCTTCGCCGGTCGTATGCAGGCGGATCGCGCGCAAAACCGTCTCATCCCGCACGCCATAGGCCATTTTCGCCATCACCGCGCCCGCAAACGCATGCAATACGCGCTCTGCGCCCGGCGTATCGTCGCCGGAAAGCACGGAAAGCCGCCGTTCATCGAGCTGTTTGGCGCAATCGTGCAGCAGAGCGGCAAGCCGCGCCCGCTCAAAAAGGCCCGCCTGCTCCTCCGGTGCCGCCTCGCCAACATACCGCTCCGAGAGCGCCGCCGCCTGCCGCACCGCGCCCATGACATGCCGGTAGCGCTTTGGAGAAAGCCGGCGCTGCATCTTTGACCGCAGCGCATCGACCGCACCCGGCAGATACAGGCCCTCCTCGTAAAAATACCGTTCAACCGCCGGTTCCACCAACGCCTGCACGGGCAGCGCACGGAACACGCGCCCGCGGATCTCGGTTGAGGACATCCGGTCCACCGCCCGATCCAGCAGTGCAACGCGCGCGCCGAACGCCTGCCTCAGCGCTTCGGCCGCCGCCGTGTCGGCATGGGATTCTCCCTGCCGCGGAAGCGCAATGATCCCGGCCAACCGCAGCAGCTCGTCCACGCGATGCCAGTTGGGCAGATCGAGCAGCATATCGCTGCCGACAATCCAGAAGAGCTCCGCGCCCGGATAGCGCCGCGTCAGCTCGGTAAGCGTGTCGAACGTATAGCTCCTGCCGGCGCGTTTGAGTTCCATGTCGCATGCAGCGATGTTGGGAAACGGCGCCGCCGCCAGCTCCGCCATGCGAAGCCGGTGCGCCCCGTCCACCGCGCCCGCAACCCGCTTGTGCGGCGGATCCGCGGCCACCATGAGCAGCACGCGATCGAGCGCCATGCATTCCTGCGCCATCCGTGCCATCTGGATGTGTGCGCGATGAATGGGATTGAACGTTCCGCCCAGAATACCGATGCGCACAGGCCCGCCTCCTCGCCAACTTTTCACTGCATACAGTATAGCGCAACCATGGGTTCTTCACAAGATAAAATCCGTATAGTTTACCCTTGCGGCGGCAATGCTCAAAGCAGGTTGAAAAGGGGGCGTACACGGATGCTGACAGAAAAACAGTTGCTCCGGTATTTCAAACAGCGGCGCTACGGCGGCCGCAATCTGTTCGCGCGCACGCTCGATTACATTGCGCTGCGCGTGATCCTGTTCGCCGCCGCATTTCTGTTCTTCCGCCTGCACCTGGATACGCCCCGCTCGGCCCTGCTCGCGGCGCTGTCGCTTGCAGTCGCGTCCCTGCTGCTGCATGTCGCGCGCGAGATCACCATGGCACGCTTTATCAAAAAAGAGATGATCCGCATCCGCCGGCTTCTCATGCGCGAAAAGCTAATGTTTCTGCCGGAGACGGCTTTTTTGGAGCTGTGCCGGCGATCCGGCGGCGTGGAAAACCCGATTCCGATGCAGCGGGCTGAGCCGGTCGGCGCCGATGCGCTGCTGCCGTTGCTGCGTCAAAGCCCGGATCAGGCGCTGGTCATCTGTTCGAGCGCGGGCTTCACCCCCGCCGCGGAGGCCTTTGTGCTTCGTTCGCCGCGCCGTGCGCGGCTGATCGGGCCGGACGCGCTCGTGACCGCAGCGGGACAGGCGGATGCGCTCTGGCCGGACGACGAGGCGGTGCACGCCTACATTGCCGCCGAGCAGCGCCGCCGGGCAGGTGCGCGCAGACGCCTCGGCGAACTGCTGCGCGAAAACGCCGGTGCATATGGCAGAAAATATGCTCTCACGGCCGGTATCCTGCTGCTGCTCTCCTTCTTTACGCGGTATACGCTCTATTATCGGATACTGGCGGGTCTGTGCCTCTCGATCGCCGCAGCCGGTCTTTTTCGCAGGCACGCCGCGCACCCGAATCCCCGTTCCTGACATATCCTAAGGGTATGATGTGTGCAAAGACGACCCTTCTGATCTTTGATCCTGCGTGCGGTGCGGCGCGGTTGTTTGACCTGCCCGTCTGGGCGCAGATGCCCTTTGTGGAGCGGTTTTCCCTATCGGTTGCCGCCTTTTTCGGCTGTTCCCACGCGGGGTTTGCATGGACCGACCGGCGCGCGCTCGACGCGCTCGACGCACTGGCCGCGCTGTACGAGCCGCTCTCGGTCTGCCGCGCGTTTGCGGACGCGCTCAGCTCGTTCCCGCATGCCGGCGGAACCGCATTCGACCTGTGCCGGGGCCGGTCTGCGCGCGAGCGCGCGGCGATTCGGCGCGCTGCGCTGGCCACCGGCCGGTTTTGGATGGTGGACGCGGACGTTCGCTCGCCCGATTGCGTGCATGTCGAGGCGCTGATGCCGCGCGCGCTGCGCCCGGGCGACGCCGGAGCCGACGTGTGCCGCCTGCAGGCGCTGCTGCAGCGCTGCGGCGCGCATGAAGCCGCGCTGTCGGGTACATACTGTGAAGGAACGCGGCGGGCGGTCCTGCGTGCCCAGCAGGCGCTCGGTCTCAGGGCAACCGGATCCGCAAGCCTGTATTTACAGCATCGTTTGCAGGCGGAGGCAAACAGCAGAGGCCGCTTTCTGGCGCTGTGTTCCGGCGACACGGCCGCAGAACGCCGCGGTAATCTGCTCCGGTTGTGACACGAATTGAACTGTTGCATCATTTTGGAGCAGTTGGGACTTGCTTGGAAAGGAAGCGCGCTTCAAACAGCGAAGCTGCATCGGTACGGATGAAGGAACGAAGACTCGGCGCCGGTCTGCCGCGCCGCCATGGTGCAGATACACCGGCAAAATTCATCAAAAAACGACCAAACCGGCCAAAATAGCGCGATATGTCCAACCGGAATATGGTATACTTTTCTCATGGAAAAGCATTCCAATCGACACAACAAGCGGCTGGACTATCTGTTTACCGCCATCATCGTTGCCGCCTTGATCGCCGTCTACCTGCTCACCGGCCGGCGTGAGCGGGAAGCGGACGCAGCGGAAGCCGTGGTTTCACCGACCGCGGTGCAGCCCACGGCCACGCCGTTTGGCCGCCCGGCAGGCGCCCTGATCGATGACCTTTCGTTCTTTTCCATCGAAACCAAGGACGAAAAGCACGGCTATCGGCTGGAAATCGAAGGCATGGGCGACGCAGCGGCCGTCAGCCATCTGCAGCTCTCGCTCTCGGAGTCGTTTGTTTCCGGCTTCGTGCTCGCGTTTCCCATCGTCGCCGAGCCGGATGCGGACGGCAGCGCCATTGCGGCCGCGCTGGAACAGCGCACGGAAAAACGCCGGCAGACGCAGGCAGCGGCGATGGAACAAACGCTGCTCGGCGTGCTCTCGGCCTATGACGGCGAGTATGCGCTGCCGATGGCCGTCCGGTCCGAGTGGTGCGCGCTGTTCCTCGCCATGCAGGAAACAAAAGAAAGCGCCGCTGCGGATTACGGACGCTTTCACTTCTCGGTCTATCCCTCCGGCAGCGGCGACGCCATGCGCCTTTGCTGCTCGGTACGGTTTGAATAGCGCTATCGGAACAGGCGAATCCGGCCGGCAAAAACGCGCGCAAGCGTTTCCGGCAGATTGCTGCGGCCGCCGGACAGATCATAGACCGTGAGCCGATCCGGCGCCATGCTCATGAGCAGGTGCAAAATGCCCTCCTCCGAGCAGTCCACATATTCAATGCGCACGTCGGAATCATCCGTCAGCGTACAGCTTCCGTCCGGATTGAGGCACACGGACAGCTCGCCGATATGCGCGGCAGGCGGGTCTGTCAGCGTGCTAAGCAGCCGCATGAGCTCCGCACACTCGTGGCAGAGCAGTTGGTCGGCCGCCGCCCGCTCCACACAGAGCTGCCACAATTCCAGAGAATCCTGCATGCGAAAGCGCAGATACCCCTCCACATTCATCTCGTTTTCCGTCTCCAGATACGTCTGTACGCCGCGGCGCACCTCCTCGAAGCGCTCCTGGCAGCGCGCATTCTGGAGTGCTTCCGTGAGCACCTCCTGCTTCTGCGTCAACTCCAGCGGCAGCGCATCGGCCATGTGCGCAAGCTCAAAATACTGCAAATCGCGGCAAAGCAGCGCCGCAACGGCAGCGGAAAGCCCTTCCATTGCGTATGCGCCCTGCACGGACACCGCCACCCCGTCCGCCACGGGTTCAATCGCAAAGGCACAATCCGTCTGCATCAGCCGCCGCGACAGCAGCCGATGCAGGTCGACATCATATTTTTGCGTATGCAGCGTGCGCACGATCATCGATTCTCTCCCTTAAAGCAGTTCCCTTTATCCTATGCGGAACCATTGCATTTTGGGATTAGTATCTCCCCGAAAGTGCAAAACCTCCATGGAATCATCATCCATCTCCCGCGCGCCGGCCATGCAATCTGCCACATTCCATCCATAATCGTCCACAAACGATCCAAATCCATGCTGTTGCCTGTTCAAAATGATTGGGTAAGATAAGAGCAATCAAAAGAAACGACACCAAAAGGAGTTGTGAAGCATGGAATACAATCATTGGTATGACGAATATCAACAAAACGGTTCCCAGCAGCAGTCGCCTGTGCAAAAGCCGCGGCGCGGCGTCAGCATCCCGGCGCTGATTGCCTGCATGCTCGTCACGGCGCTGCTCGGCGGCGCACTCGGCGGTTTTCTGATGCGCGCTTCCGCAGAGAACCAGGAGGCATCGCTGCCCGAAGCCACCGGTCAGCCCGTTCTGACCACGCCTGAAGCCACGGACGAGAGCGGCACATCGACGGATAAGAGCAGCGTCTCCTCGCTGCTCACGCAGGGCACAGCCGGCGGCGTATATACCCGCGCACAGATCGTGGAGGTCGGCGCGCCCTCCGTGGTCGGCATCGATGTGGAATTCGTGAGCCAGAGCAATTACGGCAGCGGCTTTGATTATTTCTTCGGTTATGGCAGCGGCAGCAGCGGCAGTCAGGTGCAGACGGGCAGCGGCAGCGGCGTCATCATCACGTCGGACGGCTATATCGTCACCTGCAACCACGTTGTTGAGGGTGCGAGCAAGATCACCGTCGTTCTGAGCGACGAAACCTCGCACGAAGCGAAGGTTGTCGGCACCGATCCGCGCAATGACCTTGCCGTCATCAAGATTGAGGCGAGCGGCCTGACGCCCGCAACGCTGGGCGATTCGGACATGCTGACCGTTGGCGAGGACGTCGTTGCCATCGGCAATCCGCTCGGCGAACTGCGCGGCACCTCCACCGGCGGCATGGTCAGCGCGCTGGGCCGTCAGGTGAATGTTGAGGGAACCGAGATGACGCTGATCCAGCATGACGCGGCGGTGAGCCCCGGCAGCAGCGGCGGCGGCCTGTTCAACGCGAGCGGCTCGCTCATCGGCATCGTCAACGCCAAGGCCTCGAGCAATCATGCGGAGGGCATCGGCTTCGCCATTCCGGTCAACAGTGTCAAGCAGATCATCTCCGACCTGATCGAGCACGGCTACGTCAAAGGGCGCGCCTACCTAGGCATTCTGACGCAGAACGTGACGCTGCGCGCCGAGCAGGGCGGCTGGGGCGGCTACTTCGGTTACGGCGGGACGAGCTGTGTGCAGGTCGGTCAAGTGGTCGCGGGGAGCGCCGCGGAGACGGCCGGCATTCAGGCGGGCGATCTGATCCTCGCTGTCGGAGAGGAACAAATCACGTCGACGGACGCACTTTCCAAAGCGATCGGTGCATACAATGCCGGCGATCAGGCAACATTAACGATACAGCGTGACGGACAGCAGATGCAGGTCGACGTCACCTTCGGGGAATACACCCCGGAAAGCTGAAACGGTCATTGCGCCAAAGGCGATGACATACCCCAACCATCCTTGATCCGCCGCGCCGTCCATCCCCCCCGGACGGCGCGGCACCCTTTTTGGAGTGAAATCCGCTGTTGACAAGCCCCGTTTCGACATGGTATGATATAAAATAATTTCATATGTCTTATCCAGAGTGGTTGAGGGAACGGCCCGATGACACCCGACAACCTGCCCCGGACGGGGTAAGGTGCCAATTCCGGCAGCAGTGATGCTGAAAGATGAGCCGTCATGCAACCTCATCTTGGATGGGGCTTTTTTTATGCAGGAAACCGCCCGGTTGCGGGCAGAAAGGGCGCTTCATAGTACGAAGCATGGTAATCAATATGGAAAACAAACGGTTGTTCACCTCGGAATCGGTCACCGAGGGACATCCCGATAAGGTCTGCGACTGCATCAGCGACGCGGTGCTCGACGCGCATCTGGCGGCCGACCCCCACGCGCGCGTGGCCTGCGAGTGCTGCGCTGCCACCGGCATGGTGACCGTGATGGGTGAAATCACCTCCGCCGCGCAGGCGGACGTTCCCGCCATCGTGCGGCAGGTCGTGGCCGACATCGGCTATACGCGGCCGGAATACGGCTTTTGTGCGGACACGCTCCGCATCACGACGGCCATCGACGCACAG
Organism: Clostridiales bacterium; assembly: GCA_019416935.1. Lineage (GTDB taxonomy): Bacteria > Bacillota > Clostridia > Christensenellales > CAG-138 > Aphodomorpha. The sequence goes on along the minus strand of DXWI01000005.1, from coordinate 71,887 downwards.
TCGGCGGATATCGCGCTGGGCGTTGACCGATCGCTCGAAACCAAGCACGGCGAGACCGCCGACCGGTTCTGCACCGGCGCAGGCGATCAGGGCATGATGTTTGGCTATGCATGCGATGAAACGCCGGAACTCATGCCGCTGCCCATCGCGCTGGCGCACGCGCTGACCAGACGGCTCACCGAGGTGCGAAAGAGCGGTCTGCTGCCCTACCTGCGGCCGGATGGCAAGAGTCAGGTCACGGTCGAGTATCAGGACGACCGTCCGCTTCGAGTCGATACGGTCGTGCTCTCGGCGCAGCACGACGACATGGACATGGACAAGCTCACCGCCGACCTGACCACCGAGGTCATCCGCGCGACCATCCCGGCTTCGCTCATGGACGAGCGCACGCGCATCCTCGTCAACCCGACCGGCCGGTTTGTCATCGGCGGCCCGCAGGGCGATACCGGCTTGACCGGGCGCAAAATCATCGTCGATACCTACGGCGGCTATGCCCGTCACGGCGGCGGCTGTTTCTCCGGCAAGGATCCGACGAAGGTGGATCGAAGCGCCGCGTACGCCGCCAGATATGTCGCAAAAAACATCGTCGCAGCGGGGCTCGCCAAGCGCTGCGAATTGCAGCTTGCCTACGCCATCGGCGTGGCGCATCCCGTTTCGGTTCTCGTGGATACGCAGGATACGGGACGGCTGCCCGACAGCGCGCTCGAGCGGCTCGTTCGCGAGCAGTTCGACCTGCGCCCGGAGGCGATCATCGAGATGCTCGGTCTGCGCCGCCCCATCTACCGGCAGACCGCAGCCTACGGCCATTTCGGCCGCACGGATATCGACCTGCCGTGGGAGCGCACCGACCGGGCTGACGCGCTCAAAGCGGCCGCAAACCGCATCTGACCGCCGTTCCATCTGTCCGCGGTATCGCCGTTGCAGCGGGTTTCGCGGAGATTTTCGATATGCCTGACAAAAGCCGGGCGTTCCCACTTGACTGGGAGCGCCCGGCTCAGACCGTCAAAAAACTCTGTTTTTTGACGTGACTTCTGCTGCGGCAGAAAAACACCCAGAGGTTTGACGTTGCAAACCTCTGGGCAAGGTGTCAAAAGCGCCGCGCTGGTCGCCGCTTTTGACAAATTCTATGGTTCTTCCTACGCAATTCCCGCGCGCGAACCGGCGGAGCGGTTCGCATCATCACTTTTTGACAAGCAGAGCCGGGCGTTCCCACTTGACTGGGAGCGCCCGGCTCCGTTTTTTGCGGTGTGTCAGCCCTGCAGGCCGCGCTCCTGCCGCTCCATGTTTTCGACTACAACATCGTAGATGTCGCCAAGCGAAGCGCAGTATTCGAGCAGTTTCCAAGGCGTATTGGTATGGAAATGGATCTTGATGAGCGTCTCATCGCCCACGGCGAGCAGGCAGTCTCCCTCGATATTCTTCGTAATATAGTCGGCAATCGCATCCTCCGACAAATCCTGACCCTCGATCAAAAGCTGCGTATCATACCGGTATTCGAGCATATGGTTTTCCCCCGTCCATTTTTCCCCCATTGTAGCACGCTATGGAGTCCGGCACAACCGGCCAGGCGTTGACAGGCGATAAAAAGATGTTATACTCAAATCGATAGTGGGCAGATTAGCCAAAAAGAAGCACGAAACCAAGGAGAAACCATCTATGAGTGAACAGACATGCAGCCATAACTGCTCCAGCTGCGGTTCGGACTGTGCCTCGCGCACCGCGCCGAAGAGCATGCAGGAGCCCTGCAATCCGCAATCCCATGTGCAGCACGTCATCGCCGTTGTAAGCGGCAAGGGCGGCGTGGGCAAATCTCTCGTAACCTCCGCGCTCGCGGTACAGGCGAGCCGCAGCGGCAAGCGCGTCGGCATTCTCGACGCGGATGTGACCGGCCCCTCCATCCCCAAGGCGTTCGGCCTGCACGGCCGTGCCGAGGGCGACGGCACCGCGCTGTACCCGGCCAGAACCGGTTCCGGCATCGGCGTGATGTCCATCAACCTGCTGCTCGAGGACAGCAGCGATCCGGTCGTTTGGCGCGGGCCGATGATCGCAAACGTTGTGAAACAATTTTGGACGGACGTCGTCTGGGGCGAAGTGGACTTCCTGTTCGTGGACATGCCGCCGGGCACCGGCGATGTGCCGCTGACGGTGTTTCAGTCGCTTCCGGTCGACGGGATCATCGTCGTTACCTCTCCGCAGGAGCTCGTTTCCATGATCGTGGAAAAGGCCGTCCGCATGGCGGAAATGATGCACGTTCCCGTGCTCGGCGTGGTGGAGAACCTATCCGGATTCCGCTGCCCGGACTGCGGCGCCGTGCATGAGATCTTCGGCCACAGTAACCTCGAAGAGATTGCGGCCCGGCATGGGATCGCGCAGGTCGAGCGCGTGCCGGTCGACCCCGCGCTGGCCGAGCTGTGCGATCTCGGCAGCATTGAGCAGATGCCGGAGACGTATCTTTCCGGCACGGCCGCAGCCGTCTGCGCCCTGTCCGAATAAAAATCCCCTCGGTCAATGCTGGGGGTTACTGAGGACAGATTGCTGAAATTAGAAATTCGAGCATTGCGAGGGACAAGGGTGAACACCGAGAAAAACTGTACAAGAGCTTTTCTCGGTGTTTTCTTTTTCGGTATATTGGTGTTCGCCCCTGCATGATTGATGATGGCAATTGCGAAAACAGAGTTAAAAAGCAAAAGAATGATATGCGCCTTCATTCTCACAAAGGCACTCCCGAAAAACCGGTGTGCCAATGCGAGCGGCGAGGCGGATAGATGATACTGTAAAGATCATTTTGAATGGATAGCCGTACCCTGCTGCCCAAACGCTCCTTAGCCGTCTGCAGCGAATGATCGGGGGCGCTTACCCCTTATACCGATACACGCCGCCGGGATTCATGCCGCCCGGGTCGGTTTGCAGCAGTTCGGAAACGGTCACGAGCTGATAGCCCTGCGCCTGCAGCGCCGGTACGATGCTCTCCAGCGCCTCCACGGTCTGCGGATACTTGTCATGGAGCAGCAGGATCGCGTTGTTGAGCGGCGTACCGTCCTCGTCGTCGATCTCCATCGTTGCGCGCGCAAGGAGATACTCCGCCGCCGGCGTCGGCACATGCGAATCGTGTACGCTGCGCCGCCACATGATGATGGACAGTCCCATCTCCTTGGCCAGCAGCTTGATGCGGTCATCGTCCGTCTTATAGCTGCCATACGGCGGTCGCAGCAGCCGTACGTCGTAATCAAACAGCGACTTGAGCGTATCGTTGACCGTTCGGATACTCTCCCGTGCCTCCTCGATGGAAACATCGCGCAGATTCTTATGCGCCTCGGTATGGTTGCCGAGCTCACAGCCGAGCGAGAGCATCCTTTCGAGCAGCGCTTCGTTTCCGGGGATGTGCTCGCCGACGAGGAAGAACGTTGCGCGGGCATTGTGCCGCTGCAGGATATCGAGCACCTGCCCGGTATAGGCGGCGTTCGGTCCATCGTCAAATGTGAGCGCGATCATCTTTCCGTCCGGATCGATATTCATATCGAAAATTGCAGCCTCGACCGCTGCATCGTCGGCATAGCCTCCGTACAGCTTCAGGTCGCGGCGCAGCCGGTCGCTGCGCGCGGTATACCAATCCGCCTGTATGCTCGGCACGGCCGTTGCAACGGGCGGCTGCGTCTGCGGTGCGGCCGGTTCCGGCGTCGCTGTGGGCGTCGGCTCCGGCTGCGTCAGGGCGTCGGCCGGCACGCCGGCATGGCAGGCATGGACGCACAGCACGATCGCGCCGGTGAGCACCGCGAACACCGCAGCCAGAAATAAAACGCCCAAAGGCCGAATCCGAATTTTTCTCCGTCGCTTCATGTTGAAAGCATAGCACAGTTTGCCGTTCCGGACAAGGGCGGGTGCGCTGTTTTTTATTGGTGTATGGCGGCAGCGCCCGCACCCGCGGCCATCCCCGGCTCCCAAAGATAGTACCGCCGGCACAGCCAGCGCGCGACCGGCGGGATACGGATGGCAAAATACGCCGTCGTCGCCCCGACCAGGTTGAGCAGCACGTCGTCCACATCGCAGCTTCCGCAGCGCAGCGCCATCTGAATCGCTTCCACCGCCAGCAGCACGGCAAGCAGCAGCGCAAGAAAGCGCCAAAATCGGCGCAGCGCAGGGAACAGCAGCGGCATCAGCGCGCCAAGCGGCGCAAACAGCAGGAGATTTCCTGCCAGATTGGCGAGCGCGACCATGGGAATTACGCCCCGGCGCAGCGCGTTGACATAGCGCAGCACCGTCCGGAACGGAACGAGATTCACCATGCTGTAGTTCCAGTACGTCTCCCAATCCGACAGAAAACTGCCGCTGCGGCTCAGAAACAGCAGGTAGAGCAGCAGACAGGAATAGAGCCAAAACAGGAGCCACAGGCTTCTCCGAGAAGCCTGCACCCGCGCCGCCGCCGATTGCAGCGCGCCCAACAGCAGGGCGTTCGCGGACAGCACCAGCAGCGGCGTCAGCAGCGCGATCAGCGCCCATTCCGGCCACAAAAAGGCCCTGCCGGACAGCAGGGCAAAGAAGATCTCGATTGTCAGCAGCGCGACAGCCGCATACATCAGGCAGGCCATGGCGCGATATACCAGATTTCTGCGTCCCATGCCTTTGATGATACCGCAAGGCACGCCCGGTTGCAATGCCCAACTTTGTCGGATGCATTCGCCTTCTGCTCTCACCGCCGCAGCGGCCGAGCAGAAGCGCGCGCCATCGCGGCCAAAGATACGCAGCATTGGGTGGGGCCATGCCTTACTGAAATGCGGCAGCGCCCGGCTGCCGTCTCAGCGCCCCGATTTGCCGTCCCCATCCGGCTTGCGCGCCGTACGCCGCCGCCAGATGAGCGCCGCTATCACCAAAGCCAGCGGAAGCATCCCCGCAGCGGACGGAAACGCGCGCCGTTCGGGCGGCGTGTGCATGGCTGCGACGCATGATCCTTGCGCGTCCGCACAATCAGGCATCGGCAGCGCCTTCGGCGTCGTTTCCGGCGTTGGAGCCGGATCGGTCGGCTGTACGGCGGGCGCCAGGTTTTCGAAAAAATCCCTCCCGCTTTCCTCATAGCCGACCGTAGAGAAGAACAATCCGTATGCAGCGGAATCATAGGTGCGGTCGCGAATGGTCTGCTGCCATGTAGCAACCTTCTGGCTCGTGTGGCACGCAACGCCCTCCACCGCCATCTCCCGCGCGCTTTTGCCCTGAAAAGCGGCAAGCGGCGCATCCAAATCCAGGGTCACCCGATTGGCCGGGTACAGATGGATATAGAGTTTCTTGACCTGCCATACGCCGTATTGCTCCACGCTTTCCGAATCGCTCTGCGGGTTGGCGGCCAGCTGCACCGCCTCCGCCATGGCGCGGGCCACGGCAATGTGCGCGCCATGCCCGTATTCCCCGTCAAAATCGTGTGTAACGGCCACTTCCGGCCGCGTGCTGCGAATGAGCCGCACCAGTTCCGCCACCACATCCTGCCCGCGGTTCCTCCAGCGGCTCATGGCGATGTCCCCGGTATCATACCAGTTGTCGAGCAGGCCGAGCAGCAGTGGGTAGTGCGTCAGCCTGTTGCAGTACAGGCCGCGCCGAAACTCCAGGCGGCGCGTATCCCACTCCTTGCCCGCATAGCCATGCGTGACGGAAACCACCTGTACGGCATAGCCGCGCTCCGCATCGTAATACGGCACAACGCCGCCCATCATGACATGCTCGTCGTCCGGATGTGCAGCGACAAGCAGCAGATCCGCCTTCGTGAGCGGCGGCTCAAAATGGGTCATGGTTGCCGGTGCCGCACCAGGCGCATACAGCGCCAGCTCGGCAAGGTTGCAGGCCGTATCAGCCTTCAGTACAACGCTACGCGTTCCCTCCGGCAGATATTCAAGATTCTCCTCCATCACGCCCGGCCGTTCCAGCCGTTCAAGCAGGCGTCCCTGCGCATCAAAAAAAGACAGCGTGATGTTGTCGGGCGGCTGTTCGAGACGAAACCGCCAATACACCGTCCCGCACTGCAATTCATCCGTCCACTGAAAACGCACCGTATCCCCGGCCGACAGCGGTACGCCGTATGCCATTTGATCCCACAGCCGCCCGATGTCAAGATACGCATTGGACACCTCGATCACCGTGCAGCGTTCGTTGACCGGACGGCGTTCGGTCTCCGGCACCGGCGAAACATCCGCCACCGGCGGCGATGCCCCTCCCGTCGCTTCGGCCGGCCGGAGTGCTTCGGCTTGCGGCGGGCACTGTGCATGCGTCGGCTTCAGGCAAACGAGCGGTGTCAGCAAGAGGAGGAGCAGCGCTGCCGCTCCCCATAATCCGGCTCCTCTTCTTGGCATGGATTTACCTGGCGGGCTTTCTGTTGCCGGTGTTCAAAATCGGATCATCCAGCGCGGGCACGAGCTCCGAATACCCCCAGAGCATGCCCTCGGGCACGGAACGCTGGTGCTTGCTCTGGCTGATATCTCCGCCGGCGTGCGTATTGAGCTGCTCGCCCATGAACACCATCGAAGCCGAGATGCCGCCGTCCAGATTGTACGCCTCCACGCAGCCCTCCGCCTGGAAGGCTTTGGCAAACTCATCCAAGTACATGCCGATGCTGTAGCCCGGCTGCCTTCCGTCCACGACGATAGCCACGAAGTGTCCCGCCTCCACCATGCCGAGACCTGCGCGCGGGTTCCTGCCCTTGATGTCGCTCTTGTTCGCGGCCTCGTTCAATACGCCGTTGTGGATCAAAATCGGATTGTACATGAACCCATAGCTGTTGAGCACGCCGTCCTCCAGAAGCTGCTGTGCGTTCACGGTGCCCTTTTCATAGATGCGCATGGTCAAATCCGGGTACAGTGCCAGCGTGTCCGACTTGGTTCCGTCATAATAGACCCAGCCGTTGCGGATCATGACGCCCTTTTTCTCCTTCTCCATGTGGATCAGGTTGTCGCCGGACAGGAAGAGCACAGCGCTGCGCATACGGCAAATCTGCCACGGCATAGCCTTGGGCGTGCCGCCGTTATAGGTATCGTTGGAAAACGCGGGGCGGAACGCGTTCACATCGCGCATACGGATGTGCGCCACGAAATAGGTCATCGGCGCATCAGTCACTTTGCGCTCCACGATCACGGAGAGCGTATCGCTGCGATACTCCCAATGGCCGTTCTCCACATCGACCACCACGACCTCCTCCGGATCGGTCTCTGCGCGGAAAAACTCCGCCCACTTGCCGTCGGATGGTTGTACGGTCGGTTGTGGCGTCGGTTCCGGCGTTGGCTGTACCGTCGGCTCCGGCGCAGCCGTCAACGCCGGCGGATCGGTCGGTTTTGGCGTGGCCGTCAGCACCGGCGGCGCCTGCACCGGCACGGGCGCCTGCGGTTCGGGCAGGAGCAGGTACAGTGCCGCCGCGGCGATCAGGCCGAGCAGCAGCGGCAGCAGAGCGAGCAGCAGCGACAGACGGCCGCCGCCCTTTCCCTTCCGGTCCTTGCGCAATGCGGCCACGATGATGAGTGCCGCCGAGAACAGCAGCCCGATCGCCGCGACCGCGATCACGAGCAGCAGGCGCATCGGCATGCCGCGGGCAGCCGTTTCCTCCGCCTCCGGCGCGGCCGTCACATCCGGCATGGCAGTCGGTTCGACGGTCGGCTCCGGCGTGGGTTCCGGCGTCGGCTCCGGCGTGGGTTCCGGCGTCGGCTCCGGCGGGATATCTGGCAGGTTCTCAAACAGATCGGTTCCGGCGTCCGCGCCGACGGTTGTGGTCTGCAGCGAATAGCTGCCACCCGCCGCCTGCGGCCGGAGGAGTCTCAGGGAGAGGAACGCTTCGTCAAGCAGGCACTGCGCAAGCGCATCGCCGCTCTCGCCGCCATAGGTCACAAGCGCCGCGGCCGTATCCGGCCGCGTACCTTCCGATCCGGCCGAACCGTCCACGCTGCGCGGGGCAAGCGTATAGTACTTTTTCGGCGTCCAGGCATTCTCGCGGCTCTTTGCCAGTTGCTCCAAAGCGATCTCCACCGCCTCGCCCGTGAGCTGATACGCGCCGTCGATCTGCCCGGCTTCGGCGGCATAGCTGATGACCACACCCGGCTGCATCGAACCGATCATGGGCTCGATGACCTTGGCAACCGCAGTGTTTCTGCCCCATTCCTTGTTACTGCGCAGCATGTCGTAGTCAGAGCCGCCGCGCCCGATGAACCCGGCGTAGAGCGGCTGCACGGTCAAGCCCAGCGACCAGAGCGCTTCGAGCGACTCGTTGCGCAGTCCGGCGGTGCGCTCAGTCATGAACAGCACCTGCACATCCACGCCGCGGTTGAGCAGCAGCGGCAGCAAGCCGCCGAAGCTGATGAACTCCTCCGACGGATAGGCGGCGATGAGCAGCACATCCGGCGACTCCGTGCGCACGGCCCATTGCTGCACGCCTGCGGGCAGCGCGCCCGCGCCGTATACCGTCGCTTCGGAGAGTGCAAAGCCCTCCTGCTGCGCCCGCTTTTTCTGTTCGCGCTCCGTTTCCTCACCGATGGGCGTTCCGTCGCCCGCGATGACTTCGACCGATGCACAGCCCTCCAGCAGCGCATAGCAGCGGTTCAAAATGCCGTCGGCAATCGTGTCCCGCTGAAGCTCCGCGCCGGACGCATCCCGCTGTACGAGCGTATACCCGTTCCCGGGCGCCGCATGCCAGTTCAAATACAGCGTCGCGGCGCGCTCCTCCGCCGGCCAGGAGATACGGATCGACTGTTTTGGCGCGACTCTGACGCGCGAATCGGCGTTTTTGTCGGTCATGCGCCAGGAAACGTCGCCCTCGCTCTCCGGGAGCGCAAAGGACAGCGGGAGCGTTTTCGCTTCGTTGTCGGTTTCTTCCTGCGCAAGCGCCGCCCCCGGCAGGAGCGAGAGCGCCATGGTCAGGATCAGCAGCAGTGCGAGCGCACGGATCGTTCTTTTGTTCTGCATTGGTTCCGATTCCCCCTTATCCGGTTAGAGCGCAAAGTTCCCCTGTACGAACACGGGGATCTCCCTGCCATCCGCCGTCAAGCCCGTGATGGACAGATCGCGCGTGCCGATCATGAAGTCCACATGCGTCATGGAGGTGTTGAGGCCGTGCGACCGGCGCTCCTCCTCGCTCATGGCGTCGCCGCCCTCGATGCACGGATAGGCGCTGCCGAACGCCAGATGGCACGAGGCGTTTTCATCGAACAGCGTGTTGTAAAACAGCGTTTTCGTGTCGGAGATCGGCGAATCAAACGGCACAAGCGCCGCTTCGCCCAGATAGGCCGCGCCCTCGTCCAGCCTGGTAGCCTGTTCGAGCAGCGCCTGTCCCTCCCCTGCCTCCACGCGCACGATGCGGCCGGCCTCCAGCGTGAGCGCAAAGTCGCGCACGATGTTGCCGTCGAGCACAAGCGGCATCGATGCGACCACGCGGCCGTTTACGCCGTCGCGCTTTGGCGCGGTGAACACCTCTTCGGTCGGCATGTTTGCTACAAACGGTACGCCGCCCTGCGTGTTTTCCTGCCCCGCCGCCCAGAAATGCCCGTCCGGCAATTCCACGGTCAGGTCGGTGCCGAGCGCGTTTTGATAGTGGAGCGCGCGGAACCGGAGCTCGTTGAGCCGCGTGCGGTAATAGGTCAGTCGTTCGATGTGCGAGCGCCATGCCGCGACCGCGTCGCCGCCGTCGGTAATGCGCACCGCGTCAAAAATCCGCTCCCAAAGGCGCGCCATGGCCTCCGCCTCCGGCAGTTCCGGAAAAACGGTCTTTGCCCAGCTCGGCACGGGAATGGAGCCGATGCACCACTGGAACCGGTTCTGCATGGTACCCTCATGAAATTCCTTCATCGCCTCGCCCGCTGCGCGGGAGGCCCGCTGGATGCGCCCGGGCTCCACACCTGCAAGCAGGGAGGGGTCCTCCGCATGGATGGAGAGAAACGCCGCGCCCGCGCGCGCATTTTCAATGCGGAACGCGCTGCGCCACGGCGGGCACACATCGAATACCGCGTCGTCCGCCCTCAGATATTTCATGCGGGTGAGCGCATCGTCGCGCCACTCCATCTCCACGCTTTTGCAGCCGGCCTCGTAACCGGCCTCGGCGCACAGGCGCGCAAAATACGCGCAGTCCACTGGGCAGCTGATCACGAGCGGCTGTCCCTTCTGTACATTCAGCCCGACTTCCACGAGCAGCTTTGCATACTGCTTCAGCTTGGCGTTCAACAGCATTCAAACGACCCCTTTCTCTCCTAAGACGTTTCATTTCAAAAAATCGTTGCATCCGTTCCCGCCGCATGCGGGACACGCCCCGCCCGTTCCGTTCCGGCGCATGCTCCTGCGGCCGCAAACGGCCCTTTACAGCGTTACCATCGTCGGCGCGTGATGCACCTCCGGCAAAAACCGTTCCAGCAGATCGGCGGTCGCGATGCGCAGGCTGGAGGTGTTCACGCACGGGTGGCAGCCGATGTACGGCTCACTGGCCACATCGCGGTCGATGAGCAGGCGCACGCGGTTCTCCGTATCGTTCATCAGTCCCATCACGGACACGGAGCCGGGATGGATGTGCAAAAAGGCCTCCATGTGCGGCGCATCGGCAAACGACAGCCGTGCCGACCGGATCTGGCTGGACAGATCCTTCGTGCGAAACGGCTTGTTCCCCTGCATCATGAGCAGATAAAACGCTGTCTTCTGCGCGTTGCACAGAAACAGGTTCTTGCACATGGCGGTGCCGAGCCGCTCGTCAATCTCGGCGCAATCGGCAATCGTCATTGCGGGATCGTGATCCAGCCGGACATAGAGGATGCCGAGCCGGTCGAGCAGGTCATAGGTGGCGGTTTCCTCCGCGAGCCGTCCGGCGCCATCGGCAGGCCGACCGCGGTACAGGGTGGGATCAACAAAAAAACTGGCTTCCATAGATTCCTCGACAAAATTACTTATCAACAGTATGCCATAAAATCGCGAAAATGGGAATGGCCAACTTGCACGTTTCGCCGGCCTACCGAGGCCTCACATACCACCAGCTCACCGCCGTGGTGAGCAAAAACACCGCACCGGTGAGCACGAACCACAGCGGCACGCCGTATGCCTCGGCAACCGGGCCGGAGACGAGCAGTCCGACGGGCATGGCAAACGACATCACGCTGCCCATCAGCGAAAACGCGCGTCCCTGCTGCTCCGGCGGAATGGTCTCCTGTAAATAGGCGGTAAAGGGAATGCCGTACAGATTGCCTGACGCGCCCATGAACATGCAAAGCACCGCAAACGCCCAGAAACCGAACGCCGTCGGCGGCAGCAGCCCGCACAGCAGCGAGGTGACGCCGAGGCCCAACAGCCCGATGTGCACCCACGCCAGCTTGTTGTGCATCCGCCCCAGCATGCCCGTAAGCAGCGCTGAGAGCATCATCCCCGCCGCATACAGCAGTTCCACGAGGCTGCCCTGCCATGCGGTACCCCGAAAGAAATCGCTCGTCATCAGCGGATAGAACGACGAGAGCGGCAAAAAGAACACCAGACCGATGGTGATGCAGCCGGTCATGAAGCACAGCTTTTGGTCGCAGGCATAGGCCTTGGCGCCCTCCTTCAGTTCCCGCAGCACGTTGGGCGCCGCCGTATCCTTTCGCGCGAGCTCCGGCAAATGCACAACCGCGACGGCCAGCGCCGCAGCGAGCGCGCCAAAGAGATCCGTCAGCAGAATAACCGGCATTGGCAGCGCGGCGTACATGGCCGCGCCGATCACCGGCCCGAGCATGAACGAACCCGACTGCAAAACCTGGCCCCAGCCGCCGGCGCGCACCAGCTCCTCCCGAGGCACCAGCAGCGGGATGATCGCCTGCATGGCAGGCGTGTGGAACACGCCGCCCACTGCGCGCAGGCCAAGCGCGAGGCAGGCCGTCCAGTAGGGCGGCTGCTCCATCACAACGAACAGGGCCGCAAACGCCGTGGCCACCGCCCCGGCACACAGATCCGCCCCGATCAGCACCGCCTTGCGTTTGAGCCGGTCGATCCATACGCCCGCGAAGGGGCCGAGCAGCATCTGCGGCAGGAACGCCATCAGTCCGGAGAACGCCAGCACCATCGGCGAAGCGGTCTCGCTCGCCAGCCACCAGATCAGTGAGAACTGCACGGCCGAGCTGCCGAGCAGCGAGACCGTCTGTCCGGCAATCACCGTAAAAAAGCTGCGCCGCCAATGCGGCGGCCGTATGGTCTCCATCGAGATACTGCCTCCAAAACATAGGCATACCCTGTCGGTGGGCCGGCAGGGCATCCATTGGCATTCGTCAGCAGGCCATCAGGCGGGAAAGGCTGCGGCCGTTATCACGCTGCCCGACAGCCGCGCACATGCGGGTTCCCCTCCCGCATTGGTGATTTCCGTTCCCGGGTCGCAGCGCAGCAGCCGCATCCGCCGCACCGCCAGGCGCGCGCTCCCGAAAACGGCACGCCACTGCACCGTCCTCTGCGGCCAAAGTTCAGTTCCTGAGGCTGTGAATCGGGGCCGGAATCCGTCCGCCGCGCGCAATAAAGGCGTCGCTGCCGTAGCCGCTCACCCGCATGACCGGCGCGGTGCCGAGCAGCCCGCCGAACTCGACCGTATCGCCCACGTCCTTGCCCGGCACAGGGATGATGCGGACGGCCGTCGTCTTCTGGTTGATCATGCCGATGGCCGCCTCATCCGCAATGATGGCGGAGAGCGTGGCCGCACTGGTCGCGCCCGGCACGGCCACCATATCGATGCCCACCGAGCATACGCAGGTCATGGCCTCCAGTTTTTCAAGCGAAAGCGCGCCGATGCGCGCCGCCTCGATCATGCCCGCATCCTCGCTGACGGGGATGAACGCGCCGGAAAGGCCGCCGACATGGCCCGAAGCCATGACGCCGCCCTTCTTAACCGCATCGTTGAGCATGGCAAGCGCCGCCGTGGTACCCGGCGCGCCCGCGCGCTCAAGTCCCATTTCCTCCAGAATATACGCCACGGAATCGCCGATGGCCGGCGTCGGCGCCAGCGACAGATCGACGATGCCGAACGGCACGCCAAGCCGCTCCGCCGCCACGCGCGCCACGAGCTGACCCATGCGCGTGATGCGGAACGCCGTCTTTTTGATCGTTTCCGCAACAACGTCAAACGGCTCGCCCCGCACCTGTTCCAGCGCGGTCTTGACCACGCCTGGGCCGGATACGCCGACGTTCACGCAGCACTCCGGCTCGCCCGCGCCGTGAAACGCGCCCGCCATAAAGGGGTTGTCCTCCACGGCGTTGGCAAACACCACCAGCTTGGCGCAGCCGAGCCCGTCCGTTTCCCGCGTCAGGGCGGCCGTTTCGCGGATGATGCGGCCCATCCACGCCACGGCGTCCATATTGATGCCGGCGCGCGTCGAAGCGACGTTGACCGACGAGCAGACGCGTCCCGTTTCGGCCAGCGCTTCCGGAATGCTGGCGATGAGCTTCCTGTCGGCTGCGGTCATGCCCTTCTGCACAAGCGCTGAAAATCCGCCGATGAAATTGATGCCGAGCGTCTCTGCCGCACGGTCGAGCGCTCTGGCAAACGGCACGTAGTCCGCCGCATCGGAGGCGGCGGCAATCTCCGCAATCGGGGTCACCGCAACGCGCTTGTTCACGATCGGGATGCCATACTCGGTTTCGATCAGCTCGCCGGTCCGAACGAGCGCTTCGGCGCGCGATGTAACCTTATCATAGAGCTTTTGGCAGGCGCGCTCTGCATCGGCATCCGCGCAGTCGTGCAGCGAAATACCCATGGTGATCGTGCGGATATCGAGATGCTGCTGCTCGATCATGCGCACCGTTTCCAGAATTTCCCTTTGATTCTGCATATCAATTCACCGCGTGCATCGCATTGAAGATTTCCTCGTGCTGAATCCGCACGGACAGCGCCATCTGCTCCCCAAGCGCGACGAGCGCGTCGCGCAGCTTGGAGAAGTCCTCCGCGCAGCCCTGCAAATCCACGAGCATGACCATGGTAAAATATTCGTTCATGACCGTCTGGCTGATGTCGAGTACGTTGACGCCGAACTCGGCCAGCAGCGTGCTCACGCGTGCAATGATGCCCACGCGGTCATGCCCGATCACGGTAACGATGGCTCTTTTCATTGTTGCTTCCTCCGTTTGACTGTTGCTCCCATGATACAACAGACGGCGCAAAAACGCCACTGATTTTTGGGCAAAACGTCAAAACGGGCGATATACCGACGCTTCCGGTATACCGCCCGCATTTGCTCGCTTCCTGTTTTTGATGCACTGGAGCAAGCGCTCCGTCATTCGTTCCGAATCGCGGCCAGAGGGCTCAGGCGCATCGCACGGATGGCCGGATACAGGCCGGACAGCAGGCCGACGAGCACGGAGAACGCAACCGCGCCAACGGCCAGATACAGCGGGATCACACTCGTGAGGCCCGAGGAGGCCAGAAGCGCGTTGAGCACCAGTCCAAGGCCGTAGGACACGCCGAGTCCGAGCGCGCCGCCGAACAGGCCGATGAATGCGGATTCGACAAGGAACATGCCGGCAATGTTGCTCATGCGGCAGCCGAGCACCTTGATGATGCCGATCTCCTTGGTGCGCTCATAGATGCTCATCATCATCGTGTTGATGATGCCGATGGCCGCCACCAGCAGCGACACGCCGCCGATCGCGCCGAGCAGATACTGGATGCGCGCGGTCTGTTCCTCCGCCATCTCCACGGCGTCCTGCGCACTGTACGTGCCATAGCCCATGTTCTCAATCGCGGTCTTGACCGCCTTGACGTCCGCAATATCGTTGCACTTGACCAGCACCTGATTGTATTTGCCCTCGCCGTTTCCGCCGATGAAGTCCTTGTTGTCCTTCATCAGCTTTTCGAGCGTGGACATCTCCATCAGGCAGTAATACGAATAGTTTCCCTCCGCCTCCATGCTGCCGACCAGATTGACCTTATACATCGATCCCTTCGGCTGCGTACTCTCGCCGTTGCCGTAATCGTACACATTGCTGTAGTCGAACGTAAACTGGAACCGGTCGTCGATCGTCACCTTCGGGTTGCCGTCGCGGTCCCTCGCCTCCTTGCCGGTCTTGGGATCACGAAACCACTCGAGCACATAGCTGCCGACCACCATCTCCTGCGTGCTGCCGCGCTTGGCCTCCGGATACCGGCCGCTGCTCAGGTTCAGATCGAATTCCTTTGCCGTCTGTGCATCTACGCCCAAGATCGAAACATCCGATACATATTTGCCGCTCTTGAGCAGGCCCCATGTTTCGACCATCGGCATGACCCCGCGCACGCCGGGGATCTGCCGGAACGCCTCGACGCTCTTCTTGTTCAGCTCCGTCTCGCGGCTGGTGCCCCCGCCGTCGCCCGTTTCCACATACGACCAGGAATTGACCTGAATCAGGGTAAGGCTCCCGGTACCCGCAAAGCTCTGGATCGTCGCCTCGCGGATACCGATGCCGAGCGATACCATGACCACGATCGACGCCACGCCGATCGTCATGCCGAGCACGGTCAGAAACGCGCGCAGCTTTCTGCGCCACAGGTTCAGAAACGCGATCGAGAGCAGATCGCCAAATCTCATAGCGCCTCCAGCTCCTTCTGGCGCTTCTTATGGCGCAGGATACCGAGCACAACAACGCCGGCCGCAACCGCCACAATGGCGATAGCCCACCAATACCAGGCGATGCCGCCCGAACCGCCCTCCATGCCGCCCATCGCCGCCATATCGCCGCCGGCCATGGGGTCGCCGGCCATATCTCCGCCCTCCGGCAACGCCATGGAAGGATCGTCAACGACCGGCTCCATGCTCATCGGCTCATTGACATACATGCTCAGCGGCAGCCGCTCCTCGAGCTGCTCGCCGTATACATCTTCATAGGTGATCACGACCGTGCCGGCGATGTCGCCCGCCACGTCGGTCTGCACGTCGAACTCAGCGCGCATGGTGCCGCCGCTGGCAATATTGCCGCCGAAATACGTCTCCGGCATGGAAAGCCCCTCGCCCTCGACCGTGACCATGCAGTTATAGATCGTGGATTTGCCCATGTTGTAGAGCGACACGCCGACGGCAGCCGTCTGGCCGGCCCACGGCTCGTCGTACACGAGTGGGTCATCGCACTTGATGCGGATGCGCTGCTGCACGGGCAGGGTGATCGATTCCTCCGCGGTATACGCCTGCTTGCTGGACACGCCGTCGTAGCTGAACGCGAGCGCCAGCGCATACGCCTTGGCCTCCGCATCCGGCGCCGCCTGCAGCATGACCTTGACGGTCGTGCCGCCCTCCTTCTCAATCTCCTTGATATAGAGCGTGTTACTGCCGTTCTGCGCGGGCAGCACGGTGCCCGTTTCATCCTTCATATGAATCTGGATGTTCTTGATCGCCTCGTCGGCCGACGTGTTCTTCAGGTTCATCGTCAGCTCAAACGGTTCGCCCGCGTACAGCTTATCGGTGCTGAGCTGATAGGTTTCAACGATCAGCTTCGGCTGCGAGCGGAACGAGACGCCGCCGCCACCGCCGCCCGTGGACGCGCCTCTGGTGACGTTGACGAACACGTTGAGCACGATCTCCTCGCGCACGCCGTTATAGGTGTAGCGCACCTTGAAATCGACCTGCTTGACGCCCTTGGTGACGCTGTGGCTGAGCACCAGATCGCGATACCAGACCGACCAGCACTCGCCCTTATTGAGGCTCGCGCGCTCCTGCTTCATCACCATGTTCGGAATCACGAACGGGAAGCTGTCGAGATTGGTGCTGAGCACCGGCTCGATCTCGAGATCCGTGAGCGGGCCTTCCTCCGCAACGAGCGGCAGCGGGATATCGATCGCCTCGTCGCGCTCGCCGCTGATGGCGGGAATGACGCCGCTGGCCTCATGGTTTCCATACCATTTGGAGATGGAGATGCACTCCTTGCTCAGGCCTGGCATGGGTGTGGGTTCCGATTCGTCCGGTTCCTCCGCCAGCGCCGCGCCTGCGCCTGTGAAGAGCAGCAGTACGCCAAGGAGCATGGCCATGCTCCGCTTCATCCATTGTTTACGCATTCTGATTCTCCCCCTGTTTCTCTTGATCCGGTTGATTCTGCGGGATTCGCTTCTGTTCCCGCGCCTTTTGCATCTGAATGTCCACAATCCGCCCATCGAGCAGATTGACCACCTTGTCGGCATACTCGGCCATATTGGGATCGTGTGTGACCATGATGAGCGTCTTGCCCTTTTCGCGCAGGATATCGCAGATCACGTTCATCACCTCGTCGGAGGTGCTGGAATCGAGGTTGCCGGTCGGCTCGTCTGCAAACACGATCTCCGGATCGGTCACAAGCGCGCGCGCAATGCCCACGCGCTGCTGCTGACCGCCGCTCATCTGGGACGGCTTGTGCTTCATGTGCGTCTCCAACCCGACGAGTTTGAGCATATTGGCCGCCATGCGGTTGCGCTTATAGGCGGGCACGCCGCGAAACGCGAGCGGAAACGCGACGTTTTCCAACGCCGTATAGTAGGGCATGAGATTGAACGACTGAAAGATGAATCCAATGTGCTGCTGGCGGAAGCGGATGAGCTCGCTCTGGTTCATGCGGTCGAGCCGCTTTCCGGCGATGATCAGTTCGCCCGAGGTCACATGCTCCAGACCGGCGAGCACGTTCAGCAGCGTGCTCTTGCCGGAGCCAGAACGGCCGATGATACAGCAGAGCTCTCCCGCCTCGATGGTCAAATCCACGCCGCGCAGCGCCTGAATGTCAACGCTGCCCACGCGGTAGATCTTTTTAGCGTTGCGCACCGTGATGAGCGACAGGCCGGCCTGCACTGCGGCCTGCTCCGCATCGGATATGGTTTCCGCGCCGGCATCCGTGCCGCAGTACGCCTGTACGCCGGTTTCAAGCGGTTGCTCCATATGCTCCCCTCCCCGTATGTATGATATCACATGCAATGGATACCACAAAATGTTGTGTCTATAATAATACTCATACTATCACATTTCGGTTGCAATGCAAACGCGAATAAATTATGAATTTTTTATGAACATTCGAACAAATGCATGATACTTTTCCATTTTTCCCCGCTGTGCTATACTGTGCGTATGAAACTTCCCGAAGCTTATTTGAACCGGATGCGCCATCAGCTTGGCGGCGCCTTCCCGGCATATCTCGATGCCATGGCGCAGTCCCCGCGGCGGGCGCTGCGCGTGAACACGCTGAAAATCACGCCGGAGGCGCTTTTGGCGCTCCTTGGCATACAGCCCGAGCCCTTCGGCGTCGTACCGGAGGGATTCTTTGTGCCGGAGGGGTTCACCCCCGGCAAACATCCGCTGCACGCGGCGGGCCTGTTCTACATGCAGGAGCCGTCGGCGCAGCTCCCTGCCTCGCTGCTGGACTTGCAGCCGGGTGAAGCGGTGCTCGACCTGTGCGCCGCACCGGGCGGAAAGTCCGGCCAAATCGCGGCCTACCTGCAAAACACGGGGCTGCTCGTCGCCAATGAGATCGTGCCGTCCCGCGCCACGGTGCTGCAGCGGACACTGGAGCGCCTCGGCGCGCGGAATGCGGTCGTAACCTCCATGCGGCCGGACGCGCTGTGTCAGGCGCTCGAGGGCGGCTTTGACGCGGTTCTCGTAGACGCGCCATGCTCCGGCGAGGGCATGTTCCGACGCGAGCCGCAAGCGGTTTGCGATTGGTCGGAGGCGCATGTGGCCGCCTGCGCCGGCAGGCAGCGCGCCATTCTGGAAAGCGCTGCGCTTGCGCTGCGGCCCGGCGGGCGGCTGGTATACTCGACCTGCACGTTCTCCCCGGAGGAAAACGAGCAGACCGTCGAAGCGTTTTTACAGGCGCACCCGGAGTTCTCCCTGAGCGGCATACACCGCCTGTACCCGCACACCTCGGCCGGAGAGGGCCAGTTTGCCGCGGTTCTGCATCGCGGCGGCATCGGCACAGCCCGCACCGAGGCGCCCAACGGACGACCCGTGCGGGAATGGGAGGCGTTCTGTCGGGATGCGATGGCGTATGCGCCGCGCCAGGTCGTGCGGCTGCTGCCGGACGGGCGCGTATTCCTGCTGCCGGATCGGATACCGCCGGCCATGGACAGGCTTCGCGTTCTGAACGCGGGCGTGCTTGCGGGAGAGATCAAGAACGGCCGTTTTCAGCCCGCACACGCGCTGTTTCTCGCATATGAGCGCACGGCGTTCCAAAGCGCGGTGGAGCTCGACGGCGCCGCGCTCTCTGCATATCTTGCCGGCGAGGCCATCCCCTGTGCGGCCGCCGGCAGCGGCTTTGCGGCGGTCTGCGCGCAAGGCTATCCGATCGGCTTTGGCAAGCTCACCGGCGGCATGCTCAAAAACCATCTGCCAAAGGGGCTGCGCATGCGCTGAACACAGGGCGGTTTCGCATCGGACACAGGCTGCTGAAAGCGCGCGCCAATTGGCGGTTCCCGCCGGTCTGCGCAAACCGATTGCACAAAACAAAGGAACGCCGGATTCGATGGAATCCGGCGTTCCTTTTGTATCAAACGGTTTCCAAAAGCGCGCGCCGCCGGTTTTGCCAACGGTCTACGGCTCATATGTCCCCGATCCGCGTGGTTTCGATCACCCCGGCCGACCAATCGATCAGCCGCGCCGACAACCGGTCCAACGCCGCCCCATTCGGCTCCGCACCGACGTCTTCGGCCGCCTCGAGCACGGCCCGCTCCGGCGTGGTCAGCCGCTCCAAAAGCGCAGTGCGATCAGTCGGGTACACGCCGCTTCGTGCGAACACGAGCTGCGCGAGCACAAAGCGCGCCGCCTTATACGCCCCCGCCAGCGCCCCTTCATCGCGCGCATGCAGCAGGTTGTGGCAGCATGCATGGTAGATCGCACAGGCACCCGCATGCGCGGCTCGCAGCGCGTCCAGCCGGTCCGGCGGCCGGACAATGGCATCCAGCCGGCCAAAAAAGGGTACCGTATCATAATAGAACGACACCAGATCCGTGCGCGACCAGTGCGCAAGCGTTTCCACGCCGGAAACAAACCCACAGATGCGTGCGCGCTCCGGCAGCGCGTCAATCAGCGTCCGGTAGCGCAGCAGCGTTTCTGTGTCTGCCGCATCGAACAGCACCACCACGTCGATGTCGCTGTCATCCGTGTTCTCGCCGCGGGCACAGCTGCCCTGCAAACCAACGAACCGAATGCACCCGCCGAAATTTTGTTTCAGAAGCGCAGCAAAGCGCTCCATCCACTGCCGTATCGCCGGCTGCATATCACTCCGTGGCGGCCGTTTCGGCCGTTTGCTGCGGCGCCGCTTCCTCAAACCGCTCCGCGAGCAGCCGCGAGGTCAAAAACGCTGCGATGGCGTCGATGGCCATGCGGTTTTTCCCGCCGCGCATCACGGCAAAGTCCGCATTGTCGATGTACTTTGCGATGTGCTTTTCGTACATCGGCTTGACCGTTTCCAGATACTGGGCGGCAATGTTGTCGATTGTGCGGCCGCGCTGCTTGATGTCGCGCTTGATGCGCCGAAGCAGACAGATATCCGCATCCACCTGCAAAAACACCTTGAGCGCCATCAGGTCGCAAAGCCGCTTGTCGTGGAACATGTGGATGCCCTCAAAGATGAGCACATCCGGCGGGTCGATCAGATCCGGGCGGTCGGCGCGCAGATGCTGGGTATAGTCGTACGCTTTGGTTGTAATGGACTCGCCCCGCATCAGCTTCTGCACATCATGGAGCATCTCGTCATAATCGAAGATCGATGGTTCATCGTAATTGATTCTCTCACGCTGTGCAAACGTAAGCTCGGGAAAGCTCCGGTAATATCCATCCTGCCCGAGCACAACGCATTTGCAGTCAAGCGAGTCGCGAATATGCCTGGCCAGCGTGCTCTTTCCGCTCCCGCTCGCCCCGCAGACACCGACGATCAGCATACGCTTCTCCTTTCGTCCATTCCGTTTTGCTTCCTCTCCGCGCCAAGCGGCACGCGCTTCTGCAACGCCATGTGCACCGTGTCAGACGATGCGGAACAGCATCTCTCCGTAGGAGGGCAGCGGCCAGTACGCCTTGTCTACGATGCACTCCAGCGCATCGACCGCGGCGCGCAGCTTCTCCATGCGCGGCCGCAGCTCGTCGCGGTGCAGCACCGCCTGTTCAAACGCGGTTTCCGGAATCTGCCGCCGCATGGCCTCGTCCAGCGCGTCCGCCGCGCCTCTGCAATCGTTCATGCGGCGATTGAGGTCGCGCAGCATAGCGGTCTGTGCGGGCGCCGCAACGCCCGCCTGCTTGGAGGCCGCCGCCGCATCGGCCAGTACGCCGCTGTAGCGTGCGCAGGCCGGAAGGATGGTCTGCCGTGCGATCTTGACCATGGTCACCGCCTCGATGTGTCCCTGCGTCGCGTAGTTTTGCAGCGCAATCTCCCGCCGCGCCAGCGACTCATGGTCGGAGAGCACGCCGTGGCGGTTCAGCACGGCGCGCGCCTGCTCGGAACCGTAGACTTCGACCGCATCGACCGTGTTGTCGATCGCCGGCAGGCCGCGGCGCACCGCCTCTGCCGTCCATGCGGCATCATAATTATTGCCGTTGAACAGCACGCGGCTGTGCGCGGCGTACTGCTCGGCCATCATGGCGCCCCATGCGCTCTCCCGGTCGTCGGCCGCTTCCAGCGCGTCCGCCATGCGGCTGAGGCTCTCCGCGACAATCGTGTTGAGCACGGTGTTGGGCATGCCGAGCGACTGCGACGAGCCTACCATGCGGAATTCAAACTTGTTGCCCGTGAATGCAAACGGTGAGGTGCGGTTCCGGTCGGTATCGTCGCGCTTGATCTCGGCAAGCGTGGACACGCCGATGTGCATCATTTCGCCGGTATGCGCCGCGACGCTGCCGCCGCCGGCAATGCGCTCCAGCTCCGACTGCAGATAGTTGCCGAGGTACACCGAGATGATCGGCGGCGGCGCCTCCTCTCCGCCCAGACGGTTCTCATTGCCGATGGTCGCGCTGCTCATGCGGAGCATGGGCGCATACTCATCCACGGCCGCGATGACCGCCATCAGGAACGTGAAGAACACGCGGCTTCCGGCCTCATCCTTGCCGGGTTTGAGCAGGTTGACGCCGGTATCGGTCAGCAGCGACCAGTTGTTGTGCTTTCCGCTGCCGTTTACGCCGGCAAACGGCTTTTCATGCAGCAGGCAGGTCAGGCCGTGCCGCTCCGCCGTGCGCCGCATGGTTTCCATGATGATCTGGTTGTGATCGACGGCCAGATTGGCGGAAACGAACAGCGGCGCCAGCTCATACTGCGAGGGCGCGACCTCGTTGTGCTCCGTCTTGCAGGGCACGCCCATGCGCCAGAGGGCGTCGTTGAGCTCGTGCATAAACGCCATCACCGGTTCCGGCGTCGCGGCGTAGTACTGGTCGGAGAGCTCCTGGCCCTTTGCCGGCGGCGCGCCGAAGAGCGTGCGGCCGGTATAGACCAGATCCTTGCGCTTGTGGAACGCGCGCTTATCGACCAGAAAATACTCCTGTTCGCCGCCGACGGTCGGCGTGACGCGGCGCGTTTTCGTATCCCCAAGCAGCCGCAGCACGCGCAGCGCCTGATGGTTGATCGCCTCCATGGAGCGCAGCAGCGGCGTTTTTTCATCCAGCGCCTCGCCGGAAAACGAACAGAACGCCGTCGGGATGCACAGGCACTTGGTGCCGTCCGAATTGCGCTTGAGAAACGCCGGACTCATGCAGTCCCATGTCGTGTAGCCGCGCGCCTCGAACGTGGCGCGAAGCCCGCCCGACGGGAACGAGGAGCCGTCCGCCTCCCCCTTGATGAGCGCTTTGGCCGAAAATGAGAGGATCGGCATGCGATCCAGCCCGGCAAAGTCGATAAACGTATCGCGTTTTTCCGCAGTCGCGCCGGTCATCGGCTGGAACCAATGCGTATAATGCGTTGCGCCGTGCTCGGTTGCCCACTCGAGCATGGCGGCCGCAACCGCACCGGCGACGTCGTACGTCAGTTCGCTCCCCTCTTCAATCGTGCGATGCAGCGCGATATACAGCTCGGCCGGCAGCCGGCGCGCCATTTCCGCATCCGAAAACACATCCGAGCCGAATTCGCTGTAAGCAGCCGCTTTTCCCAGTTCCATCATGGTAAACGCCCCTTTGTCTTGATGGAATCTACGATAGCACACTTTTCGCGTCGTTTCAACCGGAACGCTTTCAATAGCGGTCGTATTTCCTATTGTGGGTAAAACCTTCTGAATGAAACAATAAATCTGTATTGATGTGGCGAATATATTGTAAATAAGATCGGGGAGGGCCGAAGCTCTCCCCGATGTGCAGCAATTGTTTATTTGATTTCGCAGGTTGCGCCAACCTCTTTGAACGCGGCGGCGATCTTCTCTGCTTCTTCCTTGGAGACGCCTTCCTTGACCGCCTTGGGGGCGTTGTCGACGACTTCCTTGGCTTCCTTCAGGCCGAGACCCGTGAGCTCGCGGACGGTCTTGATGACCTTGATCTTCTCGGCGCCGACTTCCTTCAGGATGACGTCGAACTCGGTCTTTTCCTCAACCTCGGCAGCCTCAGCCGCGGGGCCGGCCACGGCGACGGCGGTTGCGGCGGCAGAAACGCCGAACTCCTCTTCCAGTGCCTTCACAAGCTCGGAGAGCTCCAGCACGGACATCGCTTTGATATCAGCAATCAGTTGCGCTTTATCCATTGTAATTTCCTCCTGTAAATTTGAAAAATCTTTGGTTGTCAAATGGGGTTACTCTGCGGCCGGTTCTTCGGCTGCTGCGCCGCCCTGCTTCTTGGCGATCTGATCGAGCACGATCGCAAGGCCGGAAATCGGCGACATCATGCTGCCCAGCAAGCGTGCAATGAGCACCTCGCGCGACGGCAGATCGGCAATCGCGTCCAGATCCTTGGCGTTGGTAACGGCGCCCTCGACGATACCGCCCTTGATCTCGCACTTCTTTGCCTTCTTCACGAACTCCTTGAGGAGCTTGGCCGGTGTGACCGCATCCTCGTAACCGAACGCAAACGCGGACGGTCCGTGCAGCATGTCATGGATGGAGGCGTCGATGCCCGCTGCTTCGCACGCGCGACCGACGATGTGGTTCTTGAGGACGATGTATTCCACGCCTGCCTTGCGCATATTGTTGCGAAGCTGGGTGACCTCGTCCACGGTCAGACCGCGGTAATCAAACACCACGACGGAGCTGGCGCGCTGGATCTTGTCCTGAATCTCCTGCACCTGTGCAGCCTTCATCTCGATGATTTTCATGTTTGCCATAGTTGTTGTTTCACCTCCTCACAAAAGATGTAAAAAACGTTCCCTGCCAAAGACAGGGAACGCAAGCACACAATGCTGAATTCATGCGCCTCGGTAGGATTTACGCCTTGCGGCCACCGACTGTCTTCGGCAATATGTTGTTTTTACCGCCAGCAAGTATACCATACCGACCGGCGGCATGTCAAGCGCTTAAAAAGCGCAATCCCTGCTCAGCCGAAACGGACCGGATTGAACTTGACGCCCGGGCCCATCGTAGAGGACACGACGACGCTCTTGAGGTAGGTGCCCTTTGCCGCGGCGGGCTTGGCCTTGACAATGGCGTCCATCAGGGAGTTGAGGTTCTCCTCGAGCTTCTCAACGCCGAACGAGGCCTTGCCGATCGGGCAGTGGACGATGCTGGTCTTGTCAACGCGGTACTCGACCTTACCGGCTTTGATGTCGGCAATGGCCTTTGCCACGTCCATGGTGACGGTGCCGCTCTTCGGGTTCGGCATGAGGCCCTTGGGGCCGAGTACGCGGCCGATACGGCCGACGACGCCCATCATGTCCGGAGTCGCAACGCAAACGTCGAAATCGAACCAGTTCTCGGTCTGGATCTTCTTGACCAGATCCTCATCGCCGACATAATCCGCACCGGCTTCCTGTGCTTCGCGGGCCTTGTCCGCCTTGGCGAACACGAGGACGCGAACGGTTTTGCCCGTGCCGTGCGGCAGAACGACGGCGCCGCGAACCTGCTGGTCGGCGTGACGCGGATCGACGCCCAAACGGACGGAGATCTCGATCGTCTCGTCGAACTTGGCCTTGGCGGTGCTCAGAACGGTTTCAAGTCCCTCGTGGACGTCGAACTGCTTGAGCGTATCGTAGGACTTTTTGCTGTCCAGATAATTCTTACCGTGCTTCATCTTCGTTCCTCCTTACTCACCGACAACAACACCCATGCTGCGGGCGGTACCGGCTACCATGCTCATCGCCGCTTCAATGCTCGCCGCGTTCAGGTCGGGCATTTTCAGCTCGGCGATCTCCCGCACCTGCGCCTTGGAGATGGTGGCGACCTTCGTCTTGTTCGGTGCGCCGGACGCGTGCTCGATGTTGCAGGCCTTCTTGATCAGTACGGCCGCCGGCGGCGTCTTGGTGATGAAGGAGAAGGAACGATCCTGATAGACCGTGATGACAACGGGGATGATGAGCCCCGCTTGCTTGTTCGTGCGCTCATTGAACTCCTTGCAGAAGCCCATGATGTTGACGCCGTGCTGACCCAGCGCGGGGCCGACCGGCGGCGCGGGCGTTGCCTTGCCCGCAGGAATCTGAAGTTTCACATAGCCTGTGATTTTCTTTGCCATTGCAGTTCCCTCCTGAATAATATGTGGTGCGAGCGGGGTGCCTCCCCCTCCCACGCTTTATGAGCAGCATGCCGCGCGCGGCATGTGACCATCATAGCTTTTGCACCTGAACAAAATCCAACTCGACCGGCGTTTCGCGACCGAACATGGACACGGTCAGCTTGACCTTCTGTCGTTCGGTATCGAGATGCTCCACGCGGCCAATGAAGTTCTCAAGCGGGCCGGACACGACGCGGACGTTCTCGCCCACCTCAATGTTGAGCACGATCGGGATGCGCTCCACACCCATGGCGGTCACTTCCTCGTCCGACAGCGGAACGGGCTTGGAACCCGGGCCGACAAAGCCGGTGACGCCGCGCGTGTTGCGCACAACGTACCATGCGCGCGGATTCATGACCAGTTCGTTGACCACGCCGCCGCCCTTTTCCGGCGGGCGCTCCTTTTCAACCACGTCAACGAGCATCTTGACCATCACATAGCCGGGATAGACCTTGCGCTGCGTGACCTTGCGCTTGCCGTTGGGCAGGATCTCGATCGCTTCCTCCGTGGGGTA
The DNA here is from genome assembly GCA_019416935.1 of Clostridiales bacterium. Lineage (GTDB taxonomy): Bacteria > Bacillota > Clostridia > Christensenellales > CAG-138 > Aphodomorpha. The sequence goes on along the minus strand of DXWI01000005.1, from coordinate 45,844 downwards.
CTTGACCTCCAAGATCGTGTCCTGCAAATCAAGGTTCTCCACCGATTTCTCAAGATCCTCTTTGACCTTGTTCTCATACCCGGAATAGGTATGAACGACGTACCATTTCGCTTCCTGACTCATGTCTCTTACCCGATGTTGATGCTTTCAAGCGCACCCATACCGGACGAGAAGCCAAGATCCAGAACATAGATGACGAGCGCCATCGCGAGCACGAATACGAACACCGCAACCGTGTGCGAAACCAACTCTTTCCCCGTCAGCCAAGTGAGCTTCTTGATCTCGCCGAACATCTCGCGGAAGTAACGGATAGGATGAAAACGCCTTTCCTTCTTGGGCTTCTTCTTTTCGTTGGCTTTGGTTGTTGTTGCCATTGCGTCCTCTTTTCTATCTGGAATTTACTTGGATTCCCGATGGATCGTGTGCTTGCGGCAGAAGCGGCAGTACTTGGAGAACTCCAGCCGATCGGGGTCGTTCTTCTTGTTCTTGAACGTGTTGTAGTTCCGCTGTTTGCACTCGGTGCAGGCCAATGTGATCTTTACGCGCATTTGTCAAACCCTCCCTGTTTAGGTCAAAAGCATCAAAAACGAGCCCCGTTTTCGGGGCACCTTTGATACGATACCACAAGCGGGTGGCCGTGTCAACGTTTTTTTCCGAAAACGGGGGGCATTTGTTCTTGTTTTGGAGGTCACTTTCCCGCCACCATCAGCGAGCGGACGCGGATGCTCGGCGAGCCGACGCAAACGCTGCCGGGGAGGGCAAATTTCAGGTCGGCGCCCACTCGCTCCACCGCGTTGAGCAGGGCAAAAAAGTTGCCCGCCACGGTGATCTGCGAAACGGCGCCGGCGTCGCGGCCGGCGACGATCCGGCGGCCTGCGGCCTTGAGCGAAAAATCGCCCGAAACCGGATCCAACCCCGCGTGGAGTCCCTCGAGCTGTGTGATCAGCAGGCCGTCGTCCATGTCGGCAAGCAGCGCTTCGAGCGTCTGTCCGCCGGGCCGGATGTACAGCACCGTCGGCGCTACGCCGCCGGGTGCGGGAAGCCCGTTGCCGGTGCTCTCACAGCCCGCCTTCTTCGCGGTCTTGAGGTTGTGCAGCAGCGTTTTGAGCGTACCGTCCTCCACCACATTCTTCGTAACGGACGGTGTGCCCTCGCCGTCAAACGCACGCGGCGCGTACGCATGGAACGGGTCATCAACGATGGTCACGCACGGCGCGGCAACCGCCTCGCCCTCCTTGCCGGCAAGGAGCGAGCGCCCCTTCTGCGCCTCATCGGCGGAGAACACGGGCGAAAAAGCGCGAAGCAGATCGGCCATCGCATCGTGCCGCAGGATGACCGCATAGCTGCCGGACGTCACGGGCTCGCCGTCGAACAGAGCGATGGATTCAGAAACCGCCTCTTTGGCGCAGTCCGCGGTATCGGCCGCCTCGTCGCCGACGCGGAAGGCCATTGCGTTTTGCACCTGTTCGCCCTTTTGTACCACGGGCACGGTGTAGCAGTAGCCGAGGCTCCCCTCTCGCTCGGCGCACAGCCCGAGCGTATTATAGATGCCGATGCGCGACGCTTCGCTGCCCACCTCGCAGTACATCACCCGCTGTACGCAAGCGTCCGCCGCAAGCGTATCCCGTTCGAGCTGCAGCGCAAGCCGGATCTTTTCGGACTCGTCCATGCCGTCAAGCGCGGTCGCCTTTCTCTCGATCGTGCGGTACTCGCACCTGCCCTGCATCGGGTGCTCGTCGCCGCACTCGATGACGCGCGCATTGTCCATCGCGCGGCGCACCAGTTCCTCCGGATCATCGATGCACTCCGTCAGCGCAAAACCGTCCTTGCCGTTCAGCTTGACGCGCAGGCTGATGGACGCGGTACGCGACACGGCATAGCGGTCAATCTCCCCGCCCTGCGCATTGACCTCGAAGTTCTTGTCCTCCCTGCGGCGCAGCTCCGCCGCTTCGCAGCCCTGTTCCAGCGCATAGCGAAACGCACGCTCCCGAAACTCGTTGATCGTCATCACAGCGCACCTCCCTTGCCGCCGATGGTAAGCTCTGTCACGCGGATGCGCGGCTGGCCGACATTGGTCGGCACCGACCCGGACAGCGAACCGCACATGCCCTGTCCCATCCACATGTTCGGGCCGACGCGGTCGATCCTCGGCAGGATCTCCGTGCCCTTGCCGATGAGCGTCGCGCCGCGCACGGGCGAGAGAATGCGGCCGTCGCGCACCCAGTAGCCCTCAAGCACGGCGAAGTTGAACTCGCCGGTCATTGGGTTCACCGAGCCGCCGCCCATCTTTTTGGCGTACAGTCCTTCGCCCATCGTGGCGATCATCTCCTCCTCGTCGTCCTTGCCCGCGCAGATAAAGGTGTTCGTCATGCGCGAGGTGGGAGCGAACGTGTAGTCCTGCCGGCGGCTCGAGCCGGTCGGCGCCACATTCATGCGGATCGAGCCGACACGGTCGATGAGATAGCCGCGCAGCACGCCGTTTTCAATGAGCAGATTGCTTTGTCCCGGCATCCCCTCGTCGTCAATATCGATGCTGCCCCATTCGCCCGCCATCGTGCCATCGTCCATGGCGGATACGCAGTCCGCCGCGATCTTCCGGCCGAGCTTGCCGCAGAACTCGCTGTTCCCCAGCCCGACGCTCGTCGCCTCCAGACTGTGGCCGCAAGCCTCGTGGAAGATCACGCCGCCAAAGCCGCCGTCGATCACGACCGGCAGCCTGCCCGCCGGACAGTCCGGCGCGTGCAGCATGGTCACGGCCGTATGCGCGGCCTCCGCCGCGCGGGCGCATACGTCGATCGAGCCGGCATACGCCTCAAAGCCGCGACAGCAGCCCGGGCCTTCAAAGCCGGTCTGCGCCTCCGTGCCGTGCATGGCGATCGCGGAAAGATAGGCGCGCGTATACGGGCGCTCGGCCGAGGCGAACACGCCCTCCGAGTTGCACACCAGCGTGCGGCGCACCTTGTCCATGTAGCGCGTCTGCACCTGTGTGATCTCCGGCGATACGGCGCGCGCCGCGCGGGTCGCCTCTGTGAGCAGCTTAACGCGCCGGTCGTTGCCGATGGATGCGAACGGAACCGCCATCGGCGCGGCGTAGCCCTTTGCCGCAAATGCGATCTGTCTTTCCTTCGGCGCGTCCTTCAGCGCAGCAGCAGCCGCCTTTGCCGTGGCGATGAGCGCATCCTCCGAGGTATCGGCGGTATACGCATAGGCGCTGCGTGCGCCGAGCAGCACGCGCACCCCGGCGCCGTGCCGACGCATATAGGCCGCGTTCTCCACCTTGCCGTCCGTCATTCCAATCGTATTGCTCACGGTATCCTCCAGGAACAGCTCGGAAAAATCCGCGCCGGAGGTCAGGGCCGCCTGCAATACTCGTTCTGCAAGCCTTTGATCGATCAAGCGTTCGTCCTCCTTTATCTATAGGAAATAGGAAACTCTATGCTAAAGGTATCATACCGCATCCGCTATGGCCTTGCAAGCGGATTCTCGGCTGCCGGTCGGCAAAGCGTCGTTGCTTCTCCTCTGCCGCTATGATAAAATAGGCGGTATGGATACGCAACCGTCTGTGCAGCGCCCGCTCTGGACGCGCGACTTCACCATCATCACGCTCGGCACGGTCGTCTCGACGTTCGGGAACGCCGTGTCCGGCTTTGCCATCGGCCTGTTGGTGCTCGATTACACGGAATCTGTGCTGCTGTACGCCGTGTACATGATCTGCTACAGCCTGCCGCGCATCATCCTGCCGCTGCTGGCCGGCCCATATCTGGATCGGTTCGAGCGCAAGCGGGTCATCTACACGCTCGACTTTGTTTCGGCCGGTCTGTTTCTCGTGATCTATGGGCTCATTCAGCTCGACCTGTTCCGGTACGGCCTGTTTTTGCTGCTGGCCATGCTGGTCGGCGCAATCGACAGCGTGTATGCCGTTGCCTACGAGAGCCTGTACCCGACGCTCATCAGCAAGGGAAACTTCTCCCGGGCCTACTCGATCTCCAGCCTCATCCAGCCGCTTGCGACGACAATCATGGTGCCAATCGCAGGCATATGCTACCGCACCATCGGCATTCAGCCGCTGTTTCTGTTCAACGCGGCGAGTTTTTTCATCGCCGCCCTGTTTGAAACGCGCATCCGCACCGTGGAAACGCACGCCGCCCGACGCACGGCCGAGCCGTTCCGGTTCCGGCGTTTTTGCAGCGATTTGAAGGACGGCATGGGGTATCTGCGCAGAGAGCGCGGGCTGGCCACCATCACGGCGTACTTCTTCTGTACCACGCTATGCTCGAGCGCTGTCGCCACGCTGGTGCTGCCCTATTTCCGTTCGCTCGGAACCGCGGGCATCGACCAGTATACCGTACTCATGTCCGTCGCCACCGCCGGACGGCTCATCGGCGGTATGATCCACTATCGGTTCCGATATCCGGTGCATCGCAAGTTCCAGATCGCCGTGTTTGTCTATCTGGCCATCAGCGTGCTCGACGGAGCCTATCTCTACATGCCGTTCCCGGCGATGCTTGCGTGCAACCTGATCATCGGCATGCTCGGCGTGACGAGCTTCAACATCCGCATCTCCGGTACGCAGAGCTACGTCGCCGATGAGATGCGCGGCCGGTTCAACGGCATTTTTCAGATGCTCAATATTCTCGGCGGTATCATCGGCCAACTGGCGGCCGGCGCGGTCGGCGAGCTGTTGCCCGCAAGGCCGGTCATCCTCGCGGCGATGGCGCTGAACATCGTGTGTGTGTTTCTCGTCATGCTGCCGGGCGGCGCGCAAGTCAAAAAAATCTATAATGTCGAGGTTTGAACGGGCTGGATTTTCCGGCCAAATGGTGGGATAATGGAATCAGAATGCAAGAAATTGACATACGGAGGTATTTGACGAATGTTCGATCCGAGAATCAAGCAACTGGCGCATGGGCTGGTCACGTTTTCCTGCGACCTCAAGCCCGGCGAAAACATCCTCATCGAGTCGATCGGCGGCAACGAGGATCTCACGCGCGCGCTCATCAAGGAGGTCTACGCCGCGGGCGGCAATCCGTTCCTTTGGCTCTCCGATAAGGCGTTCGATCGCGAGCTCCTGCTCGGCTGCAACGTCGAGCAGCTCAAAAAGCGCGCGGAGTGGGACGGCGCGGTCATGGCTTCCATGGACGCCTATATCGGCGTGCGCGGCGGCAGCAACAGCAGCGAGATGGCCGACGTGCCGTCCGAAAAGATGAACGACTACATGACCTATTACTGGACGCCGGTGCACGGCCAGATTCGCGTCCCGAAGACAAAATGGGTCATCCTCCGCTACCCGTCCCCCTCCATGGCGCAGATGGCGGATATGAGCACCGAAGCGTTTGAAGATTTCTTTTTCAACGTGTGCTGTCTCGACTATTCCAAGATGGATCGGGCGATGGACGCGCTCGTTTCGCTCATGGAGCGCACCGACCGCGTGCGTCTCGTGGCGCCGGGCACCGACCTTCGTTTCTCCATCAAGGGGCTGCCCGCGATCAAGTGCGCCGGCAAGCTGAACATTCCGGACGGCGAGGTGTTCACCGCGCCCGTGCGCGATAGCGTCAACGGCGTCATCCGCTACAACACGCCCTCGCTGGAGAACGGCTTTACCTATACCGATATCTGCTTTGAGTTTCAGAACGGGAAAATCGTCAAGGCGACCGCCAACGACACCGCGCGTATCAACCAGCAGCTCGATATTGACGAGGGCGCGCGCTACGTCGGCGAATTCGCCATCGGCGTAAACCCGTTTATCACGTTCCCGATGAAGGACACGCTGTTCGATGAGAAGATTGCCGGTTCGTTCCACTTCACGCCCGGCTCCTGCTACGACGAGTGCGATAACGGCAACAAGTCCTCTCAGCACTGGGATCTCGTTCTGATCCAGACGCCCGAATACGGCGGCGGCGAGATGTACTTTGACGATGTGCTCATCCGCAAGGACGGCCGCTTCGTTCTGCCCGAGCTCGAGTGTCTGAACCCCGAGAACCTGAAATAAGCCGTGCCGTGTCCTGTGCAGACACAGCGCGGGAGACATGTAGCTGCAAAAGCAAGCATAGCGGGGCGCCATGGCGCCCCGCTATGCTTGTCAAACACACAAATGGGCGTCCGGCGGATGGCAATCCGCTGAACGCCCCCATTCGTTTACGACGCCATGCGAGCCAAAACGAATGGAATCCTCGGGGGTTTTATGCTTGCGGTTTTTGCCGCCCCTGGGTGAAGCGAGCGACAGGCCGCGAAGAAAGCACGAAAAGGGATGGCCAGCCGCTTTTTCAACGGCCATGGCGGAGCCATGACGCGGCTTTTCAAACGGACAACCGGTAAAAAAGGGACCGCTGCACCGGCTTCGACCGGTGCAAGGCTGTGCGGCGGCGAGCCGGACACCCCATTGTGTCCTCCTGCGCCCGCTCTTGCACATTGGAACAAAAAAACCGGTTGGCGCCGCCGGCGTGAACGCCGCAGACCCAACTTCGCTCGCGCTGTGCGCCGTGATCCCCCGCCCGATCGGCTACAGGCAGTTCAACTCGTGCTTGATCTCGAGCACTGAGGCGTAGCCGCCCGCGCACATGCGCCGCAGAATCGCCTCGACGGCCGGAGACAGCGCCGTTCCGAGCGGCAGCAGCACGCCGCCGAAGCCGCGGATATCATCGGCCGGTTCGCCGGTGCGCGGCAGCAGCGGCAGCGCGAGGCGCAGCGCGCCGTCCTCCGCAAGCAGCAGACTCTCTGCGCACGGCGCGCCGTGTACGGCGTCGCCATCCGGCTGCGCGCCAAGGCTGTGGATCACCAGCAGCGCATCCGTAAGCCGCGCAAGGCACCGGCGCATCTCTGCGTCGCCGATGCTGCGGCCGCCGTCACAAAACGGTTTGTCCGGCGCCGATGAAACGGCAAACAGCCTGTCCCGCTCCAGCCACACCTCGTCCGGCGCGGCGATGGCCTGACAGCCGGCAAGGCCCAGCAGCGCCCGCGCGCGGCAAAGCAAATCCGTCCGCTCCCGTTCCTCCGCCGCTGCCGCCGTCAGGCGCACGATGCGCTCCGTCCGCCTGTCAAAGCCGGCATAGACGCGCTCCCCGTCCATGCTTTGCAGGCAGCGGCCCACGACATACCGGCCGGCAAGCACCGTTCCCATCGCCAGACCGCCGGTTTCTCCTCCGCCATGCCGCCCGTTGAGCTTGCATGCGCACGCACCGCACCGGACGGCCAGAAGCCCCACCGGCGCAAAGCAGGCGGGACAGCGGCGCACCGGAAGCCGGGCGCGCCGGCACGCAGGCGTGTCAAAAGCCGTATGCACGATGCAGCACCTCCGCAACGCGTTCGATCGTTTCCGGGCGCAGCGGGTCGGAAAGGCCGGCCTGCTGCACCGTATGCCGGAACTGCGAGTAGGGCGCGCGGTTCAGAATCGCAAAATAGGCCTCGCGGGCCGCCACCGCATCGGTTGACGAGCGCTCCCACAGTTCCAGCGCCGGAATCATGCTCACGGCATAGCTGATGTAGTACATCGGCGACTGGAAGGTGTGCGGAATCATCGTCCACTCCGTGCCGGTATAGCCGTACAGCTTCCGAAAGCCGTATTCCCCGGCAAGGCGCAGGTACAGCGCGTTCATCTCCTCGAGCGTCATGCCCGGGTCGGCATAGATGCGCTGCTGAAACTCATCCTCCATGCAGCCCGTCAAAACCGCATACATTGCGTCCGACAGCCGGTACAGCGCCGCCGTATCGGCGTTTTTGCCATAGAAGGACGGATAATACGGGAGCATGAGCAATTCAAGCCCCTGCGAATCCACCTCGGCCAGATCGAGCGAATCGGCCACGCTCCAGCCGACGGCAGCGTTGTGATAATAGTTTGCATAGTGTCCGAGCTCATGGATCACGGTGCCGGTATCGGAAAACGAGTCCGTCCACGCGGTAAACATGAACGGTGCGTCATAGCTAGAAAAATAGGTGGTAAAGCTCGTTTCCATCTTATTGGGGTCCGGCGAAAAATCGTAGAGCCCGTATTCGAGCATATAGTCGAACGCCTCGAGCAGCAGCGGCGAAAAATCGGCCGCCGCCGTGCGCAGCGTTTCGAGAAACGTAGTCTGCGTATATGTCTCAGCGAGAAGCGCGCCGCTGCTCATGTACTGACGCATGACCGTGTCCTCATACACCGGCACGAGACAGCGCTTGACCGTCTCTTGCAGCGCCTTTGCCTCGGTTACGGAATAGTCGCGGCCATAGCAGTCGTACATGTAGGCCGCATAGCTGCCGTAGCCGAGCTTCGCGGCGATGTCATGGCGGACGGTGAGCAGTTCGAGAAAGATGGCGCCCGCATCGCGGTTGAGCGCAGCGGTATAGGCGTCATACAGGCGCGCGTATTCCTCGTAATCGCGCGACGAGAGCGCCCCGATTTCATCAAGAGTGTATGTCCTTGTGCCGTCCTGCAGGCGAAATGAGGAGAGCAGCTCGTCGTACGCCATGGTGAGCGCCTGCTCCCGCTCCAGCAGCGGCTGAATCTCCGGACTGTTGAGATCCGCGCCGGCCACCACGGCCTTCGCATAGGATTCGCCCCAGTGCTCGCGCGCGCCGTCCCCGCTTTCGAGCAGCGCGAGGGAAACCTCCGTCATGGCAAGATCCAGCTCCGTCAGAGCCGTATAAAGGCTGGTATATTCGTCCCGGTAACGGGTGTTGGTGACGTCCTTTGCGTAGAGCACATAACAGAGCGAAAGCTGCGAGTCCGCCGCGTTGTACAGCTTGAGCGCCTCGTCGTAGCGAGCCAGCAGCGCATCCGCTTTCTCCCCGCGCCCGATGTCAAACAGCAGATCGTTGAGCAGATCGGAAAGCGCCTCCGTATCCGGCCGCTCGTAGGCCATATCGGAAAACGGGATGCCTGGGTGCGCGCCCGACTGCGCCGGAGCGGGCGTGGCCGGTGCGGGCGCTGCCGGCTGCTCCGTTGGCGTCGGGGGAGAGAACAGCGCAAAAAACTTCTCCCAAGACTCGTTGAACAGGTCGGTGGTGCTCTTGCAGCCGGTAAAGCCGAGCAGGAGCAGCAGCGCGATCAACAGCGCGACCGCCCTGAAAATACCCGGCAGGCGGCGCTCTGTCCTATCGTGCGGTTGAGGTGCGCAATGCGCAGCGACTTTTTTCCACATTTTTCTCATGGTAACAGTATACTATAGTGCAGGTCGGTTTTACACCATGGAACCCCATTCGGGCAGAAGTTTTTTTCCGGGCGGAAAACTCCTTGTCCTCCGGCGGCAAACGTGATATAAAATAGGAATGGTATATGATGACCGTATGGTGCTGTCACCGGCGGTCACCCGATAACTGTTGGATTGGAGTTCTCTATGAATATCGTCATTCTGGCGGGCGGGCTTTCCCCCGAACGCGACGTCTCCCTCTCCTCCGGCGCAAAGATCGCCGCCGCGCTGCAAAACCGCGGCCACCGGGTCTGTCTGGTCGACCTGTTTCTCGGCCGGACCGATCTGCCCGACAATCTGCTCGATGCGTTTTCGAGCGTGCCCGGCGCCGTTTGCCACGCGATTGAACAGACCGCACCGGATCTCGACGTGGTGAAGCGGAGCCGTGCGCACGGGCTGTCGGACGCCATTGGGGACGGCGTGATCGAGCTTTGCCGCGCCGCGGATATCACGTTCCTCGCGCTGCACGGCGGCGACGGGGAAAACGGCCGGCTGCAGGCACTGTTCGACCTGCTCGGCATCCGCTATACCGGCAGTCCCTCGCTCGGCTGCGCGGTGTCCATGCACAAGTGGATCTCAAAGCAGCTCCTTCGCGGCGCGGGCGTGCCGGTGCCGGACGGCGTGCTGCTGCGCCGGGGCGAAGCGGCGCCGAAGATTGCTCTGCCATGCGTGGTAAAGCCGTGCTGCGGCGGCTCCTCCATCGGCATCGCCATTGCGCATACGCAGGCGGAGTTTGACGAGGCGCTTCAGGACGCCTTCCGCTATGAGGATGAGGTGCTCGTGGAAGCGTATATTGCGGGGCGCGAGCTTTCGGCCGGCGTGCTCGGCGAGGAAGCGCTGCCGCTCATCGAGATCATTCCGCGGCACGGGTTCTACGATTACGCACACAAATATCAGGCCGGCTGGACGGAGGAAATCACGCCCGCAAGGCTGGACGAGGCAACGACCGCGCGCATCCAGGCGCTTGCGCTGCAGGCCAGCCGTGTGCTCCACCTGTCGGTCTACGCACGCATCGATTTTCTGCTCACACCGGACGGCGAGGCCTATTGCCTTGAGGCGAACACCCTGCCGGGCATGACGCCGACGAGCCTGCTGCCGCAGGAGGCGGCCGCCGCCGGCATCGACTACCCCGTTCTGTGCGACCGCATCGTCTCCCTATCCGAAAGGAAGGCGGACGCATGATCGCCTTTCCGCTCTCCGAAGCAATCTCTGCCTGCCAAGGCATGTATGTGGGCGATGCGGCGCTGCTCGGCCGACCTGTGACCGACGTATGCATCGACAGCCGCAAGGCCGCTCCGGGCGCGCTGTATGTCCCGATCATCGGTGCTGTACACGACGGGCACGCCTTCATCGACGGCGCACGCAGAAATGGCACGCTGTGCGTGCTGACCGACCGCCCGCTCGAAGCGGAGCCGTATATCCTCGTGCCGGATACGCTCGAGGCGCTGCAGCTGCTTGCAAAGCACTATCGGGAAAAGTTCTCCATCCCGGTCATCGGCATCACCGGAAGCGTCGGCAAGACCTCGACCAAGGAGATGCTCGACACCGTGCTGTCCGGGTGCTACCGCACGTTCAAAACGCCCGGCAACCTCAACAACCAAACGGGCGTTCCGCTCACGCTGTTTCAGCTCGGGCCGGAGCACACGCTCGCCATCATCGAGATGGGGACGAATCACCCCGGCGAGATCCGCCGCCTTTCCGCCATGGTGCAGCCGACAATCTGCGTGCTCACGAACGTGGGCGTAGCGCACATCGAGTTTTTCGGCACGCGGGAGAATATCTTCCGGGGCAAGGCGGAGATGCTCGAGCACATGCGTCCGGGCGGGACGGTCGTCGTCAACGGTGATGACGACATGCTCATCCGTCTGCCGGGCGCCGTGCGCTTCGGTTTCCAGGCGCACAACAGCGTCCGCGCCGCGGAGGAGGAGGACCAGGGGCTTGACGGCAGTGCGTTTACCGTCTGCTGCGGCGATCAGCAGCTTCGCATGCACGTGCCCGCGCCCGGCCGGCACATGATCTATAACGCGCTCTGCGCCGTTGCGGTGGGACTCACGCTCGGCATGCCGCTCGAGCAGCTTCAAAAGGGCGTCGAATCGTTCCGGCCCACGGCCGGGCGCATGCATATTCAAAAAACGGCTCGTTTCACCGTGCTCGATGACACCTACAACGCCAATCCGACCTCGGTCATGGCCGCTATCGATGTGCTGGAGCGCACGCCGGGCCGCCACGTCTGCGTGCTCGGCGACATGCTGGAACTCGGCGCGCAGGCGGATGAATTTCACGAGGTGGTGGGCATGTACGCGGCCATGCACGGGGTGGAGCTGATCGTGTGCGTCGGCCCGTGCTCCGAGCAGATGTTTCTCGGCGCGCATACGCTCGCGCCGCACCGCGTGCGCTACTTTGAGTCGCAGGAGATGCTGCTCTCCATTCTGCCGCTGCTGCTGCGCGACGGCGATACGATTCTCGTCAAGGGATCGCGCGGCATGCATCTGGAGCGCACGGTGGAATTGCTTCAAACGTTGTAAGACCATTTGGTTGGCCTATAGTATATTATAAATGTTCGTATGAATACGCAAAAAGACAACCCCCGCATCAGCTTTTCGCATGTGCGTGTGCTGGACGGCGTTCGTGCCGCAGCGATCCTCATTATCGTTTGGTTCCATGTCTGGCAGCAGAGCTGGCTCGGCCCCGTTTGGGATACGCCGGGGCTCGCCTTTTTGGGTGTGACGCGCATCAACCTCGACGCCGTGCCGCGCACCGGCTATCTGTTCGTGGATCTGATGCTGCTGATCAGTGCGTTCTGCCTGTTCCTGCCGCATGGGCGGGCCATGCTGCTCGGCGAACCCGTTCCGGATACGCGGCTGTTCTACAAAAAGCGGCTCATCCGCATCCTGCCGCCCTATCTGCTCTGCGTTTTCGTGATCTTCTTTGGCTATGCGCTGCCGAGCGGCGTATACCCGACTGCCGCAGCGATGTGGCGCGATCTCATCGCCACGCTGACGTTCACGCAAACCTTTGCCGTCGATACCTACATCGGCACGCACATCAACGTGGTGCTCTGGACGGCGGCTATCGAAATGCAGTTCTATCTGCTGTTTCCGCTGCTGGCCAAGGCGTTTCGCAGGCGGCCGCTCGCCACATGGCTTGCCATGGCTACGGTGTCCGAGCTGTATCTTCGCTGCTATGCGCTGCCAAACCCGGACGGGCTGCGGATGACGCTCAACCAGCTCATCGCCTTTTTCGGCGTGTTCGCCAACGGCATGGCCGGCGCGTACCTGTATGTGCTGCTCGGCCGGGCATTCCGGCGGTTCACCCTGCCCTGGCAGTGGCGCACGCTCAGCGCGGGCAGTACGCTGCTGGCCGTCCTAAGCGCTGCGCTCATCGCCGTCTTTCAAAACGGTGCAGCCTGTGCAAACCCGGTACAGGTGTTTCAGGCGGAATACCGGTTCCTGCTGTCGGCCGTATTTTTGCTTTCCATCCTGTCGCTATCGTTCTCATGCCGCGCGCTGCAATGGGTGTTTTCCAACCGGGTTATGCGCTTTCTGGCCGCCATTTCGTACAATCTGTACATCTGGCACCAGTGGCTCGCGGTTCGTCTGAAGGATTGGCGCATTCCGTACTGGGAGGGCGATACGCTGCCCAATATGGCGGGCAACCGCGCCTGGCAGTGGGAGTACACGCTTTTGGTATTCGCACTGTCCATCGGACTTGCCGCGCTCGTCACCTATGCGTTTGAACGGCCCGTGAGCCGCCGTCTGCTCGCCCGCTTCGGCACGGCGCGCGGCGGCAGCAAGCCGCTGGCAAAGAATCTTTGCATCGAGGAGAGTCTATAATATGCACTACACCTGTAATACCCGCGGGGTGTGCGCCATGCGCATCTCGTTCGACATCGAGGACGGTATTCTCAAAAACGTCGCCTTTCTCGGCGGCTGCGACGGCAACCTGAAGGCCATCGGCCTGTTGGTGGAAGGCAAGCCCGCGGCCGAAGTTGCAGCGCTCCTGCGCGGCAACCGCTGCGGCTACAAGAGCACGAGCTGCGCCGACCAACTCGCGCAGGCCATCGACAAGGCGCTTGCATCCTGACCGACCGGAGGAACCGGCCAGCCTAAGAAAGGGAGCGTGAAACCATGCTTGTTTGTGCGTGCGAATCCCCAAAAACGCAACCATCCGCCACGGCCTCGGCAATCCTGTCCGACCCCAGCATACCGCATGCGGACGGCGATCGGGCCGCCGGGGCGGCATTGCCGTCCGATACGCCCGATCCTGGCGCATCGTGCTTGGGCAATGGGATGACCGGCGAGGCAGCGCCCGCTCCTGATGCGGCGCGCGCGGACGGGGAAACCGGCGGGGTGATCCCGCCATCCGATGCGCCCGATTGCACTGGACAGCGGGCCGGCGACGGTGCTGCCGCCGCTCGAAAGCGCGCGCTTCGCCGCGTGTTCTCCCGGATCGGCTTTGCTCTGTGCGCCTATATGCTCGCGACGCTGGCCGCGCAGCTTCTCGCGCTCCGCTCTCCCGCGCTGGTGGATTGGATCAACGGTTCCGAATGGGGACTGTATTTGTATTCATCCGTCCCGCAATATCTCATCGGCGCGCCGCTGCTCGTTCTTCTGCTGCGGCCGCTCAGGCGCGAGGTCTGGCCGCAGGCCGGCATGACCGCTTCCGGCTGGCTTCGCTGCCTGCTGATGTGCTTTGGCCTCGGCTTTGCGGGCAACCTGATCGGGCAGATGATCCAGCAGTTGTTTACGTTGCTGACCGGTCTCGCCTCCGTGAACCCGCTCGAAACGCTGCTCGGCGGCGGCGCGCTGCTGCCGCAGATTGTGCTGATCGGCATCGCCGCGCCCGTGATGGAAGAACTGCTGTTTCGCAAGCTCCTCATCGATCGCCTGCACCGCTATGGCGACCGGGTCGCGCTGCTCGTGTCGGCGCTGCTGTTCGCACTGCTGCACGGGAATTTTAACCAGTTGTTCTATGCGTTCGGTATCGGCCTGCTTTTGGGTTTTCTCTACTGCCGCACGCGGCGGCTGGGCTACACCATCCTGCTGCACATGGCCGTCAACCTGTTCAGCGGCGTGCTGCTGCCGCTCGCGGTCAGCGCCATACCGTCGGCTGCCGTGGTCGGCACGCTGTCGTTTGCGCTCATCGCGCTGTATGTTTGGGGACTTGTGCTGTTTGCTGGCGCAGTGAAGCGCGTCACGCTCGCTCCCGGCGCCGAGCCGCTCTCCAGACGGGACGATCGCCTCATCTTCGGCAGCGCCGGCATGATCTGCTATCTCGTGCTCAGCGCGTGCATGTGTATCTACGCGCTGTTTCCCGCCTGAATACCCGGCTGATTTCCAGCGCATTCCAATGTTGTTTCGGTTCGGTAAACACTCCTTGGTGTTTGCCGTTTTTTTGTTTTTTTATGATATGATGGCGCCAAGGAGGTGTTTGCAATGCACAAACAAAAAAGAGTTCTTGCGCTGTTGCTGACGCTGGCCATCCTTCTGCTGCCCACGCTCGCACTGGCGGATACCGCCGGTACGGTCACCGGCAACGACGTCAATCTGCGTACCGGCCCCTCCACAGCCACCGCCCGCCTGACCTACCTGTATCGTGGGGACAGCGTGCGCGTCACGGGAGAGAGCGGCAACTGGTACGCCGTGACGTACGGAGACCTCTCCGGTTATGTCTACAAGACCTATGTTTCGCTGCAAAGCACGCCGTCATCTGGCAGCACGACGTTGCTGCGCAGCGGCAGCCGCGGCAGCGCGGTCAAGCAATTGCAGGAACGGCTCATTCTGCTCGGATACCTGAATGATCGCGCCGACGGCATCTTCGGGCGGCTAACTGATGCGGCCGTGCGCCAGTATCAGCGTCGGAACAGCCTGGCGGTCGACGGCATTGCGGGCAAGAACACGCTCAGTCGTGTATCTGCGGAGGCGCAGCGCGTTCAGACCGTTGTCAACGCGGCAAAGGCGCATCTCGGGCTGCCCTACCTGTACGGCGGCACCAGCCCGTCCACCGGGTTTGACTGCTCCGGCCTCACACAGTACGCGTTCCGTCAGGCCGGTATCACCATTCCGCGCGTGAGCTACGAGCAGGCGACGGCCGGCCGTTCGGTGCCCTACAGCCAGCTGCGGGTAGGCGACCTCGTTGCGTTCAACTCGCCGGTGTCGCACGTGGGCATCTATGTGGGCAACGGGCAGTTCATCCATTCGCCGAAAACCGGCGACGTGGTCAAGATCACCAAGCTGTCGGCCATGCAGCTCACCGCCATCCGCCGCTTTACCGGCGTGTTGGTAAAATAAACAGCGCAAAGAACGAGAAAGCCCCGTCCAAAAGGACGGGGCTTTCGCTTCCAATAGAGCCACGATACGGGTATCTCCCCCAGGTTGTACACGGATCTCTCACAGAAAATGGATGCAATCTGCCAAAAAGGCGTTCCCGCCGCCCCGGCAGACGAACCGGTCGCTTGCTGCGCCCGCCAGTTATGCAGCACCGGCGTCCCGTTCCCCCGTCCCGCGGGCATGTCCGTCTCTCCAAAGGCCAGCGACTGCATCATCGGCTGCGCCGTCCATCACGCGGGCGTGTCCGTCCCGGCGGCGCATACGGTCGGCGCCGGCCGTTCCCTGTCAAGCAGCTTGCGATAGCTCAAATCCATTGCCATGGCGCCCAGCGGCGCCGTAATCAGGATGGACAGTACGGCGACGGAGAGTACGATTTGGCCACACGGCAGCCCCAACGCCAGCGGAACGGAGCCGATGGCGGCCTGCACCGTCGCCTTTGGCAAATAGGCGAGCACGCAGAACAGCCGCTCCCGCTTCTCGAGCCTTGTGCCGATCAGGCAAAGGCACACGCCGGCACAACGGAACGCGAGCGCAATCAGGATCAGCGCAATGGCCGCCGCGCCGGCGCCCACGGTATAGCGAATATCGACGGCCGCGCCCACGAGCACGAAGAGCACCAATTCTGCCGCAATCCAGAGCTTTCCGAACTTTTCTGATAGCCGCCTGGCCACAGTGGCAATGCAGGTTCGTTTCAGCACGCACGCCATGCTCACGACGGCAAGCAGCCCCGAAACCGGCACCACACCGCTCGTCCATGCTTCTGCCGCGATGAGCAGAAAGGCAGCGCCCAGTATGATGACGGTCTTTGTGCTGTTTCTGATCGTGCGCTTATGGGTATGCGCAGTCTCAAACAGCCGATAGAGCGCATAGCCGACGGCGGCCCCCAGCGCAATGCCGAGCACGATCGAAACGGGCACCTGCAAAACATCCGTCAGGCGCATCACGCCGCCCTGCGCCATGCTCACAGACGTCGAAAACAGCACGATCGCGAACACATCGTCGCAGGAGGCGGCCGCCATGATCATCTGCGGGATGCTCTTGTACGTGCCGTAGCCCGTCTCGATGAGCCGAACCATGCGCGGAATCACCACGGCCGGTGATACCGCTCCGAGGACGGCGCCCATTACGGCTGCCTCCGGCCCTGCCACGCCGAGCAGCAGCGGCGCAAAGAGCACGACGGCCAGAATTTCAAAGCACGCGGGAACGAACGAGAGCAGCACCGCCGGGCGGCCGACGGCCTTGAGATCCGAGAGGTTGAGCGATAGCCCCGCCTTCAGCAGGATGATGATCAAGGCCATCTGCCTGAGGTCCGCGGATACAGAAAGAATGGACGGGTCCAGCAGATTGAGCGCATACGGTCCAAGAACGACGCCGGAGAGCAGCATGCCGATGATACGCGGCAGTTTCATCCGTTGACAGACGGCCGCCATCGATAGGCCTACCAGAAAAATGAGTGCAAGAGACGCTAGCATGCATAATCCTCCTCTGAACGCAAAAAGCCGATGCTCTCTGCGATCGATTTATCACAGAAGTCATCAGCTTCAAAAAGCGGTTCCGGTTGCCCGTGGGAGAACTTCATTCCCGTATGCAGTATGATACCATCTTTTATTTGCGTTGTAAATACAACCAAGGAACAGAGTCGCCGTATTCCTGCATCCATTCTGCAAAAACGGTCGGGCTCAAGCCTCGCACGAACCCATGCCGGCGCTTCTCGGCGCTGCGGCCGCCTCGTTTAGCCGGCACAACTCATAACCCCGTCCGCGGCGGCAGTCGTTCGCGCTCCACACGGCAAGCCGCCGCGAAAGCGGGCATTGCAGCCGATGCGTTTTTACGGCGTTGTGCCGGCTTAGCGGCACAAGAGCAGCTCGATTGCGAATACGACCGTACAGCACGCAAGCGAAACATAGAACAGGTTGGCGCCGCGCCATGCCAGCACGATGCCCGCAAGCAACGCCAGCGCGCCGGCAACCGGCGTTTCCGTGGCGTGCAGGATGGCGGGGAACGTCATGACCGCCAGCGTCACATACGGCACATAGTACAAAAATGAGCGCAAAAACCGGCTTCTGAGCGGTCTGCGGATCAGCGTGAGCGGCAGCACGCGGATGAGAAAGGAGATGCCCGCCATCAGGGCGATATACACCGGAATGCTATGCGTCATGCGCCGTCTCCTCCTCTTCGCCCTCGCCCCCGGCAACGGGGAACAACAGCGCCGCAGCAGCCGAAATGGCGACCGTCAGCAGGATGGTGCGGTTGCCGTCGGACAGGGCGGACAGTCCCGGCAACACAGACGCAAGGTAGCTCAGCAGAAAGCTGAAGAGCACCACGCCGAGCACGATGCGGCTCTTGCGCGCCGGCGGAACGATCACTGCAAGAAACATGCCGTACAGCGCCACGCCGAACGCGCTCACGAGCCGTGCCGGCAGCAGATTGCCCGCGAGGATACCGAGCGCCGTGCCGGTCGACCAGAACGGGATGGAGGTCGCCATCGCGCCGTAGGTATAGAACGGATCGAGATAGCCGGGGCGGGCGATCGTGATGCCGAATATCTCGTCGGTGATGTCGAAGCCCATCAGCAGCCGGTGGCCGAGCGCCGTTTCCGGGGCAAAGCGCTGGCTCAGCGCACAGGACATGAGCAAATAGCGCGCGTTGGCAATCAGCGTAACGAGCGCGACCTCCATATACGCCGCGTCCACGGCAATGAGCGTAAAGACGGCATACTCGCCGGCGGAAGCATTGGTCAGCAGGCTCGCGACAAAGCCCTCGAGCGGGGACAGCCCCGCGCTGCGCGCTGCGATGCCGAGCGAAAACGATACGGCGAAATAGCCGAGCCCGATGGGAAGCCCGTCCTTCATGCCCAGCCGGAAGACCTGGCCGTGCCGGACGGTTCTGTTCTGTTGTCGGGCGGCCTGCCGCCCCCGCGTAGCTGTGGTGTGCATGTTCCTGTCCTTTCGCCAAACATTGCTATTATAATGCGTTCATCCGCGTTATGCAAATGGTTCCTGCCGTATCATCCGGTGGAGGGATATCGTCCCGCCGCATCCGGCCCCGCAAGCGCCGCGCGGTTGTTGACCGGTCAGCCGCGTCTCCAAACGGTCATTTCTGTAGCCGTGCAGGCCGGCCGTGCGGCGGTACCCGGTTACCGAAACGATGCGGCAAGCGATACGCGCTGTGCGGCGTGTCTCTCCAAAGAACGCTTGCAGGAGTTTCGTTTATATGGTAGATTGAAAAATGAGCTGCGGCAGCGGGCCTGTCACCCGTCCACATCGGCGCAGCTGGATGGAGGCGGATCATGGGTCGGATGGAACCATGCTGGACAATGGATGGGTTCACGCTTCGGCCCGGTCGCCCGGAGGATGCGGAGGCCTACTATGCGCAGAACTTCTGCCCGCTGGACAGCGAGGTAGCACGGCTCACCGGCAGTCCGGCGCGCTTTACCAGAGAGGCGGTTGTCTCGTTCTATCTCAACTGTCTGGATGCGGATGACCGGTATGATTTTCTGCTCATTGCGCCCGACGGCCGCATCATCGGCGAGAGCGTGATCAATGAAATGGATCGGGAGGCCCGCAATGCAAACTACCGCGTGTGCATCTTTCACGCGGAGGAGTGCGGCAGGGGTATCGGCACGTGGATGGTCAAGGCGACGCGGGACTTTGCCTTCGGATATCTTCGGCTGCACCGGCTTTCCCTGAACGTGCTCTCCATCAATCCGCGCGCGGAACGGGTGTACCGCAACGCCGGTTTCCGGCGCGAGGGCGTGCTCCGGGACGCCGTCCGGATCGATGGCGCCTATGCCGATGATATTCTGATGGCGATATTGGAGGACGAGTGGCGCACGATCGGCAAATGACGGCCGGTTGACCGCCGCATACACACTCTCCCCCTACGTATTTTGCCGCTGCTCTGGCTGGCCCTCATCCGTTTTTCCCGCGCCGCGCAATCGCTGCCGCTGCATCTCTCTGACTGCCGCGGCCCTCTCCCAACGCGTTTTTGTCGCCGCATTCCCCTCTCCCCCCGTGCTTTTTACCGCCGCTCTGACGGGCGCTCATCCGTTTTTTCCCGCGCCGCGCAATCGCTGCCGCTGCATCTCTCTGACCGGCGCGCCCCTCTCCCAACGCACTTTTTGCCGCTGCGCCCCGTTCTCCCAACGCGCTTTTAGTCGCTGCGCCCCTCTGCCAACGCGTTTTTTGTCGCTGCGCCCCGTTCTACCAACGCGCTTTTTGCCGCTGCGCCCCGTTCTACCAACGCGTTTTTAGTCGCTGCGCCCCTCTGCCAACGCGTTTTTTGTCGCTGCACGGCGGATACTGCGTGATTGCCCGGGAACGAACCGGACGGCCAAAGGGAAAAACCGCTGCGCCGCACGCCTGAAATCGGACGGGCGATCGGTTCGCCGGCGGCATCGGGATCGCCGTGCAAATGGCCGCAAGCTTTGTAGCGCGCGCCGCTCGCCTCACGCCGTGTATGGAATCCTGCCTGCTTGGGCCCCCGAGCAATCGGCCCGCAAACGCGGCTTTGCCGCAGTCCTTCCAAGGACTGATTGCAGGGCAAAACCGGCAAGGAGCGTCCACGGCGGAAGGATGCAAAAGCTACGTT
Organism: Clostridiales bacterium; assembly: GCA_019416935.1. Classification (GTDB taxonomy): domain Bacteria; phylum Bacillota; class Clostridia; order Christensenellales; family CAG-138; genus Aphodomorpha. The sequence continues at coordinate 25,761 of DXWI01000005.1, read as the reverse complement.
TGAAAGCATGCGAAAGGCCCCGAACGGCACATGTCGTTCGGGGCCTTGGTTGTTTTGTTGGGTTTTCATTCCAACGCGGCAACGGCGCTGCAATGCCGCGTGCTAAAGCACCACGCGCTAAAGCGCGCCGAAGATCCAGAGGATCAGCAGGCCGAAGCCGATGAGCACCAGCGCTGCCGGAATGATGACGACGCCAAAGCAGGTGAGCACCATCATGAGCTTATCCGCGAACGGCGCTTCCTCGCTCAAGCGCTCGCGAAACTCGCGCTCCTGCTCCGGGGTGGCTTTTTTCAGTCGCTTCCAGATCATGCGCCGCTCGCCTTACGCCTGCGCCGCTTCGGAGCCGGCTGCGTTCGTATCGCCCGAACGGATGGATTTTTTCTCCATCTTCGGCAGTTCAAACAGGTAGTTGCCCTGCTCGTCGAGCTTCCTCTCCGGAAAATGGCAGGCAAGGAAATGACCCGGCTCCACCTCGCGCAGCTCCGGCGGCACGCGGCGGCACTTGTCGCACGCCATATAGCAGCGGGTGTGGAATTTGCAGCCATCCGGCGGCTTGATGGGACTTGGGATATTGCCCTCGAGCAGAATGCGCTCCTTGGTAAGGCTCTCCGGATCGGTTGTCGGAATGGAGGAGAGCAGCGCGATCGTGTACGGGTGGCGCGGATCATCGAAGATCGTTGCGGCGTCGGCCAGTTCCACGATGTTGCCGAGGTACATGACGCAGATGCGGTCGGAGATATAGCGCACCACCGACAGATCGTGCGAAATGAACATGTACGTCAGGTTTTCGCGTTCCTTGAGCTCCTGCAGCAAATTGATGATCTGCGACTGGATCGATACGTCGAGCGCGGAAACGCACTCGTCGCAGACGATGAACTTCGGATTGACCGCGAGCGCTCTGGCAATCGAGATGCGCTGGCGCTGGCCGCCGGAGAACTGATGCGGATAGCGGTGGAGCATATACTCCTGCAGACCGCACTTGACCATCGTGTTGACGATGTGCTCGCGCATTTTGGCCGAGCCATGCTTGTAGAACTTGTGCGTCACAAGCCCCTCTTCAATGATCTGGCCGATCGTGAAGCGCGGGTTCAGGCTGGAGTACGGGTCCTGAAAGATGATCTGCAAGTCCTTGCGCAGCAGGCGCATCTCGCGGTACTGCAGCCGCGCCAGATCGATGCCCTCGTCGCGCATGGCCTCATACTGCTGGAAGGCCGGATCATCCGCATACTTTGCCTTGATCGCGGAGAGCTCGGCCTGCAGGCCGCCGATCGTCTCATCATACTTTTCAATCTCGGCGTCGAGCGCTTTGATCGTGGATTCGAGCTTTTCCGTGCGCGCTTTTGCATTGGCCAGCGCGCTCTTCCCTTCCGGCTGGATGAGATGATCGTGCAAAACGGCCGCATCCGTCCGCTTCACGACCAGCTTGTTGCGCGCAACGTTCTGCTCATAGATTTTGAGCAGCAGTTCGCGGCCCCGTTCGTTTTCATCGACCGCAAAGAAGCCGCCGAGAATTTTGACGATATTGTTCAGGCACGTCTGCTCCTCGCAGCGCGCCAGATTGCGGTTTTGCAGCAGATAAAAGTCGGCCTTGTCCTCACCGACGGCATCGACCTTCTTGGTGAATTCGGCCGCTTTTTCACTGGCCTTCTTCAGCTTCAGGCGGTATTTGCCGGTGTGGCGCAGCGTGTCCTCCACATACCGCGGCGCGACCTGCGCAAGCGTTGCGCCATAATACATGGTGTTGCCGGCCGTCTGCGGATACAATTGCAGCAGCACGCGTCCAAGCGTCGACTTCCCGCAGCCGGACTCGCCGACGACGCCGATCGTTTCGCCCTCGTAAATATCGATCGTGATGTCCTCGTTGGCGCGGACGTACAGTTGGTTCTTCTGGAAAATGGAGGTCTTGGCAACCGGAAAATACTTTTTAAGATTCGTGATGGACAGCAATTTCTTTGTGTGCGTCACTGCGTCTCACCTCCTTTTCGGGATAAAAGCACCGAATCAACTGGCCGTTGCCCATGTCCTTGAGCTGGGGTTCGTTGTCAATGCACTTTTGCGTGCAGTATTTGCAGCGCGGCGCGAATTTGCAGCCCTTCGGCAGCGCCAGCGGGTGCGGCACCACGCCGGGGATGGGCTCGATCTTGCTGTGGACGGCGTCGATGCGCGGGATCGAGAACATCAGGCCCTCGGTGTACGGATGGCTCATCTCGCAATCGGAGAAAATCGTGCGCGCGGTGGCCTTTTCCACGACCTGACCGCAATACATGACCGCCACGTCGTCGGCCATCTCGTTGATGACGCCGAGGTCATGCGTAATGAAGATGATACTCGTACCCTTCTCCTGCTGCAGCTCATTCATCAGGCGCAGGATCTGCGCCTGAATGGTGACGTCGAGCGCGGTGGTCGGCTCGTCCGCGATCAGGATCTTTGGCCGGCAGGCCAGCGCCATGGCGATCATCACGCGCTGGCGCATACCGCCGGAAAGCTGATGCGGATACTGCTTGATAACGGCCTCCGGGTTCGGAATCTGCACGTCGTAGAGCATCTTGAGCGCCTGTTCGTGCGCCTTCCGCTTGTTCATGCCCTGATGGATCATGAACGGCTCGCTGAGCTGCCGGTCCACGGTAAACACCGGGTTCAGCGAGGTCATCGGCTCCTGAAAGATCACGGAAATCGCATTTCCGCGGATATGGTACATCTCGTCGATGGAGAGCTTGGTCAGGTCACGGCCCTCAAAGAGGATTTCGCCCTCGGCAATGTAGCCGTTTGCATCCAGCAGGCCGAGAATGCTCATGGCCGAAACGGACTTTCCGGAACCGGATTCCCCGACGATGCCGATGGTCTTGCCAGCCTCGAGCGAATAGGACACGTCGTTCACGGCCTTGACGATGCCCTTTTTCGTCTTAAAGTATGTATGAAGGTTTTTCACTTCCAGCAGCGGCATGGTCTCTCCTCCTTACTTATCAATGTTGGACTTGGGGTCCATGACGTCGCGCAGCGCATCGCCGACGATGTTGATACAGATCGTCGTAATGGCGAGGAACAGGGAGGTGAACACCCACTGCCACCAGTAGTTGCCGATGACGGTCGCGTTGTTGGCGCCGTTGAGCATGTTGCCCCACGTCGGCCGCGGATAGGTAACGCCGAAGCCGAGGTAGGAGAGCGACGACTCGGTCAGCAGGCACGTTGCAAAGTCCAGCGTGAGCGTGACGAGGATGACCGAGAAGATGTTCGGCAGAATGTGCTTGAATGCGATGCGGCTCTCCTTGACGCCCATGGCCTGCGCCGCCGTGACATACTCGCTCTCGCGCGCGACGAGCACCTGCCCGCGCACCAGGCGCGCAAGCCCCGGCCAGGTTAGCACGCCGAGGATGCACATGATGATGAAGATGCGCATGTCCTCGCTGAGCGTCATCTGCGTCATGACCGCGGAGAGGATCATGGCGAACGGCAAAAACGGAATGGCCGAGAAGATCTCCGCAAGGCGCATGAGGAAGATATCGACCTTGCCGCCGAAATAGCCGGACAGGCAACCGATGATGATGCCAATCACCGACGAGATGATGACCGCGACCGCGCCGATGGTCATCGTCATGCGGCCGCCGCTGACGATACGCTGGAAGATATCCGCGCCATAGGTGTCGGTGCCGAACAGATAGCCCTTGAGGCCCCACTTGGTCACAAGGCTGTTGTTCTCATCGACCGCATAGCTCTGGAACGCGCCGGAATAGATCTTTGCGGCGCCCTGCGCCTTCTCCGGCACGACCGCCTGATCGAACACATTGCCGCCCCATGCATACACGCTTCCCTGATCGGTCAGGCCGACGTAATGGTACGTTCCGGCGCTGATATCCACAAATTTCTCGCCATTCTGCAGTTCGGGCACCGGCATGCTGTCGAGCATGAAGTCGCCGGCAAAGCACACCGAGCCGTCGTCGAGCAGCAGACACACGTTATTGCTCGCCACCTCGATGGAGACGATCTTGCGGCCGTTCAGATGGTCGCTGAGCTTGACGGCCTTGCCGGATACGTTCGTGCGCACCTGATCGTACAGGCCGCGCGTGCCGGTAAAGATGGCCGTACCCTTCTTTTGCAGGCCGATGACATAGTTGAGCGTAAAGTCAATATCGATCAGGCTGCTGTTATCGATGAATTTATCGATGTTGGCATAGGTGTTGCGGTTGCCCCACAGGTGCAGCGTGCCGTCGTTCATCAAAATGGCGGAGCACTGGTAGCCGCACACGAGCTTCTTGACGTTGGCCAGATCGACGCCGTTGTTGAACAGCTCCTCCGGCATCGTGGCGATATTCGGATTGTCAAGCATCTCCTGCGTGCGGCCGTACTGACCGAAGCGGTTGTTGCCCCAGCCGTAGATCCTGCCGTTTTCATCGATGGCGATGACATGGTCGATGCCGGCGGCCACCATTTTGATGTTCGCGTTCTGCACCTCTTCGGGGATATTCTTCACATCGATGCCCGTGGTGCCGATGCGGCTGGCGCCCCACACATAGACCTTGCCCGCCTTGGACAGGCCGACGGAGAAGCTGCCGTAGCTGTCGATCATGGCGACGTCATCCTGCATCGCCTTCGGCACGGACAGCATCGAGAAGCACGGCGGCACGCTCTTTTGCGTAACCTCCGTATAGGTGTCCGAATACTTGGGCATGAACTTTGGCCCAATGAACACGAAGAGGAACATCAGCACAACGACGGCTAGCGCGCCCACGGCGAGCTTGCGGCTCATGAAATTCTTGAGCAGTTGTCTGCCGGGGCTGACGATCTCCTCGACGTCGCTCTCATGCGCGGCGCTCCGCTCATCCACCTCGCGCGACAGCTCGTTGCTGCCGCCGAAGAATACGCGGCGCACCCAGCGCCACAATGTGGAGAGGAGGCCCTTCTTTTCCGCTTTGGACGCGGCTTTGTTTTTGTTCTTGCTCATCCGTTCACCCTCCCCTACTTGCTCACGCGCACGCGCGGGTCGACAAGGCCGTAAACGATGTCGATGATCAGGTTGCCCAGCAACGCCATGCCGACGTAGAACACCTGCATGAGCATGACCACGTCGAAGTCCGCCGTGCGGAGCGAGGTGATCATCAGGTCGCCCATGCCGTTGAGGCCGAACATCTGCTCAATGACCAGCGAGCCGGAGAAGATGCCCAAAAACCAGCCGACCACCAGCGTAACGATCGGGATGAGCGCGTTGCGCCATGCGTGCGAATAGATGACCGCCTTTTCCCGGAGGCCCTTTGCGCGGGCGGTCTTGATGCAGTCGAGCGACAGCGCGTCGATCATGGCGGCGCGCGCATAGCGCGTCATGCCGCCGAGCGAGCAGAACGTCATCGTGATGAGCGGCAGCGCGAGGTAATACATCCGGTCGGTAAAGAACTTCCAGCCGGTGTAGCTGCTGCCGGGCGTCTTGATGCCGCTCGGCGGGAATATGCCGAGCCGCGAACAGAAGATCCATATGAACAAAATGGCAATCAGGAACGTGGGCAGGCTGTAACCGACGATGGTAACGATCTGCACGCCCTGATCGAACTTGCTCTTCTTTTTGACCGCGCACAGAATGCCCAGCGGGAGCGTGATGCCCAGCGCAAGGATCGTGGCGAATATATTGATAAATATGGTGTTGCGCATACGCGGTCCAACCACGTTGATGACCTCGTCGCGCGCCTCATATGAGTATCCGAAGTTACCCTGCAAAAGGCCGTTGTACGATCCGTCATAGAGCGGATACAGCCCGACCCAGCGCAGGTAGCGAATCACCTTGTTATCGGTATCCGTACCGTAGCGGCGCTGATACTTGAGATACAGTTCCTCAAACCGCTTGTCCATCTCGGCTGCGGATACGCCCTTCTTGAGCGATTGCAGCTCCTGCTTTGCATCGGTATAGGCGCGGTTGGCCGGAACAAGGCTATAGATCAGGTACAGCAGGAAGGAGAGCAGCACCAGCACCACCAGCATATACGCGACGCGTTTTACGACGTATCTTCCCATTCGGTTTCCCCCGTTCGATTCATTGCGCATTTTGTGCGGCGGCGAACCGACGCAAAAAACACAATTACCACAGAACAGGGCGGCTCGCGCCCTGTTCTGTGAATGTCAATCAGCTATTCGACTGTATTCCCCGTTTTGTCAGGAAAGCCAGTACGCATCGGCCAGATCCTTGATGTAGTACTGAGAATAATCGTCGTACATGCTCGGGTCAATGGTCATATAGTACGCGTAGTCATACGCCGCAGAGGTGAAGCCCGTCGCGAAGTTGAACGCTGCGTACATCGGAGAACCGGAATAGTAGCCGTACACGTTGGCCTGGTACAGCTCGTCCAGCATCGGGTTGAACTCGCCGACCGTGTTCTGCACGTTGAAGCCGGCCGCGATGATGTTGGCATCGTTCATGAAGCCGGTCACAAGCTGATCGGTGAACGGGTTATCCGCCGTGCCGTACCAGTTGATGACGAGCGGCATGTAATAGTCGTCGCCGACCTTGGTGGTAACATACGCGCCGTCCTTGGACTTGTAGTTGATGTCGTTCTCGGTCGCCTCGTCAGCGGTGAGCTTCTTGTAGCGGACGCCGGACACATAGTCGTTGCCCTCCGCATCGTAGACCCAGCCGCCCTCCTCGAGCACCGCGATCGCGGAGTCAACGGAGGTGGAGTAAGCGTTCAGCAGCATGCCCTGATCGACAGCAGCCTTGTACATCCAGGAACCCGCGTAGTACGGAGCATCGACAACGCCGCCGTAACCGCCGGTGAAGTCCTTGGCGAACTTAGCGCGATCCATGCAGTACGCGATGGCCTGACGGACCTCGGTGTACTTGGCCGGGCCATAGTCGCAGCGCAGGCCGAGCTTGCCGTAGCCGGCGCGGCTGTAATGCGTATAGACATAGGCGCCGTTCGAACCGTCGGCCAGCGCCAGCGCTTCGTTCGTCTCGTCGCCGCCGGTGATGCCGGCGATCACGTCGAGGTTGCCGGACTTGAGGTCCTCAAGCTGCGTCTTGGAGATGATCTTCTTGTAGACGACCTTCTCGATGGACGGCTTGACGCCCTCGTAGTTGCCCTTGAACTCGGGGTTGATGACGAGAACCGCAGACTTGTCGGCGTCGTCATAGGACTCGACCATATACGGACCGGAGTACGGATAGGTGTTGTCCGTGTTGAGCGAGGATGCGAGGATCAGATCCGCGGTGACATACTTCTCACCATCGTCGGCTTTCTTGTAGAAGTCCTCGGTGAAGTAGCAGCCGTTGCCGTCATCCATGATGTCGGCCTCGCCGATCCACTGCTTGCGCGCCTGCGCGCTGAATGCGGCATAGCTGATGTCATAGAAATACGGGATGTAATCCGCGGCGATGGTCACGGAGAACGTGTAGTCGTCGATCAGGCGAAGACCGGCGAGTTCCTTGGTGCCGCTGCCCTCGGTGCCGTCGTAGGTTGCAAACGTATCGTAACCGGCGATGGTCATGCCGCTGCGGTGATCCTTACCGGCGGCCTGCGCGGCGACCGGCGTGGAGAACGCCATCTTGAAGGCAATGTAGTCCTTCGCGGTAACGGCGCTGCCGTCACTGAACTTCAGGTCATCATGCAGCGTGATGGTGAAGGTCTTCGTGCCATCCTCGTTGACAACCTCTTCATGCGCCTTGACAACGGTGTCGTTCCACTGGAAACCACCCTCCTTGGTGGTGGCGATGGTCTCGAGACCGACGATCATGTTCTGGATGTCGAGATCGGCCGCGCCGGGGTTCGTGCCGCCAAACGTTGCATAGCGAAACTTACCGGACAGGTCGGTGGTGTTGCCGAGAATGATGCTGTTGTCCGCCTTCTCGCTCGTCCAGTCGATCAGAGCGGCCGAGGGAGACCAGTACGGGTTGGTCGGATGCTCGACAACGCCCTTGATCTGCGCGTTGTAGAGATCGTAGTACTCGTTGGAGTACAGCGGGATTTCGGGCATGAGGTAGTTCCAGCGCTGGATGTAGAGCTTCCACCAGGTCGCATATACATCGTCAGCGGTTGCCCAGTCGCCGCCCTCGGGGACGTCAACATTGTAAACCATGGCCATGGTCAGGAAGTCGAGACCCAGCTCATACTTCACGCCATCCTTGGTGATGTACGCAAAGCCGGTGTCCGGATCTTCCTCAACATCGGCGATGGTAACTTCTTTACCAAACTGTTCGTACAGCGAGATATAGTCCTTGCCGTACTCATAGCCATCAAGGCTCTTCTGCTCTGCGAGCACAGCCTCCGGCTCTGCGGTGGCTTCGGGCTCCGTGGACGGCGCGTCGGTCACGGCCGGTCCATCCGTCGGCTCTATCGTGCCGTCGGGCGTTTTGCAGGCTACGAGCGCCAACACCATGCACAGTGCCAGAAGCATTGCAAGAATCTTCTTCATTTGCATTTCCTCCTTCGCATATTTCGCGTATTGCGATATACCTTCCAAAAATATACAGTATATTGTTCACAATACACAGTTTTGATTATATCTGTTAAACCGATCATTGTCAATTCGTAATTCTTGCACAAACCACCATTTTCTGCATAATATTACATAAACATTCCTTAATTCTGCATTTTTATTCAAATTGTATTCATATACCACGGTTGTAACGTATCTTGATGCCCCGCCGCGGTGCGTGCGGGGCGCCGTATCTCCCGCTCTGGGCCGCCCGGCGACACTTGCGGGTCTGTTCGCTCTGTTTGCGTGAGCGGATGCGCGCGACGCGGCGCGCGCGGCTCGGCAAATGGCAGCCTTATCCGACATGCAGCGCTCAAAAAAGTGACCAACCGTTCCTGGCGCGCGGCTCGGCAAAAAGGCAGGTGGCGAAGGCGTGCGACGGATGCGCGCAACTCGGCGGCTGTGTCACGCAGCCGCTTTGTGTCCGGCGGCGAGCCCCGTCACGGTTCGTCCGGCTCCGATTCGTCCGGCGGCGAGCCGCTGCTCTGCTTTGCGCGCGCAATCTTCTGCCGCGTGTCCTCCCGCATCGTTGTGCGCAGCGCCTTCAGGCAGGCAAACTCCTCCGCCTCCCGCTCGCCATACGTTTGGTTGAGCGTGTATTCCAGCGGGAGCCATGTCGCGATATCGCTCTCGTTGTGCGAGATCACCGCCTCCAGCTTGTCCAGCGCGCGGCAGAAGCGCGCCTCCCGCGTACTGCCCTCCTCCCATTCCCGAAACAGTGCGCGAAGCCGCTCCCCCTCCGGCGCGGGCAGCAGCGCGGCGATCTGTGAAAGCGCGCCGCTTTCCACGCGCTCATCCCGGTCGGTTTTCAAAAAGGACGGAATGTCCCCCGTCACCGCCTCGCCCAGATCGTGTACGAGCGCCAGCTCGATCACGCGGCGCATATCGATATCCGGCTGCTCCTTCTCCAGAAGCAGCGCAAGCAGCGCCAAGCGCCACGCGTGCGCCGCAACGCTCTCACGCTCGCCCTCGGCGGTATAGCAATGGCGCGGCACGCTCTTGAGCCGCTCGGCAAGCTGCAAAAAGCGCAGCAGTTCCTCCGGTTTCATCGCTTCCGTTCCCCCCCCTTACAGCAGATGCTCGAGCAGCACCTTCAGTCCGATCAGCACCAGAATGACGCCGCCGGCGATGCCGGCCTGCTTTTGAAAGCGCGTGCCGAAGCGCACGCCCAGCGCTACGCCGCCGACCGACAGCACGAAGGTCGTCGCGCCGATGAGACACACGGCCGGCAGAATCTCCACCTGCAAAAACGCGAACGATATGCCCACCGCCAACGCGTCGATGCTCGTGGCCAGCGCGAGCAGCAGCAGCCCCGGCAGCCATGCGCGGCTGCACGGGCCGGATTCCTCTCCCCCGCCGCGCACGGTTTCCACGACCATCTTGCCGCCGATGAACGCGAGCAGCAAAAACACGATCCAGTGGTCCACGCTGCGAATATACTGCTCGAGGCTGCTCCCCAGCACAAAGCCGATGAGCGGCATCAGGGCCTGAAAGCCTCCGAAAAACAGGCCGACGAGCAGCGCGCGCTTCCAGTCGAGGCGCTTCATGTTGAGCCCTTGGCACAGCGCGGCCGCAAACGCGTCCGCCGAAAGGCCGACCCCGGTGAAAAACAGCTCCAAAAAGCCCATGGCATTCCCCTTCCGCTACCGCCGCGCTTTGCGGCGAAGCAAGTGTGAACTTTGAAAATTTATTATAGCATATGTTTGATATTCATTTACAGAGGGCATACAACATGATAACGTATAAAAAACAGATTTTGGGAGGCGTGCCTTGAACACGGAAAAACAACGTCAATTTTTGATCCGCTTCTTTTATCTGGCGCTGATCCTTGCGATCGTCGTCTTTATCTGCCGTTATGCCATCTCGGCGCTGTTTCCGTTCGTGGTCGCCTTTCTGGTGTCGCTGCTGCTGCGGCCGCTGGTACGGTTTCTGAACGAAAAGTGCCGCATTCAAAAAACGATCGCCGCCGTGGTGACGGTGCTGCTGTTCTACGTCGTGGTCGGCAGCGGACTCGTGCTGCTCTCCATCCGCCTGTTCGCGACCGGCAAGGCCTTCGTCATGGGGCTACCGGAGACGTATTCCACGGTGATCGAGCCGCTCCTGGCGACGCTGGCGGCCGAGGTGCAGGGCTTTGTCGCCCGACTCGACCCCGAAGCGCTCGGCACGTTCAGCGGCATTGTTTCGGGCATCGGCAGTTCCATCGAGAGCACCATCCTGAATTTTTCCGGCAAGGCGCTCTCCGCCATCGGCGGCTACGCCATCTCCGTTCCCGGTTTTTTGCTCAACACGCTCATTATGATCATCGCCACCGTGTTCATCACGACGGATTTTCCGCTGCTCAAGCGATTTTTGGTTTCTCAGCTCTCCGAATCGCAGCACCAGCGCATGCACGAGGTCAAGGTGCATCTGGGCAAGACGCTCGGCCGGTATGTGCGCTCCTACGCGCTCATCCTGCTGATCACGTTCTGCGAGCTGTCGGCCGGACTGCTCATCATCGGCATCGATGCGGCGGTTCCGCTCGCGCTGCTGATCGCGCTGTTCGATATCCTGCCCGTCGTCGGCAGCGGCACGGTTCTGATCCCGTGGGCGATCATCACGGCCATTCTCGGCAATTACCGGCTTGCGATCTCGCTGGGCGCGCTCTATGTCGTAATCGTGATCGTGCGCAACATCATTGAGCCCAAGATCGTTGGCCAGCACGTTGGCCTGCATCCGATCGTGACGCTGCTGGCCATGGTTGTCGGCACCTATGTGTTCGGCCCGATCGGCCTGCTCGGCCTGCCCGTCGCGCTCGCCATCGCCGTGAGCATGAACGACTCCGGCGTCATCCACCTGTACAACAGGGTTGCGCCGGAGCTGCGTCCTGAGCCGGAAAAACGGCCGCCAAAGGCGAAAAAACCGTCAAAGCGCAAGGGAAGCGCTGAATAACCGTTTTTGTTCCGTCATCGGGGGAGCCGCATCCGACTCCTCAAGCTGTCAAAAAGAGCAGCAGGCGAACCGCTTTGTCGGTTCGCGCACGCATTTTATGCAGGAAGAACCATAGAATCCGTCCAAAGCAGCGACCTGCGCGGTGCTTTGCGCAGCAGAAGTCCGTTCAAAAAACAGAGCTTTTTGACGGTCCGGGGAGCCGGATGCATGGCGTTCGGCTCCTTTCACGTTCTTTGGCGGGGGCCGCATAGTATTGGGCATACAACCATCTTCATAAAAAAGGAGTTGTCCACGCTATGCAGGCACAAACCCTTCTCTCCGTTCCCATCGGCGGCGCCGCCACCGTTGCCGGCATCCGCGCCGGCGGCGCCATGCGCAGGCGGCTCATGGACCTCGGGCTGACCGCGCATGCCACCGTGGAGCACCTGTTCGACGCGCCATCGGGCAATCCGCGTGCCTACCAGATCCGCGGAACGGTCATCGCGCTCCGAAATGACGACGCGGCCGCCGTCGAAGTACGGCCTTCCGGGAATCGGGGTGACGCTGCATGGGTCTGACCGCCGCCTCCACCGGTCGGCAGACCTGCTGTGCGGCCGAGGCCAAGTGTCACAGCGGAACGGACTGCCGCGTGATCGCGCTGGCCGGCAATCCGAACGTCGGCAAGAGCACGGTGTTCAATGCGCTTACCGGTCTGCACCAGCACACCGGCAACTGGCCGGGCAAGACCGTCGGCAGCGCGCGGGGCGTCTGCCGCCATCGCGGGCGGGACTATGTGCTCGTCGATATCCCGGGCGCATACTCGCTCATTGCACAATCGGCCGAGGAAGAGGTTGCCCGCGATTTTCTGTGCTTCGGGGGCGCGGACGCGGCGGTCGTCGTGTGCGATGCGACATGTCTTGAGCGCAACATGAATCTGGTGCTGCAAATTCTGGAAGTAACGAGCCGGGTCATCGTTTGCGTCAACCTGATGGATGAGGCGCGGAAGAAGGATATCCACGTCGATCTGGACGCGCTCTCCGCCGCACTGGGCGTTCCCTGTATCGGCACCAGCGCGCGCAGCGGCCGTGGGCTTGGCGAGCTCATGGATCGGGCTGCGGAGATGGCCGGCGCGCCCGGCGCCCGGCGTACCCACCGGGTTCGGTATGCGGAGCCCATCGAGCGCGCGCTCGAGCCGCTCGTGGCCGCGCTGTCCGGCGTCCGATCCGCTTCGGGCTGCCCCGCGTTCGCCTGCTGCTGCAAGAACCAGCCCGACGCGCGGTTTGTGGCCATCCGCCTGCTGTGCAGCGATGATGCGGTGCTCGCGGGCGTCGATGCGCTGCTTGAGACGCCGCTGCTCGGGCAGGCCGGCGTTGCGGACGCGTTGGAGGAAGCGCGCACCGCGCTCGCTGACGCGGGCTTCGCGCCCGAGCGCATTCGCGACGCGGTCGTGGACGCGATCTTTCGGGACGGCGCGGCCATCTGCGCCGGCGCAGTGCGCACCGGCAGCGAGCGGCACCGGGCGCGGCAGCAGCGCATCGACCGCATTCTCACCGGCCGCTGGACGGGACTGCCCGTCATGCTGCTCGGTCTTTTGCTGGTGTTCTATCTCACCATCGCTGGTGCAAACGTGCCCTCCGCGCTGCTGGCCGACGCACTATTCGCTTTGCAGGATGTCCTCTCCGGCCTTTGCGCCGCCATCGGCATGCCGGCGTGGCTGCACGGCGCGCTGGTGCTCGGCGTCTACCGCACGTTGGCGTGGGTGGTATCGGTCATGCTGCCGCCCATGGCCATCTTTTTCCCGCTGTTCACGCTGCTCGAGGATCTGGGCTATCTGCCCCGCGTGGCGTTCAACCTCGATAACCGCTTTCGCCGCTGCGCCGCCTGCGGCAAACAAGCGCTGACCATGTGGGTGGTTGATAAGAGAATGCGGATGGATGTGAAAATACCGCACGAATGGGCGGTGGGAAGGCAAAGAGACCTGTGGGGGCTGCTCTCGATGAAATCCACAAAGCATCCCGTTTCTCTCAGTCGGGAAACACTATCGTTTGCCAATGCAAAAGGTATCGTTAAACTTCTGCCGTGGCCCATAACGGACTGCCGAGAGATATGAAAATGCCGCCCGAGCGGGCGGCGAACGAATGGGTCTATGGGCGGTTTCCCTTTGCAGGTTTGGTGTGATCTATGCGATATTCTTCGCATTTTGTGCCCGCTAATTGGCGTATGTTTTTTTCAAAGCAGGCCCGTATGCCGCCGCGGATATGGGAACAAACGGAACCGATCCCTTGCTTCATGCTTTTTTCTCGCGAAAGCTATCGATTTTTCCCCAGCGTTCTCTGAAAAAATGCGCCGCGAGCTTGGGCTGTCTGGTGCGTGTAAACAGCCCTTTGTAGTTTCCGCCCGCCCGCATCGGCCCTTGCTGCGTCTCAAAGTCCGCAAAACACCACGGCTGCTCGCCAACAACAAACCCGCATGCGTCCAAGCATTCGTTCATTGTCTTGTAATACTCCACCTGAAACTCTTCGGTAAACATCTCCGCCGTGGCGGAGTGATACCCCGGCAATGTATCCGCGCCATACTCTGAAAGAATCACCGGCTTTTGAATTCTGCTCCAAAAACGCAATTCGGTATTCAGCGCATCCCTTGCGGATTGCAAATCCCCGGACAAGTTATACCACCCGTAATACCGGTTGATGCAGATGACGTCCATCGTTCTTGTGGTTATGTCCTGCGTATAATCATTTTGACAGCACACCAACGTAACAGGGCGATTCTGCGGGTCAAGCGCATGCGCTTTTTCATACAAAGCGTGCCAATAGTCATACGCGTCCTGAGGGAAATGCTCGGTGTCCGGTTCGTTTCCGAGACTCCACATCACAACACAAGGATGATTTTTGTCGCGGGAAATCATATCTTTGACCACCTGTGCATGATATTCGGCAAGCGTGCATTCCCGATACGGATTGAGTTGTCCCTGCATGTTGATGCCAACGGCCGGCGCCTCATCAATCATGACGATTCCTTCTCGATCGCAGAGCTGATACATCTCCTCTGCGTAAGGATAATGACTGGTGCGAAACGAATTGGCATGAATCCAATGGAAAAGAGCGGCATCCTTCACGTTGTAGCATGGGTCCAAGCCTCGCCCATGTATGGGGGAGTCCTCGTGTTTGCCCGGTCCTTTGAAGTAAAAGGGCTGCCCGTTCAACAGGAATCGATCCCCGCAAACAGCTACCGTGCGTACGCCAAACGGCAGTTCGTATACATCCTCTTCAAATCGAACCCGCATGGTGTACAAATACGGACGCCGCGGCCACGGCCACCACAATTCGGCGTTTTGTATGCGCAGTGTTCCTGAAGCGCCGTTTCCCTCGGCCACGGACGTTCCCGCATCATCCAGAATCGTCACTTCAACCGCTCCGTTTCCAACCACGGAAACATCATAATGCACCAGCCCGTCCTTCCCTTCTATGGAAGGGATAATGGTTATATCATCGATATAGTGCATCGGCGTGGTGTAAATGCGAACGGGCCGGGTAATTCCGGCATAGTTAAAAAAATCAAAGTTCGGAAGGTTTTGCGGCTTGCGCAGCGCCTTTGCTTGCTCAACGCTCGGAATGCCGGGATTATCCGAGCCAAAAAAAGCAATTCCCTGTTCGTTGCCAACCGGAAGTGTGGCGTGATGAATTCTGTTGTCAACCCGAACGGATAAGTCGGCACGGCGTCCGGGTTTTATGAGATCCGTAATATCCATTTCAAAGGGCAAAAACCCGCCTCTGTGGCCGCCAATCCACGCGCCGTTCAAATATACCTCGGCATCATGCGTGACAGCGTCAAACCGCAGCACGCACCTCTGCCCCATCATAGAAAGCGGCAACGTAAAGGTGGTACGATATTCGGCCGTTCCACAGTGGTTTCGATCGTCAGCGGAGATCAGCTGATCGTTGTACGAGGCCGGCACAGCGATGGGCTGCCATGCCGAATCTTTACATAATCGAAAGTTCCAGAGGCCGGACAGTTGATAAACGGATCGATTTGCGTTTGTAACCGGATATAGCATACTTGCCCTCCATGCATGGATTTGCGCGTTTATCCCTTCACGCCGCCAATCGTGATGCCCTTTACAAAGTACCGCTGTATAAAAGGATAGAGCAGCAAAATCGGCCCGGTCACAACGATTGCGGTTGCCATCTTGAGCGTCTCGGCGGGGAGCACCTCCGCCTCAAGAAATACGCCCGCCGACGCCGCCTGTTTCATATATTCAGCGTTGGAAAGCATGCTGTAAAGCAGATATTGCAGCGGATACTTCGATTCCTCCGTGATATACAGGCTTGCGTGATACCAGTCGTTCCAGTAATTTAGGGCGATAAACAGACCGACCGTAGCAAGCCCCGCTTTACATAGCGGCAGCATGATTCTGCCATATATTTGCCAGTCGCTTGCTCCATCTATTTTGGCGGCCTCAATGATGCTGTAGGGAATGGATTTCATAAAATTGCGCATCAAAAAAATGTTCCATGGGCTCAGCAGCCCGGGCAAAAGCAATGCCCACATCGTATTTTTCAGAGCCAGATACTTTACCATCAGCAAATAGCTGGGAATTACGCCCCCGCTAAACAGAGTAGTAAAATAAATGAAAAATGCGACTTTGTTTCGTGGAGCAAAGTCTTTTCGCATCAGCACATACCCCGTCATTGAGGTGAAGAAAAGAGAGGCCAGCGTACCCACAACCGTAACAAGCGTGGTTACGCCATAAGCGGTAACGAGTTTCCCCCAGCCCCGGAATATGGATCGATACGCATCCAGAGAAAAGCGGGCGGGCCAAAGCTTGTATCCCTGTGTCAATATCATATGTTCATCCGAAAAGCTTCCCACGATCAAAAGCCAGAAGGGAACAAGGCAAACGATTGTGATGAGCGTCATCACTATATAACCGGTCACCGAGAATGAAAGGCTTCCCTTATCCTGCTTCATAGAGACGGTTCTTTTCATCATGACTCTCCCTTTCTCAGAACAGCGCATAGTCTTTATTCCATCTGCGGACCAGCGCATTGACGCTCAGCACCAGCAAGCAGCCAAACACCGACTGAAATACGCCGGCTGCCGATCCCATGCCAATATCAAAGTTGACCATTAAAGAACGATACACATATGTATCAATGATATCCGTTGCATTGTATAGTAAGCCGTTGTCCCCAATCAGCTGATAAAACAGTTGGAATTGACCTTTCAGAATTCCACCCAAATTGAACATAACGAGCAGGATGAACGTGGGTTTGATCATCGGGAGCGTCATATATCGAATTTGCTGCCACTTGGTCGCGCCATCGATCCGGGCCGATTCGTAGATTTCCTGATCAATGCTGCTGATTACAGATAAATATACAACGCTTCCGTAGCCCAGGCCCTTCCAAACCTGAATCAGGACAATAATAAACGGCCAGGCCTGCGGCTTTAAGTAAAAATTATATTCTTTCAGGCCGAGACCGCGAAGCAGCGTATTGATCACGCCATTGTCGATATTCAACAGCGCATAAGTGAATAATCCTACCAGCACCCAAGAAATAAAGTAACCTGCCTTGGATGGGACAACTATGAAAACCGGTACAATCTTATCCTGACCTCCGGCGAGGCTGCGGATTTACTCTATGTCAATCCGAAATTGTACGACAGATATGCCGCCACGGGCGCTTTCACGGATCTCACCGAGCTGTTCCCTACGCTCATGCCCCAAACGTATTCCCTGTTTACCGATACGCAGCTGCAGCAGATGAAGGTCAACGGCCAGATTTACATGATACCCTCGCATGAAAAAAACTTTAGCCAGAACGGCATTCTCTACCGGTTGGATCTGGCGAAAAAATACGGCATCAGCGAAATCAACAGCATCGAAACGCTGGAAGCCTATATGGATGCCATTGCTCAAAACGAGACGGACATCCGGGCCATCGACGGCAATCCCGAACAGGCATTGTTCCAGCTCTTCAAAGCATATTACGGTTTTGAAGCGATTGCGGGATCAAACAGTTCTATCATCATGATTAAGAGCTATGACGACATTCATAATATTGTCGCCTATCCCTTCACGGAAGAGTATCTTGCATGGGCAAAGAAAATGAAGGACTGGGCGGATAAGGGATATTGGTCTTCCAATGCGCTTTCCAGCACCATGGACCCATGGAGCAGCATAGAGGTGGGCACCAGCGCAATTACGCAGGCCAATGCGGATGGAGCCAAGAACAAAATCAAGAAAATGGCGGATAAACTGCCCGACGCCGAGTGCGGTTATTGGAGCTTTGCAGACTTAACGGGCTATTCTTTCGTGAACCCCGTAACCGAAAACGGCTATGCCATCCCGAAGTCTTCTCCGAACGCAGAGCGCGCTTTGCGGGTTCTGGAAATCATTAAGAACGATCAGCAGCTCTTTGATTTGTGGATGTACGGAATTGAAGGCTACCACTTTGATCTGGATGATAACGGCAATCTGATTCGCCCCGCCAAGGGACAGGACCCGGCAACGGTAAACACGCATAGCATGAGCGGTGCGCAGTATGCGATGCGCGTGAGCACGCTGATCCGGAACGACGCCGATGTATGGAGCGGATATCCCGATCTGGTAGCAAAGCTGGAATCCATGGAGAAGCCCAACAAGTTTGGCACCGCCACGCTGGATTACACCGCTGTGCAGGCAGAGCTTGCCGCAGTCACTCAGGTCATCCAGCAGTACGGCTATCCCATCAATGTCGGTATTGTCGACGATGTTGATAAAGCCGTAGAAGAGTATCGCAATCAGTTGAAGGCCGCCGGCATTGACAAACTGCTCTCGGTTGTAAGCGAACAGATGGAAGCCTATTATACTGCGAACAACATTGCGTAAGCGCATGTCGCCGGCAACATAAAACTAGGTTGTTTCATACTGTCATGGTTATGCTATACTGGCCATGACAGTATCTTATTATTGTCTGGGAGGATGCAGATGAAGGGAACGGAATCACATTATCCCGTCCGGTTATTAACGGTCTTTACGAGCGGTTTGCTGATTTTGCTGCTGCTCCTCATCTTCGGTTTCTTTCGGTTGGTACATAATGCATCGCAAGAGCAGGTTGTTGGCTTCAGTCAGAAAATGCTGCAAACGAAAGCCCAGCATGCCGAAACCATATCCCTCGGAGTGAAGGATGTGTTTGACAGCGCATGCCTTGACCCTACGCTCTCAAAGCTGTTGAACTACGAAAAAGTTGAGGCGACAGACCTGCTGAATGGCTTAAGGCAGCTCAATACCTACAGAGAAAATAATTTTTTTATAGATTCCATCTATATTTATAATTATATCAACAAGCAGATATATGTCTCCTCCGCCAATGCGACGGAGGCGGTATACTCCATAGAAGATTTTTATGATCAGGATGCCATAGCATATTTCCGATCATATCAGGACTATCACAATATGAGCCCCATTTTTCGTACGCTTACAACCACTTACCCGAATATGGACGACATCAACGTGGTTTCCTATCTGCGTTACAACACGCTGGCGCTGCCCAATCAATCCAGCGTACTGATTATAAACATCAATCTGAGCTCGTTTTTTGAACTTCCAAGCACCTGGGAAACAAACCCTGCATCACAGTTTCTGTTTGTAGACAGAAATGGCGTTATTGGCGCTCAAACCGCTTCCGGAGCGGACAACCCGCAGTCTTTGCAAGCGATGATAAACCGGGTCCTGCAGTTTTCAAATGACGAGGGGTTTCTCATAGACAGGGCGGCAGGAACACCCACGATCCTGTGCTATCGCTCCATTTTCAACAACGAGTGGCTTCTTTTGTCGGTCTCGGACGAATATGATTTGTATGCGCTTTTAGGAACTTCCGGCTATACGGCTTCCATTACCGTATTTGTCTTATTCTTTGCCGCCTGCACGGCGGGAATCTTATTCGCTTTCAAAAAAATCAGTGATATCGGAAAATCCAATCGGCAAAAAACCGCGCGAATGGAGTTGGAAGGCAAGGAGCGGGCATATGAAAGCAGTCGGCGTTCCCTTCTCGAATTCCTGCATTCGAGCGTGGAGCCCACTCCCCTATCGCTCCTCACACAGCATGGCTTTTCCGCAAGCTCCGATGCGGATGCCCGGGTCATCATTCTGTATCTTGACCGTTATGCCACGCAAATCACCTTAGAATATGAACGTGTTTCCGACCGTGCCGCGTTAAAGCACGAAATCTGCAACGCTGCAAGTTCCGTCCTGTCTTCGGTGGGCGCAGCTTTGATATCATACGAAGAAGACGCAAGGTGCTTTGCTTTATTGCAGCCGGCAGCCGACTGCGGCGAATGGAACGCCAAGCTTGTCACCCTGCAGTCGCTTGTTCGGGAACGGCTGCATGTTTCGTTAAGCATTCTGCTTTCTCCGGCCGTAGCCGTATCACAAATTCCAAACGCATATCAAACGCTCTGTCAGATGCTTCCTTACAGACAACTGTTTGGGATCGGGAAAATCATCAGCAATGAAATGCTGCAGCAAAGAGAACTGCAAATTACGCCTGAACCCCAGGACCTCATCAAGCGCATGACACAGGATATCCTGCAATTGGATATGCCAAGAGCGATGCTGTCCGTTCAGGAGATTCTGGATTTCATTTCTGCCGGCTCATACAGGAGCTTTCAGACGAATCTGGCCCGCGTGCTGCTTTCCCTTGACGATGCGCTTATTAAGCTGCAGGTCAACAACGGGGTAAGCGAAGCGCTTCATACCGGAACGTTGATATATGATGTATGCAGTCTGGAGGATGTCGCCGAAATATACGAAATCATCGAAAAAACAATCCGCCAAGCGGAACAATCCGTGTTGCAGAACAAGAATGCCCACCAGCAGGAATTGTTTGTTGCAATGCGGCGTCTTGTACAGGAGAGCTACATGGACAGGGATTTCTCTATCAATACCATTGCCGAAAAGATGCAAATGAGCGCAGGATATCTGGGCCGACTGTTCAAAAAGAGCACCGGCACTACTTTTCTGGAATATCTTCTTTCCGTTCGCATGGAGGTTGCCAGAAATCTTCTCGCAAATGCCAATACGCCCATTGATGAGATTGTCCGTCTGGTTGGCTTCGGAGACACGCCGTATTTTTATAAGGTGTTCAAAAAGGTCAATGGCTGTACGCCGGCGTCCTATCGGAAGAATCATGCGGGCTGTGAAGAATTGCAGGCCGACGCCCCGTCATAACCGAGCGTTCCGAATCGGTTTGCGTTGGCGGCCGTTCAGCCGCGCCAGACTGATGCCGCGCGACAAAGCGATCGAAGCGCCGGCGCGTATACGTCTCGGGCCGCACGTTCGGCAGCCCCACAGCCGCTTTTCATCGGTTTGGCTGGCGCTGCGCTTTTCCGGGTCCGGCGGCAAACGCTCTCCCGCTCCGATCGTTCGCACATGAAACAGACAATGGTGCAGCCGTCCAGCACGTTCCTCCCCCGGCTTGCAGCGCCCGTCTGCAAGATCGCGCGCCAAGGCGGCCGCCCAGCAGGCAAATCGCTTTTGGCCCGTCCGTTCCCTCCGACTGATTGGCGGAGGTTCTTTTCGTTGTTTGGAACCATGTGTCTGCGCCAGCCGTGCAAGCGGCCTGCGGACGCTTTCGTTTCATGCCGAAAAAATGGAATAATCTGTCAAATTCATCAATATATATGTCGTTATCACAGTCCCGTTCCACAACAGATAGAAAAATGGTATAAAAGGTACAGCAAAGCGTTTTTGCATGAAGGAGGGGGAAAATGAACCCATATGAAAGGACTGTAACGATCGTTGCCATGAACAAGTGCGGTATACTTCCTGATACAATCAGGCATGCGTTTCTCGACAGCGGTTCCTTCCATAACCGTGTTGCGTTTTTTGATAGCCTGTATCCGTCGGGGTATCCTTCGGTCGTCCCGGACATCATCATCGTTCCGCTCAATTGGATGCCGCGATACCTCGTCCCGGATGATCATCCGGCTCGGCATTACACGAGCGGTGCCGTTACCTGCATCGCCGTTTCTCCGATGAATGATGCTGCCATCATTCAGAGGGTCACCAGTCTCAATATCCCGTATTTTGTAGTGCCCCATGTTGTATTTTATCAGTATCTGGAGTGTCTGCGCAACCGCCAACCGCTCTCAAAAGAGCAGAGCCCGATCAGCCTGCACGAAGCCCGGCTGAAAAAAGCAATTGCGGAGCGCACCCAATATATAGGCGTGCCGGTTCATCTCAAGGGGTACCAGTATATCTGCGCCGCCATCTATCTGCTTACAACATGTACGGACATGCATCCCGGCATGACAAAGGTTGTCTATCCAACGGTCGCTGATCTTTATAAAACGACGGCATCGCGCGTGGAACGCTCCATGCGCAATGCGATTGGAATCGCCTGGGACAGATCGCCGGATACCTTCAAAAACATATTTGGGGGGCCGATGGTTCGCTACTGCCCGACAAACAATGAATTCCTTTCGCTGATGAAGGAACACTTTTCAAGGGAATTCCCCATGCAGGGGGAGGATTCCCCTTCGCAAAATCTGTTGGCGTGACGGACTGGTTGGGGGGACAGCGGCCCGTTCTCAACCGCATATTTGAGGCGGAATATGGTTGTACCGCTTCGTATATCGGTATTCACAGCGGTCTGCCGCCGCAGCAGATCTTGCAGCGGGCATTCAGACAGACTGCGGATTGCCCGACGCTTGGGCGTCCTTCGCCGGCAGGGCGGACCGCAGGCGGTTGTGCAAGGACAAACGGTTTGATGCAGTTAGGGCAGCGAAAGGACGCATTATGGATGAAAAGCGAAAAAAAGAGCTCGTTGGGGCGGGTATCCGTGTCGATGAGGGAACGGCGCGCATGATGGGAAACGAGGATTTTTATATCCGGCTGCTGCAAAAATTTCCTTTGGATAAGAGCTATGTGCGGCTGCTGCAAGCGCTGCAGACCCGGGATCTGGATGCTGCACGGAAGGCCGCACACACCCTGAAAGGGCTAACCGGCGATCTGTCAATCGCTGTGTTGTTTATCCCGCTCACGGAAATCATGGAGGCGCTGCGAAGGAGGGATATGGATCGGGCGCTTGTTCTAACGGAGGCGCTTTCCTCACAGTTCAACAGCGTTATCGCAGCGATCGAGTCGATTCCCTGCCAAGACGGAACCGTCCGGAGAGATACGCCAGATACTTTTCGCGTATCTCCTTCAGATTGCGCTGCCGAATGGCCACCACATCGCCGGTAACCAGCGTAAACTCCTTATCGGCACTTTTGATGTAATCCATATTGACGAGAAAGCTCTTGTGGCATCTCAAAAAATGCGTGGAAGGGAGCTCGGCCTGTATGGTGTCCAGCTTTTTGTAAACCGTATAGCAGTCCGCCCCCTTTTGATGGACAATGCAGCGGTTATTATCGCTTTCCACATAGAGTATCTGATCGATCGGGACATATGTGATGGCGGAATTCTTATAGATCGGGTATTTTTGCGTTTCGCACGAGCGCATCACCTTATCCAGAATGGCAAACGCCCTTGCCGTTTCCAACGGTTTGAGAAGGTACCCGGCGGCATCGATGTCATAGCTGCTGACTGCAAAATCGGGGGAAGCGGTCAGAAATACAATGCTGCTTTTGCTGTTTGCTTCCCTGATCCTGTGCGCAACGTCGATCCCGGAGACCTGGTCCATGATGATATCCAGAAAAACGAGGTTGTAATCCTGTCCGTCCTGCACATCGTACAGCAGGTTCATGCCGGAATCGTATTCCGTTATATCAAAATGCACCGAATGCATGGCGGCATACTCATATAGGACGTTCATAATGATTTTGCGTTCGATCATGCTGTCATCACACACAGCAATATGCATTACAGCCTCTATTCTGCCACGAAGCAGCGTTATGAATTGGTAAGAAAAATCTGTTTGACTTTTATTATAACCCCGAAGAAGCGAATCTTCAAGGAGCATGAGTGAATTGACGGCACATTCATCCGATTTTTGCCGCAGCTTGCCGATCCGGCCAATTCAGCATATAATGCTTCCCAAGGATGTTTTTTCTGTATACCGAGCGGATTGCCGAGGAAGGTACTTGCCGTGCAGGATGAAAACAACAAAAATGCAATACAAAAGCCGGAAAGCGTGCTCATTGTTTGCCTGATCGCGCTCGTCTTGTTTACGGTCATGTTCATTGCGCAAAGGGTGGATACCAACACAAAAAACAACCAGCTCATTACATTAAAATCCATCTCGGAAAAGATCACCGTAAATATGCGGGACTATTTCAACAACCAGTGAAGTGTATTGGATGCTGTGGAACGGTATTTGCAGCCATCGGAATACAAAACCGTCGAGAGCGCACTGGTCAGTTTGGGCGCCGCGGAAGCGTTCAGCGGCATCAAAAGCGGCGAAAGCATGATGCTTTTGATCGATGACAAAGGCTACTATTACACAGCCCGTTCGGGCAAGGAAACACTATGAAACCACAGCGACCGTTTGGACGATACGCGTGCTATCTTTATCACATCTCTGGCTGAGATCAAAGACAATATCAAAGAGTATATTTGCTTTTGCAAAAAGCTCGATCGGCCGATCGGAACCCAGGAAGGCGTGCGGTTTACGCATTTGATTACGGCGGCGGATGAAAGGGCGTTTGATGTTGACCTTTCCCTGTCCGAGTTTGGCCAGATCACGGACGCTTTTGTCATACACAGCAACGGTCGAAAAATCAACGCTCAAACCGAGAATACCGATCTTGCAAAAGCCTACAATCTGATCGACGCGCTGGCGGATGCGCAGTGCCTCATGGGAAATTCCTATGCGGAAATCCAGAAATGCATCGGCGCCGGACAAAGCGGTTCGGCTCTGATCGCATACAAAGGCGGTACCTATTTCATGGCGTTTCACCTTGTGGAAATCTCGGACTGGTATGCCGTCTTCATTGTGAACAGCCGCAGCATGACGAGCGACGTCAAGCCGTTGATCTACCATTTGGTCGGCGTCACGGCGGCAGGCTCTGTCATTATGATCAGCCTGATCGTGGCGCTGTTGCTGTTCCGCAGGAAGCAGGAACTGAAGCTTGAGAAAATGATGCGGGATCAGCTTCGGTCCGCCGCCCTTGCCGCAGACAGGGCCAACGAGGCAAAACCGCATTTCTCTCCCGAATGTCGCACGATATACGCACGCCCATCAACGGGATCATCGGAATGACCGCCATTGCGGCAAGCCGGATCGAGGACAGGACGACCGTAGAATCCTGTCTCAAAAAGATATCCGTTGCCTCCGATCGCTTGTCAACGAGGTGCTGGATATTTCCCGCATCGAGAGCGGCAAGGTCGCGGTGGAGAACGCGCCGTTCGATCTGCTGGATATGCTTTGCTCCGTATCGGATATCCTTGAAAGCAGAATTTCTGCAAAGAGCCTGCGGTACCGGACCGACTTTCAGGGATTGTCCGAGTCCAGAATCGATGGCAGCAAAAACCTGCTCAAGCAGGTTCTGATCAATATACTGGGCAACGCCGTGAAGTATACGGGCGAGGGTGGAACAGTGTTCTTCAAGGTCTATCACGAAAAGCCGGAGCAGGCGTTTGCCCGGTACCATTTTGTTGTCGAGGATACCGGCATCAGCATCAGCCCTGCATACATGGAGCATATTTTTGATCGTTTCTCGCAGGAAAAGATCACCGCGCGCACCAATTATGAGAGAACAGGCCTTGGGCTGAGCATCGTCAAGGAGCTGACGGATCTGATGGGCGGCGAGATCCATGTTTCGAGCAGGGTGGGCGTGGGCAGCGTTTTCGAGATCGTTATACCGTTCGCGCTTGCTATAGAAGAAGCAAGCGCACCGCCGAATGATACGACCGTTCATCATGCAGGAGAATTTCATGTCATTTTAGCGGAGGATAACGCCATCAACCGGGAAATCTCCGAGTTTCTGCTCGCCGGGTCGAACATCACCTGCGTATCGGTGGAGAATGGCCGGCTTGCTGTGGAAGCCTTTGCAAACTCCGCCCCCGGCGAATACGATGCGATTCTGATGGACGTTATGATGCCGGAGCTGGATGGTCTGGAGGCTGCGCGGCGCATCAGAGCAATGGAAAGAGCGGACGCAAAGACCATCCCCATTTTCGCCATCACCGCCAACGCGTATCGCGAGGATATGGAGAAATGCATGGAAACGGGGAGGAACGCGCACCTGACAAAGCCACTCCAAATGGATCGGATTTTGGAAGCGATGAACCAATTCTGCAAATAAGGAAGAGAAATAATGGAAAACGGAAAAAGGCTGCTGACGCTATTGTTGGCGATCTTCCTGTTGTTCGCGGCGCTTGCCGCCTGCCGTCATACCGACAATCCGGCCGAAGAAACGACTGCCTCGGCAATCCGGTCGAGATCGGTATTGCGGTCATGTGGCGGGTGGTCGATA
>DXWI01000004.1 GCA_019416935.1 Clostridiales bacterium | reverse complement strand
CTTATGTTTGAAGCCACTTCGCTGTGCTGCGAAGTGGCTTATTTGACAAACTGAAACGCGGTTTTGCATCTTGTGCAAAATCGCGTTTGTGCGCTGATGTAGGAGTGGATGGTTTAACCCGGGATGCCGTCTCCGTCGAAATCCGTGAACATTTCTTCGGAATCGCAGCCCTCGTGGTTTTGACCGATGCCAGCGCTGCCGTACATTTCGCGGCCGGTGATGTGCTTCTCCATCCGCTCGTGCTCGATCAGCTTACTCAGGAACTTGCGCACAGCGTCCGGCTTTTTGATATTGATCAGGTCCTGTTGGTGGTTGCTCTGGTCGGCGGTGTACAGCGTGACCGTGCCAACGCCGAGAATCTTCTGGCCCAGCGTCTGCGTGAGCTTGATGTCAAGAATCCGATAGAGCATCAGTTCGTCGGTCGTTGTGGTAAACAGACCGGCCTTGCGGTACAGGCGGGATTGATCCACGCTGTAGCGGGTAAAGCTGATCGGCATACCAAGAATGCGTTTGCGGTCATGCCAGAGAATCGGATCTTCGACGAATGCTTGCTGTTTTTCCATTTCACGCACCTCCGGAGCATCATTTGCTTCATTATAGAACACTGGTTGGCGTTTTTCCAGTTCAATGTTATAATATTCCTGTCTGTTGACAAGGAGACACTCATGTGTAATGGATGGGCATGCGGCACTCACTATGGCCCGACCCACCCATTTAACGGCGGATTTTGTCCGCGCTGCCGCACCGAGAGAGTATCGGTTTCACCCCGGTGTGGATTCGCTGCCGCTACGGCGCGAACGGCAGCCGCCGGAAAGCGGAGAGCACGGCGGCCGGAGACGGGCGCGCTCCTGTCAGCGAAGGCAGAAACGGTAGAGGGATGGATGATATGGTTACGTTGCTTGCAAAATGGTTGATACGTACCGGCAAGCCGGAGGACGCGGACAATTCGCAGTCCGTCCGGCGGGCATACGGTGTTCTCTGCGGCGCGGTGGGCGTCGCGCTCAACATTCTGCTCTTTCTGGGCAAACTGTTTGCAGGAAGCTTATCCGGCTCGATTGCCATCATGGCGGACGCGTTCAACAACCTGTCGGACGCCGGTTCCTCGGTCATCACGCTGATCGGTTTTCGCATGGCCGGCCAGAAGCCGGACCCGGAGCATCCGTTCGGCCATGGCCGCATTGAGTATATCTCCGGCTTCATTGTCGCAATCGCCATTTTGCTGATGGGTTTTGAGCTGCTGACCAGCTCGATCGAAAAGATTGCGTCGCCCGAACCGGTCGCGTTCAGCGGATTGACGGCGGCCATACTGATCGTTTCCATTCTGGTCAAGCTGTACATGTGCTTTTATAACAGGCAGATCGGCAAGCGGATCGATTCCGCCGCTATGCGCGCCACGGCCATGGACAGCCTCAGCGACTGCGTTGCGACCACCGTTGTGCTCGCGGCGATGCTGATCGGCCATTGGACGAACCTGATGATCGACGGCTGGTGCGGCCTGCTCGTTGCGCTGTTCATTCTCTATGCGGGGCTCAACGCCGCAAAAGAGACGATCGGCCCGCTGCTCGGCGAACCGCCTTCGAAGGAGTTTGTGGAGCAGATTGAGCAGTATGTGCTCTCGCATGAAGCGGTCATCGGTATTCACGATCTGGTCGTTCACAACTATGGCCCGGGCCGCACGATGATCTCGCTGCACGCGGAGGTGCCGGCCGGCGGCGATATTCTCGAGCTGCACGATTTGATCGATAACATCGAGCATGGCTTGCGTGAGCGGATGGGCTGTGAAGCGGTGATCCACATGGATCCGGTCATAACCGACGATGCGGCGCTCAACGCGCTGTGTGAAACCGTGCGCGGCATTGCAACGGAGATCGACCCGACCATCACCATTCATGATTTTCGTATGGTCGCCGGCCCGACGCATACGAACCTGATCTTTGACGCCGTGGTGCCGTATCGGTGCCGCCTGTCGGACGAGGCGGTGCGCAAGGCGTTTGAAGAGCGCATCCGTGCGTTGGACGATGGAAACTATTTTGCCGTCGTCGAGATCGACAAGGCATTCGTGGTCTGAGGATCACGGGAAAGGAAGCTATGAAAAGCATCGGCGTCCGCACATGGATATCGTTTCTGCTCATCGGCTTGACCGGTCAGTTTGCATGGACGATTGAAAACATGTATTTCAACGTCTATCTGTACAATACGATCTCCACCAACCCAAACCATATCGCCGTAATGGTGGCGGCGAGCGCGGTGATCGCAACGCTGACAACGCTGCTGATGGGGGCGCTGTCCGACCGCATCGGAAAGCGCAAGCCCCTGATCGTCGGCGGATATCTTCTCTGGGGCCTGTCGACCATGTCCTTCGGGTTCATCACCGTGGAAAACGCGGGCAGATGGTTCCCGGCGGCCAATGCGGTGGCGGTTGCCGCGGCGCTGGTCGTTGTAATGGATTGTGTGATGACATTCTTCGGCTCTACGGCCAACGATGCGGCCTTCAACGCGCATATTACGGATGTGACCGGGCCGGAAAACCGCGGACGCGTGGAATCCGTGCTCGCCATACTGCCGCTCATTTCGATGCTGGTAATCTTCGGCGTGTTCGACGGCATGACGCGGCAGGGGCGCTGGCGCGAATTCTTTGTCATCTTCGGCAGCATTGTGCTGCTGGCGGGCGCTGCATCGCTGTTCCTGCTTCGCGACGGAGCAATTACCCGTCAGGAAGGCGCCTATCTGCCCAGCCTGCTGTACGGTTTCCGGCCATCGGTCCTCTGCGCAAATGTGCGGCTGTATCTGGCGCTTGCCGCGCTCGGGCTGTTTTCCGTCGCGATGCAGGTCTTTTTCCCGTATCTGATCATCTATCTGCAAACCTATCTGCAATTTGAGAACTACGCGATCGTGCTCGGCGGCGTGCTCATCGTCGCTTCGGTTGTTTCGGTCGTGTTTGGCCGCTGGCTGGACCGCATCGGCAAGCTCAGGTGCGTGCTGCCGGCGCTTGCCGTGATGTTTGTCGGCCTTGTGCTGATGTATTTTGCCCGCTCCATGGCATTCGTCTTTGCCGCGGGCGCAATCATGATGTCGGGCTATATGCTCGTTACGGCGGTGCTTTCGGCCGTTGTGCGCGATTATACGCCGAAGGATCAGATCGGCGGGTTTCAGGGCATCCGCATGATCTTTGCCGTGCTGCTGCCGATGGTGATCGGCCCGTTCATCGGCGCGGCGGTCATTCGTGGCGGTACCGGAACATATGAGGAGCTCGGCGTTGTCAAAAGCGTTCCGACTCCGGCGATCTTCCTGGCCGCCGCCGCTGTACTGGTCGTGGTGATCGCACCCGTGCTGCTGCTCAAAAAGAAGGAGACAGGCTATGTTAAAGACCATCTGGGGTGAACAGCTCCAACCGGAAGCGGTTCTCCCCGAGTATCCGCGCCCGCAGTTCCGGCGGGACAGCTATTGGAATCTCAACGGCGTCTGGGAGTATGCCATCACCGAGTCCGATGTGCAGCCAGAGATGTTTGACGGCACGATCATCGTTCCGTTTTCGCCCGAAGCGCCGCTCTCCGGCGTTGGCCGAAAGCTCCGGCCCCGGCAGTTCCTTTGGTATCGAAGGCGCGTCACGCTGCCCGAAGGGTTCGTAAAGGCGAGAACTCTGCTGCATTTCGGCGCGGTCGATCAGGAGGCGGCGGTTTTTGTCAACGGCGAACAACTGGCGCACCATATCGGCGGCTATCTGCCGTTTTCATGCGACGTGACGGACGCGCTGCATGGCGGGCGTGAACTGACCGTTGTTGTCTGCGTGCGCGATGTAACGGAGGAATCCTATCACACGCGCGGCAAGCAGAAAACGGCGCGCGGCGGCATCTGGTACACGCCTCAGAGCGGCATCTGGCAGACGGTTTGGCTTGAAAGCGTGCCAAAGACGCATATCCGCTCGCTTCGGATCACGCCGCTGTTTGATGAGGAGGCGGTGGAGTTGCGCGTGCAGACCAGCCTGCCGTGCGCCTGTGTTGCGCGGCTGGATGGCCGCACGGTCACCTTTTGCAGCGGCACGTCCATTCGCATTCCCATGCCGGCGTTTCACGCTTGGTCCCCGGAGGACCCGTATCTGTATGATCTTTCGCTGGAGGCGGGGGAGGATCGCGTGGAAAGCTACTTTGCCATGCGCAGCTTTGCGGTTCGGCAGGACGGCGACGGGCTTATGCGGCTGTTTCTCAATGGCAGGCCATATTTTCACACCGGCGTCCTGGATCAGGGCTATTGGCCCGACGGGCTGTATACCGCGCCGTCGGACGCAGCCATGGTGAACGACATAGAGCAAATGAAGCGCATGGGCTTCAATATGCTCAGAAAGCACATCAAAATCGAGCCGCTCCGCTGGTATTACCATTGCGACCGTCTGGGAATGCTCGTCTGGCAGGATATGCCAAACGGAGGCGGCGACTATCTGCCGCTGACCATCAGCGCGCCGCTCATCACCGGACGCCACCGCGACGATCATGATTACATCCGGTTTGCAAGGGAGGATGCCGCCGGACGCAGGGAGTTTTTGCAGGAACTGGAGGAAATGATCGAGCACCTGTACAACTGTCCCTGCATCGCCATGTGGGTGCCCTTCAACGAGGGTTGGGGCCAGTTCGACGCGCTGGAGACGGCAGAGCGCATCCGTGCGCTCGATCCAACGCGTACCGTCGACCATGCCAGCGGCTGGCACGATCAGGGCGCGGGCGACGTAAAGAGCCTGCATGTGTACTTCCGTGCGTACCGTCATAAGCAGTATTCGGGGCCGCGCGCCGTGGTGCTCTCCGAGTTTGGCGGCTACAACCACCGGGTGAACGGACATGCCTATAGTAAAAAGGATTTTGGCTACCGCCGGTATAAAACGCCGGGGGCGCTGTGCTTTGCCGTGCAGGATCTATACATCCGGCAGATCATTCCGGCGGCGGCGCGCGGACTGTCCGCCGCGGTCTATACGCAGCTTTCGGACGTCGAGGACGAACTGAACGGCCTGATGACGTATGACCGGGCGGTGGTGAAGATGGATGTGCAGGCCATGCGCGACCTCAATGAAGCGCTGGTCGCCGCGGCGGCGCCGGAGAGTGCGCAGCAGGAGGGAAGCCGGTGAACATTCGCGCCTATCGCGAGTCGGATGCGGAGCAATGGCTGCGGTGTCGGGTTGTGGCGTTCCTCGATTGTTCCTATTATAATGACGTAAGGACGCAGCGCGAACGCTACTGCCATCCGTCCGTGTGCCTTGTGGCGGAGGAAGCCGGACGCATTGTCGGTCTGATCGATGCAGAACTTGATTCTGACGATCTGTCCCGGACGGATGAAGGTCGCGGTGCAGTGATTTGGCATTTGGCGGTGCTGCCCGAATTCCGGCGGCGGGGCGTTGCAGGGGCACTGTGGCGGCACGCGCTCGAACGGCTGTTGGCCGAGGGCGTGCGTGTGTGTGAGCTGTGGACGCAGGAGGATATCGCCGCCAACCGCTTTTATCAATCCGTCGGGTTTCGATGCGATGAAACAAAGACATGGATCCGCTGCTATGCGCGTGGAAAACAATGCCGCAGGTTTTTGAGCGCACCGGCGCTCGGCGAGATCTATGGCCCGGAGGAGCTGGTGTTTGACGCGCCGTTGAGCCGGAGAGCGGAGCTTGAACCGCTTTGCAGCCGAATCGACGAGGTGCGTCTGTACCGCTGTCGGATTTGAGGAAAAGGTTTGGACAAAAGCGGCGACATGGCCTTGCGTTACAGTAGTAGATCTGTCATGGGGCCTTTTTGGCAATCGTAGCATTTGCCTTGCCGCCTGCTCAGAAGGTCATAACAAGCCGAAAAGGGGCGTGGAGTGTGTTGTTACCTTTCGTTCCCCTCGGAGAGCGCACGGCTACCATCAGGCAGTACCACCGCCGCCCTTTGGACGGTGGTGGGTAAGTGCGCCTTTAGTACCATAGGACTTAGGACAAAGAATACAGGCTTGTCTATCTTGAATGTCATAGATATAATTTAGAAAGATGTACAAATGGAAATTTACGAGAAAACGGGGGAAGAAATAGGATTAAGGTAAGAATTGTTGAGATTCCTAAAATGAAAGCAGCATACTCGGGTCCTTTAACGAATGAAGGAGCTTTTGTAAATAATTGGTTTTCAGAATATCACGCATCACTAAAATATGAATTGTTTCCAAGAGATTTCATGTGGTATAACGAGAAAAAGGAGGTACGGGAATGGTTTTATGCTCTTCCGTGTGAATCTAGAGAGAAGCAGGTGGAAGGCTTTGAAATAGTGGATTTACCACATGGTTTATTTGCTGTGGCATCATGTTTGGATGCAGACATTGATCAAGCAGAAGATTGGTTGAAAACAAGGGAAGAAATCATTGAGTGGGTTAACGCAAGTGGCCGATTTAGAGTCTATGAAAACTGTGATAACAAGGCGGAACGTTATCCGATGTTTCATATCATATCTCCGGGATATTTGATTCCGTCAGGAATTTCGATGGAGAATTTTTATGTACCGATTGAGGAGAAATAAATACCAGCTTTTGCTTGAATTACTGTCATGACAGGCACATCCAAAGACCAAAGGCTTACTTTTCCCCAAAAAGGACAAGTACGGACGAACGCCCTCCGAAGAGAGGCGAACCTCCGTACTCATACAAGCATCCCACTGCTTACCATCAGTATATCAGCGGATCGTGCAAAAGTAAAGAATTTCTTAGCGGAATCTTAACAAACCGGGTTTGGACGGTAAAACGGTGCGCAGCCTTTTTTTTAAGGCTGCGCACCGCTGCATATCGGTTTGGATCGTCAGCCGTTGCGGTGGGCGCGCCGCTGGAAAAACTTGACCGTTTCCACAATCGGGATGACCAGCGCCGCAATCAGAACCGCAATGGCATACTCGGTGAATTCCACCGTCTCAAAGCCAAAAGCGTTCGCGAGGAACGGAATTTCGCACACGGCCGTCGTAGCAACGAGACTGCCCAGCGCAGCCCAATTCAGGGTTTTGTTCATGCCCTTGACGGCAAACAGGCTCTTGCGCTGGGAACGCATGTTGAAGCTGTGGAAGATTTCCGCCATGCTCATGGTCAGGAAGGCCATGGTCATGCCGTCCGGACTGTTGACGATCTCCCATGCGCCGGACTCCAGAAAATGACCGATGAAGTAGGAGGCAAGCGCTAGAACAGAAACGAGCAGCCCTTGATAGGCGATATCAAAGCCCATGCCGTCGGCAAAAATACTTGCCTTTGCGGAGCGCGGCTGGCGGCGCATAATATCGGCTTCTCCGCGCTCCATACCCAGAGCCAGCGCCGGAAAGCTGTCCGTGACCAGGTTGATCCAGAGCAGATGAACCGGCTTCAGGATCGTAAAGCCCATGATGGTCGCGACGAAGATGCTGATGACCTCGCTTATGTTCGAGCCGAGCAGGAACTGAATGGCCTTTCGGATGTTGTCATAGATGCGCCGTCCCTCCTCGACCGCGCCGACAATGGTTGCAAAGTTGTCGTCCGCCAGCACCATATCGGCCACGTTTTTCGTCACGTCCGTGCCGGTGATGCCCATGCCCACGCCGATGTCCGCGCTCTTGATGGAGGGGGCGTCGTTGACGCCGTCGCCGGTCATCGCGGTTACGAAGCCGGCGCGCTTCCACGCGGTGACAATGCGCGTCTTATGCTCCGGCTGTACGCGGGCATATACGGAGATGCGCTGCAATTCCCGTTCAAACTCCTCCTCGCTCATCCGGTCGAGTTCCGCGCCGGTGATCGCGCGCATGCCTTCCTCAAGGATGCCGAGCTCCCTGGCAATCGCCGTTGCGGTATCCACATGATCGCCCGTGATCATGATCGGTCGGATACCGGCGCTCCGGCATTCGACGATGGCGGCCTTTACCTCCGGGCGCACAGGATCGATCATACCGGTCTGACCGATAAAGCAGAGATCGGTTTCCAGATCGGCCGGCTCCTGCCGCTCCGGACTGCTGCTCCAGTCGCGCTTGGCCGCAGCCAGCACGCGCAGCGCACGGTCGGCCATGGCCTTGTTCGATTCCAGAATCTTCTGGCGGTATTCCTCGGTCATGGGCGCGCTGCTGCCATCCGCCTCAAGATAGTGCGTACAGCGCCGCAAAATTTCGTCCGGCGCGCCCTTGGTGAACTGGATGGTCGATCCGTCCGCCTGCCGGTGCAGCGTACTCATCATCTTTCGCCCGCTGTCAAAGGGCGCCTCTCCGGTGCGCGGAAGCTGCTGTTTGAGCGCGTTTTTGTCCAGCGACAGCGTTGCGGCCCATGCGACGAGCGCCGCTTCCGTGGGTTCGCCGGTCACGCTGCCATCGGCATCGATCTCCGCATCGGAGCAGAGCGCCATGGCGGTGGCGAGCACCGATTCGTCCGGGCAGAACGCATCCACAACCGTCATCTTGTTCTGCGTCAGCGTGCCGGTCTTATCCGAGCAGATGATCTGCGCGCAGCCAAGCGTTTCTACCGCGGTGAGACGGCGGATAATGGCGTTGCGCTTTGACATATTGGTAACGCCGATGGATAGGACGACCGTTACAACTGCGGCAAGCCCTTCGGGGATCGCCGCCACGGCCAGGGAGACCGCGACCATAAAGGAATTGAGCACAACCTCCGCCGACAGGCTGCCAGCCCGCAGCACCTGTACGCCGAAGATCACCACGCAGATGCCGAGCACCAGCCAAGTGAGAACCCTGGAAAGCTGCGACAGCTTGATCTGCAGCGGCGTCTGCCCGTCCTGCGCCTGGGAAAGCGCATCGGCAATTTTGCCCATCTCGGTCTGCATGCCGGTGCCGGTGACGACAGCCCTGCCCCGGCCATAGACGACCGTACTGCCCATGTACACCATGTTTTTGCGATCGCCGAGGGGGACGTCGGCATTTTCCTCGCGAAGCTGAATGATGTCGATGAACTTCGTGACCGGCACGGATTCACCCGTCAGCGCAGCCTCTTCGACCTGTAGGCTCGCGTTCTCAATGAGCCGCCCATCCGCAGGCACCGCATCGCCGGCCTCGAGCACGATAATATCGCCAACGACCAATTCTTCGCTGCGCACGGTCATCTGCTGCCCGCCGCGAATGACCTTCGAGGTCGCGGCGGCCATCTGCTGCAGCGCCTCAATGGCTTTTTCCGCCTTGCTCTCCTGATAGACGCCCAGGATGGCATTGATGATGACAACGGCCAGGATGATGATTACGTCCGCAAAGCCGTGCCCTTCGATCGCGGCGAGCGTGCCGGAAATTGCAGCTGCGGCGATCAGAATCAGGGTCATGGGGTCCTTGAGCTGTGCAAAGAAGCGGGCAATCAGGGACGCCTTTTTGCCCTCGGCCAGCTTGTTGGGGCCGTTTTGGCGGAGCCGTTCCGCTACTTCCTGTGCGGTCAGTCCGGCTTCACTGCTGCCAGACTGCTGCAAAACCTCCGCAGCGTCTTCCAGATAAAATTTCATGCACTCCATTCCTCTCTTTCCTTATAGTCTGGTCAAAAATATAAAAACATGCGCAGCAAAAGCATGCGCATGAGTCTGGTCCTTTCATTCAAGCCAGGCGATGCGGGATCGCCATGTGTGTTGACTTGAAACACAGCGGCAACCGCCGTGCAAACTACTCCCTCATTTCATGATATTCTATTATATCGGTCCTTTGCTTTGAATGCAAGAACAAAACGGAAATATTTTCCGTGCCGGCAATTCCACGGAGCGTTGATTGCAGTGCGGGCGGTTCGGCGCTATGCTGGGTTTAGCGACAGGGCGTGCGCAGGGCGCGTCCAAATGGAAGGGATGGTTCTCCAGATATGATGATGGATATGCAAAAGACAGGACGGTTGATTCGCAGCCTGCGCACGGGGTGCAGCCTTACGCAAAAACAGCTTGGCGAGCGGCTGCATGTGAGCGACCGGACGATCTCAAAATGGGAGACGGGCGCCGGTAGTCCGGAGGTTTCCGTTCTTTCCGATCTGGCGCTGGTGTTCGATGTCCGCGTAGAGGCGCTGCTGCAGGGCGAGCAGCCGGTCAACCGGGCGGATCAGGGGAATCTGCGGCGGCTGCAGTTTTATCTGTGCCCAACATGCGGAAACATCCTCACCGCCACAGGCCCCGCCTGCGTCTCCTGCTGCGGCAGGGTGCTGTCGCCGTGCGCGGTGCAAAAGCCGGATGAAGCGCATGCCGTGATTGTGGAACGTGTGGAGGATGAGGATTATATCACGTTTTTGCACGAAATGACCAAGGCGCACCATCTGCTATTTTTTGCGCAGGTGGACAGCGGCAGGCTGCTGCTGCACCGGCTGTACCCGGAGCAGGGAAGCGAGATCCGGCTGCCGCACCAGCGGCTCGGCCGGCTGTACTATTGCTGCAACCGGGACGGCCTGTTCGTGTTCGATCCTGCGAAGCGAGTGTAGCCTGAAAACACAGCGGCGCGTGCGAACCAATGCGATGAACGGTTGCTTGCCCTGTTCCAAACGGAATCGCTTGCGATGGAACCCGCAGGCTGGAAGCCCCTCAGATCGGAACGGCAGCCGCAGCGCACTCCCGTTGCAGACCAATAACATGCAGCCGCCCCGCGCGCCGTTTGGCGCGCGGGGCGGTTTGAATCATGCGCGATATCGATCCAATCAGATGACGCCCTGGTACATCATGGCGTCCGCGACCTTCAAGAAGCCCTCGATGTTGGCGCCCATCACATAGTCGCCCTCCACACCATAATCCTTTGCGGCCTGATCGATTTTTTGGAAAATACCGACCATGATGTTTTTGAGCCGGTTGTCCACCTCTTCAAAGGACCAGGAGTAGTGCATGGAGTTCTGGCTCATCTCCAGCGCGCTGGTCGCCACGCCGCCGGCATTGGCCGCCTTTGCGGGCCCGAACAGGATACCGTTTGCCCGAAAGATGTCGATCGCCTCCGGGGTCGAGGGCATGTTTGCGCCTTCTGCCACCGCGCAGCAGCCGTTTGCGACCAGCTTGCGGGCAGCAGCGCCGTCGAGTTCGTTTTGCGTTGCGCAGGGCAGCGCGATGTCGCAGGGAATGCCCCAGATGTCCGTGCAGTTTTCGCAGAAGACCGCATCCGGGTGCGTAAGCAGATAGTCGCGGATGCGGCGGTGCTCCACCTCCTTGAGCTGCTTGATGCAGGCAAGATCGATGCCCGCCGGATCATATACATATCCGCCCGAGTCGGACATGGCGACGACCTTTGCACCGAGCGCGGTTGCTTTCTCATGCGCATAGATGGCAACGTTGCCGGAACCGGAGATCACTACGATCCGGCCGGCAAAGCTCTTGCCCTTGACCTTGAGCATTTCTTCCATAAAATAGCAAAGGCCATAGCCGGTGGCCTGAATTCGATCGAGACTGCCGTGGAAGGAGAGCGCCTTGCCCGTCAGCATGCCGGAAAATTCGTCGCGCAGCCGCTTGTATTGGCCGAACAGATAGCCGATTTCCCGTGCGCCCACGCCGATATCGCCGGCCGGCACATCGGTGTTCGGGCCGATATATTTGTACAACTCGTTCATAAAGCTCTGGCAAAAGTGCATGATTTCGCGGTCGGACTTGCCCTTGGGGTCAAAATCGCTGCCGCCCTTTGCACCGCCGATCGGAAGTCCGGTCAGAGAGTTTTTGAAGATCTGCTCAAAGCCGAGGAACTTGATGATGCCTTCGTAAACAGATGGGTGAAAGCGAAGTCCGCCCTTATACGGGCCGATTGCGTTGCAGAACTGAACGCGATAGCCGACGTTGACGCGAATGCGGCCGCTGTCATCCATCCACGCGACACGGAATCGGATCAGCCGGTCGGGCTCGACAAGCCGGTCCAGAATGGCAGCGTCCATATATTCGGGGTGACGCTCCAACACGGGGGTCAGAGACTGGAGCACCTCAGCGACGGCCTGCAGAAATTCCGGCTGGTGCGGATTGTGGCGGTTTACGTATTCCATTATGGAATGTAGATATGTGGTCACTTCCATCTTTTTAAGACCTCCTGCAAAAAAATTGGACTTATCGTAGCAGGTGATCCGGCAACGGTCAATATATTATATATAATTATGAACGATTTTACGATTTTGGTTTCCGCAGCATGTCCGTAAAAACCGGTATTTTCGCCGAATGCGGGCGCCTTTATGAGGAATACGTGGCGATCGGTCAGCGCGGATTGCATTTTTGAATGCGGTTTGGCATGTACCGAGCATGGTGCACAGCAAATGATGGAAAAGCATCGCGCGCCGCTTTGACACGGCGTGCGATGTCCACATGCGCGGCGTCCCAGCAAGACGTGCGCCGCCGCAGATAAAAGCGGCCGGGCGTTTGCCCAGCCGCTTGCGGATTGCGTATGGTGTGTTATTCGCTCACCGTAACGCCGGTATTGCCCTTGTAGACCAGACGATCCACGGCGTAGTAGATGATGCCGGCAATGACCATCGCGTTGACGGCCGCAATGCCCCAAGAGAAACCGGGGATGAGCGTTCCGTTCGTCAGGTTGCCGACGAGCGCACCGGCAACAACGCCGGCAATGGCGCCCCAGTTCACGTTGCGTTCCACAACCGAACCGGCTTTGTAGTTCGCGCGGTGCATGAAGAAGTCCATCATGATGATCATGCCGACCGGCGGGAGGGTGGCGTTGAGGAAGTTCAGCCAGCCGATGAAGTTGTTGTACAGCCACACGGCGAGCACGGTGCCGATGATACCGGAGACGATAACCATCGGGCGCTTGCGGACCTTGGTGATATTGGAGAGACCGAGGCTGCCGGTGTACAGTGCGTTGTCGTTCGTGGTCCAGATGTTGGCGCCGAGCACGATGATGGCGGGAATGGCCAGACCCTGCGCGATCATGACATAGAAGATGTCGTCCTTACCGGTGAACGCGCCGCCGACTGCGCCGAAGCAGAACATCAGGATGTTGCCGATCGTGAACGCGATAACGGTTGCAATGACCGTGGATTTGTTCGTTTTGCCGAAGCGTGCGAAGTTGGGTGTGGCGGAACCGCCGGAGATGAACGAACCGATAACCGCGGCAATGCCGCCCAGAAGGGTCATGCTGCCGGTGGATTTGTCAAAGATGGCGACCAATCCGCCGCCATCGACGGTTGCAGTGACCATGGAATAGATGCCGAGCACCGCGATCAGCGGCACAGAGATCCAGCTTACGATTTCAAGACCCTTCACGCCGAAGTACGCGGAGCAGGTCATGCAGATGCCGCAGGCGACGATCAAAATCCAGAGGGGAACGCCGAACTGCTCGGCCACCGGGTAACCGAACATGGCGGCGCCGACGCCGAACCAGCCGATCTGGGTAATTGCAATCATGGCAGAAGGCAGGTAGGAGCCGTATTTACCGAACGAGCGATGCGCCAAAAGGTCGAAGGACAGTCCGGTGTCGCCGCCGATGTAGGCGAGCAGGCCGGTGTAAATGCCGAGGAAAAGGCTGCCGATCAATAGCGCCCAGATGAACGTGGCGAGATCCATCCCGTTGGCCATCTTTGCGCCGGCGCTCATACTTGCGGAGAAGAAGGTGAAGCCCATCATAATGACGAACATCGACCCAAATCCCTTGCGGGCTGACATTGGGACTGCTTCTAGTGAATAATCCGTATCCACATGTTGTTGCTTTACTTGTTCCATGCTTGAACCTCCCAAATATTAAATTGTGCCGAGACGCGATGCATCCGGAAAGAACGAGAGGAAATGCGAAGATATGTAACCGGATACATCTAAGATAGCTATACTTTACAGGATATTACGCGCATTGTCAATCAGAAATGTCACAGTTCCTTCAAATTTCCATACATTCCAAAAAACAAGCGCTAGCCGGCCGCTTGGCGTATGGTTCCATGCGGCGCCCGCTTATCGAAGCACCGGCCGCGCTTGTCCGGACAGCGGCAATGTGGTATGATAACCCTGCCGACGGCAGTAACGGGAGAAGGCGTTCCCATAGGCGTTGCCCGCCGGCACCGCCAACCGTACCCGGAGAACATCACAGCCTTGCTGAACGGAGGACGTTTTGAACATAAAGGAAATTGCCAAAGCAGCAGATGTTTCCGTCGCCACGATATCGCGCGCGCTGAACCACCCGGAGCAGGTGCTCCCGGAAACGCGCGAGCGCGTGCTTGCGATCATGCGGGAGAACAATTATACGCCGAATTGGTTTGCGCGCGGTCTGAACTTTGGGCGGACGAACACCATCGCACTGCTGGTGCCGAGCATCGAGAACCACCTGTACCGCAAGCTGATTTCCGGCATCGAAACGATTGCCAGGAACAAGAGCTATGCCGTCATCCTCTGCCATACGGAGAGCAATCCGGAACGCGAACTGGAATATCTGCGCATGGTGAAATCCCGCAGCATCGACGGCGTTATCCTTGTTTCCTCTGCGCTGGAGCGGCAGCAGCTCGCGGCGCTCCAGTCGCCGCGCACGCCGGCGGTGCATGTGGGAAAAACCGGAACGCCCGGCTTTGACGCCCTCTGCTATATCGATTTTGAGGAGTGTGCGTTTCGGTTGACGCAGCACCTGCTTTCGCTTGGCCGTAGGCGGATTACGCTTCTGGCGGATGAAAAACTGCGCGGCGAGTGCGAGCAGATCGAGAGCGGCTGCAAGCGTGCGCTCGAATCGGTGGCCGGCGCAGTGCCGCTCGACGTTCTGTCCTGCGGCAACAGCGTGCAGGACGGCTATATGGCCACCCAGCGCATGCTGCTGATGCCGGACGCGGAGGATCGGGCCATTTTGACGTTCAGCGACACGCAGGCATTCGGCGCGCTCAAGGCGGCGAACGACTCCCGCGTGGCCGTGCCGGAACAGCTTGCCATTGCCAGCATGATGGACTCCGCCATGTGTGCCATTGTCAACCCGCCGGTCACGAGCGTGGAGCTGCCGGGGGCTCGTCTCGGCATGGTAGCGGCGCGCATGCTGTTTGATGCGATTGAGAATCAGGAGCTGGCGGTGGAACCCCCGCGGGAGATTGTGCTGCAGCCAAAGCTGAAAATCCGTCGTTCCTGCGGCAATCAGAAATATATCTATGAATTGTTCGACTGAGGAGGTATCCATGGATCTTTCGGTCAATCTGTCCGGGCTACGGCTCAAAAATCCGGTGATTGTCGCTGCCGGCCCCTGGGCGCGCAATGCGGCGTCCATTCAAAAGTGCATGGATGCCGGCGCAGGAGCGGTCATTACGGAGACGATCTCCATGGAGGCGAACCGAAATCTGAGCCCGCGCCTGTATATAGGAAAGCCGGGTCAGGTTTTCAACACGAAGCTGTATTCCAACATCCATCTGGAGCAGTGGGAAACGGAGCTTGAATCGCTTGACCGGGGGGATTGCAAGCTGATTGTCAGCATCTGGGGCAGTTCCGCATCGGAACTCTCCTATTTGGCCTCAAGGGCCGAGCGCATGGGCGCGGATGCGGTTGAGATCAGCATTGCCGCGCCGATCGGCATGCGCAATCAGGCGCTGGGCTTCCATACGCATCAGATCGAGTCGTTTGCGCAGGCGGTTCTGCGGGCCGTCAGCATCCCGGTGCTGGTAAAGCTGTCGTATGAAACGAGCATCTCTCCGGAGGTTACCGGCTCCATTCAGCGCGCCGGCATCCGCATCGTCAGCGCCATCGATTCGCTCAAGGGGCTTTCCGGCGTCGATATCGAGCGGATGCAGGCGCATATGCCGACGTATGGCGGTTACAGCGGCGACGACATCCGGCCGGT
The DNA here is from genome assembly GCA_019416935.1 of Clostridiales bacterium. Classification (GTDB taxonomy): domain Bacteria; phylum Bacillota; class Clostridia; order Christensenellales; family CAG-138; genus Aphodomorpha. The sequence goes on along the minus strand of DXWI01000004.1, from coordinate 133,345 downwards.
TGCGCTGGCCACAACCGCAGCGCTCAGACAGTATACGGCATTTCAGATCTGCAGCTGCGGCGGGATATTCGACTATCGGAATGCGCTCGAGTTTATCATGCTTGGCGCGGATGCGGTGCAGCTGGCCACGGCCATCCAGCTGCATGGCTGCGGCGCCATCCATGATGTGGTGGAGGGGCTGTCGCAGTGGCTTCGGGCACATGACTATGAGAATCTGGACGCGGTACGCGGCGCGGCGCTGCAATCGCTCAAGCCGTTTGAGGAAATCCGGCCCCGTCCGCTGTCGGCCGTGGTGCAGCAGCCGTGCGCGGAGGAGGACTGCGATGCGTGCGCTGAAGGCTGCCTGTATGACGCGATTTCCCGCGATGCGGACGGCACGGTTGCCATTGACCATGACCGGTGCGACGGCTGCGGCCTCTGCATCGCCAGATGCCCAAAGAAGAAACTCTCGCTTGGATGGATGTAACGGATCTTGCCCGACGTCACGGGGGGGTGCCCCGCCGGTCGGGCTTTTTTGTTGCGGCGGCAGCGGGGCGTCTGCGCCTCCGGTATTGAAACACCGGTCGAATTGTGTCATAATAAATAATATATATGCATGACCGCAGGCCGGTGCATGCGGCGGCTGGGCCGCATTTCCATCAGAAAGGTCCGGTAACGAACAATGGCGCACGGATACCGCTCTTTAGAGCGTGGCAAGAGACAGGCGTATCAGAAGACACTGCAGGCGCTGCTCCTGGGGCTTGGCCTGCTGTTGCTGTGCATCGCGTTTTATCAGGTTTGGGTACACGCCTACAACCCCTATATCCGCATTTCGTTCTATCGTCGCGGCAATTATATGCTGACGCTGCTCTACGCTGTGGTGCTGATTGCCTGCATCTTTGTGATGAAGGGCCAGAACATCGGCGAGGCGCGGCTGCTGGAGATCATCGTTTCGCAATGCATTGCACTGCTGATGTGCACGGTCATCATGTATTTTCCGTTGTCGCTGTTACAGTATGCGCTGCTCAATCCCGGACCGCTGCTCTTGCTCCTGCTCGGGCAGTTCGCGATGGTCATCCTCTGGAATTTGTTTGCAAACCGCCTGTATTTCAGCCAGATCCCGCCGCTGAGACTTCTGCTCGTTTCGGAATCGGAGGACGGGCGCGCAGACATTGCGGCCAAGCTGGCGGGCGTTCCGGAACGATATGAGATCTGCGGCAGAGTGTCCGTCCAGGAGGGCTGCGGCGGGATTGCCGCCATGCTGTCGGATTATGATGCGGTGCTGTTTTCCGGCGGCAGCGTGGAATTGCGGGAGCGGCTTGCCAGGCAGTGCTTCGAGCAGGAGCGCCGCCTGTTTTGGGTGCCGTCTGCAACGGATGTGATCGTCAACAGCGCAAAGCGGCTGCATGTCGTGGATACGCCCCTTTTGTACACGCAGGTCATGCGCACGCAAACGCTGGATTGCCTGGTCAAGCGCATCTTCGACCTTGTCGTATCGGCGGTGCTGCTCGTGGTGACCTCGCCGCTGCTGCTGATTGCGGCCGCCGCCGTGAGGCTCTGCGACGGCGGGCCGGTGTTGTTCCGGCAGGATCGGCTCACGATCCATGGAAGGGTGTTCCGTATCTTCAAGTTCCGCTCCATGGTTGTGGACGCGGAAAAGGACGGCCAGCGCCTTGCGGAACAAAATGACAGCCGCATTACGCCGGTAGGCAAGCTGCTGCGCAAGACCAGAATGGACGAGCTGCCGCAGCTCATCAATGTGCTCATCGGCGACATGTCGATTGTCGGTCCACGGCCGGAATGCCCGTCCATTGCAGCGGAATATGAAAAAACGCTTCCGCAGTTTTCTTACCGTTTGAAAGTGAAAGCGGGCATTACGGGATACGCGCAGGTGTACGGTAGCTATACAACCAGCCCTAAGGACAAGCTGCTCATGGATTTGATGTATATCGAGGGGTGGAGTTTTTTGCTGGATATCAACCTGTTCCTGCTGACGCTCCGCACGTTGTTCATGACCGAAAAGACGCGCGGCAGGGAGGAGAAGAACCCGTCTTACAAAAACAAAGATTCCATTGAGGTGCAGTCATGAACCCTTTGTGCAGCGTCGTGATTCCCGCGTACAACAGCGAAGCGTTTTTGCCCGGCTGCATCCATTCGGTGCAGGCGCAGTCGTTTGCGGATCTGGAGATTCTGGTCGTCGACGACGGCTCTGCGGATGGAACACAGCGGTGCGTGCAGCGCCTCGCGGAGGACGATGCGCGCATTCGCTGTCTGAAACAGCCTGAGAACATGGGCGTTGCGGCGGCGCGCAACCGCGGCGTCGCCGAGGCGCGCGGGGAATGGATCGCCTTTTTGGACAGCGACGATCTGTGGACGCCCGATAAACTCGAACGGCAGTTGGCGCTCGCCGATGAGCGCGGCGCGCAGCTTTTATATACCGGCGCCCGATGCATCGATCATGACGGCGCGCCTTTGGATCGCATGTTCACCGTTCCGCAGCAGGTCACATTCGACTCGATGCTGCATGGAAACGATATCGTCTGTTCCTCCGTGCTCGTGCGCCGAGCGCTGCTTTTGCAGCATCCGATGGAGCGCTCCGACCTGCACGAGGACTATATCACCTGGATGCGGATTCTGAAGACCGTGGGGCAGGGCGTCGGCCTTTGCGAGCCGCTCGTGCTCTACCGGTTTACTGTTGGCTCGAAGTCGCGCGGCAAGCTGCGCTCCGCCGTGACGACGTGGAAAACGCTGGGCTACCTTGGCATACCGCTGTTCAAGCGGATGTCCGGCTTCTGCGGCTATATCGTGCACGGCCTGCGCCGGTACGCAGCGTAGCAGGACGGGGAGCCCGCGCCCGGCAGCGCTGCACGGCGGATGGTGCTTCCCTCGGCAATCCGGACTGGAATGCTTCCCTCGGCCGTCGGTGTACGGCCGTTTTTTCATGCGCTTCTTTTCACTCGTTGGCTTTCACTTTTCTATAACGCGATATACGCATATCCCCGTGTGATTGTGATTGTAATTTTGTGATCGCGATATTGCAAATTCCGACCGATTATGAGATAATTTTACCAATAATATTATGCAATGGAAACCTGTGTGGGCGGATATGGATGCTGTATGCGCCCGGGAGGGGATATGGATTCATTAGAACTGTTACACGGATTGCAGGCGCACGATGACGAGGCGTTCCGCACAATTGCACGCACCTATGGAAAATCCGTTTATGAGCGGCTTTTGGCGCGCTCCGGCAATCCGGAATTGGCGAAACAGGCGTTGAAGGCTGCACTGACCGATCTGTATGCGGCGGTGAGCGCGGCGGACAATCGGGACCCCATCGAAGCGCTGCTATATGCCTTTGCCGAGCGCGCCCAGTCGGCCATGCAGCAGAACGCCGGCAATGAACGAATGGAGGCGCCGGTGCGATCCGCAGCGGATGCCGGCGACAACACGTCCGCGATGCGGGAGGCAAAAGCGACCGTGCACGGTTTGGAGACGGACAACCGGCGTGCGCCGGTTGGAGCGGACATGCCGCCGGCGCAGCAGGCGCTGCCGCCCGATTCCGGACCGAAAAAGCATGGCTTCGGCAGAACAGCGGCGGTGATTCTGCTCTGCGCCGGGATTCTGCTCATGCTGTGGGTCATTGCGGGGCTGCTCATGGATCTGGAACTGCTGCCGCACGTTGACCTCGGATACGAGTGGTTCAACCGGCAGATCGCCCCGTGGTTCTGATGAACAGAGAGGAACGGGCCCCTATGAAAAGAAACCGAGGAATTTTTGCGCTCCTGAGCGTGTTCCTGCTGCTGGCGTTCGCGGCGGGAGGGCTGTTTTTGGCTCGCCCCGTAATGCTCGATGAAAAGCGGGAGCAGAGCGAGGCCATCATCATCGCCATGATTGAGGATGGTCAAACCGAAATATCGGGCATTCCCATTCCAGAGGTGGAGGGGGAGGACGCCGAGTTTTTTGACGAGGATGAACCGGGCTTTGCGCAGCCGGAGAACGGTGCTGACGCACAGGCCGATACCGGCATGGAGGACGCCGCGCCCATCACCGGATACGGCGTCATTACCATTCCCAGGATCGACCTGAAAATGGCGCTCATGCATGGCGCGGACCGGCGGGCGCTGCGCGGCGGTGCGGGCTGGCTGCCCACATCGGCCGAGATGGGAACGGCGGGCAACTGTGTGATATTTGGCCACCGCATGAAGCGGTACGGACGACATTTCAACCGGTTGGACGAACTGGAGAAGGACGATACCATCACGCTCAAGGGAGCGGACGGCCGTGCCTTCACCTATGTGGTAACGGGCAGCGAGGTCGTCGCGCCGGAGGAACTCTTCGATACGCTGAGCGCGCATACCGCCGGCTTTTGCCTGACGCTGGTCACCTGCACGCCCACGGGCGTCGGGAGCCATAGATTGCTCGTATACGCTGTGCTACAGCAGAATGTTTTGGGGGAGAGTGGAGTATGAAGAGAAAAAACATGCAAAAGGCGCTGGCGATCCTGCTGACGATCACCATGCTGGCCGGTCAGTTCATGGTCAACACCGCGCTGGCTGCGGATGAGATCATTTTGGGCGACAGCGGCGATAACGTCATCTCCGCAGAGCCGACGGCAACCCCGGAAGCCGACGGGGAGGGAGAACCAACGCCCGCTCCCACTGCCGGCGGAAATCCCGATAGCGGTCTGCTGCCGCCGGATAACAAAACGGCGGTTCCCACGGAATCCGCTGCAGCGCCTACCCCGCCGGTGATCACCGACGGCGCTTTCGGCGCGGCACCGCTGGAGCCGGAGAACGGCGAGCTGCTCGCGGAACCGGCGCCAAACGGCGGTCTTTCCATATCCGTAACCTCATCGCAGGACAGCGTAAAGGATGGGGAACAGTATACCTTCACGGTAGCGATCGCGGACAGCGATCTGACGACCGAGCCGAACATCAAGCCCGGCGACCCCCTCACCATCAAGCTGCCGGCGTTCCTCTCCGCAGCCGATCTGGACGCCGCGCTCAAAAACTGCTTGCTTATTTTGAAAAGGATTATACCTATGATCCCAACACGCATACCCTGACGCTCGCGTTTAAGGAAAACAGCGAGGGCACCTGGGCGAACATTCAGTTCAGCATCACGCTGCTGGTGGATACGATCGGTTATGACGGCGATGGAAAGGGCCAGATCGACGTTGGTTTGGGCGATGTGATCGAATCCGACGTCGGAGTGGATGTGGGGACCGGTTCGGGTTCGGGAGAGGGACAGAAAAATCCCTATGTGGAGAAAAACATCTGGAGCAACTATAAGAATTCTGAATACGGCGTTGATGGCAGCTATGTCATGCGCGATCCGGACGCGCCGATCGGCTATGCGGTGTCCTTCGGTGTGAACAGCGATTATACGAGCACCGTCAGCCTCACCGACAACCTGAGCAACGGCGCCCTGAGCCTTTGCGATGCGAACGGAAATAAAGATGCGTCGCTGGGGCAGTGCGTTACCCTGTTTATCGACGGTGTGAAGCAATCGGGCTCCGCCGCCGGCGGCACGGTGACCTATTCCGGCACCGCGCTGGGAACCGTCACCGTTTCCAATGGTCAGACGGGCTTTTCCGTTACCTGCAGCAACCCTGCCGCCAGCGAAGAACCCACACGAATCGTGAATGTGGTTGTAAGGTATTATGCGCTGGTGACCGGCAATACGAACGATCTCACCAATACCGTTTCCCTGGCCATTGACGGCAAAACCATCGACAGCAGTCAGGAAACCATACGCCGGTATGATAACCAGGGCCTTGTGATCAACAAGCGTGTACTGTCCGCAGGACAGGGCAAGGACGTCATCGACATCGATGAGAATCAGACGGAGGTGACCTTCCGTCTCATCCTCACGCAATACGGAACCGGCAGTCTGTATCAGGATGGGGATGTGATCAACTTCGATATGCTGGCCGGCTGTTTCCGCTTCAACAAGAACAGCGTTGTCATTCCGGAGGGCGCGCCCTTCCGGCTGGAAGCCGATCCGAATGATGCGCAGAAGATCAATATCGTCAAGAGCGGCAGCGGATCGATCGCGAGCGGCGTTTATACGATCGATTTCACTGTCACCATCGATGCCGACCGGCTCCAACCCGGTGAGCAGGCCGAGAACAGCGTAGGCAATACGGTGGTGATCCGCCGCAGGGCAAAACTTACTATCGACAAGACGTGGACGGGCGAGAAGAACCGCGGCCTGGGCGCAGGATTTCAATTGCTCGACGGCAGCCGCGTCATCTCCAAAAGCGCATACTCGGCCGGCGATCAATTTGTGCTGTATTTGAATGCCGACAGCCTGCGCGAGGGAGAACACAGCTATACGCTCCACGAAACGGTGGATGAAAACAGCGAGTATATTGCCGCCAAGGATCGGACGGTTGTGATCAGCAAGGTCAACGGCAAGGTGACGATCGTCTCGATCGACGGCGTTCCGTATGACGAGCCGTCCGGCACGGCGGTCATACTCGTTGAGAACGTGCCGGACTCCGGGAAGGGCTCGTTGACCTTCAAAAAGTACGGCGATAAAGTGGCCGATCAAAACCTGATCGACGGCGGCAAATACCAGCTCTTTAAGGTCGGTACGGACGGGGCGGCCGATACGATGATCGAGACCTTCAGCACCGTGAACGGCGTGAAGGTATGGAACGATCTCGTTTACGGCACTTATTATGTGCTTGAGATCAGCGCACCGGCGGGCTATCTGGTTCCGGTCGACGCCGCTACAGTCGGCGTGCAGCTCAAGAAAACGAATCCGCATCAAACCGTGTCGCTGGTAAACGAGCGCTTTGACGACGGCAAGATCACGATCAGAAAGGTGGATGAGAAGGGCGCTGCGCTTGCGGGCGTGACCTTCACGCTGACGCCGGCGGCCGGCGAGCCCGTATCCGCCGTTACCGACAAGAACGGCGTTGCCACGTTCTCGGGACTCGTTGCCGGAACCTATGCGGTAACGGAAACGGTTCCGTTCGGCTATACCGGCTTTATGGGCTCCGTGTCCGTAACGATCGATACTGCCGCAAGCAGCGCGAACGTCGAGCATGCGGCGGGCGTTGCAGCGGAATCCGATGGCGCCAATATTACTCTGAAATGGGAAAACGTCCGGCAATACGGTCAAATCCGCGTAACCAAATGGAACCCACCCATGCAGACGCCGCTCGCCGGCGCGGTGTTTGAACTGTGCGGCAATGGAATTGAGCCCATACAGGTCACCACCGGTGCGGACGGCGTTGCGGAATTCACCGGCCTGCCCTTTGGCAGCTATCTGCTGAAGGAGACGGCAGCGCCGGCGGGCTATGTGATCTCCGAGACGCTGCAAGCCGGCGTAGCCGTCAAGGTGAATACTACCGAAGTTATCAACTATACCTATATCAATGAAACGCAGAAGGGAAGCATCGAGATCGTCAAAGCGGCGGGCGAGAGCAGCACACCGCTCGCCGGCGCCACGTTTGGCCTGTACAGCGATGCGGCAGCGACCCAACTGCTTAGCGCGAAAACGACCGGTTCAAGCGGTCGGGTCCGGTTCGGCGATCTGGAGGCGGGCAATTACTATGTGAAGGAAACTGCCGCGCCCACCGCATACCGGTTGGATTCCACCATCCACGAATTCACGGTCGGCGGCGAGGAACCGGCCGTGTGGAGCCATGTCAAAACCATTGACAATGATCTGAAGCGATACCGGCTTGCGCTGCTGAAAACCGATGAAACCGGCAGCCGGCCTCTTTCCGGCGCGACGTTCCGACTGACGGGCAACGGCATCGAACGCACCGGCGTCAGCGATGAAAACGGGCGTGTTTTCTTTGACGATCTCCCGTACGGCACCTATACCATTGCCGAAACACAGGCGCCCGCCGGATATGCGCCGGCAGAGGCGATCACTGTGACGATCGATGACAGCAATACCTATCGGCCAGACGGCGTTGTTGCGGTGAGCGAACCGATCAAAAACGCACATACCAAATTGACCGTGCTGAAATGGAACGATAACGGCACCGTTCCGCTTCCCGGCGCAACCTTCCGGATCCGGAATGCGGCTGGGCAGTATGTGCAGGCAACCGGAGCCGATGGCATGTATACCTATACCGGCCTGACGGACGATAGCGACAGCGCGTCCCGGTTCGTGACCGCCGGCAGCGGCGCCTTTACCCTTGCGTATATCCCCATGGGGCAGTATACCTTGAGGAGATTGAGGCCCCGGACGGATACATCATTCTGACCGCCAGCGTCAATTTTGGCATTCAGGAAGCGGAGACGAGCGTATCCATTAACAACACCCGGATTCAAGCGAAACTGAAGCTCGTGAAAGCGGATGCGAGCGGCAAGCGCCTGCCGAACGTTGGCTTTACCCTGCGCAACAGCGCGGGCGGCTATGTTGCGGCGGACGGCACAATCGGCTCGTACACCTATACCGGCCTTGCCGATGACGCGACAGCGGCAGCCATGCTCGTTACGGATGATTTGGGCGAGGTTGTGCTGGACGGCCTGCTCTGGGGCACCTATTATCTGGATGAAGTGGTCACCCCGGACGGACTCGTTCCGCAATCGGGCATTCGGGTGGATGTTACCGCAGAACAACACAATGTGACGATCAAAGTCGATGTGGTCAACCACCTCGACTTGGGCGCCGTGCGGTTCAAAAAAACGGATGCGCAGGGCAGCGGTCTCCCCGGTGCGGTGTTCAGAATTGAACTTGTGGCGGGCAGCGGCAACGCGTACTCCGAAGAACAGGCGCGCTATGCGGTATCCGATACGGATGGCGTCGTCCGCTTTGATCGCATTCCCTACGGCGTGTATCGGATCACCGAGTATCTTGCACCGGCCGGCTTTGAGCTGAGCGCTGAGGTGCGCTATGTCCGCATCGGCAATGCGCCGGTGCCGGAGGGCATCGAAATCACGGCGGAGGAGGACCTGAACGGGGATTGGCTGAACGATACGACCGTCCGGGAATACACCGTGCGGAAGGTGAGCAGCGCGGATGGCGCGGCGTTGACTGGCGCGGTGTTCGAAGTGCTGGATCGCAACCAGCAGCAGATCGGCGCGGACGGCCTGTTCCTCACGATCAATGAACAGGGCAGCGCGAGCATCATCCTGCCGCTCGGCGTATATTATCTCAAGGAGATACAGGCGCCGGAAAACTATGTCCTCGACGAGACCCCGATTCGCTTCTTTGTCACGGCGGATGGACCGAACGAGATTGTCATACGGAACGCACCCTGCACCGGCTCGCTCACCATCTTGAAAACGGATGCTGCGGACGGTGCGGCGGGACTGTCCGGCGCGGAGTTCCGGGTATATGAAAAAACGGACTATATCGAAAACGGCCTAAGCGCACAGGTGGTCGCGACCATCACCACCAATGCCGACGGTCGGGCAGCGCTGTCGAACATCCCGTTTGGCAGCTATGCGGTCGTGGAGACGAAGGCGCCCGCCGGCTATGAGCGCTCCGGTCAGGCGCAGTATTTCACCATCACGAACGCAGCTTCCGGGCAACCGAATGCGGGTGAGAGCGTCAGCCTTGCGTTTGAAAACGAGCGATCGAGATATGTGCTTGGCATCACAAAGGTGGACAAGCACACGGGAGCGATGCTCGCCGGCGCGCGCTTTGCCATCTCCGGCAGCGGCTTCTACACGGAGGCTGTTACGGGGGAGGACGGCACGGCCGTGGTGTGGGTTCCTGCTGCGGGAGTCTATTCCATTCTGGAGATCGAAGCGCCAACCGGCTATACGATCGATCCGAACACCTATACGGTGGAGGTAACCGGCCACACCGCGGAGGGAACCATTCCGGCTGCGCAGTTCGTGTCGGAGGATTATTCCACGGCGGTGCGCATCGTCAAGGTGGATGAGAACGGCGGCAGTCTGGATGGAGCGACGTTCCATCTCTATTCCCTGCTTGGCGGGACGGAGCAGCCGATTGCGCTGACAGAGACGGCGGCGGGCGTCTACCGCTATGCCGGTGCCGGTGCGGCGACAGAGCTTACCGCCGGCAGCCTTGAACTGTACGGCTTGCCGGCCGGCGACTATCTGCTCAGGGAGCAGCAGGCGCCGAACGGGTACATGTCCCTCGGCGATATCCGCTTTACGGTGGACGTGAGCCGCTATGACCGGGCGCTCACACTGACCGTAGAGAATATTCCGCACCAGAAGGGCGTCGCCATCTGCAAGGAAAATACCGATGGCGTGCGGCTGCAGGGCGCGGAGTTTGCGCTGTATGCGGCGGATGGCATGGAGCCGCTCCAGACCGCGGTCAGTTCTGCCGGCGGTTACGCGGTGTTTACCAATCTGCGCACGGGCAGCTATGTGATCCGGGAAACGGCAGCACCCGAGGGCTATCAGCGCTTGGATGCCGAATATGCGTTTGCCATTGATGAAACCGGCCGGCTGGTCAGCGAACATGGGTTTATACAGGCCGCTTCAAGTCCCGAACTGTTCTTTGTGCTCGTCGTCAAGAACGACCCGATCGAGCAGGGCTTCCGCATCCGCAAGCTGAGCGCTGCGGATGAAACGCTCCTGCTTGCCGGCGCAGAGTTCTGCATCCTCGGCAATGGCGTCAACCGCACCTTTGTAACCGGCGTGGACGGTTTGACGGAAACCATCTTCCTCCCGATTGGCAGCTATACCCTCACGGAGCAGAAAGCGCCGGCGGGCTATGTCGCAGGCGGAACCGGGAGCGCGTTGGAGGTCAGGGCGGACGGCGTGTATGTAGAGGGGCAGAAGCTGCTGGGCGAGGTGATGACCTATACGGTCAAAAATCTGCCGCAGAGCTTTTACCTGCGCATCCTCAAGCAGGATCAGGACAGCAAGCAGCCGCTCTCCGGCGTTGCCTTCCAGATCGTCGGGGCGGATGGACAAAAGCATGCGTTGGTCACGGATGCAAACGGTCTGACAGCCTCGATTCCGCTCGCACCGGGTACCTATGCCGTGAGCGAAACGATAGCGGCCGCGGGTTACAACCTGCCGCTTGCCGGCTGGAGCTTCACCGTGACCGAGGGGGCCGCCATGCAGGTCGTTTCGGTTGAAAACGCCGCAAAGCACACCTTTGAGGACGGCTTGCTCACGCTGGTACTGGAGAATGAAAAAACGTCCGGCAGCCTGTTGATCAACAAGTTCGATGCCGATGACTCCACTCCTCTTCGGGGCGCGCGGTTTGAGGTGCTGGATCAGACCGGCGGCAGGGTTCGGTTCACGCTGGCAAACGGCGTTTACAGCGTTAGCGACGCTGCGGATGCACTGGAACAGCTGGAGACCAACGCCATGGGTATGGCGCTGCTGCAAAACCTGCCGTTCGGAACGTATACCGTTGTTGAGGTGACAGCGCCGGTGGGTTACGCCGTTTCGACTGCGGATACCAGGATCAGGATCGTATCGCAGGATGAGACCGCGGTTGTGAACGTACCCAACGAAAAAATTCTCCATGAAGTAACGGTGTACAAGCAGAGCGCGGGGGAGGATCGCCATGCGCTCATGGGCGCGACGTTTGCGCTGTATTCCGTTGTTGGCGAAACGAAAACCTTCCTGTATGAAGCGACCACTGACTATGACGGCAAGGCGCGCTTTACCCTGCCCTACGGCAGCTATGTGATCGTGGAAACCAGAGCGCCCGAGGGATATGAACTCAGCGGTCGGGAACCGGTGGAGTTTACCATCGACGCTGATACGCCCGACGATGCGGCGTTCTCCTTTACCTTCACCAATGAGCAGAGCCGCTATGCCCTCGCGATCCTGAAGCACGATGCGGATGACGAGAGCAAGGTGCTCGCCGGCGCGGAGTTTGCAGTGACCGACAGCCGCGGCTTTACCAAGGTCGTTACCACCGGCGCGGACGGACGCGCGGTGCTGGAGGATCTTGTATATGACGACTATACGATTCGTGAGATCCGCGCTCCCGAGGGCTACTACCTGAACGAGCAGATCTATCGGGTCGAACGCGAGGATCTGCTGCATGGAAAAGCGGTGGAGGTGAAGGTGCCCAATACCTACATCCTCGGCTCCGTAACGCTGAAAAGGGTTGACCATGAGGATCCGTCCAAGCTTCTCGAAGGTGCGGAGTTCGTCCTTACGGACGCAGAGGGAAAACCGATCAAATGGGACGTTTCGGACAGCGTCTATACGTTGAATCCGGAAGGAGAAACCCAAACGATCATCGCCGGAACCGTGACGCTGCAAAACCTGCCCGCAGGCCAGTACACGCTGACCGAGACGAAGGCGCCGGCCGGCTATGTATCGCTGGATGAAGCGCGCGTGTTCTCCATTACGGCGGAGAATGCCGCTGCCGCACTGGAGATTCGGGTAGAGAATCTGCTGCGGCGCACGGCGGTGGGGATCACCAAGATCGATGAAGAAAACCATGAACTGCGGCTCAGCGGCGCGGAGTTCACGCTTTATCGGCTGGAAAACGGCCAACCGACCCAAGAGCTGGTCACGGCGGTGACCAATGAGAACGGGCTTGCCGTGTTTGCCGATTTGACCATGGGCGTTTACCGCGTGGTAGAAACGCGGGCGCCGGAGGGCTATCAGCTCTGGAAGAACCCCATTGACCTGTTGGTGGATGAGAATGGCGCCGTCAAGGTCGGAAGCGGCGGTCTGGAGATTCCCGAGGTCAATCAGGTGTTTGTGTTCAGCATCACCAATCGGGCGATCACAAGGGAGATCACGATACAAAAGGTCTCCTCCGAAACCGGCGCGGCTTTGCCGGGAGCGACCTTCCGATTGACCGGCAGCGAGGTGTATGATGTGACGACCGGGCCGGACGGCACGGCAAAGATGACGTTGCCCTATGGCCGGTATCTCCTGCAAGAACTGGTTGCGCCGGATGGGTATGTGCTGGATCAGACCGTGCACACGGTTCTGATCGATGAGAATGGTGTTCAGCTGGACGGCGAGCAGCAGCAGGAACTCGTTATCACCATGGAAAACGATCCGGTGACCTATTGCTTCATCCTGCACAAACAGGACGCCGCCACCGGCAAGCCTTTGGCCGGCGTGGTCTTCACGCTGAGCGGAGCGAACCGGAACGAAACGCTGACGACCAACGCCGCAGGCAATACCGAAGCGATCCGCATGACGTCCGGCACCTATGCCATCACGGAGACCCGTGCGCCGGAGGGGTATCAGAAGCCGCTCAGCGGTTGGACGCTGGTCGTGGGACCGGATGGGAAAATGACGGTATCCGGCAGAGGAACCAGCATCGTGTCTGGCTGCAGCGGCGCCGTTGTTACGATCGAGAACACGAAAGAGCCATCCGGTTCAACCGTTGGTAAGACCGGACAGGCAGACAACCATGGGCAGCTCCTTGCCGGCGCATTGCTGATGCTCTTCTCCCTCGTGGGATTGCTCTGCCTTGCGCTGGATGAAAAGCGCCGTAGCCGCGTGAGCGGAACATCAGCGCTGTAGGGGCGGCGTCGGAGACCGCCGGGATACGAAAAGCTGCTATTGAGCGATCAGAGCCACCCGTTTCTGGGTGGCTCAATTCCTGTGCCGGATGCACAGACGCTAGAAATCGACCCTTTTTCCATAGTAGATGCAGCGGAACAGCCGCTCCATGGTTTTGATATCGATCTTTCGCGGGTTGGTGCCGGTACAGGCGTCGCCGACGGCGCGCTCGGCAATACCCGCGATCTTTTCGTTGAATTCCGCTTCCCGCACGCCGGCCTCCCAGAGTGTTGCCGGAATGCCGAACTTTTTGTTCAGCGCGCGGATGACCTCCAGCAGCTTAGCAACCAGATGTTCCTCGGACTCGCCCTGCTGGTTCAGCGTCAGAGCAATAGCGGCATAGCGTTCCCGTGCGGTGGATTCCCTTTGGTTATACTCGATGACATAGGGCAGGTACATGGCATTGGCGCATCCGTGCGGAATATGGCCGGTTTCGAACGCTGCACCGGTTTTATGCGCCATGGAATGCACGATGCCAAGCAGTGCGTTGGAAAACGCCATACCTGCGAGGCATTGCGCATAGTGAACCTGCTCGCGTGCCGAAAGGTCGCCCAAATAGGATTTTGGCAGGTGCGCGGCAATCATTTTGATGGCGTGCAGCGCCAGCGGGTCGGTGAATGGGGAATGCTGCGTGGATACATACGCTTCGATGGCGTGCGTCAGCGCGTCCATACCGGTATGAGCGATCAGCTCTTGCGGCATAGTTTCCACGAGCGTCGGGTCGACGATGGCAATATCGGGCGTGATCTGAAAATCCGCAAGCGGATATTTGACCCCGGTTTGGTAGTCCGTGATCACGGAAAAAGCGGTGACTTCGGTAGCGGTGCCGCTGGTGGAGGGGATGGCGACAAACCGGGCCTTCACTCGCAGCGCCGGGAAGGAAAATGGCTCCAGAAGGCTTTGAAACGTTACCCTTGGATGTTCATAGAAAACCCACATGGCTTTGGCTGCATCGATTGCGGAACCGCCGCCAATCGAAACGATCCAGTCGGGCTCAAACGCGCGCATGGCCCGAGCGCCGCGCATCACGGTTTCTACGGATGGATCCGGCTCCACGTTTTCAAACAGCTTCACCTCCATGCCGGCCTCGTTCAAATATGTGGTTGCCCGATCCAGAAATCCGAAGCGGCGCATAGAGCCGCCGCCGACTACGACAAACGCACGCTTGCCGGAGAGCGTTTTCAACTGCGAGAGCGAATCCCTGCCAAAATAGAGGTCGCGGGGGAGCGTAAATCTTGACACTGTACAGAATCCTCCTTTTACATTATCTCCATTAGCATAAACAAAAAGCCGCCGTTCTAACAGAATACGGCGGCTTGGCCTGACAAGATAGATTGGTGTAAACCGTGCGATCGGTTCGCCGGCGAATCAGCGGGCGCCGGTTTAGGCATCGAGCGTTACCGGTTTTTTAAGTGCTTGGACAGCAACGCCAACGGAATGGCCATATCCTCATACTGGATCAGGATATCGGCCGGTGCGCGCAGGTGTGTCGGCGCAAAGTTCCAGATGCCGCGGATACCGGCAGCGACCATTGCGTCGCAGACGGCCTGCGCAGCCGGGACGGGGACGGTGATGATGCCGAGCTCGATCTCGTGCTTTTGGCACCAGGAGGACAACTCCGAGGTATCGAGGATGGGCTTGCCGTTCACCGTTGTGCCGATCAAATCGGGATTCTGGTCGAACGCAGCAACAACCTCAATCCCGTAGGCAGTAAATCCGGGATAGGCGAACAATGCGCTGCCGAGGTGACCGGCACCGACCAAAACGGTTTTCCGTGTTTCGGCATAGCCAAGGTAATGCTCCACGTCGACGATCAGGTTGTCGAGCACATAGCCGATTTTTGGCCGGCCGCCCATTGCGCTGACGGCGGCAAGATCCTTTCGCACCAAAACGGGGTTCAGATTCAGTTCTTGTGCGATTACATTGCAGGAAACGGTTTCCGCACCCTCCCGCTGCAAGCGCTTCAAAAGCTGCAAGTACGCCGGAAGGCGCTGTAGCGTCGGGGTTGGAACGGGAGAATAGGACATGATGACTCTCCTTTCAAGTCACAAGGATCATAAAACAATCGATCTTCAATTATTGATATAATAGATTATAGCATATTTCTCGCTGTAAGAACACCACTTATTTTATAAAATCTGCTGGATCTTCGTTGAATGACGCGGGTTCATACCGGGAAAACTGCTTGACCGGAGCCCATTTGCCGCATATGATAGAAATAGTATCGATTGAAGTCGCTTTGACTGGGAGGTTGCAGATGAAAGACATCAGATGCGTGACACACATGGATAATGTTCGGCTGTCGGATGATGGAACCGCGGTCGTCATCGTGGATCAGACGCAGTTGCCGAATCGAACCGTTTACCTGACGCTGAGAACGCCCGAGGAGATGTATGACGCGATCTTTGAGCTGAAGGTGCGTGGTGCACCGGCGATCGGCATTTGCGCCGCCTATGCTGCCTACTGCCTTGCGCAGCAGATCCCCGAAAAAGCGTTTTTGCCGTTTCGGGAGCGGTTTGTCGCCCACTGCACCTATTTGAACAGTTCACGCCCCACGGCGGTCAATCTCAGTTGGGCGCTTTCCAGGATGCTGGCCGTTGTGGATGCGCATGCCGGACAGCCGATTCCGGAGATCCTTGAGCTGCTGCATGCCGAGTGCCTCAGCATCCATCGAGAGGACATCGCTATGTGTATGCGTATTTCCGAGAACGGGCTTTCCCTGCTTCGCGATGGGGATGGCGTGTTGACGCACTGCAACGCCGGGCCGCTCGCCACCTCTCGTTATGGCACTGCGCAGGGACCGTTTTTCCTTGCAAAGGAGCGGGGGGTGAACATCCGCGTGTTTGCGGATGAAACAAGACCGCTGCTGCAGGGCGCGCGTCTGACCAGCTATGAGCTTTCGCGCGCGGGCATCGATGTGACGCTCATTTGCGACAATATGGCCAGTATTGTGATGAAAAACGGCTGGATCAACGCCTGCTTTGTCGGCTGTGACCGCGTGGCAGCCAATGGCGATACGGCCAATAAGATCGGCACGAGCGGCGTAGCTATCCTCGCAAAGCATTACGGCATTCCGTTCTATGTGCTCGGCCCGACCTCCACGATCGACCGGGACTGCCCGACCGGCGACGATATCCGGATTGAGCTTCGGCCGGAGGCGGAGATCCGTGAAAAGTTTTATAGCGAACCCATGGCGCTGCCCGACGTGCGCTGCTACAATCCGGCGTTCGACGTCACGGATCATGCGCTCATCACGGGCATAGTGACGGAAAAGGGCGTTTGCCGCCCGCCGTATACCGAGAGTCTTGCCAGATTGTTCGAATAGGGAGGTGCATGATATGCGGATGCAGAAGCAACGCGAACAGGTCGTCCGGTATGCGCGGCTGCTCATAGAGCGCGGCCTGACGCGGGGAACAGGCGGCAATATCAGCATCCGACAGGATGAGCTGGTGGCCATTACGCCGAGCGGTGTTGCCTATGAGTCGATGACGGCGGAGGATATTGTCGTCGTGGATCTTACCGGCAGGGTGGTGGAGGGGACGCTGCGCCCATCGAGCGAGTGCGGCATGCATTTGGCCTGCTACCGGGCCGAGAGTGCGTTCGGCGCGGTTGTGCACACCCATTCTGCGTTCGCCACGACGCTTGCCTGCATGCAGCGCGAACTGCCTCCGATCCACTATCTGATCGGGTATGCCGGCGGGACAGTTCCGTGTATCCCATATTATCCGTTCGGTTCGGACGAGCTGGCCGAAGCGGCCGCAGCCGGTATGGCGGGGCGCAACGCGGTGCTGCTTGGCAACCACGGATTGCTCGCGGCCGGTGCAGATTTGGACTATGCGTTCAGCGTTGCGGAGGAAACGGAGTTCGTTGCAGAGCTGTACTATCGAACCGAGCTGCTTGGCGGCGGCCGCATGCTGTGCGATGCGGATATGGAGGAGGCGCTGCGGCGCTTCGCCGTCTATGGGCAGAAGCAGCAGGCGGCGAAATCTTAGCGCCTTTTTAGCGGCTGCGTGCTGAAAATTCTGGTACAATGAAATCAGAAACCAGAATGCTGAATGACAGCACGCACTATCATGAAGGAGGAATCTGGCATGGGCATCCCACTGATCTTTGTTGGAATCGTTGCGGTTTGTGCGCTCACTTATTATGTGATGGACCTGGTTGACAAAAAGACAAGATCGACGAAATAGCCGTCTCTTCAGTGACAACGTGGAGCGAAGCGCTGCCAAACCGGCGGCGCTTTGCTTTTCAATACAAAAACGTCTCCGGCTTGGAGACGTTTTTTGTTGTTTTGGCGGACACAGCATAAACGCCATCCTGCCGGCCAACGACATATCTGTTTATTTTGTGATGAACAATATGCCGAGCGTGTTTGGACCGCAGTGCGCGCTGATGGTACAGCTTGCGTGTGTGATGTGCACCTCCTTGAACGGCTGGAGGGAGAGCACAAGCTCCCGTATCTCCTGTTCAATGGCCGGATCGATGCCAGAATCGGTGATAAATATGCGATCTAGCAGCAGATCGTTGCGCCCGCCGATCATATCCTGCACATATTTTCTCAACACGCGCGGCAGCTTGCCCGCATATTTCTTGCCAACGGCCATGCTCCCGCCGGCGGGCACCTGCACCTGAATGCAGGGCTTGAGGTTCATCAGGTTGGCGCCGATGTGTGCCAGCGTGGAGCAGCGGCCGCTCGCGTGAAGGAACTCCAGCGTGTCGAGAACAAAGCTGGCGCTCACGCGCGGGATTAGCGCCTCCAACTCTTCCACAATCTGCTCGACGGGCATGCCGGCCTTGATCCGTTCACCGGCCTCGCAGACCAGATGGCCAAATCCCGTGGATAGGTTGCGGGAGTCCACAACATAGATGCCCTTTAGATCGTCTGCAGCAATCTTTGCGTTCTGGTAGGAGCTGGACAAACCGGAGCCGATCGAGATATGCAGCACCTGATATCCCTTCTCTACGAAGGGTCGGAAGTAGTTCGCATACTCCTCCGGGTTGATGGCAGCTGTTTTCGGCAGCGCTTTGCGTTCATACCACGCGTTGTAGAGGTCGTTCGGGGTGATATCCAGCCCATCCGTATACTGACGGCCCTCCAGAATGACGTGCAGCGGAAACAGGGATACCTGATACCGCTCTGTAAGCTCGGATCCGATATCGCATGGCGTATCGGCGCTCAACAAAATTTTGTGTTCCATAGATTCCTCTCACTTACAAATTAAAATAGTACTATAAAACCAGATATATGGTAACAACTTTTCGAGATTTCGTCAAATCGATTTGGTTCAAATTCGCATGGGAAAGCGCCGCCTGCCGAAAAAGTGTTTAGTTATCTGAGAAAACATTTGGTTGACAATCCGGCTGGAAAAGGATATTCTTTTCATAATGTCTTTCTGATGAGGTGTAATCATTTGGAGCAACAACTGCATAAGAAGTACGGCCTGCTGACAGCTATCGCGATGATTGTCGGCACGGTCATTGGTTCCGGCGTGTTTTTCAAAGCCGAGGCCATCCTGACCAAAACGGGCGGCGACATGGTGACCGGCATTCTCGCTTGGGGCATCGGCGGTCTTATCATGGTCATCTGTGCGTATACGTTTTCCGTTATGGCCACGAAATATTCATTTGTCAACGGTCTCGTGGATTATGCGGAGGTGACGGTCGGCAAGCGCTACGGCTATCTTGTCGGCTGGTTCATGATGATGATCTACTATCCGGCCATGACCTCGGTGCTCGCATGGGTATCGGCGCGCTATCTCTGCGTGCTGCTGGGCTTTTCCATTGTCGGTTCCGAGTGCTTGTGCCTGAGCTGTCTGTTCCTTGTCGGCAGCTACACGATCAACGCGCTGTCACCGAAACTGGCGGGGAAAATTCAGGTATCGACAACGGTCATCAAGCTCATTCCGCTGCTGCTCATGGCCGTGGTGGGTACGGCGAGCGGCCTGGCCAACGGCGTTTTGATTGACAATTTTACGAATACGCTCTCGACGCAGGAGATTGTTACCGCTTTTGAGGCGATGGGAAAGACCTATACGCTCAATTCTTCCATGCTGCTGGCATCCGTGGTTGCGACCGCGTTTGCTTATGAGGGCTGGATCATTACGACCTGTATCAACGCCGAGTTGAGGGATGCGAAGAAGAATCTTCCGCGCGCACTGGTCATCGGTACGCTGATCGTGGTCGGGGTTTACATTCTGTATTATATCGGTCTCAACGGCGGCATCGACAAGCTGCACCTGATGATCAGCGGCGAGGCGGGCGCACGGGAAGCGTTTGTGCGGGTATTCTCGAACGTGGGCGGCACGCTGCTTGGTGTATTTATCGTCATTTCCTGTCTGGGCACGCTCAACGGCCTGATGCTGGGCATTACGCGCGGCATGTATGCACTCGCTGTGCGCAACCGCGGCCCACGGCCGGATGTGTTCCGTCAGGTCGATTCCACGACCAACATGCCCACCAACTCAGCCGTTGTGGGCGTGATGCTGTGCGCCGTCTGGCTGGCCTATTTCTTTGGCGCCAATCTGGTGGAGAACTCTTGGTTCGGTCCGGTCACGTTTGATTCCTCGGAGCTTCCGATCATTACGATCTACGCAATGTATCTGCCCATCTTTGTGATGTTCATGAAGCGGGAAAAGGAAATGCCAGTGTTCAAGCGCTTTGTCATGCCCATCGCCTCCATGATCGGCTCGGCATTCATGGTTTATGCGGCGGCGGTCGCGCATGGCGTGGGCGCAGCTTGGTATCTGTTGGTCTTCGCCGTGGTCATGGCAATCGGGCTGCTGTTCATGAAGGAAAAGAAGCCGGCGGCGGAATAACTCCAAAGCCGATGCGGCGGATGGAATCGCCCGCCGCTTCTTTGCACGGGAGAAGATCTCCGTCACCCGCTGCATGCTGTTGTCCGCCAGCGCGCCGCCAACGTTCTCTCCGTTGCGCAGCATGAGCCCGCGCAGCAGATTGTTCGTCTTCAGGTCGAACATCTCATCGGATGTCTTTCCATCTTCGAACAGCTTCATCTCCCGCAGCTGCCTGGTCTTTTCCGCGCTCTGCTCGTAGTACTTTTGCGGGTTCATGTTGTTGTCGTACAGTTCCCATGCCTTTTGCAGACGCCCCTGCCTTGTCGTCGGCCGCTCAAAGGAGAAGCCGCCCATTTCGCCGGGTGTCTTTGCTGTGGTATCGCGCTCCTTGTCCGGTTGGCTCTCCTTGTCCGGCTGGCTTTCCGCCGGTTTCCTCTGCCGGATGTTGGAAAACGCAGCAAGCAGCTCATCCGCAAGCTCGCTTGCCGCATCGTCGATGTTGTACCGCGTACCGTATGGGTTGATATACGGCCTCTCGTATGCAGCGTCGAGGAATTCCTTGACCTTCTGCGGCTGATCTCCCTCTTTGGTGTCTTCCTCGAAGTACCCGGGAAACATCTCGCAGATTTCGCCCCACGCCTGATCGAGTGGAATGCCGTCATTTTTGAGGTTCAGCTTGCCCATGAGCGAGCGGCGGTAGTTGTTGTATCCGTCATATGCTATCTCCGCTTCCCGCTTCTGTTTCTCCGACAGCGCGAACCGTCCCCGGCGGAAGTATCTGCGCGCATCATATGTCGCATCATACATGGTATCATCGCGCTTTGAGGATTGATTAAGCACTTTTCTGGCGATTCTCTGCGTTTCCGTCCTTGCTTGATCTCCGACCATATGGAACAGCGCTTTCAGGTCATCCGTAAACGAATCCACGCTGTAGCGGCTGCTGGCCTTTTGCAGAATGCTCTTCGCAAGGTTCCTGAACACTTTTTCGCTCGTTGCAAGGCTGGCAGCGCGTCCCTCGCCATCCCACTCGCTGTCCTCTTCAAGAATCTCCCTCTGCTGCGCGTCGTACTCCGCGCGCCGGTCATTGCTCACCAGCGTGTCGTAGAAATCGTCCGTACCGCGGGATTTGGTGGAATAGCGGATGTCCTTGCTGTCGGTCGGCGTTTTGTTGTCGAGGTTCTTGAACTGATCCGACGTAAATGCCACATACACGGTCGCGTCGTCGTACTTGCCCTCTACGATGTAGCCGTCATACCCGAACTTCTCCCGCACCGTAGCCGTCACCGTCTCGTATCCGGCGCCCGCGTTCGCAAGCTCGGCAAGGATTTCCGAGTCGCTGTCGCTGGAGTCATAAATCATGTTGACGGTGTCGGTCATTGCGCGATTGTACCACGCGGGAGAGGGATAGCCCATGCCACCCCTGCTGTCGTAGTTAAGCACCACATCGTCGCCGGTCGGGTCGACTGCCTTTACGATTCTACGCAGCTCCGCCTTGGTCAGCGTCACTTCGCTATCGGATAGCGGATGACTGATGTTTAGGTATCCCTGCAGAAGCTGTCCGCCCTGCTTTTGATATCCCTCCGCCATCTCCTTTTTGTTCGTAAAGTAGAAGCCTTGCCCCTCGCTGGAGCCGTGCGAACTCATAAACCGCCCGTCGAACTCCGTAAAGACCGCGCCGCTTCCGTGGTACACGACCATGAGATTCCCCTCCGCGTCGCGCACCTTACTGTCCGCAAAATATGCAGCCTGTTGCTCTGACAGAGTGTTTCCATCGCTGTCCTGTGTTGATTTCATGGAAAACGTCTGCCGGTTCTCGCCGTTCACAAGGTCATTATAAAAAGTTTCCTCGGAATTTTCGCCGGAGGGGTTGTTTTCTTCCTGCGGATTGCGTATAATATTAGCAGAAGCAGTAACTGTGGGTGCTACGACAGCATCTTTCGATGAGGCCACCGCCAGTCCAGTTGCTGTTTTGTTTTTATCCCCTACCTTCAACACACTACCATCCGGTAACAGTACCTGATGGGCATGATAATAGTTTTTCCGTTCCTCGATAACAACGACACCTACATTCACTACATGTTCGATCTCTCCGTCAAGTAGGTTTATTGGCGCGCCGAATGTTATAGTTTTCTGGCCGACTCCAGCGTGATTCAGGTCTCGTCCAATCTCAATTCCCTGTTTAATTACGGACGGTACCGCTAATATAACAGCGGCTTCCTCCGGATGGTTCTTAATGTCTACATGCTTGAGACCAATATCGATCTGATTTTTCCCGAATACGACCTTCCCATATCCAGCTTTGTCAATTACAGCATGAGCACCAAACCGAGAAACAGCGAAATCAAGGACTTGCCTTTTTCCCATGTTGGCCGTTTCGGATAATGAAATACTCTTTACAGGGCGCATGGCGTTCAATCGGTCTAAATTGAGTCTAATCTGTTCCTTAATTGTTGTTGAAGCATCGCTTTTTTGCGACAGTCTGACAACCCCGGCACCGATCCCTCCATCCTGCGCAGAAAACCGTTTTCTCCTACCGCTGTCCCCCTCCTCGATTGCGCTGCCGGCTTCCTCCAGCTCGGCATACTGCCGGTCGATATCGCTTTCGTTCATTTCCGCACTTCTGCCGGTTTCCAGCGCCGCCTTGAACAGGTCGGCAATCTCACGGACGGTCTCCGCATCGTTCGACAGGGCGGCGTATTCCGCCTTGTTGGAAGAACCGTATACGAGGTTTGCAATCTGCTTCGTCAGCTCCTCGTAGAACTTCTCAAAGAAGTCGTACACCCGCTGTGCCAGCGTGCGGTCTGCGCTCACAAACTCCAGAACCGTCTGCTCATCGGACAGGATCACCGGAATTGCATCGCACACGATCTCCTCAATCGCTTCGTCTCGGGTGAGCGTTTGTCCCCGCTTCTCATACAGCGCCTGTACGGAGGCGATCCGCTCCTCAAGCGTGCTGCCCTCGCCCTGCGACAGCGACTGATACAGCTCGTTCGATTCCAGCTTGTCCAGCACAAAGTCGGACAGCAGCCGGTATGCATCGGCGTTCTCGCTCTTAATCTTGTGCGTCAGCTCATGCACGGCAAAGAACATGTACGCCCCGCCCTCCGCGTCCAGCGCGATATGAATCGGTATGAGCGCGAACACATCCATATCTGCGCATAAGAAAGTGCGCAGCACCGGCTAACGCTCCATTTTGCAAACAAAAGAGCCGGCCATTTCAGCCAGCCCTTCGGAAATGTACGAGTTATTATTGGTCATGTCAAATTATCGAAATCGGTTCAGGAAATTGGCGAGCGGCTCAATGGTACTGTTGAGGTTGGCGATAGCTTGATTGAGCGTCTCAACGTTCAGCCCGGAGATCGACCGCACCGCGCCGTCGAGGCTGCCGATGGCGCTGTTCAGCCGCGCAAAATCGATTTCGTTGATCTCGGACAGAATGCTTTCGGCTTGGGAAACGATTCCAACGCTTTTATCTGCAAACGTCTCCAGGTTGCCAAGCATTGCGTCCAAACGCGCCGGGTCGATGGCCGCGACCGCAGTTTGAATCTGGTCGAGCGTGCCCGTGACCTTTGGAATCAGTATTGCAGCAGTCAAAATGACTGCCAGCGACAACGAAAGCAGTGCGATGACCAGAACGCGCAGCAATACCGCTTGACTGCGCTTCGCCTCCCGCTGCTCCAAAAGCAAATCCCGTATCTCGGTCAGCGCTGCCTGCTGCGCACCGGCCTCCAATTGTACCGGAGAACCATGGAATTCCAAGAAGTTTCCCTCCACTCTTTTGCATCGAAATGAAAACGCCCTCTTTTGTACCGAAATGAAAACGCCAGAGAATTGCACAAGCAAAAATGGTGTTGAAACCGAGTCGGTTGTCGGAACGGGTTTATGATTCCTCCGGCTTGACCGCGGAACCGGCGGACGACGGGGGAGTGGTCAGCCCGACAACCTGATCGACCGGCAGGGAGAAGCAGATGCCCTTACCGACGTTTTTCAACTCCGCATGTGTGCAGATCGCAGTCATGATCGCGTTTTTCTCTTCCCGCGCGGCGAGAATGAGCACGAGCTCCTTTTCCGGCTGCACAATGATGCCGAAAAATTTTTCGGCTTCGTGGATGCCGGTGCCGCGCGCATGTACGATTGTGCCGCCAGACGCGCCGGCTTTTTTTGCAGCGTCCATCACCAGATCGGCAAATCCGCGGTTGACGATGGTCAAAATCAATTCATACGGCATGATGGTTCGTTCCTCCTGTCTGTTTAGGGACGGAAAATCCGGAGAGCAATTGCAGCGTGCTCCGCTCGGCAACGCTGGAAAGCGGGATACTGAAGGCGATTCCGTGGCCGGGCCGCTCCAGATGGAGCGCATCCGAAAGCTGCTGCAGGAACGCATCGGCGGAGCTCTTTTTGATGCAGAGCAGCATTACATCCTTTTCCGTTTCCCCAAGCCCCAGATAATCGAGAATGCTCGAATCCGCCGTGCCATGGCCGAGAAGCGTCAGGTGAAAGGCAATGCGCGCGCGCAGGCACAGCTCGGTGATCCGTTCCGAGCGGCCGCGCGGAACAATACACACGACCAGCTTGATCGGTTCAATTGCAGGTGCTTCCATGCTACGATACCTCCATTGGGAACTCGAAAATTTCGATCTGCGCGGTTTCAGGTTCGGAAACCTGTGCAGTGTGGCGCAGCTTGACGCTATACAGTACGCCGAGCAGTTGAATCGTAATCAGCGGCGTCATTGCGACCATTGCCACAATGCCGAACGCATCGGTCATCAGGTTGCCGCCGAGCGCATCGCAGGCGCCCATGGCAAACGGGAGCATGAACGTGGCGGTCATGGGGCCGGAGGCCACGCCGCCGGAATCGAATGCAACGGCGGTAAAAATCTTCGGAACAAAGAATGACAGCGCGATGGCAATGACATATCCGCCGAGCAGAAAATACCAGATCGAAACGCCTGTTACAACGCGCAGCATCGCAATACCCATGGAAACGGCGACGCCGATGGAGAGACTCAGCAGCATGGCGCGCTGAGAAATGGCGCCGACCGTAATTTCCTCCACCTGCTTATTGAGCACATGCACCGCCGGCTCGGCCATCACGACGAAAAATCCCATTACCATCGCCAGGGGAATGAGCCAGCCAACGGCCGCATCGCCGATTTGGCGGCCCAGCGCATACCCCGCCGGCAGAAACCCGACGTTGACGCCCGTGAGAAACAGCACAAGCCCCGCATAGGTATACAGCAACCCCACGCCCATCTTGAACAAACTCCGGCGCGAGAGTTTCAAAAACAGCACCTGAAAGATCAGAAAGAACAGGATAATCGGCAGCAGCGCCAGCGCAACCTCCTTGCAGTATTCCGGGAATCCTTCGCCAAAGAGCCGAAGCATTTCGGAAAGACTCTCCGGATTTTGCGCTTCTACGGGCGCATGCGCACCCTCGCCGGTCGGATAGACCATGCCAAGCAGCAGCATCGAGAGAATCGGCCCGACGCTGCAAAGGGCGACGAGGCCAAAGCTGTCGTCCTGCGCGCTGTTGCCGCCGCGCACGGCAGCGACGCCGATGCCGAGTGCCATGATGAACGGCACGGTGATCGGGCCGGTTGTGACTCCGCCGGAGTCAAACGCCGCTGCTAGAAATCCCTGCGGCGTAAAAGCCGCAAGCGCAAAGACCGCCGCATACAGCAGGATCAAAACGATCTGTAATGATTTTTTGAAAATGATACGAAGCAGTGCCAGCACGAGGAACAGTCCGACGCCCGCCGCAACGGTGAGAATCAGAATCATATCCGGAACGGAAGGCACCTGCCCGGCCAGCACCGTCAGATCCGGTTCCGCAATGGTGATCAGCATGCCGATCAAAAAGCAGATCGGAATGAGGATGGCCAGCTTTTTGGACTTGGTCAAATGGGCGCCCACGCGCTCGCCCATGGGCATCATCGAGAGATCTGCGCCGAGCGTAAACAGACCCATACCGAGGATGAGCAGTGCAGCGCCGATCAGGAACAGGACGAACGTGCCGGAGGGCAGCGGGGACAGCAGCAGATGGATCAGCACCACAATTCCCGTGACGGGCAGCACGGAGGAGAGCGATTCCTTGATTTTTTCCATCAACCTTTGATTCAACGACTGTTTCCGATTCCTTTCTCAAATTGCTCTATATCATCTATCTTAGCATATCCGGCGTCCACTGATCAAGCAAGTTGACATTAAGTCCCCGTTAAGGGAAGGAACGTTAACGCATGTCAAAGGATGGGGAGACAAGCGCAGCATGGACAACCGCTCCGCGCGGAACGGCCGTCGTGCTTTGCCCATGCTACCAATGCGGGGAAAAGGACGAACAAGAAACCGGGCGGACACCCGCGCCCGCCCGGTATATCGGTTGGAACTACTCCTTTTCGTTCAGAATCGCCATGAACTCCTCGCCGGTGATCGTTTCCCGCTCCAGCAGGTATTTGGAAAGCCGGCGCAGCGCGTCCATATCGGTCTGCAAAATGGAAATCGCCTTCTGGTGTGCGGCCTTGACAATTTCGACCACTTCATGATCGATGTGCGTCGCCGTTTCCGCAGAACATGCCAGCGATGCGTCTCCGCCGAGATATTGATTGGTTACGGTTTCCAGTGCTACCATATCAAACCGGTCGCTCATGCCGTAGCGCGTCACCATGGCGCGCGCCAGCCGCGTGGCCTGCTCGATATCGTTGGATGCGCCGGTTGTGATCGATTGGAAGATCAGCTCCTCCGCCGCGCGTCCGCCGGTCAGCGTGGCGATCTTGTTGAGCGCCTCCTGCCGGGTCATGAGCACACGCTCGTCATCATCCACCTGCATCGTATAGCCGAGCGCGCCGGACGTGCGCGGGATGATCGTGATTTTATGCACCGGCGCGGATTCCGTCTGCCTTGCGGCTACGAGCGCATGGCCGATCTCATGATAGGCAACGATCTCTTTTTCACGCTGGGAGATGACGGCGCCCTTGCGCTGATAGCCGGCAATGACGACCTCGACGCTCTCATCCAGATCGCACTGCTCCACGGTGTCGCGGCCGCAGCGAACGGCGCGCAGCGCCGACTCATTGACGATGTTGGCAAGCTCCGCGCCCGAAGCGCCGCTCGTTGCGCGCGCCACCGCGCGGAAATCAATATTCTCCGACATCTTTACGCCGTTGGCGTGTACCCGAAGAATGGCTTCGCGTCCGGCTAGGTCTGGCAGTTCCACCGGGATGCGGCGGTCGAAGCGGCCGGGCCGCAGCAGCGCCTTGTCGAGCGATTCCGGTCGGTTGGTGGCGGCAAGGATGACAACGCCGTTCCGGCCGTCAAAGCCGTCCATCTCGGTGAGAAGCTGGTTGAGCGTCTGCTCCCGCTCGTCGTTGCCGCCGATGCCGCCTCCGTCGCGCTTTTTGCCGATGGTGTCGATTTCATCGATGAAGACGATGCAGGGCGCTTTTTCATTGGCCTGCTTGAACAGGTCGCGCACCTTCGCGGCGCCCATGCCGACGAACATTTCCACAAATTCGGAACCGGAGATCGAGAAAAACGGAACCTGCGCCTCGCCCGCAACCGCCTTGGCCAGCAGCGTTTTGCCGGTGCCCGGAGGGCCTACGAGCAGCGCGCCCTTGGGCAGCTTGGCACCGATAGCGGCATATTTGCCGGGATTGTGCAGAAAGTCGACGATTTCGGACAGCGCTTCCTTGGCCTCGTCCTCGCCTGCCACGTCCGCAAAGGTTTTTCCGGTCTGCGCTTCCACATAGACCTTGGCGTTTGCCTTGCCGAACGACATCGCGTTTCCGGGGCCGCCCATATTCTGCATTTTGCCGAGCATAAACCGGCCGATCGCCGCAAACAGGAGCGCGGGGAGAACCCACATCAGAAGGAAGGAGAGCAGCGGCGAACTCTGCGTTGGAATTTCCGCACTGAATCGAACGCCCGCGTTGACCAAGCGCTCCTGCAGCGTTTCATCCGGCCAGATACCGGTCTTATAGACCCATTCCTTGCCGTTTTCATCGGTTGCCAGGAAGGTAATGAGCTGCTCTGTATCGCTACGAGCAACTTCTGTAACGCTTCCGCTGTCCACCATGGACAGGAATTCGTCGTAGCCGACCTCGCGCACCTGTGCCTCCAGTATCGGGGGGAACACCAGCGTGTTGAGCAGCAGCAGAACGAGGGAGGCTACAACGATGTAATAGACGATCGGTTTCTTGGACGGCTTTTGTTCCTGCATTTCGGTCTCCTCATGTTCTCATCAATAAAATCTATTCTATCGCGTTTTGAGACATTGTTCCAGAGGCATACCGGTACTTTTTTGTGAACAAAGGGAGAAGAACTGTAGAAACACTCGAATTTTGATCAAATGTATTTTTGCAGCTGCTTGAGCGCGCCCTTTTCTAGCCGCGATACCTGCGCCTGCGAGATGCCGATTTCACGGCTGACCTCCATCTGTGTTTTTCCAACGAAGAAGCGGAGCTTTAGAATCCGTGATTCGCGCTCTGTCAAATGGCGCATGCCCTCGCTCAGCGCGATATGATCCAGCCAAAGGCTGTCCGAAATTTTGGAATCACCAAGCTGATCGATGACAAAAATAGCATCTCCGTCATCTCTGTATACGGGTTCGAACAGGGAAACGGGTTCCTGAATGGCATCCAATGCGAAGGAGACGGCCTCTTCGGTCATATCGAGCGCTTTGGCAATGTCCGCAAGCGTCGGTTCGGCGCATCCCGATTCAGCGAGCCGGTTGCGCGCTTGCAGCGCCTTGTAGGCCGTATCGCGCAGAGATCGGCTGACACGGATGGCGTTGTTGTCGCGCAGGTGTCTGCGGATTTCTCCGATAATCATCGGTACGGCATAGGTGGAAAAGCGCACCTCGTGGCGCAGGTCGAAATTGTCTATCGCCTTGATAAGGCCAATGCACCCGACCTGAAACAGATCGTCCATCTGTTCGTTTCGGTTGCTGAAACGCTGTACGATCGAGAGCACAAGCCGAAGGTTGCTGCGGATAAACTCCTCTCTCGCCGCTTCGTCGCCGGATTTGACCTTGAGCAGAAGTTCGCGCATTTCCTTCGCGGACAGTATGGGCAGCTTTGCAGTATCCACGCCACAGATTTCGACCTTGTTCAATCCCAGGGACACCTCCGATTATTTGGATGGCGGGGCGCTTCGCCCGCTGCGTTTATCATTGCCAGACCGTCCGTTTTTATCCCGCACAACATAAAAGCCCCCATGGCGGACATATCCTTGTGCGAGGGGGTGCGGACATGGGCAGGCGCCGGAAAAAATGGAAGCGGGTCGTGCTGGAGGCATTGGACTTGCCGCAGGAAGCGGATGGCGAAACCGTAAAGGTGACGATGATCGGCCGCGGCGATCTTCTCGTGGAAAATCACAAGGGGGTATTGGAGTATGCGCTGGAATATGTGCGCCTGCTCAGCGTGGAAGGCGTGATTCGCGTGGAGGGACGTGAATTGATGCTGTCGGAGTTTGGAGCCGGACGGGCTTATGTGCGGGGCAATATTTCCGGCTGGCGCTTTGAGGACGGGAAATAAGGCATGTGGCAATCTATCGATGGGTATGTTATAATACAAATCAAAGGCGCGGATGCAGAGCGGCTGCTCAACGAGATGCAGCTTGCGGGCATCTGGGCGCGCAGTATTCGCCGCGTGGATCGAACGACGCTGCACTGCCGCATCCGTGCGGCGGACTTCAAACGGCTTCATCGTTTGCGTCGCCGAAGCAGGTGCAGAATCCATATCCTCTCCCGCAGCGGATTGCCCTTTTTCCTGCTTCGCCTCTGGCGCAGGAAGGCGCTGTGCATCGGCCTCACGCTGGTGTTTCTTGGCATGATGCTTTTATCTACGCGGATCTGCGTGATCCGTGTGACAGGCTGCGAGCGGATTGCGGAGCAAACGGTATTGCGGGCGCTGGAGTCGCTCGGCGTGACGGTTGGGCGGCCCCGCAGCGGGCTGTCGCTGCCGGCGCTCGGCACCGAACTGCTGGCGGTTGACGAGCGGATTGGCTGGGCGGAGGTCACGCTAGACGGCGTGATTTTAACGGTAAAAATTGTGGAGGCCGTCACTGCACCCGAACCGATCGATCCCGAAGCACCCTGTGAGGTGGTCGCGGCGAAGGACGGCGTCATCATCCGTGTGAAGGCGCTCGCGGGCATACCGGTCGTTAGGGCAGGCGATGCGGTGCGGGCGGGCGATGTACTGATCCTTGGCGATCTGACCCGCGAGGATTCGCAGCTCCCGCTGCGCGTGCACGCATATGGCGAGGTGCTCGCAAACGTATACTATTTTTCCGAGGCTGCGGTGCTTGCCGAGACGACCCGGCTTCAGCCGAGCGGCCAAACGGCGCCGTATCGCGCAATCTATATCGGAGATCGACTGGTTTACGAGAGCGAATCCCCGTTTGCCGATTTTGAGCGATCCGACACGCATAGCGCGGCGCTTTCCGGCACGGTGCTGCCGCTTCGCGCGGTATCCGGACTGTACCGGGAACTGACCGAGCAGCCGGTCGCGCTGAGCGAGGCGGAGATGAGGGAGGCGGCAGCCTTTGATGCGGAGCAGAACGCATATTTGCGCATTCCAAAGGATGCGGTGATTGTGGACAAAACCATTCGTTACACGCAATACAACGGATGCTTGGTCGCCGTAGTGTGTATTGTAACGGAAGAAACCATCGGGATACAGAAGGAGCTCGTTTATGACGGGAACAAATGAAAAGACCGTGCAGCTGGTCGGCATTGAAGCCGTGGATGATTTGATCGGACTGTTTGGCGTGTTTGATGAAAATCTTCGCGTGATCGAGGATGAAACCGGAACGCGCATTACCGTTGCGGAGGAGGGCATTCGGATCGAGGGCGGCGAGGAGATGACCGCGCTGACCGCCACGGTGCTGGAAAAGATGCTGGACATGCAGCGCCGCGGCGAGCCGATCAATCGCTCCCGCATTCGCTATGCGATTGATCTGGCGCGCGAGGGCAACGCCGAATTGATCAGCCAGATCATGGGCGATGTGGTTGCTATTACGAATCGCGGCCGCCAGATCAAGTGCAAAACGCTGGGCCAGAAGCGCTACATTCAGGCGCTCAAAGAGCATGAGCTCGTGTTTGGCGTGGGCCCTGCCGGCACCGGAAAGACCTATCTCGCGGTGGCCATGGCCGTGCTGGCGTTTAAGAACAAAGAGGTTGATCGGATCATTTTGACGCGGCCCGCCGTTGAAGCCGGTGAAAAGCTCGGCTTTTTGCCCGGCGATCTGCAGACAAAGGTTGACCCCTATCTGCGCCCGCTCTATGATGCGCTGCAGGATTTTCTCGGCGTGGAAACGTACCGGTCGCTGACGGAGCGCGGGGCGATCGAGGTGGCGCCGCTTGCCTACATGCGCGGCCGGACGCTCAATGCCGCATATATTATTCTCGACGAAGCGCAGAACTGCTCCATCGAGCAGATGAAAATGTTTTTAACCCGCTTTGGCGAGGGCTCCCGCGTGGTTGTGACGGGCGATATTACACAGATCGATTTGCCGCGCGAGAAGAAGAGCGGCCTTGTGCATGCGCTGGATGTGCTCGACGGTGTAGAGGGCGTTGAAATTGTGCGATTGACGCACAAGGACGTCGTGCGGCATGAGCTGGTGCAGCGCATCATCCGCGCGTACGAGAAATACGAAAAACAAAGGATTTGAGGGGGGAAAGCCTTGGCGCCTGAACGCAAAAGAAGGAGCCGAAGGTTCCGCGGCCACAGCCGGTTGCTGGGGCTTTTGATGCTTGCGGGATTGTTCGGACTGAACGTGCTGGTAGCGCTGCTGTCGCTGATGCAGAAACGCTATGACGTCGCCGTCGGCGCGGTTGTACCGGAAACCATCTATGCGCCGCGCGCCGTAGAGGATACCGGGGCGACGGAGCTGCTGCGGCAATCGGCGCGCAACGGCGTTGCAACCGTGTTTGCGCTGGACAAGACCCTTGCGAATTCGCTGATTCAGCAGGCGGAGGACGGATTTCAGGCCATTTCCGACTTTCGGGCAGAGGCAAAAACGCTGCGGAACGAGACCGCGCCCACCGCTCCGGACGGTACGCCGCTCACCGACGATCGGTCATGGCAGGTTGTGATGGCACAGGATGCGCTGCTGTCTCGGCTATCGCGCATCCCCGTGCCCGTAACCGATGCAGCGCTCGGCTATGCGCTCCTGTCGGTAAGCGATGAAGAACTGCTGCGGCTGAGGGAGATCGTTCTTGCGAAGCTCTCCGTCCAGCTGCCGGCCGGCATATCGGAAGCGGAACTGGACGGCCTCCGGTCGACGATTTCCCGGGAATTGCAGATCACTACGCTTCCGACGCGCTTGAAGGAGCTTGGCGAACTGTTCTATGATGCTTGTTTCCAGCCGACGCTGGTGGAGGATACGACCGCGACGGCACGCGCCCGCGAGGAGGCCGCGGCCGCAGTGGAGCCGGTCATGCTTGCGCGCGGAGCCATCGTTGCAAACAGGGGCGATACGCTTACCGGCGGCCAGTTCGCCATTCTTTCCACACTCGGGCTTGTGCGCGGCGTGAACGATAATCGGGTGTTTGCGCTGGGCATTATCGGCTTTCAGTTCATGGCCTATGCGGTGTTCGGCTGCTATCTGCTCATGCGGCAGCCGGAACTGCTCGCTTCTCGCAAACAGATGCTCATGCTGCTGCTGATCATCGGTATTACGGTGCTGCTCGAATGGATCTGTTTTTTGCTCGATCCGCGCATCTCGCCGGCAATATTTGCCGTGCTTCTGTGCTCCATTCTGCTCTCGCAGCGGACGGCGCAGGCGGTCAACGTGCTGCTCGCACTCACCTTTGGTATGATGGCGGGAGGAAACGGGGACGGCATGCTGGGCAGTGCGTCCTTCCTGTGCGCGGCGGCGTCGATGCTGGGCGGTCAGGCGGCTATTCATGTTGCATTGCTCCATGACCGGCGCGGTTCACTGATCGCGGCCGGCGGCGCAGCCGGCGGCGTGGGCACGGTGGCCGTTCTTTCGGGCTGCGCTATGCTCGGCGTATCGCTGCAAAACACGCTGATCCATGTCGGGCTGACGCTGCTGCCGCCGGTGATCCTTTCCGTATTCTGCGTGGGCATGCTATCCGTATGGGAAAACCTGTTCGATGTGGTGACGTCGGCGCGGCTGCACGAATTGCTCAACGGCAATCATCCGCTGCTGAGAAAGATGATGACGGTGGCGCCGGGTACGTTTCACCATTCCATGATGGCCGCATCGCTTGCGGAGGCGGCCGCGGAGGAGATCGGCGCCAACGCCATGCTTGCGCGGGCCGGCGCGATGTATCATGACGTGGGCAAGCTGCGGCGGCCCTCCTATTTCTCCGAGAACCAAACGGACGGAAACGTTCATGATACGCTGGCGCCGGAGGAGAGCGCCGGGGTGATCATTCAGCATCAGCGCGACGCGGAGCTGCTGCTGCAAAAGTATCGCATTCCTGCCGCCGTGCGCGCCATCGCCGCCGAGCATCACGGCACAACAATGGTTGCCTACTTCTATTTCAAGGCCAAAAAGAACGCGGGCGACCAGTCCGTACCGGAAGCGGCGTTCCGCTATCCGGGACCTCGCCCATCGACGCGGGAGAGCGCCATCGTCATGCTCTCCGATAGCTGCGAGGCGGCGGTACGCTCCCTTGGCGACGCGACGCCGGAGCAGATTGCCGATATGGTTCACAAGGTGATCCACGGGAAGCTGGACGACGGACAGTTTTCGGACTGCCCGATCACAATGCAGGAGATCGCGCGGGTTGAGAAAAGCTTTTTGACAACATTCACCGGGATTTTGCATGACCGCGTTCGCTACCCGGGCGATGAGGAGGAATCAACGAAATGATCGATCTGGTGATCGATGAAACGGTGCAGGCCGACGCAGCAGCCTGCGCGCTGATCGAGCGGGCGGTCAAAACCGCCCTTGCGCACAGGAACAATACCGGCAGCGTCGGCGTGCTGTTGACGTCCGAGCAGGAGATTCAGCGGCTGAACCGGGAGTTCCGAAACATCGACCGCGTCACGGACGTGCTGTCGTTTCCCGCGTGGGAGGGCGAGCAGATCGCCGCGCCGCCGGACGGGTATCTCGGGGATATCGCCATCTGTATGGCGCGTGCTGCGGAACAGGCACAGACGTACGGCCATTCTAAGGAACGGGAGATGGCGTTCCTCGCCGTACACGGCATGCTGCATCTGCTCGGCTTCGACCACATGAACGAGGACGAGGAGCGGCTCATGCGCGGCCAGCAAAAGGAGATTATGGAGGAAATGGGGTTGACGGTCGGATGAATCATGTCGATCAAACGGAATTGCACCGGTTGCTTGAGAAAGCCTGTGAAGCGCGCGAACATGCGTACGTTCCGTATTCCGGGTTCCGCGTGGGCGCGTGCCTGCGCGCATCGAGCGGAAAGGATTATATGGGCTGCAACATAGAAAACGCCGCCTATACGCCCACGAACTGCGCCGAGCGGACGGCGCTGTTCACCGCGGTTTACGAGGGGGAGCGCTCGTTTGACGCCATTGCCATCGCGTGCAGCGGCGAGCTGCCCGCTTATCCCTGCGGCGTTTGCCGGCAGGCGCTGTCGGAGTTCTGTTCCGCTGAGATGCCGGTCATCGTATGCAACGCCAGAGGCGAATCCGAGCAGACGACGCTCGGCGCGCTGCTGCCGCATTCCTTCGGCAGAAAGGATCTCGCATGAGCGGCTACCGCTCCGGCTTTGTTTCCATCGTCGGATGCCCGAATGCGGGCAAATCCACGCTGCTCAATCGAATGATCGGTCAGAAGATCGCCATCGTGTCCGACCGTGCGCAGACAACGCGCAGCAAGGTCACGGGCGTCCTTTCCCGAAAAACGTATCAGATCATCTTCCTGGACACGCCCGGCATGACGACACCCAAAAACCGATTGGGCGAATACATGCAGAAGGTGGCGACCGATGCGCTCAGCGAGGTGGAG
Source organism: Clostridiales bacterium (assembly GCA_019416935.1). Classification (GTDB taxonomy): domain Bacteria; phylum Bacillota; class Clostridia; order Christensenellales; family CAG-138; genus Aphodomorpha. The sequence goes on along the minus strand of DXWI01000004.1, from coordinate 98,181 downwards.
GCCGTGCTGTTCGTCGTCGATGCGCTGCAAGGCGTTCGCGAGCGCGACGAGCGCATTATGGACAAGCTGTCGCATGCAAAAGCGCCGGTCTTTGCGCTGATAAACAAGTGCGATGCCGCTTCGGCCGCTGCGGTCGGGCAGGCAAAAGAGGCGCTGCTTGATCGCGGCATGTTTCGAGGGATTCTGAACGCCTCCGCAAAGACGGGCGAGGGACTGGAACGCCTTGAAGAACAATTGCTGGCGTGTCTGCCGGAGGGGCCGCAGTATTTTCCGGACGATATGGTGACGGACCAGCCGGAGCGCGTGATCTGCGGCGAAATGGTGCGCGAAAAGGCGCTCGAGCTGCTGCGCGAGGAGATTCCCCATGGCATCGGCGTCGGCGTTGACAGGATGGAACTGCGCGAAGGCGGCGGCCTGATGGATATTTGGGCGACCATCTATTGCGAGCGGGAATCGCACAAGGGGATCATCATCGGCCGGGGCGGCTCCATGCTCAAAAAGATCGGCGCCGTTTCCCGACGGGATATGGAATGGCTGCTCGGCTGCCGCGTGAACCTGCAGCTGTGGGTCAAGATCAAGGAGGATTGGAGAAACAAACCGGCAGTGCTGCACGAACTCGGATACGAGTAAGCGTGCCGCTTCCAGATTTTTCGTCTCATGAGCGCATTGACCGCCTGCCATACTAATGACCAAGGAGGTTGTGCGCAATGGATTCAAACAGGGAACAACAGAGCCGCCTGTGGAAGCGGTTCACGGACACCGGAGAGATCGGCGCCTATTTGATGTATCGAGCCCTGCGTGCGGCAGAGGAGGCGCCAACGTCCGAGAAATAGGAATGCGATATGGCGCTGGTCTGTGCGACGGGAATTGTCACGCGGTATGTGAATTACAGCGAAAACGACAGGATTATCAGCATTTTTACCATTGAGCAGGGGCGTATTGACGCGAAAGCGCGCGGATGCCGCAGACCGACAAGCCCCCTGCTCCCGGTCGCACAGCCGTTCGTATTCGGTGAATTTGAACTGTATCAGGGCAAGGAGAAGTGCACGGTCAACCAGTGCGCGATTCAGGAGACCTTTTTTCCGATCCGGGAGGACATCGACCGCTTTGCCATCGGTTCGGCCATGCTGCAGCTTGCGCACGAGGCGGTGCAGGAACGGGAGCCGAACAAGCCGCTGTTCTCGCTGCTCTATCATTCTCTGTCCTTTCTGGCCTATGCGGAGATGGAACCGCTCGATCTCTTCCTTTGCTACTTGATTCGCTATTTGCAGGTGATCGGCTATTGCCCGTCGATTACCACCTGTGCGCGGTGCGGACGGGACTTGCGCGCGGACGCGCACGTCTATGCTTCGGCGCTTGCAGGCGGCGCGGTTTGCGCTGCCTGCGGCAATGGTGCGCGGGAGGTGCAGAAAACCTCTCTGGAGGCCATGCGCCGCATGCTGCTGCTGGAGGACGGTGCGCTGTCGCGCGTCCGCCTGACGCCTGCGCTGCGTGCCGAAATCACAACATTTCTGACGGAACAGGTCGGGACGTCTCTCGACTATGGTGCAAGAATCCTTGCGTTTTTGAAGCAATTTTGAGTTATCTTTAGAAAAATGGTTCAATTACTGCATGAACTGTTGCATTTTTGGGACAGGCCGCCTATACTACGTTCGATAGATAAAAGAAGATAAGGGAGGAATTCAGTTGGAACACAAGTATGTGTACCTGTTCAGTGAGGGAAATGCATCCATGCGCAATCTGCTGGGGGGCAAGGGCGCGAATCTTGCAGAGATGACCTCGCTGGGACTGCCGGTACCCTTCGGCTTCACCGTGTCGACGGAGGCCTGCAACCGTTACTATGCCTGCGGCAGAGTCATCGAGGAGGAGATTCTGACGCAAATCTTTGATGCGCTTGCAAAGACGGAGGCGGATGCCGGCAAGCGCTTCGGCGATCCGGAAAACCCGTTTCTGGTGTCCGTTCGCTCCGGCGCGCGCGCATCCATGCCGGGCATGATGGATACCATCCTGAACCTCGGTTTGAACGATGCAACCGTGGCCGGCCTTGCGAAGCTCACCAACAACGAGCGCTTTGCCTTTGACAGCTATCGCCGGTTCATTCAGATGTTTTCCGATGTGGTGATGGAGGTGGATAAAAGCAAGTTTGACGAGATCTTTGACGATGTGAAGCGGCAAAACGGTCTTAAGATGGATACGGAGCTGAGCGCGGAAAATCTCAAGGAGATCGTCCGCCGCTACAAGATCCTTTACGAGGTCGAAAAGAACATGCCTTTCCCGCAGGACCCGAAGGTACAGCTGCTGGAGGCGATCAAGGCGGTGTTCCGCAGCTGGGACAATCCGCGCGCCATCGTATACCGGCGCAAGAACGACATTCCGTCCGATTGGGGAACGGCCGTCAACGTGCAGTCCATGGTGTTCGGCAATATGGGCGATGATTGCGGCACGGGCGTAGCCTTTACGCGCAATCCCTCCACCGGTGAAGCGCGGCTCTACGGCGAGTTCCTGATGAACGCGCAGGGCGAGGACGTTGTTGCGGGCATCCGCACGCCGTCGCCGATCGAAGCGCTCAAGGACAGCCAGCCGGAGGTGTACGAGCAGTTTGTGGCCATCGCCAACAAGCTGGAGTCGCATTATCGCGACATGCAGGATATGGAGTTCACCATTGAGCACGGCCGCCTGTTCATGCTGCAAACGCGCAACGGCAAGCGTACCGCGGCCGCAGCGCTGCAGATTGCGGTCGATTTGGTCAACGAGGGCATGATTACGCGCGAGGAAGCGCTGATGAAGATTGACCCGCGCTCGCTGGACTCGCTGCTGCACCCGAAGTTCGAGCCGGAAGCGCTTAAAAAGGCGGAGGCCATTGCAACCGGCCTGCCCGCCTCGCCCGGCGCTGCCTGCGGGCGGATCTACTTCAACGCCGCCGACGCTATAGAGGCGAAAAAACGGGGAGAAAAGGTCATTCTCGTGCGCCTTGAAACCTCTCCGGAGGATATCGAGGGCATGTATGCGGCCGAGGGCGTGCTCACGGCGCGTGGCGGTATGACGTCGCACGCGGCGGTCGTTGCGCGCGGCATGGGCACCTGCTGCGTGGCGGGCTGCTCCGATGTGATCATCGTGGAGAAGAACCGCACGTTCAGCACGACAACGGGCCACCAGTTCCAGGAGGGGGACTGGATCTCTCTGGACGGCTCTACCGGAAATGTTTACGGAACGGCGCTCCCGACGATCGAGGCGCAGGTGTCCGGCAACTTCGCAACCATCATGGCGTGGGCGGACGCGGTACGTACGATGAAGGTGCGCACGAATGCGGACAACCCGCACGATGCCGAGGTCGCGGTGAAATTCGGTGCGGAGGGTATCGGCCTTTGCCGCACGGAGCACATGTTCTTTGATGAAAACCGCATTCCGGCCGTGCGCGAGATGATCGTTGCGAAGGATGAAACAACCCGCCGCAGAGCGCTGGCCAAACTCCTGCCCATGCAGCGCAGCGACTTCAAGGGCATCTATAAAGCGATGGGCGGCCGTCCGGTGACGATCCGTTTCCTGGACCCACCGCTGCACGAGTTCCTGCCCACCGAGGATTCGGATATCCGTGCGCTGGCCAAGGAAATGGGGCTGGCCTTTGAAGAGCTCAAGCTCACGGTCGTGAATCTCCATGAATTCAACCCGATGCTGGGCCACCGCGGCTGCCGGCTGGCGGTTACCTATCCGGAGATTGCCGAGATGCAGACGCGTGCGGTTATTGAGGCGGCGATTGAAACGCGAAAGGAAGAGGGGATTGCCGTTACGCCGGAGATCATGATTCCGCTCGTGGGCGATCCCAAGGAGCTGAAGTATATCAAGATGATCGTCGACAAAACGGCGCAACAGGTGATGCAGGAGCGCGACATGGATCTGCCGTACCGGGTCGGCACAATGATCGAGGTGCCGCGTGCGGCGCTGATCGCGGATCATATCGCCAAGTATGCAGAGTTCTTTTCCTTTGGTACGAACGATCTCTCGCAGATGACGTTCGGTTTCTCGCGTGATGACGCCGGCAAGTTCCTCGAGGATTATTACAAAAAGAAGATCTTCGAGTTTGACCCGTTCTCCCGAGTGGATCAGGAAGGCGTCGGCCGCCTGATGAAGATGGCGGCGCAGCTGGGCAGATCGACCAGACCGGATATCAAGATGGGCATCTGCGGCGAGCATGGCGGCGATCCCTCTTCGATCGAGTTCTGCCAGAAGATCGGACTCAACTATGTGTCCTGTTCGCCGTTCCGTGTGCCGATCGCGCGCTTGGCTGCCGCACAGGCGAAGATCACCGTCGGCTGACGCGGATGAACCCGGTTGCCGCAGCGCTTCGGCGCTGCCGATAAAGCGGCCTTTTCGTGCAGGGATTGTATCGGGACAATGCCTCAAAAGGGTGTTGGCACATTCGCTTCCCACTTCAGGCCTCGTTCCATTGAACGGACGCAAACCACGGCATTTGCTGAAATGCCGTGGTTCCATTTTTGGGCGGCAGCGTCTGCTGCACAGCCGGCTTCTGCATGCGGTAGGCATGCTTTCAATGCCGGCACGAAACAACGATATTCGCATTTTGTTTCTACATACTTTTGCCAGCCGGTGCAAAAGCTTTATGGTATGAAAACAAAGAATTCTGATTTTTTGCGCCGCCTGTTTCAATTTGATGAGCCGTCGGCAGAATACGAGCTGTTGGAGACCGAAGCTGGAGAACCGTCCTTTATGGGCGGCTGGCGCGGCCATACGCACCCGCAGGAGCAGCCGGATCTGCGCGTAGGCGATCGGCTGAAGGAGAATATCGACCGGCTGCGCAAGGAATATCGGAGCGATATCAACGAGGATCTCATCGTGCGTTCGTTCATGATGGGCGGTCGGATTCCTGCGGCCGCCGTGTTTATGGACGGCATGGCGAACCCGGATCAGATCAACGATTTCATTCTGAAGCCTTCGATGCAAACGGAGGCCATGCAGGATGCGAAGCCGCCGCTTGCACAGTATGCCATTGAGCATGTGCTCGCGATGCAGGATGCGAACCTGACGCAGGACTGGAACGATGTAAAGACTGCGGTCAGCGAGGGCAGGACGGCGGTTTTGCTCGACGGCGACGACCATGCGGTTCTGATGGATACGCGCGGCTTTCCAAGCCGCAGCGTTTCCGAACCGCTGAACGAGACGGTCATTCTGGGGCCGCATGAGGCATTTACCGAGAATATCCGAACGAATATCAGCCTGATCCGCAAGATCGTCAAGACGGAGGATTTTGTTTGCGAATTCCGGCCGTCCGGCGGCAAGAACAATGTGCGGGTGGCCATCGCCTATCGGGAGGGCACGGCGAATCCGGGTCTCGTCAACGAGGTAAAGCGCCATCTGGCCCGCGTGGATACGCTGAAAATTCTTTCGATTACAACGCTGGAACAACTGACCGAAACGCACCCCTATTCGCCGCTGCCCCAGTCGCTGATTACCGAGCGGCCGGATCGGGCCGCCTCCGCCGTGATGGAGGGGCATGTTGTCCTCCTCTGCGAGGGAAGCCCGCAGGTGCGCGTGATGCCCATCACACTGTTTACGCTCATGACGTCGGCGGAGGACGCATATCTTCGTCCGCTGTCCTCCTCGATCATTCGAATTGTCCGCTATTTCGGCGCCTTTTTATCCACGATATTGCCCGCGTATTTTGTGGCGATCGCGTTGCACCATCAGGGCATGCTCAGCGGAGAGGTGCTCGCGACGATCGCCTCGTCGCGCAGCATGGTGTTTCTGCCGCTTGCGCTTGAGATAATCTTCCTGCAGCTGGTGTTTCAACTGGTGCGGGAGGCAAGTGTGGGTGCGCCGGGGGCCATGGGGCAGAGCGTCGGCATCATTGGCGGCCTGATTCTCGGACAGGCTGCGGTATCGGCCAATATTGTCAGCACATTTGTGCTGATTATCGTTGCGCTTTCCGGACTGGGCAATTTTACGATACCGGATTATCGAACGCAGATCGCAGTGTCGTACTTTCGGATCATTCTGGTACTCTCTGCATGGGTCGGAGGACTGTTTGGGCTGGTACTCATGATGCTGCTGACCATTGCATGGCTTGCCTCCCTCAAGTCCTACGGCGTGCCGTTCCTTGCGCCGGTCGCGCCGAAAACATATGCAAAGGAGCCGCAGATCATCCGCGTCCGGGAGAGAAATACGGCTGATCCGAGCGATTTTACCAATTCAAGGAGGCAGCGCGCATGAAATTGAACGAGGGCAGGATCGGCCGGCAGGAGGCCGCAAGCCTCGCGGCCATGGGCCTGGTTAGCAGCGCGGTTTTTTATCCAAACGCAGCAGAAGGATACCGGTATGGAAATGCGAATTATTTTGCTGCCCCGCTCGCATTTCTGCTGCTGTTGCTCCTGTTTTTTGTGATCGTGCGCTCCATGAAGCGACGGGGCGCGGAGCATCTGGGCGCGTTTTTGACCGATGCGCTTGGCGGTCTGTTCGGCCGAATCGCTGCGCTGGCCGTGGTTGCATTCCTTGTCCTCTCCGCCGCGATACCGCTGATTCAGTTTCAACTGCTGCTCAAACGGTTCGTATTTTCGGACAGTCTGGTTTCAACCATCTGTCTGTATTTTTTGCCGCCTATGCTGCTGCTTGCCTGCATGGGGCTGGAAACGCTCGGAAGGACGGCGCGCATGCTGTTCTGGCTGTTCGCCATTGCGTTTGTCTTGCCGATGCTCATCCCCATTTCGGCTTTTGAGACCTATCACCTGTTCCCGCTTCCGATGGAAAACCCGGTGTCCATCGTGCAGAGCGCTGTACGCATGGCTGCACAGGGCATGCCGGCCGTGTTGGCGCTGCTCATCTATGCCGATGGCGTACAGGGGATCAGGAACGCGGAAAAATACGGATATATCGTTATTTTGGGCGGCGGGCTTCTGGTGATACTGCTGCAGCTTTGCATCAGTCTGACGTTCAGCTATCTGGACCTGCGGGAAATTATATCCCCGCTGTACCGCTTGCTGATGTCGCAGCGTTCGGGCGTCAATATGCGCCTGGACAAACTGGTGCTGTTTTCATGGATCGCTATGGGAATTCTCTCCGTTGCCGGATATCTGTATGCCGCCGCGCTTCTGCTTTGCAGAACGACGGGCATTGGCGATGTGCGTCCGCCGGCGCTCTCCTTTTCCGCAGTGGCGGCTTCGCTGGCGCTGCTCGTCAGCAAAAACACGAATTGGACGAATACGGCGGCCACGCTGATCGTCGACAATCTGTATCTTCTGGCGCTGGCGCCGCCGCTGCTCGCCGCCGCTGCAGCATTTTTTAGAAAGGAGCGTTTATCGGCATGAAGCGCGTACTGCTCCTGATACTAGCGATTCTCTTGCCCTTGGCGGCCGGCGGGTGCCTGAAGGCGAACACCGTGGACGAGAGCGGGTATGTACTTGCCATCGGCTTTGATCCCGGCGAAACCTTTGCATATCGGATTACCTTTGCAGTACAGAAACTCAGTACGGAATCCAGCGAACCCCGAACAGATGGATTCACGCTTTTTTCCGCCGAAGCGGAAAATCTCTTTCAGGCCATAGAAACCGTGAGCGGAAGCGCTCCCTATCAGTTGAGCTTTGTACGCACGTCGCTGCTCATCTTTGATCAAAAGCTGCTTGAGGAATCGGGGCGGCTGAGCGCGATCATGAATACCGCCATGGAGCAGCTGCGCATTCGCTACAATGCAAACACCTTTGTGGCGCTCGATGGGGCTAAAAAGGTTTTGGAAGGACTGAACAGTCAGGAGAGCACACAGAGCATCGACAAACTGCAGGAGCACTTTCTGGCCTACGCAAGGGATACCGGTCTGTTGCCGCAGGTCACTTTCCTTATGCTGTATCAGGGCATCCGGCAGCCGACGTCGGATGCGATCGTTCCCCTCATGGGAACGAACGACGATATCCGGCAGCTTGGAACGGCGGACAGCGTCGGCTCGACGGACTATGCCTATCTCGGGGGCCGCACTGCAACGCAAACCCTGCTCCAGACGGGCGCTGCGGGCTCGGCACTGATGCAGGCCGATCGGCTCGTGGGCATTTTGAGCGGCCAGAACACGCAATTGCTGATGATGGCAACCGGCGAATTTGAGATGGGCGATATTCAATTTTCGCTTCCGGACGGTTCCGGCATTGCGACGATCGCGGTTCGCATGGAGAACGCCCCGAAAACGGAGCTTGTACTGGCAGAGCCGCCGACGGCGTGCGTCAAAATCCGGCTGGAAGCGGATTTGATGCATCCGGAAGTTTTAGAGCGTATCACAAATCAGGAGCTCCAGACGCATCTAAGCCGGCTTTTGGAACAGCGGTTGCAGGATGTTTTTCTGACTTGCCGCCGGCTGGGGAGCGATGCGTTTGGCTTTGGCAAGCTGGCTGTGAAACAGTTCAAAAGTGTTTCCGAATGGGAGACATACGATTGGAAAGCGCATTTTGAGCGGATGGAGGCTCGGTTTGAGGTCGACGTCGTTATGCAGGACTATGCCAACAGGACGCTGTTTCAGTAAAGGGGGGAATGTATGTGACCGGTTATTATCTGATCCTCGGTATCGCAGCGGTGTATGCGGTTCTCTATACGATTCATGCGTTCAGAAAACGGGCCATTGCGGCCGGCATATGGAGTTTTTTGCTGGTTCTGCTGCCGGCCCTGTGCATAGTGGCGCTGATTGTGGAGCCGTGAATCGGGAAAACAGTGGCGCGCAGCCCGCAGCCATGGTACAATGTCCATAAAAACGGTTGTGCAAAAACCGAAAGGTTCGCTTGCCGATGGTAGGAGAGAGCATGTTTGGGCTTGTCCGTCCGCTGGAATGCGAGTTAAAGGTGCGGGAGCAGACGGTATACCGCGCTTACTATTGCGGCGTCTGTCGTGCGATTGGAAGGGAATGCGGGCAGCCGGCGCGCGCCGCGCTGCAATATGACTGCGCCTTTTTGGCGCTGTTTCTTGCCGCCTGCACCGATGGAGAAACGGCGTACAGCCGTCGGATTTGCCCCGCGCATCCGGAGCGCGGAAAGCAGCCGGCGGTATCGGCCCATCCCGCTGTTGCATACGCGGCCAATGCAAACGTCATTCTCGCCTATTATAAACTGCTCGACGACCGGCGCGATGAGCGCAGAAGCTATCGGGCAATTGCCAAAGCGGCGCTGCTTCGCTCCGCTCTGACCCGGGCGGCCGGACACGAGCCGGCGCTTGCGGCGTCGATCCGAAATGATCTTGAGCGACTTTCGGCCATTGAATGCGAACGACCGGCCTGTACGGATGTACCGGCCGATGCATTCGGCTGTCTGCTTCGGAATATGGTATTATTGTATCCCGGTATTTCGGAGCAAGAACGCGCGCCGGTCGGCTGGCTGTTCTATAATCTGGGCCGGTGGATCTATCTGGCGGACGCTTGGATGGATCGAGACCGGGACGCGGCGGCCGGAAGATACAATGCGTTTGAGACCGCCGGCTTAGGGAGAGACGATGCGGAATTTTTGCTCAACATGTCGCTGGATGAAGCGGGCAAGGCGCTGGATCTGATCGAACTGCATGCACACGGCGCGCTGCTGAATAACATTCTGCGCCTTGGCTGCGGCGCGCAGACGCGCGCGCTGCTGAAAGGAGCCGCGCATGAATCCCTTTAGAGTGCTCGGCGTGAGCGAGAGCGCCACCCAAGAGGAAATCCGAGCAGCCTATCTGGCGTTGGTCAAAAAGTATCACCCGGATCGATATGCCGACGGGCCGCTCAAAGAGATGGCGGAGGAGAAGCTCAAGGAAGTCAATCGCGCCTATGAGCTCATCGGAAAGCGGCAGGGAACGGCAGAGAGCGCCGGCGCATCCTACGGATGCGAACGGAATCCGGGAAACACCGGATATCGCGGCCCCAATGCGGCCGGGTTTGCGCGCGTGCGCTCCTTGATCAGCCACAACAATCTGGGCGCAGCCGCAGCAATTCTCGACAGCATCCGAATGCACAATGCGGAGTGGAATTACCTCTACGGCATCATCTATCTGCGGCAGGGATGGTACGAAAGGGCCCGCGCCTGTATGCAGCGCGCCTACGAGGAGGAACCGTCCAACCATGAGTATCGAAACGCCTATGCGGCGCTTTCGAGAACGAGCGCCGCGTCTGCGGGGCGGGACGGCAGGGACACGCTTTGCGACGATTGCTCCACCCTGCTTTGCTGCAACTGCTGCAGCCGCATGTGCTGCTGTTAATAAAAGCGGCCGCCGCACATCCAATGGGTATCGCCTGACGGCGAACCGGTCACAATATCCCCTATGAGGGGAAAGAGACGAGAGTATACAACCAAACAGATACAGCAGCTTAGAAAGCGGCGTGCAAAGCGCTTTCGACGCTGCTGCCTTGCGCTTTTTTTGCTTTTTGGTGCGGTCGCCGCGCTTGCTGCGGCATGGGTGCTGCAACTGGACGCATGGGGCGATCTCGATATGCATAAAATTCTGGATGTGCAGCGCTCTCTCATCCTCTATGATGCGGCAGGTCAGGAGGTTACAACGCTGCATACCCGCGAGGACCGCATCTGGACCGACATTGAGACGATTCCGAATCATGTCCGATATGCGTTCATATCTGCGGAGGACGCCCGGTTTTACGATCATTTCGGCGTTGATATCATCCGGATTTTTGGTGCGGCTTGGGCCGATTTGAAGGCGGGGGCCTATGTACAGGGCGCTTCCACCATCAGTCAGCAGCTTATCAAGCTCAGCCATCTCACAAACGATAAAAAGATGGAGCGGAAAATCGACGAGGCCATCCTTGCCTATCAGCTCGAATTACAGTATGACAAGGATGAGATCCTGGAGATGTATCTGAATTATGTGTATTTTGGCGGCGGCTATTATGGTATCGAGGCGGCTGCACGCGGATATTTTGGCGTTCATGCGGCGGAGTTGACCGTGGCGCAGGCGGCCCAGCTTGCCGGTATACTCAAATCGCCGTCCAAGTACGCGCCGCACCTGAATATGGAGGCCAGCGTAAAGCGGAGAAATCTGATTCTCTCGCTCATGCAGGAGTACGGCCATCTGAGTGAGGCGGATTATGCGGCCGCCATCGGCGAGCCGGTTGCGCTGCGCCATGGCCAGAATGCCGAGAAGCGGGGCTATTATGTGGATTTGGTGCTGAATAACGCGTGCGATCTGCTGGACGTCGATATGGATACGCTGCTTTCCGGAGGATACCGCATTTATACCGCCATGGACCGCAATCTGCAGGCCGCCTGCGAACGCATGTTTGCGGATGACAGCTATTTCCCCGAGGCGGGCGGAAATGGAGTGGAGGCAGCGCTGGTGGTGGTCGATGTACGCACCGGCGGCGTCGCCGCGCTCATGGGCGGGCGGGACAATGAAACCGGACTTGCCTATAACCGGGCAACGCGGATCCGACGGCAGCCCGGCTCGGTCATCAAACCCATTATGGTGTATGCGCCTGCGCTGGAGAGCGGTTATACCGCTGCGACAATGCTGCTCGACGAGGAAATGGATTTCGACGGGTACCGGCCAAGCAATTCGAACGGCAGATATTCCGGGTGGGTGACAATGCGGGAGGCGGTCACACGCTCGCTGAATATTCCCGCCGTTTCCGTTATGTCGCAAATCGGTGTGGACACGGGAAAGCGGTTTGCGCAGAGCGTCGGCATCCCGTTTGATGCGCAGGATCAGAGTCTGGCGCTGGCGCTGGGTGGGTTTACCTACGGGGTTTCACCCTATCAGGTCGCGGGCGCCTATGCCGCCTTTGCAGCCGGCGGCGTCTACAAGGAACCGTCGCTCATCTACGCCATCTGCGATGCGGAGGGAAACACGCTGTACGCATATGCGCCCGAACAAAAGCGGGTCATGCGGGAGGAGAACGCCTATATTCTGACGAGTATGCTGGAAACGGCCGTGCAGACCGGTACCGGCCGGCGGCTCGGCACGCTTGACATTCCGCTTGCGGGCAAAACCGGTACAACCGGCGATGAAAACGGCAACCGCGATATTTGGATGTCGGCTTATAATCCAAACTATGCGGCGACTGTTTGGATGGGATATGACAGCGAAACAGCGGGCCGCCTGCCGGACGCAGCCACGGGAGGAACCTACCCGGCGCTGATGCTCCGGCAGGTGTTTGACACGCTGTATCCCGATGGCGGCGCGCCGGATTTTGTTATGCCGGACGGCGTGCGCGAGTACCGGCTGGACAGCTATACGCTCGATAACGAGCATGTCGCGGTGCTGGCCAATTCGCTCACGCCGGAGCAATCCTCCTATTCCGAGGTGTTTGTTGCCGGTACGGAACCGGAGGCCTATACAACCTATTGGATGATACCGACGCCGCCGACCGTTTTGCGCGCGGCGACAGCGGGCAGCGCCGTCATGATCTATTTTGAAGCGCCAAGCCCGTTCTGCCTGTACCGGCTGTACCGGGAGACGACGGATGGGAAATCCATTATGCTGGGCGAGTTTTCCGGCGGGGAGGGCAGCGTTGCCTATACCGACAGCGGCATTGGCGCGGGTACCTATACCTATTATGTCATCCCCGTGCATCCGCAGCTGGAGGTGGCGGGCGAGCGGGTGGTCGGGCAGAGCTCGGAGCGCGTTCTGGTCTCGGTGACGGGCGGTTGACGATTTCACTGTCAGTTTCGATTTAGGGTGTTGACGCAGGGTTTCCCCAACCATATAATATATTTGTATGGTTCATATATAATTCTTTGAAATCATTGAAGGGGAAACAGAAATCATGGATTATGAAGCCATTGCTGGGCAGGTTGGGCCGCGAACCGGAGCGACGCAGGAATGGGTCTTTCGTGTTTTGCGTCAGGGAATTGTCAGCGGCGCGTTGCCGGGCGGAACGCAGCTCAAGCAGGATGAAATCTCGTCTGCGCTGAACGTGAGCCACATTCCGGTACGAGAGGCACTTCGGCAACTGGAAGCGCAGGGCCTGGTTCGCATTCATCCCAATCGGGGCGCATCCGTTACCAAGCTCTCCGGCAGCACCATTCTCGATATGATGGAGGTGCGTGCAACGCTGTCCGTGATGCTGCTGAAAAACAGCATTCCGCTGCTGACGGATGCGGACTATGACGAGCTGGATGAGGTCATCGCTGCGCAGAAACAGGAGACCGACCTGTTTCGGACCGAGGAACTCAATTATCGGTTTCATAATATTCTCAGCCGCCATGCCGACAATGCCATTGCCGATCTGTTCATGGAAATGATCCATGCGAATATTGACCGGTATCTGCGCACCAATTTCTATGCCGGCGCATCCCGGCGGGAGCGGTCGATCGGAGAGCATGAGCGCATCGTAGCGGCCTGCCGCGCGGGAAATCATGAACTGGCCTGCGATCTTTTGCGCGATCACATTCTGAACGCCAAGGAGTATATTCCGAAAGATCTCGAGTCTTAATCCGTTTTCGACGATAAAAAGCAGAGCACCTGCACACGCTATGGATGTGTTGGTGCTTTTTTGTGTGATAGGCGTTTTGGCGCTGCTGTCGATCCTCGCATTCACCTCCTGCCGCATCCATGCCGAGCTTTGGCTGGAGCTTGCAGGCGGCTGCATCGCGCTACACGTGCGGTATCTGGTGCCCATTCACACCTTTCGCTTTCGCATCAGTCTGCTGAGCGCGCCGTATCTGGCCATTGACCTTGTCAAGCAGAACGGCGTCGTGTCTCCGGTGTATCATGCATTTCAGAAAAAGGAGAAGTCCAACCCTTGGGCGCATGCGGTATGGGATGCCATTAGGTGGAAAAGCGCCCGTGCATGTCTGTATGCCGGCATGGAGAGTGCGCCCGCGCTGTCCGCACTGTCATGGGGCGCGCTCGCGGAGCTTCTTCGATATTTGCTCTCCAAGCACATCACGCCCAATGTAACAATCGGGGGCGTTCCGGATGCGGATAGCGTGCTCTTCCGGTTAAAAGTGGAAGGTATGGCAACGCTCTCTGCTGCTCAAATTATTCGTGAACGATTTTGTAGATCAAAGGAGAAGTAATGAGATAATATGTCGCACCCGATTGAAAACATGCTCCGGACTACCATGGAGCAGCTCAAACAGATCGTTGACGTGAACACCGTCATCGGTACGCCCGTAGCGGTTGGAGATGCCGTGATTCTGCCCGTAGCCCGCGTGTCGCTCGGCTTTTTGTCCGGAGGCGGAGAATATGAGGGAAAGAACAGCAGCGTGCAGCGCTGCGGCCGGACATTGGATGAAACGCAGCTTCCATATCCGTTTGCCGGCACATCCGTTGCGGGACTGTGCATGACGCCGACCGCGTTTTTGACGCTGCAGGGCGGCCATGTGACGGTTGTACCCGCAACCTGCGATACGACGCTCGACCGCCTGATAGACCGCGTTCCGCAGTTTATTCATGAAGCAGAACGCATGGTGCAGGCCTTGACGGAGCGCTGCAATGCAAAGTCCGGCCAAAGCAAAAGAGCCGGTCAGGACAACGGGACCGGTTGGAACGATCAGGAAGATCGGAAAGAGCAAAAGGAACAGCAGGAATGAGACGCGCGCTTTCGCTGGCGGTTGCCGTTCTGATGCTTTGCCTGCCGTTTTCTGCGCTGGCCGTGGAGGAAGCCCCTGCCATTGAAACCGGCGGGGCAGCCCTGATGGAGGTGGAGTCCATGCGGCTGCTTGCGGGACAGAACGCGGATAAGCGGCTCCCCATGGCGAGCACGACGAAGATCATGACGGCGCTGCTCGCTATTGAGCATTGCGCGCTGGATGAATGGGTCACGGTGCCGGCTCAGGCATATGGCGTGGAGGGATCGAGCATGTATCTCAACAGCGGCGAAAAACTGCGCATGTCCGATCTGCTCTATGGCCTGATGCTCACCTCCGGCAACGATGCGGCAATCGCTATCGCCTGCCATGTCGGGGGGAGCGTGGAGGCGTTTGCGGAGCTGATGAACGAGCGCGCGGTACAACTCGGGTGTACGGACACCCATTTTGTCACACCGAACGGTTTGCCCGATGAGAATCACTATACGACCGCTGCCGACTTGTGCCGCATTGCCGCAGCAGGCATGCAGAACGAGACGTTTCGCACCATCGTGGGCACCACCTATCATCGAACGGCATCCGGCGACGTCAGCCGGACGCTGAAGAATAAGAACAAGGTGCTCTGGCAGTATGAGGGCGGAAACGGCGTCAAAACCGGCTATACCAAAGCGGCCGGCCGTTGCCTCGCCTTTTCGGCGGAACGGGACGGCACCATGTTGGTCGGCGTTGTTTTGAACTGTCCGGATATGTGGAACGGCGCGTATGCCCTGCTGGATTACGGATTTGAGATGTATCGGACGCAGCGCCTCGTGGACGCGGGGACCTGCATCGCCTACACAGAAATTCACGGCGGAACCAAAAAGGGTTTGGCAATTTTCACGAATGACGCTATACTGTATCCGATAGCAACCGATGGGAGCGACCGGATCGAATGGAAGCTCGCTTGCCCGGAGGCGCTCCATGCGCCGGTAGCGGCGGGAGCAAACGTGGGATCGCTGACGCTGCTGGTCAACGGAGAGATTGCGGCGACGTGTGAACTGGTTACCGCAGAAGCCGTACCGGCTGCCGATCTTCGGTTTTATCTGCACCGGATTCTGGACGGCTGGAGCGCCTGAACACCGGGGGATGGAGGGGTATACGATGCGATTGCAGAAATATTTGGCGGAGGCGGGCGTTGCTTCGCGGCGGGCAAGCGAAGCGCTGATTGCGGCCGGCCGCGTGTGCGTGAACGGCGAAGTAGCTTCGATTGGCCAGAGCGTTGATGAGGGCGATCGTGTGGAATTGGATGGCAGTCCGGTGGAGCGCGAACAGCGCCATGTCGTCATTCTGTTCTATAAGCCCCGCGGCGTTGTCTGCACTTCGGAGGATCCGGAGGGCCGCCGCACCGTGCAGGACTTTTTTCGGGATTTGCCAGAGCGGCTTTATAATGTGGGCAGGCTTGACCTCAATTCGGAAGGCCTGTTGCTCATGACCAACGACGGCGCGCTGGCGCACCGGCTGACCCATCCACGCTATGGCGTGGAGAAGACCTATTATGTCGTTTGTGACGGCAAGGTTGCCGCATCGGACTTCGCGAAATTGACGAACGGCGTTTTGCTCGACGACGGTATGACCGCACCGGCGAAGATCGACCGAATCCGCACCACGCAGCGAGGGGACACCTCGTTCCTCATCACCATTCATGAAGGGCGTAACCGGCAGATTCGCCGCATGGCGGAGGCGGTCGGCCATCGAACGCTCCGATTGAAGCGAGAGCGCTTTGGAACGCTGGAACTGGGAACGCTCAAGCCCGGTGAATGGCGCTATCTGACCGAAGGAGAGCTTCGCATGCTTCAGGAGCAACTGGGCCTGTAAATACGTTGAGGACCATCCGGATCGTGCGGACACGGCCGGAGTCAATGCATAAAAGAGCCACCCGCAAATGCCGGTGGCTCTTCATTTTCCGTCCGATTTGCCTTTTCCAGCGGTGCCCAGACGCCGGAAAAGTTTGGTATATGATGTACATATGTAGTTCGTTACGCGTTTATAAGGAGGAAATCGGTAATGAAAAAACGTTACAGCCGGACGGAAACCAGATATCTATTTTTCATTGACTACAGTATATCATGCAAATTTTTAAAAAACAAGCGCAGATCGGAGCAAAAATGTGTCATTTTTATAGCATTTTTGCAAATCGGGGCGTATAGGCCAGCGTTGCGCTCTCCTTTTCCTGACACCAAACGTTTTCAAAGCCGAGAGAGATGCAATAGTCCACGATCCGGTCGTACTCTCGATCGGTCAAACGGCGATTGAGCGGCGGCTTTGTGATGTTCGGCGTGGGGGCGTATTGCCGCATGAGCGAGAGATGCGTGTCAGACGGCAGCGACGAACGGATGGCGTCGAGCACGCGCCGCGCCTCATCCACGCAGGCGGGCAAAACGAGATGACGGATCAGCAGACCGCGCTGTGCAATGCCGTCCGCATCGACCGCCAGCGTGCCGACCTGACGGTACATCTCCTGTATCGCGTCGGATGCAAACAAAAAATAGTCGCCAAAGCCCGAGACACGCTCAGCAAGCGCCGGTGTGACGTACTTAAAATCGGGCAGGTAGATGTCGATCAGACCTTCGAGCGTGCGCAGCGAGTCCACCAGTTCATATGCGTTCGTGTTGTAGACGACCGGAATTCTCAGCCCCATGGCTTTGGCCAGCAGCAGCGATTGTCGGATTGCGTCCAGATGCGGCGTGGGCGTAACCAGATTGATGTTGTGCGCGCCCTGCGCCTGCAGGTCAAGGTAGCGCGCGGCGAGCATATCCACCGTCTGGAGCGTGCCGAGCGTTCCGTCGTGAAGCGCATAGTTCTGGCAGAAGATACAGCCGAGGTTACAGCCGGCAAAGAAAACCGCGCCGGAGCCGCGCGTGCCGCTGATGCAGGGTTCCTCCCAGTGATGCAGCACAACGCGTGCAACGCGGGGAAGCTTCCCCGCGTTGCACAGGCCAATATGCGATTCCCGGTCCGCACCGCAGCGGCGGGGACAATTCATACAGTGCGCCATCAGAACACCCGTCTCGCGCAGACAAAGTTCCGGGTCCAGTACGAAGTCGTGCACGAGCGCTTCACGACCTTTTTGTTGCTGGAGGAAGCGTCGATCATGGTGCCGCCGCCGATATAGATGCCGGTGTGCGTCACGCGGCTCGCGCCGTCATCCGTGAAGAACAGCAGATCGCCGCGCCGCAGATCGTCCATGCTGGAAATCAGCGTCCATTTATCGACCTTGGAGAAGCTGTTGGCGCTAAACCGCGTCGTTTTCACGCCCGCCTTCGTCAGGCAGTAGTAGACCAGGCCGGAGCAGTCGAACGAGTTTGGACCTTCGTCGCCTAGCACATAGCGCTTGCCGATTTGATCCTGCGCACACGCGATCATTGCGTCGATGCCGGAGCCATACGAAGCGTTTCCGCCGCCAGAGGGAGGCTCGATGGGTTCCGGCGTTACGAGCGGCACGGGCGTGGGCGTTGCGGGATCTTCGGGAACGCCGATCACGGAGGTCTCTTCCGGTTCCGGCGGATCGACCGGAATGACCACGTCGCTCCCGTCGTCCGGCCGCGGGGTTGCGCTGGACGGCTTCTTGGTCGTCTCCGGCTTTTGCGTGGCGGTCGGTTTTTTCGTGGGCTTGGGCGTGGGCTTCGGCGTCGGCACCGGGGTGGGGTCCACGGCCGGCTTTGCATCCTGAGAGTAGAGCAGGTCGCGGTCGTCCATGTGGAAAATCCCGTCTACATCCATATCGTTTTTGCTCTGGAATGCCTTGAGCGCTTCTTCTGTCGCAACGCCGAAATATCCGTTGACCTTGCCGTCATAATAGCCCAGTTCGGCGAGCAGCGACTGCATGCTGCGCACATCGGAGCCGTTGTCTCCCAGCTTTGCTTCATAGGAAGCGGCGTCCGTACTGAACAGCTTTTCCTGCAGTGCGCTGTCGGCAACGCCGGTCATTTCGAGGTTGAGTGTGCGTTGAAACAGGGAAATCGCGTCGGCGGTCGCATCGTTGTACCATTCGCTCGGTTCGTCCGATTCCAGATAGCCGAGCGTCACCAGTCTTGAATGAAGCTGAATGACCGCGGGGTATTTATCGTCCACCTTGAGCGTGGAGTATTGGGAAACGTGCACCTCGGGTGTTGCCGGGCTGCCCGCGTCCGGCGCGGCGGTCGGCTCTGGCGTGGCAGGCGCCGCCGCGGTCAGCGGCTCGGAGGCACGTTCCAATTCCGATGTGTCCGCCTGCTCAATGGCGGCGGCGGACTGCGTATTTGCGGAGCTCAGCCGGTCCAGACAGAGCGGCAGCAGTACAAAGCAGATGAGCGCGACCGAACAGACGGCAACGATCCAAGTGCGCGCCCGCTTGGAAAATAGAGTGACAGGAGAAATCTGTCGGGAAGAGGCGCGCTCTGTTTGGAGCTGTTTCTTCTTAGATGGCATTTTTCCACCTCCTGTTTGCAGTAACGGTTTCGAAACTTCTGGTAACAGTATACACGAGAAAGGACGTGTTGAGTTTGAACATTCTGCGAATTCCCGGAGTCGGAAAGACCACAGAACGCCGTTTGTTTTGCAATTTGTACATGGTCGTGATAGAATGATAGCCACGGAGATAGAAATACATGGCATTGTTACAGGTACAACAGATCGCAAAGCACTTCGGGGAACGAACGCTGTTCTCCGATATTTCCTTTGAAATCGCCCAGGGCGACCACATCGGGCTTGTCGGTGTGAACGGCTGCGGAAAATCCACACTGCTGCGCATTCTTATGGGCGACGAGCAGGCGGATGCGGGACAGGTGCACCGTGCTTCCGAATGCCGGATGACGTGGCTCATGCAGCGTCAGCCGGATGGGCAGGGCCGCACGCTGCTGGAAGAAACGCTTCAGGAGTTTTTGCCCCTGATGGAGATGGAGCGGCGGCTGACCGAGATCTCCCAAAAGCTGGAGAGCCAACCGGATGATGCGCTGATCCGCCGGCAGTGCCGCATGCAGGAGGAATATCAGCAGCGGGGCGGGCTCACCTACCGCAGCCGGACGCGCGCGGTTCTGCTGGGACTTGGTTTTTCGGAGCAGGCGCTCGTACAGCCGGCCGATTTGCTCAGCGGCGGAGAACTGCGAAAGGCGCTGCTTGCACGGGTGCTGCTTTCCGAATCCAACCTGCTTCTGCTCGATGAGCCGACGAACCATCTTGATATCGCGGCGATCGAGTGGCTGGAAGAGTATTTGCTCTCCTATCGCGGCGCGTTTCTGGTCGTCTCGCATGACCGTTATTTTCTCGATCGCGTCACCACACGAACGATGGAAATGGAGAACGGCGCCATACTCTCCTCTCGAGGCAACTACTCGAGACATCTTGAACTCAAACTCGATGCGCGTGAGGCGGCGGAACGAAAATACTATAATCAAATGCGAGAGGTGCGCCGCATTCAGGGCATCATCGAGCAGCAGCGCCGCTGGAATCAGGCGCGCAACTATGTGACCATTGCATCCAAGGAGAAGCAGCTTGCGCGTATCCGGCAGGAGATGGTCAAGCCCGCTGTCGATCCGGCCTCCATCCGGTTCTCGTTTCATGCCGTAGAGCCGGCCGGAAACGACGTGCTGCTGGTGCATGCACTGAAAAAGTCCTTCGGACGGCGCACGCTGTTTGAAGATGCGAACATCCATTTGCAGCGCGGGGAACATGTCTGTCTGCTCGGCGCAAACGGCTGCGGCAAGACGACGCTGCTGCGCATTCTCACCGGCGCAGAGGAACCCGATGAAGGCAGCTTTCAGCTCGGCGCAAACGTGCAGATCGGGTACTATGAGCAGTCCATGCGCGGCTTGCAGCCAGACTATACCGTGCTGGAGCAGGCGTCCATGCTGTTTCCCCGGCTTGACCAGCAGCAGCTTCGCTCGGCGCTTGGCCAGTTTTTGTTCCGCGGCGACGACGTATTTAAGAGGATCGGTGATCTTTCCGGCGGCGAATTGGCGCGCATCCAGCTGCTCAAGCTGATGCTCTCCGGCTGCAATCTTTTGCTGCTGGACGAGCCGACGAACCATCTGGACATTCCATCGCGCGAGGCGCTGGAGCGGGCGCTTTCGGCTTACGACGGAACGATGCTGATCGTGACGCACGACCGATATTTTGTCAACCGCATTGCGGATCGGATTCTCGTGCTCACACCGGACGGCCTAAGCGGTTTTTCCGGCGACTGGTCGGCCTACAGCGCATCGCTGCAGACGTCGGCGGCAGAGCGTCAGGAGGAGGCGCAAACGGAGAAGGCGAAGCAGCCGAACGCCTATCGGCTCAAGCGCGAACTGCGCAGCGCCATCCAGCGGTCGCGCGGCGCGCTCAAGCGCGCGGAGGAGCGCGTCGCAGCGCAGGAGACGCTGCTTGCGGAGTACCGCGACCGGCTGGCGGCACCGGAGGTGGCGGCGGATTATACGGCTGCCATGCGCATTGCGGAGGAAGCGGCGCAGGCCGAAAAAACGCTTGAGCAGCTCTATGCGGACTGGCAGCAGGCGGACGACGCCCTGCAACTGCTGCTCGAACAGGAGGACGAATAGTGCCCGAGGAGGCTGAACCACCGTGTTGTTCAAACGATTTTCATTGGGATTGCGCTTTTCATTGCGGGACGCGGAAGCGTTTTCTCCGGCGGATGCATGGAATCTGCTGTTTTCCTGCCTTTCACCGGCGGAGGTTTCCGGCATGGAGCTCTACGGCGTGCGTCAGGAGGAATACCAGACGTCCTGCTATATCTGTGTGTTTTCAAAAGCGTCGCTCGGCCGGTGCCGCGCGTTGTATGCACGCCTGTCCTCCCACCCG
The DNA here is from genome assembly GCA_019416935.1 of Clostridiales bacterium. Taxonomy (GTDB): domain Bacteria; phylum Bacillota; class Clostridia; order Christensenellales; family CAG-138; genus Aphodomorpha. The sequence continues at coordinate 76,882 of DXWI01000004.1, read as the reverse complement.
CTGATCTGCTCCTACCTGCTGTTCTATCGCCCGTTTCTCCAGAACAACCGGTTGGAACAGCTCGAAGGATACCAGTTTTTGGGCACGGTTGGCGATGACGGAAATGTTCAGTATGGGGAAACCGCCTTTGGCTGCATGCGCTTTCACGGCAACAACAAGCCGCTGGACCCGCTGTTGGAACCGGCGGTGTTTCTGATTGCACCGGACGCGTATTACGGCCTTCTGACGCCGGAGCAGGCCATTCGCTGCGTGATGCGAGTGGCATACGCCTATTTTCCGCTCGCGCAGATCGTTCCCTATCCGCTGGCGGATGGCGGCAGGGGAACGACCGATGCGCTGCTGCATGCGCTTGGCGGGCGATATGTGCAGACGTCCGTTATCGATGCCGAAGGCAGCAAGCAGGATGCGCAATACGGGATTCTGCCAGATCGCACCATCGTGATCGAGAGCGAATCCCAGGCCCATGCGCAGCAATTGCTCTGCGAAACGCTCGATATTGGGTATACTTCCTTTATCATCGGCCTGTACGGCGCGGCTGCCTGCAATGAACGGGAGCCGTTTCGTCTGCCGCTGCACCCCAAGATCGGTGATGTGCAGATCCGCATCATTGACAGCGGGTCGGGCGCTGCCTTTTTTCTGGACCGCGCCGGCTTCGATGCGCGCATCAGCGATGTATCCATCGTTGTGACCGGCGATGGACGCGCGGAAGGCGCGCATGGACGTGCCGTCGAGGAGATTATCAGACGCTGCGCCGAGCAGAACGTTCCCGCCGTGGTGCTGGAGGGCGCAAAAAGCGCGCCGGCCAACGTTGAAGAAGCGCTGCAGCAGCTCCGCGACAGCGCGGCCAAGATCTTTCGCCTGCTGCAGACGGGCGGCAGATTGCAGCATCGCTGAGCACAAAAACCATTCCGAAATTGAGGGTAAAAGCCAATGGAACGATTGATTGCGATTGACGGAAACAGCCTGCTGTACCGAGCCTATTATGCGCTGCCGGACATGACGACGCGCGATGGTACGCCGACGGGAGCGCTGCACGGCTTTTTGATGATGCTGCTCAAACTGGCGGACACCGATCCCTCCCATATGGTCGTCGCGTTCGACGTGCATGAGCCCACGTTCCGCCACAAACGCTTTGATCAATATAAAGCGGGCCGAAAGGAAATGCCGGAGGATCTTCGCCGCCAGTTTCCGATGCTCCAAACGCTTCTTCGCGAGATGGGCATTGCGGTTTGCGAACAGCCCGGGTATGAAGCGGATGATATTCTCGGCACGTTTGCCAAGCGCGCCGAGCAGCGGGGGATGGCCGCGCTGCTTGTAACGGGCGACCGGGATGCGCTGCAGCTGGTTTCTCCCTTGACGCATGTGCTTTTGACAAAGCGCGGCCTGACGGAGACGGTCGAGTATACCCCGGAGCTCCTGATGGAGCAATACAGCCTGACGCCGGAGCGAATGCGCGACCTGAAGGGGCTGATGGGCGATTCGTCGGACAATATTCCGGGCATTCCGGGCGTGGGTGAGAAAACCGCATTCAAGCTGCTCGGCACATACGGCACCTTGGAATCGGTGCTGGAAAACGCCGGCGAGATCAAGGGCAAGCTCGGCGAGAGGGTGCGGGAGCACGCAGAATCCGCGCGCTTGAGCTTCTGGCTCGGCACGATCGATACCGGCGCACCGGTAGAGATGCAGCTAGAAGCGTGCCGCTTTACGGCGAAACGTCTGCCGGAGGCGGCAGAGCGACTGCGCACGCTGGAGCTGCGGGGGGTGCTGGCAAAGCTGCCCGAACATGCGGCAAAGCCGGAAATATCAATCGCCATGCAGCCCGTGGAAACAGTTTTTGTGGACTCTGAGGAAAAACTCCTGTCCATTCTCCGGGACCGGCCAAACCCCACGGCGCTTGCAATCTGTGCGGACGCACAGTTATCCTTTTCTTTTTCACCGGAACGATCCTATGTGATCACGGCGGGCGAAACGCTGTTTGACGCGGTGCTGCAGCCGGAGCGCATTTGGACAGCGCTTTCCAGCCTGCTGGAAGACAACGATGTGGAAAAGCTGGTGTTCGACGGGAAATCGCTTCGCCATCAGGCGGCAGCCTATGGCGTTTCCGTCGCCTCCATCGGTTTTGACGCCATGATTGCCGACTATCTGCTCAATGCGATCCGCCCGGCAGGCTCGCTTCAGCAGTTGGCGGAGCAGGCGTTCCATACGCGCGAGACAACGGCCGCGCAGCTGTTTGTGCTGAAGGAACGCATGTACGATGCGCTGCGGCAGCAGGAACTGCTCTCGCTTTATGACGACATGGAGATGCCGCTCTCCAAAGTGCTGTATGATATGGAGCGCGTCGGGTTCCCCGTCGACGAGCAGAGTTTGCTTGGCATGCAACGCCAGTTTGAAGAGCGTGCCGAAACGCTCTCCGGCCAGATTTATGACATGGCGGGCGAGCGCTTCAACATACTGTCCCCGAAGCAGCTTGGCACAATTCTGTTCGAACGTCTCGGCCTGCCGCCGCAGCGAAAGACGAAGTCCGGCTATTCCACGGATGCCGAGACGCTGGACCGGCTGCAAGCGCACCATCCAATTGTGGCGCTGGTGCAGGAGTACCGGTTTTTGACCAAGCTCAAGAGCACGTTTATCGACGGCCTGCTCCATGCGCGCTCGGGCGAGGACGGGCGGGTGCGCACGCGCTTTCAGCAGTGCGTGACCGCCACCGGCCGCATTTCCAGCATCGAGCCGAACCTTCAGAATATCCCGGTACGCACGCCGCTTGGTCGGGAGATAAGAAAAGCCTTTGTTGCCAGCCCCGGCAATGTGCTCGTCGGCGCCGATTATTCGCAGATTGAGCTGCGGCTGCTCGCCCACCTGAGCGAGGATGCGGGCATGATTGCATCGTTTGTCAGCGGCGAAGATATCCACCGGCGCACGGCGAGCGAGGTGTTCGGCGTGCCGGCCGGAGAGGTGACCGGCGAGATGCGCAGCGCCGCAAAGGCGGTCAATTTCGGCATTGTCTATGGCATCAGCGATTTCGGCCTTTCGCAAAACCTGAACATCCCTGTCAAACGGGCGGGCGAGTATATTAAGCGCTATCTTGACCGCTACCCCGGGATTCGCGCGTTTATGGAGCGCTGTGTGGAGGAAGGGAAGGCGCGCGGCTATGCCGTGACCATGTTCGGCCGGCGGCGCGCACTGCCGGAGCTCAAGAGCAGCAATTACAATACGCGCTCCTTTGGCGAGCGGGTGGCGATGAACATGCCTATTCAGGGCAGCGCGGCGGACATCATCAAGCTGGCGATGGTGCATGCGGCGGACGGGCTGCGCAGCGAGCAGTTGGGTGCGCGGCTGATCCTGCAGGTACATGACGAATTGATTTTCGACACACCGGAGGAGGAGCAGCAGCGGGTGATGTCGCTCGTGCAGGATTGTATGGAACATGTTTGCACACTGCGCGTACCGCTGATTGCGGATGTGCGTGCGGGTCACAGTTGGTTTGATACCAAATGAATATGGTACGGAAAAATTATTTTGGCCTGACCGGGAGCATCGGAGCCGGAAAGTCGACGGTTTCCGAACGTTTCCGGCAGCTTGGCGCGCTCGTTCTCGATGCCGACGCCATCTCCCGCAGTGCGCTCGAGCGCGGCGGATGCTGCTATGAAGCGGCGATAGAGCTGTTTGGCTCCGATATTTTGAAAGCGGACGGCACGATTGACAGAAAGCGCGTGGCGGCGATCGTTTTTTCGGATGACGCGCTGCGGCAGCAGCTCAACCAGTTCATCCATCCCGCCGTTCAAACGGAAATGCTGCGGCTGGCATCGGCTGAGAGGGATGCTTGCCGGCCGGTCGTTTTTGATGTGCCGTTGCTGTTTGAAAGCGGTTGGGAACAGATGATGCACGGTACCATTGTGGTAGCGGCGGAGGATCGGGTGCGGATGCAGCGCGTCTGCAAGCGCGATTGCTGTACGGAAGCACAGGCCATGGCCCGCGTGCGCGCGCAGATGCCGCAGTCGGAAAAGGTGCGGCGTGCGGACTTTGTGATCGACAACAGCGGGGATCTCGAAGCGCTGTATCGCCAGGTGGATGCGCTCTATGCGCGGCTTTGCGGGAGCCTTGTATGAAGAAGAAACGGATATTCATTGTCATTGCCTTGCTTGTGCTTGTGGTCGCGGCATACGCTGCTTTTTTTCTGATTGAGCGGGGGGAACGGCGGAAAATGGAGCGGGAATACCCGGTCGCCTATACGGAGGAGATTCAGACCTGCGCAGCCGAGTATGCGCTCGATCCCTATCTGGTTCTGGCCATCATGCGCTGTGAGAGCAGCTTCAAAAGCGATGCCGTCAGCTCTGTCGGCGCGATCGGCCTGATGCAGATCATGCCGGACACCGGAACGTGGATTGCGCATAAGCTGGGGCTGGATGAGGTATACAACGAGCAGATGCTCTACGACCCTGCATGCAGCGTGCGGTTTGGCTGTTGGTTTCTGCGCTTTTTAACCGACCGGTTTGAAGGAGAACTGCCGCATATCATTGCCGCCTATAACGCCGGTCATGGCAGCGTGGAAAAGTGGCTCGACGACCCCGCCTACTCGCAGAACGGTATCCTGACCGCCATCCCGTACCCGGAAACGGAGTGCTATGTTGAGAAGGTTCAGACCGCTCTGGAGGCATATCGGACGCTGTATCCGGATTTGTTCACAGATGGTTTGATTGAATCGCCGGATGAAGCATGATATACTTTTTTTAATTTGGAGCGAGGAGTATGCGCTGTGCTGGAACTGCTTTTGATTGTTTCCATTCTGATCGTGGATCAGGTAGCCAAATATTTGACCGAGCTGTTCATACCGTTCGGAACGTCCGTTCCGCTGATCGACGGCGTTTTTCAGCTGTCAAACGTCCATAACACCGGCGCCGCGTGGGGGATTCTGGCAGGGAAACAGTGGCTGTTTTTGGCGCTTACGCCGATTTTCTGCGTGTTGCTAGTGCTGCTGCTGGTAAAAAAACGCGCACACATCGGTACGTTGGGCCGCATCTGCATCGCGCTGCTGATAGCAGGCGCCTGCGGCAACCTGATCGACCGGGCCATACTGTCGTATGTGCGCGATATGTTCGATTTTTGCCTGATCCGCTTTCCGGTGTTCAACGTTGCGGACTGCGCTATCACCATCGGCGCTGCGCTCCTTCTGGTGGATACACTGTTTGTGAAGGAGAAATCCATTTTCAACGCATTGGAACCGGAAAAGCGGCAGACCGGCAGCGAGGCGCATACCGATGAATGAGGAAACCCTGCTGGCGGCAGCAGCGGAGCGCATCGATCGGTATCTGGCGGACACGGTTGATCTCTCGCGCAGCCAGTTGCAGCGCCTGATCCGCGACGGCGATGTGCTTGTCAACGGCGCCCGGGTCAAGCCCAACCATGTGCTGGCCGCAGGCGACAGCGTACAGATTCGTTACCCCGAACCGGCAGAAATCGATGCCGTACCGGAAGAGATGCGGCTGGATATCGTGTATGAGGATGCGGACGTCTGCGTCATCAACAAACCGCAGGGGCTGGTGGTGCATCCTGCGCCGGGACATCCTTCCGGCACGCTTGTCAACGGCCTTCTGTATCATTTCGGCAGCCTTTCCAGCATCGGCGGCGCGCTGCGACCGGGCATTGTACACCGCATTGACCGCATGACGTCCGGCCTTCTGGTTGTCGCAAAAAACGATGCGGCACATCAGTCGCTGACCGATCAGTTCAAAACGCATGAGGCCGGAAGAAGCTACATTGCGTTGGTGGATGGGAATCTGCGGGAGGACGAAGGCACGGTGGATGCGAACATCGGCCGCCATCCGACGGATCGAAAGCGCATGGCGGTTATCGCAAACGGGCGCAACGCGGTGACGCACTGGTCTGTACTGCATCGCTTCACCACCCATACGCTGCTGCGCGTGCGGCTGGAAACCGGGCGAACGCACCAGATCCGCGTCCATATGGCCTATATACACCATCCGGTCGCGGGGGATGCGGTATACGGCTGCTCCAAGCGGCAGCTTGGACTGGACGGGCAGGCGCTGCATGGATACCGCCTGCAACTGCGCCATCCCACGACCGGTGAGCAGATGACGTTTTTCGCGCCGCTCCCCGTATACTTTGTTTCCGCACTGCAAAAACTGGGATGGAATGGACAATCGGACGAAGCTAAGGAGCTTTTCACAACATGAGGTCTGAGAGAATCCCCCTGCTGCGCATCGCGTTGGTGATCTTTGCGGTGGTTTTTTCGGCCTGCGCTCCCTTTGAAAGCATGCAGCAGGACGCCGTGGCGGCCGGAGTGTCCGCCGCTCCGGTGCCGACGTCCGTGCCGACGCCGGAGCCGACGATGCCGCCGCCGCCCAAGGCGGCGGAAGTGATCGGCGCATTCTGCGAAATTTTGTATTCCATCCCGGACAGCTATGACTTTATGGCGGCGTTTGAAGCGCTGGAATTCCCGGATACGCCATCCTTTTCGGATGTGCTGGATCATGTGCAAAATCTGCAGCAGCTCTGTCAGGAGTGGTATCTATCCCTTTGTGAGAGCTGTGAGGACGCTGTGCGGCAGTTGGAGGATAGCTTTCCGGACATCGTGTTCGAATACCGCTGCCGGGTTGAAACGGCGGACTGGAAGTATGTCGGCGCGCTTTTGTGGGCCATGCCGGCGGATACGGACAGCTGGGATATCTTCGGGGCAAATTGCTCCTTGCAGGAACTGGAAAATGGGAACTATCTTCTGCAGGCAGACGTTGCTCCCGCCGACCTTCAGAAACTGCTGTACAGTCTTGCGGGAACGGATCGCGACCTGTATATGAACGCCCGCTATATCCAATGCTATCTGGCCACCGTGTTCGATGAAAGCGGCGAGGAGACGGAATACGAAATGCCGGCACTGGATCCGATCTATGTGGCGTCCATTCAAAAACCGCTGGAGCGTGCTGCCTTTTTTGATCGCTGGTATCAGGGACGGTCCCGAAACACGCGCAAGCATACTGGGCTGGACATGCGCGCGCCAGCCAATTCCGATATCTACAGCTGCACGGACGGCACGGTGCTCTACATCGGCTATCAGGACATCCCGGGCTATTATGTGGTCGTGCTGGATGATCTCGGATATGAATACCACTACTATCATATGATTCGTAAGACGGATTTTCTGCGGGAAGGGCAGCGCGTGAAGGCGGGCGATCTGATCGGCCATGTCGGCAACACCGGCAACAGCGCCGTGAACCATCTGCACCTTGGGCTTGTCACACCGGACGGCCGTTTTGTAAAACTCTATGAAATTATGGATGCGCTTTATCATTGAATCGGAGAGGAGACGAAGAATGATGCTGATGCAAAAGAAGCTGCGGCGATTGCTGTCATTCCTGATGGTGATTCTTATCGCCGCCGCCATGACCGGTTGCAAGCTGCCGCCGGAACCGGAACAGACGGCAACGCCGGTCGCGACATCGACGCCGGAGACGGATGTGCAGCCGACCGCGGAGCCTACGCCGGAAGCAACGCCCGAGCCTCAGGAGAGCGCCTCCGAACGCTTTACGGCGTTGGATCGCGAGGTGTTTGTCAGCTTTGTATCCGATAGCGGGTGGTCGCTGCACCAAACGCTCAGAGATCCGGCTGCGTTTGATATCGACGCATCCGCGATCCCTATGACGTGGGGAGATCTGTCCGAGGAGGCCTCGCATGCGGATGTCGCTGCCTGCGTGACCTATCTGGAACGTTTGTTGGAGATCGACCGCGAGCAGTTGACGGAGCAGGAACAGCTTTCCTATGATATTCTCCAGCAATATTTTGAAGCGAACATCGCCGGTGATGCGCTGGAGTATTACTACGAGCCGCTGACCCAGTACACCGGGCTGCAGGTCAACCTGCCCGTCGCGCTCTGGCTGTTTGAAATCGAAACGGAAGCGGATGTCAAAGCGTATCTGGAATTGGTTGCCGATACGCCGCGGTATCTGTCGCAGGTGCTGGCATACGAGCAGAAACGGTCGGAAAACGGGCGCTTTATGACAAAGAGCGCGCTGGAGGCGATACTTGCCGATCTCGACCAGATCATCGACGCCGGCGACAAGCTGTTCTTGATTTCGGAGTTTGAAAAATCGCTGGACGCGGTTGCGGATTTGACCGCCGAGCAGCGCGCCGCATACCGGGAGCAGGGAGAAACGCTGCTGTCCGGAGCGTTTTTGCAAGCGTTTGTAACGCTGCGCGAGGGACTTGCCGCACTGTCGGACACCTGCCGCAACGAAGAGGGAATGCATGCCTTCGGCGAAGAAGGACTGCTATATTTTACGCTGGGCATGCAGAGCGAGGCCGCTGCGGATTTTTCGCCGGAGGATGCGCTCGCGCTGCTGGAACAGGAGTTTGCCTACCTGATCTATTCCTATCAGACCTTTAGCATGGAGGCGGAGGCGAGCGAAGATCCCGACATCCCGCTGACCAGCGGCGATGTACAGGCGGATCTTTCGGAATTGGAGACGCTCAGCAAGTCGGCGCTTCCGGAACTGCCCGCGCACAGCTATGAAACGCGGCAGGTGCCGCCGGAACTGGAAGCGCTCATGAGTCCGGCTGCCTATGCCGTGCCGGCCATCGACGATTGGCAGGACAATACGGTGATTCTGAATCCGGCCGCCGACCAGACCTATCTGTTTCTGACGCTGGCGCACGAGGGATACCCGGGACACATGTACCAGCATCTGTATCAGCGCAATCTGGAGGGCCTTGGATGGATGCAGCAGGTTTTGCCGTTCCCCGGCTATGTGGAGGGCTGGGCGCAGTTTGCCGAGGAGCTTGCCATACTGGCGCAGACAAAGTACAACCGCACCACCACCATGATGCGGTTCTGCGATGAGATGGTGGGCAATGCGATGCTGCTGGCGATCGCGAGCATCAAGGTCAATTATGAAGGCATGGAGCCGGAGGATTTGAAGAAATACCTGAGCAGCTATGGCTTTGGGGATGATGCAGTCGTGAATTGGCTCTATACCTTCTCGGTCAATATGCCGTTTTATGCGTTCTCCTATGCCTTGGGTTATACGCAGCTTGCCGGAATGATGCGCTCGCTCAGCGCGGATCTCGGGGAGGCTTATGTACAGAAGGATGTGCTGACCCAGTACCTGAGCTATGGTCCGGCCTATTTCAATCTGTTGCGAGAGCGCATGGATGTTTGGGCGGATGAACAGGTGAAGAACGGTTGACAAACTGCCAAAATGTGCGGTACACTATGCGAAGATTGAATAGCGTGCGATGAAAAAGAGGAGTACGGTCATTTCGGCAGCAGAGAGCGGAACCCACCGGCTGCAAGGTTCTGCGGCAGGGAAATGATTGGAAGGTCGCTTTTGAGCATGCGCCGTGAAGCGTTTGTGAGCGGCGCACGCAGGAGCCGCGTTAAGGCTTAGAGTGGGACGGCTGCAGCCGTCCAACAAAGGTGGTACCGCGAGCGCCCGTTTCGTCCTTTGACGGAACGGGCGCTTTTATTTTCTTGATTGGGAGGACATGGTGATGGCACTGGAAATGGAAAAGACATACGATCCGTCCGCGGTGGAATCGCGGTGGTATCAGCACTGGGAGGAGAGCGGATACTTCCATGCAAAGCCGAATCCGGACAAACAGCCCTACTGTATCGTGATTCCGCCGCCGAACATCACGGGCAAGCTCCACATGGGACATGCGCTGGACAATTCCCTGCAGGACACGCTCATTCGTTATAAGCGCATGCGCGGGTTTGAAGCGCTCTGGCTTCCCGGCACGGATCATGCGTCGATCGCGACGGAGGTCAAGATCGTGGAACAGATGGCCGCCGAAGGTCTGACCAAAAACGATATCGGCCGCGAGGCATTTTTGGAGCGCGCGTGGAAATGGCGTGAGGATTACGGCAAGACCATCGTGCAGCAGCTTCGCAAGCTTGGTTCGTCCTGTGACTGGGAGCGCGAGCGGTTCACGATGGATGCGGGCTGCAACCGTGCGGTGAACAAGGTGTTCGTGGACCTTTACAACAAAGGCTTGATCTATAAGGGCGACCGGATCATCAACTGGTGTCCGGACTGCAAGACCGCGCTGTCGGATGCTGAGGTCGAGTATGAGGAACAGGCCAGCTCGCTCTGGCATATCCGGTACGACGCCCCGGACAGCAGCTATTCGATTACGGTCGCGACGACGCGGCCGGAAACCATGCTCGGCGATACCGCCATTGCGGTCAACCCGGAAGACCCCCGCTATCAGGATATCATCGGCAAAAACGTCGTCATCCCGGTGGTTGGGCGTGAAATCCCCGTCATTGCCGACGCCTACTGCGAAATGGAGTTCGGCACCGGCGCGGTCAAGATCACGCCGGGCCACGACCCGAACGACTTTGAGGTGGGGCGCCGCGCGAACCTGCCGGTCATGCGCGTGTTTACGGACGATGGGCATATCAACGAGCTGGGCGGCAAGTATGAGGGGATGGATCGCTTCGACTGCCGCAAGGCGCTCGTTGCGGATCTGGACGCCTGCGGGGCGCTGGTCAGGGTGGAGCCGTATACGCATAATGTCGGCACCTGCTATCGCTGCCATACAACGATCGAGTCCATCGTGTCCAAACAGTGGTTTGTGGATATGAAACCCCTGACGGAGCCGGCGCTTGCCGCGGTGCGAAATGGCGATATCCGTTTTGTTCCGGAGCGGTTTGACAAGGCGTACTTTAACTGGATGGAGAACATCCGCGATTGGTGCATCTCCCGCCAGCTCTGGTGGGGCCACCGGATTCCGGTCTATTACTGCGACGACTGCGGCGAGGTTGCCGCAAGCGAGACGAAGCTGGATACCTGCCCCAAGTGCGGCGCGGCCATGCGGCAGGATGAGGATGTGCTGGACACTTGGTTCAGCTCCGGCATGTGGCCGTTTTCAACACTCGGCTATCCGGAGGAGACGGAGGAGCTGAAGTATTTCTACCCGACGTCCACGCTCGTCACAGGCTATGACATCATCACGTTCTGGGTGTCCCGCATGATCACGTTCGGCCTTGCGGTGCGGAAGGAAAAACCGTTCGACACAGTCTATGTTCACGGCCTTGTGCGCGACAGCCTCGGCCGCAAAATGTCCAAGTCGCTCGGCAATGGCATCGATCCGCTGGAGGTCATCGCCAAGTACGGCGCCGACTCGCTACGCTTTTCACTGCTAACGGGCAACTCCGCCGGCAATGACATGCGCTTCTACTGGGAAAAGGTCGAAGCTGCACGCAACTTCTGCAACAAGGTTTACAACGCGGCGCGCTTCGTGCTCATGAGCATTGAGGACGTGGAAACGCTCCCGCTTGATCAATGCCGGCTGGACGATGCGGACAAGTGGATTCTCCACCGCCTCAACGATGTTACCGGACAGGTCACGGCAAACCTCGACACCTATGAGCTCGGCCTCGCGGCCCAGAAGATCTACGACTTTATCTGGCTCGAGTTCTGCGATTGGTATATCGAGATGGTCAAACCGCGCCTGTATGGTGAAGCGGCTGCGGAGAAACAGACGGCCGCGAGCGTGCTGACCTATGTGCTCAAGCAAGCGATGCAGCTGCTGCACCCGTTCATGCCGTTCATTACGGAGGAGCTTTATCAGAAATTGCCGAGACATGAGGAGACGATCATGCTTTCCGCATGGCCGGAGCAGAACGATGCGCTGCGCTTTGCGGCCGAGTGTGAGCGGATGGAATCGCTGATGGAGATCGTCCGCGCAGTCCGCAACCTGCGCGCCGAGATGAAGGTGCCGCCGGCGCAGAAGATCACGCTCCGGCTCCGCGTGCCCGCCTCCAAGCAGACGGCGTACCATGCGATGGAGGCGGCCATGCAGCGGCTGGCCGGCGCGAACGAGGTGGTTGTGGGAGATGAAACCGTTCTTGCCCAGAAGCGGGACGTCCATCTGGTCTGTACGGGGGTCGATGTGCTGATTCCGCTTGCCTCGCTCGTGGACATCGATAAGGAGCGCGAGCGCATCCGCAAGGAGATCGCGCGTGTGCAGGGCGAGCATGACCGCGCTGCCGGCAAGCTGTCCAACGAACGGTTTACCAGCAAAGCGCCCGAGACGGTTGTGGACGAGGAACGGAAAAAACTGAGGAACGCGGAGGAAATGCTCGGGAAACTGCAGGAACGCTTGGCAGCTCTTGCGGATTGAACCGACGATCGTGCAACCGCGTGTCACGCGGCAGGCAGCGGCAACGGCTGTCTGCCGCGTTGATCCTGTTGAAAACGCGAAGGAAACCGGCGCAGTCAACGCCGGCCATTCGGCTGGGGCAGGGCGCAAATGCCATGCGCACCATTGCTGTGCAATGGTGCAGTTTTGAGCAAAAAGCGACAAAAATGTGAAAAAATTAATGATTTCTTAGCAGGAAAAAGAGGACATGCCTAGAATAAGAAGAATGTGGGTTAGGATGAGAATACATTTTGATACCACGAATTCGAGGTTTTTTTCGGAGGTTCTACATGGAAAAATTAGTTCTGGGGCTCTCCACATTCGGTTTGGGATTTGGAACCGTTTTTGTAGGGCTGATCTGCTTGATTTTGATCATCAAGCTGATGTCGGTGGCGTTTTCGAGCCTGAACGCGAAGAAGGCGGCCGCGCAGGAAACGGCGACGGTTCCTGCAGCACCCGCACCGGCGGCGGAAATTGCCGACCGCGGCCAGTTCATCGCCGCTGTTTCGGCTGCGATCGCCACTTCGATTGGCAGCGATGTTTCCGGACTTCGCATTCTGTCGATTAAAAAGATCAACAACGATTAACTTGTGAATAATCACTGGGAGGAAATAATCATGCGTAACTTCTTGGTCAATGTCAATGGCACGTCCTACGAAATCTCGGTTGAAGAAATCGACGGCAAGACCGTAGCAGCCCAGCCCGCGGCGTCCGCGGCAGCACCGGCGGCGTCCGCATCGGCCCCCGCTCCGGCAGCGCCCGCAGCAGCGCCCGCAGCCGGCGAAACGACGGTGAAAGCGCCCATGCCCGGCAATATTCTTTCCGTCAATGTCAAAACCGGCGACGCAGTGAAAAAGGGCCAGGTGGTCATGATCCTCGAAGCCATGAAGATGGAAAATGAAATCCTCAGCCCCGTCGACGGTACGGTTTCCGCCGTGTTCGTGCAACAGGGGGCCACTGTGAACCCCGATGCAGCGCTGTGCTCCATCCGCTAAGGAGGGAGTAAACTATGCTGGATTTCCTGCAAACAACCGGATTCTATCGAATCATCGAGAATCCGCTGCAGCTTGTGATGATTGCCGTTGCCTGCTTCCTGCTGTATCTGGCGATCGTCAAGAAGTTTGAACCCTTGCTTCTGGTTCCGATCGCGTTTGGCATGCTGCTGACCAACCTGCCCGGCGCGAACATGTATCATGAGGCCATCTATGCCGGCGGCCATGTCAACTGGGAGATGCTCGGCGATCCCAAGAATTGCGGCCTGCTCGACTACCTGTATCTGGGCGTCAAGCTCGGCATCTATCCGTGCCTGATCTTCATGGGCGTCGGCGCAATGACGGATTTCGGTCCCCTGATCGCCAACCCGAAGAGCATGCTCCTTGGCGCAGCCGCGCAGTTCGGCGTTTACATTGCGTTTGCACTGGCGCTGATCTTTGGCTTCTCGACGGAGGCCGCTGCTTCGATCGGCATCATCGGCGGCGCCGATGGCCCGACCGCGATTCTGGTCACCTCCAAATTGGCGCCGGAATATCTTGGGCCGATCGCCGTTGCGGCATATTCGTATATGGCACTGGTTCCGGTCATTCAGCCGCCGATCATGAAGGCGCTGACCACGAAAAAGGAGCGCCAGATCGTGATGGAGCAGCTTCGCCCCGTCAGCAAGACCGAGAAGATCGTCTTCCCGATCGTTGTTACGATCTTTGTTGCATTCCTCGTACCGGATGCAACGCCGCTCGTTGGCTGCCTGATGCTGGGCAACCTCTTCCGTGAGTGCGGCGTGACGGAACGCCTGAGCAAAACGGCGCAGAACGAGCTCTGCAACATTACCACGATCTTCCTTGGCACGACGGTTGGCGCAACCGCTACGGCCGCGACGTTCCTGAAGGTCGACACCCTGCTGATCGTTGCCCTCGGCGTCATCGCGTTTGGCGGCGGCACGGCGGGCGGCGTGTTGCTGGCCAAGCTGATGAATGTGTTCAGCAAGAAGAAGGTTAACCCGTTGATCGGCAGCGCCGGCGTCTCCGCCGTTCCGATGGCTGCGCGCGTGTCGCAGGTCGTCGGCCAGAAGGAGAATCCCGGCAACTTCCTGCTCATGCATGCCATGGGCCCGAACGTGGCCGGCGTTATCGGCTCGGCAATCGCCGCAGGCGTATTCCTGTCCCTGTTCGGTTAATTGTTGCATAAGGAGACACTGATATGACGAAACTGAACATTACCGATACCATTTTCCGCGATGCGCATCAGTCGCTGGCGGCCACGCGCATGGCCATCAAGGATATGTTGCCGGCGTGCGAGATTCTGGACAGCATCGGATATTGGTCGCTGGAAGTCTGGGGCGGAGCAACGTTTGATTCCTGCCTGCGCTTCCTGAATGAGGATCCGTGGGAGCGTCTGCGCACGCTGCGCAAGGCGCTGCCCAACACCAAGCTGCAAATGCTCTTCCGCGGACAGAACATCCTCGGATACAAGCACTACGCGGATGATGTGGTGGAACAGTTCTGCCGCAAATCTATCGAAAACGGTATCGATGTGATCCGTATTTTCGACGCGTTGAACGACACGCGCAATCTGGAGGCGGCCATTCGCTTCACCAAGAAGTACGGCGGCATCTGCGAACCGGCGCTCAGCTACACGACCAGCCCCGTGCACAACGAGGATTACTTCGTCAAGCTGGCAAAGGAACTCGTCCAGATGGGTGCGGATGTGATCTGCATCAAGGACATGGCGAACCTTCTGCTGCCAGAAGCGGCGTTCTCTCTGGTTTCCCGGCTGAAGGCAGAGGTTGACGTTCCGATTCATTTGCACACCCATAACACCACTGGCACGGGCGATATGACGTACCTGCGCGCCGCACAGGCCGGCGTGGATATCGTAGACTGCGCGCTGTCCCCGTTTGGCAACGGCACGTCGCAGCCCGCAACCGAGCCGCTTGTGGCGGCTCTGGCCGGTACGGAGCGTGACACCGGTCTGGATCTCAACCGACTGGCCGATGCAGCCAAGATCATGCGCCCCGTTGCCGACCGCATGAAAGCGGATGGGCTGATCAATGACAAATCCCTGCGCGTTGACACCAATACGCTGCTCTATCAGGTGCCGGGCGGCATGCTCAGCAACCTGATCTCGCAGCTCAAGCAGGCGAATGCAGAGGATAAGTATTACGATGTGCTGGCGGAGATTCCGCGCGTTCGCAAGGACTTCGGCTATCCGCCGCTCGTGACGCCTACCAGCCAGATCGTTGGTACGCAGGCAGTGTTCAATGTGCTGACCGGCCGTTACAAGATGTTCCCGAAGGAATCCAAGGGACTGCTTCGCGGTGAATACGGCAGACTGCCCGGCGAGGTGAACGAGGAAGTGCGCAAAATGGCGATCGGCGATGACAAGGTCATCACCTGCCGTCCGGCGGATCTTCTCAAACCAGAGCTGGAAAGCTACCGAGAGGCCATTGAGGAGCATATTGAGCAGGAGGAGGACGTTCTGAGCTACGCGCTGTTCCCGCAGGTTGCCCTGAAGTTCTTTGAGGCGCGGGAAGCGGCCAAAAAGCAGGAGAATGCGCCTCAGACGGAGAATCAGGACAATGGCGTTCGAACGCTATATGTGGAGGACTTGAGTCACTGATGCGGCATATTCCGAACATTCTATCCGTTCTGCGGATTGGCATGGTAGGGGTATTTGTATACCTGTTTCTTGCGGGGCGGCATGTTGCCGCCCTGTCCGTGTATGTTTTGGCATTCCTGACCGACATATTGGATGGATATCTGGCCAGAAGGAACAACTGGATTACCAACGTTGGAAAGCTGCTGGATCCGTTTGCGGATAAGCTGCTGGTGGTTGCGGCGCTGCTCTGCATCTATATCGGCAAGCGGCAGCCGGCATACCTGGTTCTTTTCCTTCTGTCCACGGGAAAAGAACTGCTGATGATCGTCGGTAGCGCACTGATGCTCAAGCGTCGTGTCGTGGTCTATGCGGACTGGTTTGGCAAGATCGCAACCGGTCTGTTCGCCGCCGGCGTGATCCTCTCGTTACTCTCCTTCCAGGATTCCAGATTGACCCCCTATGACTTTTACACGCTGTTGGTTGCGACGGTGCTTTCCTATGTTGCACTTCTCCATTATGCGATACGGGCATTTTTCCCCGGTCTCAAAACGGGGAAAGACGACCGGAAAACACAGGAGAAACAGGCCTAGAAATGCAGAAAAGGCTTGCATTCCGGAGCAAAGTGTGTTATACTTTGTTTCGTTGGATTGTGAACTTGCCGAAAGAGTGGGGAAACCCCACTCTTTCGTTTTCAGGGCAACGCTTTGGGACTGGAACCGATCTGGAGGAAACGGCTTTTGAAAACAACCGAACTGGCGGAACAACTCTTGCAGCCGACGGTGGAAGCGATGGGCTTTGAGTTGTGTGATGTGGAGTTTGTCAAGGAATATGGCAATTGGGTGCTTACGCTGTATATCAACCGGGAAGGCGGCGTAGACCTCAATGACTGCGAGCGCGTCAGCCGCGCGGTGGAACCGATTCTGGATGAAGCGGACCCGATCGATCAGCAGTACTATCTGAGCGTATCCTCGCTGGGACTGGATCGACCGCTCAAGAAAGATGCGGATTTTGCACGCAGCGTCGGTCAGGAGCTTGTTGTCAAGCTGTACGCACCGTTTGAGAATCAGAAGGAATGGATGGGCGTATTGCAAACATATGACGCGCAGTCCTTTGATCTGCTGCTAGAGGATGGCCGAACGATTACCATCAAGCGCAAAGAAGCGGCGCTGGTCAAACCGTATATCAGATTTTAATGGACGAAAGGATGAAATACTAACATGAACGCGGAGTTTATTGAAGCGCTGAATGCACTGGAAAAGGAACGCGGAATCGGCAAGGATGTGCTGATCGCCGCGATTGAAGCCGCTCTGATTTCGGCATATAAGCGCAACTACGGCACCTCGGCCAACGTGCGGGCAGAGGTCGATCCGCATACCGGCGATATTCAGATTTTCGCCTCCAAAACGGTGGTCGAGACCGTAGAGAATCCGCATAACGAAATCGCGCTCGCTGCTGCGAAAAAGGTCAATGCACTCTATGAATTGGGCGATGTACTGGAGGAGGAGATCAAAACGCGCGACTTTGGCCGCATCGCTGCGCAGACTGCCAAGCAGGTCGTCGTGCAGCGCATCCGCGAAGCGGAGCGCGGAGTGATCTACGAGGAATATGTAGAAAAGGAAAACGAGGTGCTCACCGCCATCGTCCAGCGCGTCGAGAAGGGAAACGCCTACGTCGAACTTGGCAAAACGGACGGCCTGCTCACCGCCAACGAAATGATCCCCAACGAGACATACGAGAATTCCGATCGCATTAAGGTGTATGTACTTGAGGTTCGTAAGGACAATAAGGGGCCGCAGGTGTTGGTTTCCCGCACGCATCCCGGACTGGTCAAGCGCCTGTTCGAACTGGAGGTGCCGGAAATTCAGAGCGGCGTGGTGCAGGTCAAGTCGATCGCCCGAGAAGCGGGCTTTCGGACAAAGGTGGCCGTGCATTCCATCGATCCGCAGGTCGATGCGGTCGGCGCATGCGTCGGTCAGCGCGGCGCCCGCGTGGAGCGCATTGTCAACGAACTGCACAATGAGAAAATTGACATCATCGAGTGGGATTGCGATTCCGCCGTTTATATTGCAAAGGCGCTCAGTCCGGCAAAGGTGCTGATGGTTTATATCAATGAAGAGGAGAAGGCGGCCAAGGTCATCGTACCGGATGCACAGCTTTCCCTGGCAATCGGTAAAGAAGGCCAGAACGCGCGCCTTGCCGCGAAGCTGACCGGCTGGAAGATCGACATCAAGAGCCAGTCGCAGGCAGAAGAGGCGATGGATGCGATTTTCCATGACGGGGACTATACGGAGGAAACGGAGGCGTAAGGCTTGCCAAAGAAAATTCCGATGCGCATGTGCGTGGCCTGCCGACAGATGCGGCCCAAAAAGGAGCTGATCCGCATTGTACGCACGCCGGAGGGTGCGGTAACGCTGGATCGTACCGGTCGCGCGAACGGCCGCGGCGCATATTTGTGCGATTCCATCGATTGCCTGAGCCGCGCTGTCAAAACGCGTGCGCTCGACAGAGCGCTGGAAACGCGGATCGACGAGTCGATATTCGACTCTCTCAGAGAGGCGCTGCATGCAGGGGCAAAAGCTGAGTAATGCAATCGGCCTTGCGATGAAGGCGGGAAAGTGCCAATCGGGTGATTTTTCGGTTGAAAAATTGGTTCGCGCCGGGAATGCAAAACTGGTCATTCTCGATTCCGAAGCGTCGCAAGCGACCAAAGAACGGTATCGCCGTTTGTGCGAGCGCATGCAAACGCCGCTCCTGCTTGCGGAGCAGGCGGGACAGGCGATCGGCAAACCGGAGCGCATTGTGCTGGCAATTACGGACCCGGGGTTTTCCGCTATGATTCAAAACGCGGCGGTCGAATTGGCCGCAAAACGGAATGCGGCGACAGAGCTGACGGCTGCATTCGAGGATAAATGATATCGGGGGCAAGAACAGATATGGCAAACAAGAGTTTTCTGGAAACTGCAAAACAGCTTCACGGTGAAGCAAATGCGATTTTGGAACGGATTGTTGCAACGCAGACATCCGTGACAGAGCTTTTGTCCAACGTGAAGGCTGCAGAAAAATCTCTTCTGGAAAAGGAAGCGCAGGAGCGCCGCGAGCGGCAGGAACGCGAGCGGCAGGAACGTCTGCGCTCGGTTTTGGCCTCCGACAAGGATTTGGCAGTCCATGTGGGCGGTGTGGATGAGATGGACGAATTTCAACCGCAGGCTGCAGAGGAGATTCAGGTACAGCCGCAAGCGGCGGCCGGGGAGGCAGATAAGCCGGCAGCCGCGCCGACGGAACCACAGACAGAGCCGACTAAAAAGCAGGAGACGGTGAGCGCGATAGAAGCCGGGGCGGAGAAAACGGCGCAAGCACCTGCCGAGCCAAAGACCGCGTATGAAGCGCATGTGATATCCGAGTCCGCGCAGCCTCAGCAGAGCAAGCCGCAGCAGCCCGCCCAAAGCGGCTACCAGGCACGGCCGATTCAGCAGGGTGGCTATCAGCAGCGCCTGCAGCAGGGTGGCTACCAGCAGCGCCCGCAGCAGGGCGGCTATCAGCAGCGTCCGCAGCAGGGCGGCTACCAGCAGCGCCCGCAGCAGAGCGGCTACCAGCAGCGTCCACAGCAGGGCGGCGCTCGCAGCGCAGCGCCCGCAGCTCCGATGAGCAGCGGCAAGGAGCGCGTGAGCAATTTCGACCCGAATAAGAGCTCGTATCAGCGTAGCTATGAATCGGATAAAAAAGCAAAGAATAAAAAAGCCATTCAGCGGGAGAACGGGCCCGACGCACGCAACTGGGATGACGACGGCGTGGTCGGAAACCGCAAGGTGCGCCGCGGCAAACAGCAGCAGATGCGCCGACCCGAACCGGTGGTGATAGAAAAGGCGGTGATTACTACGGAAATGATCTCCGTCAAAGATTTGTCTGAGAAGATCGGAAAGCCGGTCGCGGAAATCATCAAGAAGCTGTTCATGCTCGGCATCATGGCGACGATCAATCAGGAGATCGATTTTGATACCTGTGAGCTGATCGCTTCGGAATACAACATCGAGCTGGAGCAGAAACTCAGCAAATCGTTTGAAGAAGTGCTCAGCGACAGCGCGGACGAGGAGGATACGCCGGATCAGCTCGTGGAGCGTCCGCCGGTTGTGACGATCATGGGCCATGTCGACCATGGCAAAACGTCTCTGCTGGATGCGATCCGCAACAGCGCCGTAACCGAGGGCGAGGCCGGCGGCATCACGCAGCATATCGGTGCGTATACCGTGGTTCGCAACAACCGCAAGATTACGTTTATCGACACGCCGGGCCATGAAGCGTTCACCTCCATGCGCGCCCGCGGCGCGCAGGTGACGGACGTGGTCATTCTGGTTGTCGCCGCTGACGACGGCATTATGCCGCAGACCGTGGAAGCGATTAACCATGCAAAGGCCGCGAACGTCCCGATCGTGGTGGCCATCAACAAGATGGATCGTCCGGAGGCGGATCCGGAGCGCGTCAAGCAGCAGCTCACCGAGTACGGTCTTGTGAGCGAGGAGTGGGGCGGAGATACGATCTGCGTGCCGGTTTCGGCCAAGACGCAGATGAATCTGGATTCGCTGCTCGAGATGGTGCTTTTGCAGGCCGATGTGCTGGAACTGAAGGCCAACCCGAAGCGCTTGGCAAAGGGCACCATTGTGGAAGCAAAGCTGGATAAGGGCCGCGGCCCGATCGCTACGGTGCTCGTGCAGAACGGTACGCTGAAGAAGGGCGACACCATCGTTGCCGGCATGGCATACGGCCGTGTGCGCGCAATGATGGATGATCGCGGCCGCGTGGTATCGGAGGCGGGTCCTTCGACGCCGGTCGAAGTGTTGGGCTTCAATGAAGTGCCGGACGCCGGCGACATTCTCAACGTAGTCGAGGTGGATAAACTCTCCCGTCAGGTCGTTGAGGAGCGCCGTGACAAGCTCAAGGCGGCGCAGCTCAAGAATCTCAGCAAGGTCTCGCTGGACGATCTGTTCAACCAGATGGCCGAGGGAGAGCTCAAGGATCTGAACATCATCGTAAAGGCCGATGTGCAGGGCTCGGTCGAGGCTGTGCGGCAGGCATTGGAAAAGCTGTCCAATGACGAGGTGCGCGTCAAGTGCATCCATGGCGGCGTTGGCGCCATCACGGGGTCGGATATCATGTTTGCATCCGCATCCAACGCCATCGTCATCGGGTTCAATGTGCGTCCGGATTCGACGGCGCGTCAAACGGCGGAACGCGAAAACGTGGATGTGCGTACCTACCGCGTCATCTACAGCGCGATCGAGGATGTGGAGAACGCCATGAAGGGCATGTTCAAACCCGTATTTCAGGAGGTGGAGCTGGGCCGCATTTCCGTGCGCAATACCTTCAAGGTGTCCGGCGTCGGCACGATTGCAGGCGCTTATGTGCAGGAGGGCAAGGTGTCCCGCAACGCACAGGTGCGCGTTGTTCGCGACGGTATTGTGATTCACGAAGGCAAGATTGCCTCCCTCAAGCGTTTTAAGGATGACGCAAAGGAGGTCGCCGCAGGCTATGAATGCGGTATCAGCATCGACAACTTCAATGACATTCAGGAGGGCGACACAATCGAGGCCTTCGTGATGGAGCAAGTGCAGCGATAAGGAGATACTATGTCGGCGATTCGTAGCGACAGAATGAACGAAGAACTGAAAAAGACGATCAGCGAAGTGGTTCGCGAGCTCAAGGATCCACGCCTGTCGGACATGACGACGCTGACCGGCGTGGAGGTCACGAGAGATCTCAAGTATGCCAAGGTGCGCGTTTCCGTGTATGACAAGGAGGAGCGGGTGCGGCAGGATACTGTGGACGCGCTCAACCATGCAGCAGGTTTTATTGCGCGCGAGGTTGGTCAGCGTATGCTCATCCGTCGCGTGCCGTCGCTCAAGTTCATACTGGATGATTCCATCGCCTACAGTGTGCACATTTCGCAGATTCTGAACGAACTGCACAAGGAGCAGAAATCCGACGATGATGCATGAAGCGGTTCAATTTCTACAAGAACATGACGATCTGACACTAATCGCCCATATTTCGCCGGACGGGGACACTTTGGGGTCCTCGTTGGCGCTTTATTGTGCGCTGGTTCGGTTGGGAAAGCGCGTGCAGGTTGTCTGCGCGGATCCCGTCCCGGCCGCGTACCGGTTTTGCCCGTATACGGAAGCCGTTCTCGCACCGCAGCAGGCGGTGCAGACGGCGGCGGTTGTAACGGTGGATTGTGCCGACCTGGCGAGAGCCGGCGCATGCCAGCCGCTTTTCGAGCGCGCGTCGCACACGCTCTGCATCGATCATCATGGGACAAATCCCGGCTTTGCACAGGTAAACTGGGTTGAGGAATGCGGCGCAACCGGCGAGTTGATCTATCTGCTCCTGACGGCAATGCCCGTTGCGCTGGATGAGCAGATCGCTTCACTGCTCTATGTCGCATTGGCGGCTGATACCGGAAATTTCTCCTATTCCAATACCTCCCCGCAGTCCTTTCGGATTGCGGCGGCGCTTCTGGAAACCGGCATGGATCTGCCGGAATGGAATCGCCGGATTTTCAGAACGATTCCCTATCGAAAGGCGCTTCTGCAGGCTCGTACAATGCAGGGATGCAGATTGTACGAGAACGGCCGGATTGCCGTTGCGGAAATGACGCTCGACGATCTTGCCATGTGCGGTGCGGCAGAGGAGGATGCGGAAGGCTTGATCGACGCGCTGCGGGATATCGACACGGTGGAGATCGCCGCAATCGTGCGCGAGAGTGCGGATGGCGCCGTCCGCGTCAGCCTGCGCGGCAAGCGCAGTGCGGATGTGAGCCGCATTGCGGTGCGGTTTGGAGGCGGCGGGCACCGGCTTGCGGCCGGCTGTACGCTGCATGCTCCGATTGAAGATGCTGCCGGGATGATTTTGGAGTCGGCGCGGCAGATTCTTGCGGAGGAATCGGATTGATGGACGGCGTTGTGGTACTCCTCAAGGCGCCGGGCATGACGTCCAGCAATGCGGTTTATGATGTGCGCCGTATATTTGGGGAAAAGCGCGCGGGGCACATCGGTACGCTCGATCCCGGAGCGGCCGGCGTTTTGCCGATCTGCATCGGCCGGGCGACGCGTCTGTTCGATTATTTTGTCGAAAAGGAGAAGACGTATATCGCTGAGATTGCGTTCGGCACGGCGACCGACACACAGGACGCCGCCGGTGCGGTACTGGAGCGGATGAATTGCCATATTACCCGGGAGATGCTGGAGCGCATCCTGCCGTCCTTCCTCGGCGAAATCCGGCAGATTGCGCCGGCGTATTCCGCTCTGAAGGTCGGTGGCCGAAAAATGTACGACTTGGCAAGGGCGGGGGAGACCGTACCGGAGCGCGTTCGGAGCGCTACCATTTCAGAACTGACCTTGCTGGACGCGCTGGAAGCGAACCGATTTTTGCTGCGCGTCCGATGCTCCCGCGGCACCTACATCCGCACGCTCTGTGCAGATATTGGACGGGCGCTTGGGGTGCCCGCGCACATGTCCTTTCTGCTGCGGACGGGAGCGGGACATTTTTCCGTCGAACAGTCCTGTACGGTGGCGGAACTGGAGATGCTGCGGGATGAGCACCGCTTGAAAACCGCGGTGATCTCCTGTGAGGATGCGCTTTCCTTTCTTCCGCCGCTCGACCTCGGCGCCGAGCGGCGCTCACCCACAATGAACGGTCTGCTGACAACCAGCAGAGCGCCGGAAGGCGCTGTGCGGCTGTACGCCGGCGGCATGTTTTTGGGCGTCGGCACGGTCAGGGCGGGAGCCGCGAGGCTCGTTGTCCATCTCTATGAAAACCATGAAAGCGAACTGTGAAAGAACACCTGCTGTTGTGGCGCTCGGCATGTTTGACGGCGTGCATATCGGCCATCAAAAGCTGATTCAGACGGCCGTTTCGGCCGCAAACCGCCTGCATGCGATGCCTGCGGTATATACGTTTTCCAACCATCCGCTCTCCGTTCTCGGCGGCAGGCCGCGCCTGCTGACCGATACGGCGGCGCGCCGCTCCCTGTTGCTGCAGGCGGGCGCGGAGGAGGTGGAACTGGCGGTGTTCGACGCTGCGCTGGCGCACAGCACGCCGGAGGAGTTTTTCGCGCGGCTTATACGGCGCTGGCGGCTTGCCGGCCTCGTGGCGGGGTATAACTTTACGTTTGGCGATAAGGCGGCGGGCACCTCCGATACGCTCTCTGCCCTTGCAAGCGCGCATGGAGTTGAGGCCATCATCCTCCCGCCGGTATCGGCTGACGGCGAACCGGTTTCCAGCACGCGCATCCGCAGCCTTTTGGAACACGAGGGGGATATCCGGCGGGCAAACCGGCTTCTTGGCCGTCCGTACCGGCTGGAGGGAACTGTTGTTGCAAACAAGCAGAACGGCAGACGGTTCGGCTTCCCCACTGCCAATATCGCGGTGCCGGTCGATTGCGTTTTGCCGCTGGTCGGTGTGTATGCGACGCGCGCATGGGTTGGCGGCTTACAGTACCCGGCTGTGACGAACGTCGGCACCAACCCGACCGTGCATGGCGACCACCTGAGCGTAGAAACGCATTTGATCGGCTTTCGGGACGATCTGTACGGCCAACGGCTGGCGGTCGATTTTTCCGCCCGCCTGCGCGGCGAGCATCGGTTTGAGAGCGAACAGGCGCTGATCGACCAGATTACATCCGACGTGGAGAGTGCAAGTCGCTTGCTGAAAAAAAAGACTTGAAATACTTTCCCTTTTCTGTTTACAAGCGACGAATGCTTGTGGTATAATACTAAAGATTTTGAACCGTTTACATGGTTTTGCGACACTCCGACGCATTACTCTGTTGACGGGGATACAGAATAATGGAGGATACAGACATGACGAAACAGGAAATCATCGAAAAGTTCGCGCTGCACGAGGGTGACACGGGTTCTCCGGAAGTACAGATCGCACTGCTCACAGAGCGGATCAACCATCTGAATGAGCATCTGAAGCTGCACAAGAAGGACCATCACTCGCGCCGCGGCCTGCTCAAGATGGTCGGTCAGCGCAGAGGCCTTCTGAACTATCTGAAGGAGAAGGACATCGAGCGCTACAGAGCGATCCTTGCAAGCTTGAACCTCAGAAAGTAAAGATAAGGGCGGGGCTTGGACCCGCCTTTCTTTTTGCTGTATCCGGAAATGCTGTTCCGGATATGCAGTTTGAGCGGATCGCCTTCTTTCACGGTTGTAATGAAATGAGATAAAGGAAACGAAGGAGCAAACCAAAGCAATGCAAAAAACATTTGAAATGCAGATTGGCGGCCGCACATGGACCGTCGAAACCGGCAAGTATGCCGAGCAGGCAGGCGGTTCCTGCCTCGTGCGCTGCGGAGATACCGCGGTGCTGGTGTGCGCAACCGTGGCAAAGGCCCCGCGTGACGGCGTGGACTTTCTGCCGCTGAGCGTCGAATTTGAAGAAAAACTCTACTCGGTCGGCAAGATTCCCGGCGGCTTCATCAAGCGTGAGGGACGCCCGTCCGAAAAGGCCATCCTGACCTCTCGCCTGATCGACCGCCCGCTGCGCCCGCTGTTCCCGAAGGGGTTCTATAACGACGTGCAGGTTATCGCCACCGTTCTTTCCGTCGAGCAGGATGTTACGCCCGATATCGTTGCGATGAACGGCTCTTCCATCGCGCTCTCCATCAGCAACGCGCCGTTTGCCGGGCCGACCGGCGCGGTGAGCGTCGCCATGGTCGACGGCGAGTATATCATCAACCCCAACTGCGAGCAGCGCGAGAACAGCCGCCTGACCCTCACGGTCGCCGGTACGCGCGACGCAGTCATGATGGTGGAAGCCGGCGCCGAGGAGGTCACCGAGGAGGAGATGCTCAACGCCATCCTGTTCGCACACGAGGAGATCAAGAAGATCGTCGCCTTCATCGAGCAGATTCAGGCAGAGGTCGGCAAGCCGAAGATGGAGGTTGAAATCCACCATCCCGACGAAAAGCTGACCGAGGAAGTGCGCGCCTATGCGTTTGATAAGGTGGAGTGGTCGCTCGATACGTTCGACCGCTATGAGCGGGAAACGCGCAGCCAGCAGGTGAAGCAGGAGACCATCGAGGCGTTTGCGGAGACATATCCGGACTCCGCCAAGGATGTTGACGCCATTTTGTACAGCATCACCAAGGAGATCGTGCGCGATAAGATTATCAACCGTCACATCCGTCCCGACGGGCGCGCGCTGGACGAGATCCGCCCGATCTGGAGCGAGGTTGGCATTCTGGGCCGCACCCATGGCAGCGCGGTCTTTACCCGCGGCCAGACGCAGGTCATGACCGTCGCCACGCTCGGCACGATCGGTGAAGCGCAGATTCTCGATGGCATCGGCCTTGAGGACAGCAAGCGCTATATGCATCAGTACAACATGCCGCCCTACAGCGTCGGCGAAACCCGCCCCGTCCGCAGCCCCGGCCGCCGCGAAATCGGCCACGGTGCATTGGCGGAGCGCGCGCTGCTGCCGATGCTCCCCTCGGAAGCGGAATTCCCGTATTGCATGCGCCTCGTTTCCGAGGTCATCAGCTCCAACGGTTCCACGTCGCAGGCATCTATCTGCGCCAGCACATTGGCGCTGATGGACGCGGGCGTGCCGATCAAAAAGCCCGTTGCCGGCGTCGCTATGGGCCTCATCAAGGATGATGAAAACGGCAATATCGCTGTCATGACCGATATTCAGGGCCTTGAGGATTTCCTGGGCGATATGGACTTTAAGGTTGCCGGTACCCGCGAGGGCATCACCGCGATCCAGATGGATATCAAGATCAAGGGCATCAACCGCGAGATCCTGACCCGGGCGCTCGAGCAGGCGCGCAAGGGCCGCCTGTTCATCCTTGACCGGATGATGGAAACGCTCTCTGCACCGCGCGAGGAGCTTTCGCCGTATGCGCCGCGCATCATCTCCTTCAAAATCCATCCGGATAAGATCCGTGAGGTCATCGGCAGCGGCGGCAAGACGATCAACAAGATCATTGCCGATACCGGCGTGAAGATCGACATCGAGGATGATGGTTCTGTGTTCATTGCTTCGCCCGACGCTGCGGCCGCTGCGGAGGCAAAGCGCATTATCGATGGCATTGTCAAGGACATCGAGATTGGCGATGTGTACCTCGGCACCGTGGTCAGCATCCAGAAGTTCGGCGCGTTTGTGAACCTGACGCCGGGCAAGGATGGCTTGCTGCACATTTCGCGCCTTGCCAACAAGCGCGTGGAGAAGGTGGAGGATGTTGTACAACTCGGCGACCAGCTTCTGGTGCGCGTCATCGATATCGACAAGCAGGGCAAGATCAGCCTGACCCGCAAGGATCTGCTGCCGCCCGACCAGCAATAACATTCCATACAACGGGTGTCTGCAAAGGGTGTAGCGCAGCTACGCCCTTTGTACATAAGTGCGTTCCGGACTGAATACGCTGAAGCATACCAGAACTTTGGAGGTGCGTATGAACCGCGAGCGCTGTGCGGACGCCTTGATGAATGGCGTCAATGTTTTGATCATTCTTGTGATCGTTTTACTGTATGTCGTAACAGGAACAGGCGTTGGTGACAATGCCATAGCAGCCCTGTCCTCCGGCACGGTCTATCATGGCAGCGGAGAGGGATTGGTGGCGCTGGAGTGTGCGGTCAGTTGGGACGCCGACGCACTGCCGGACATGCTTGATTTGCTGGAACAGCGCAATGTGAAGATGACATTCTTTGTCAGCGGCGCATGGGCAAAGGCGAATGCGGCCACGCTTCGGCGCATGACCGAAGCCGGCCATGAGATCGGTACCATGGGATATATGCCCATGCTCGACGGCGATGAAGCGTTGATCCGTTCGGACATCGCCGCGTCCGCTGCGGTGATCTCATCCGCTTCGGGTATCGAGCCGGATTACTATTATTCGGGTCTGCGCGATCGTGCGGTCTCGTTGCAGGCGGCAAACGCACTGGGCATGACCCATGTGATGTGCTCAAGCGACCTGCTTTCCGCACGCGGCGAACCGGTGGATATTGCCTCCCGTGCATCGGAGCATGTCTTTGATGGAAGTATAATCTTATTCCAACCGACTGCCGCTGCACTCGAAGCGCTTCCGACCATTCTGGATTTCATCGAAGAGCAGGGCTATGCGGCGACGACGGTCGGCAATGTACTGAAACGATAAGGAGATTCTATGACGGTCATTCGTGAACTGAAAAACGGCGTTCGCGTCGCCATGGAGCGCATGGAGCATGTGCGCTCTGTTTCCATCGGCATTTGGGTAAATACCGGTTCTGTACGGGAATCGGAGGGAGAGGGCGGCGCTTCGCACTTTATTGAGCACATGGCGTTCAAGGGAACCGCAAGCCGTTCCGCGGAGCAGATCGCATCGGAGATGGATGCGGTGGGCGGCAGCCTGAATGCGTTTACGTCGAAGGAGTGCACCTGCTTCTATGCAAAGGTTTTGGACGAGCACCTGCCGATCGCAATCGACGTGCTCTCGGACATCACGTTTCATTCCACCTTCCCGGCGGACGAGCTTGAGCGCGAGAAACATGTGATCCTGGAGGAGATCCTGATGACGGAGGATTCGCCGGAGGATTTGACGGCGGAGCGCGCAAACGCGCTGTTCTTTCAGGAGGAGCCGTTGGCCAGACCCATACTGGGCACGCGGGAAAGCGTGCTTGCGTTTGACCGCGACCGGCTTCTCGCCTACCGGCGCGAACACTACACGCCTCGCAATATCGTCGTCGCCTGCGCCGGCCACTTTGACGAGGAGACGCTGATGCGCCTCGTTGAAGAAAAACTGAACCTTGAACCGAGCGAGCGCTGCGCGCTGCCGTTGGCGCAGCGGTATCCCGGCGGCGCGCGCGCCCAGTGCGTGCAGAAGGATATCGAGCAGGTGCATCTGACGCTGATGCTGCCGGGATTTGCCCGTGATGCGGCGGATCAGTATCCACTGGCCGTTCTCTCAAACGTGATCGGCGGCAGCATGAGCTCCCGGCTTTTCCAGAGCATTCGGGAACAGCGCGGCCTTGCGTATTCGATCTATTCCTACCCGATCTATTATGCGGCGACGGGCACCTTCGCACTGTATGCTGGCACGGGAGAAAAGCAGGCGGTCGAGGTCGTGCGCCTGATGCGGGAGGAAATGGAAAAGCTGCGCAGCGAGGGCATAACCGCGCAGGAATTCGAGCGCTGCAAGGCGCAGCTCAAGGGCAGCTATGTGCTCGGCCTTGAGGGCAGCGGCGCGCGCATGAATGCCATCGGGAAGGTGGCCTTGTTACAAAACCGTGAATATCGGGAAGAGGATACCATAAACAGCATTGAATGTGTTACAATGGAGGATATTCTTAGGGTGATTCCGATCGTGCTGGACGAGTCGCAGCTTTGTGCGTCGTTTGTGGGCAGGGTCGAACAACAGGAGGACGCGCTGCTTCGGGCGCTCAAATAGCTACAGACGGGAGTGGATTCAGGGATGGACAAGCTGGAACAGATTTTTGTGATGCAAAAGGCGCTCAACGACGATATTCAGCAGCGTCGGGATCTCCATTTTTCGCAGGAGGAGTGGATTCAAAAAACGATCCTTGCCACGATCTCGGAATTGGCGGAGGTGCTGGACGAGTCCAACTTCAAGTGGTGGAAAAACCACCAGCCGATCAATGAGCCGGCTTTGAAGGAGGAACTCGTAGATGTGCTGCATTTTTTTGTGAGCCTCTGCCTGCGCAGCGGCATGGATGCCGAAGAGCTGTTTGAACGGTACTGTGAAAAGAATAAGGAGAACTTTGACCGTCAATACGGACGTTCGACCAAAAAAGGATACGAGGTTGAGTAAGCCATGGCTAGACAGCGCGTTCGGCTTCGCGGAAGGTTCTTTCTCATACTGTTCGGTCTGATCGCCGTCATTGCGGTCGCCATCGTGCTGGCCCGCTCCGGCGGCAGCGCCGAGGTGCGCTATGGCGACGTTTCCGCCAGCATGCCCGTTTCTGCGGTCATTGTCCGCGACGAATCCGCCGTTTCAACGGAGAAATACGAGAAGATCATCTTTTCCGTTGTCGAGGGAGAAGCCATCCAAAACGGCGCGCAGATTGCACAGGTATTTAAGCGGGGCTATCAGGATGAAAGCATGATCACGCTGCTGCGTCTCCAACGTGAGATTTACGAGCAGCAGCGCAAACTGATCACGGCGGATGCATCGGTCGGCCTTCAGGACATCGAGAATCGCATTGCAACCGTGGAGTCACAGATTCGGGACTCCGCGCGCGGCGACAGCTCGCTGGACATGCTTCAACTCGAGCAGACGCTCAAGGATTTGCAGGCCGAGCGGATGACATATCTGCAAAACAACGTACAGGCCGACGCAACGCTGACAGGATTGTATAACAGCCTGCGGGAGCAGGAGCAAACGCTTGCCAACTGGACGCGCAATATTGTCAACGCAGCGGGCGGCGGCGTTGTCAGCTTCTATTTTGACGGGTATGAGCGGGTGCTCAACGCATCGCAACTGAATATGATCAACGCGGCGCTGGTCAACAGCGTTGTCAAGGGCGGAAACACGGCAAATGCGACCGATGCGGCCAGCGAAACGCCGCTGTATCGGTTGGTGCAGAATACGCATTGGTACATCGCGTTCGTTACCAAGGCTGAGCAGCCCATGCGCACCGTTGCCGGAGAACAGTATTATGTCGTGTTTGACGATTATTCCACGCTGACGTATCAGGCAACGGCGATGGAACCGATCGTAACGGAAACGAATGTGGTCAATATCCTGGAGTTCAATGTGGACATCGGCGATTTTTTGGATATCCGGACCGTCAAGGCGACCATCACCAAGAGCGCGCAGGGCATGATGGTGCCCGTCGAGATGATCGCGTATGAAAAAGGCGAGCCGGGCGTTTCGGTCAAAAGCGGCGAGACGATCTACCGCGTTCCGGTCAATATTTTGGCAGCCGACGAGGACAATGCTGTGATCGCTGCGAAGAATGACACCGATACGTTGATTTCCGGACAGAGAATTGTCAAGCAGGCGGTAAAAGAATGAATACGATTGCACAGAATGTTGAGGATGTGCGCAGCCGCATGCTGCGGGCGTGCGCTTTCGCCGGCCGCAAGGTAGAGGATGTGCGGCTGATTGCCGTAACGAAGTTTGTCGAGCAGGCACGCATTGCAGAAGCGCTGGAAACGGGCCTGCGCGAAGTCGGGGAAAACCGCGCGCAGGAGCTTACGGAAAAGTTAACTTTTTTTGAACAGCATGGATGCAGCGTCCATTTCATTGGACAACTACAAACGAATAAGATAAAATATGTCTGTGGTGTCGCTGACCTGATTCATTCGGTCGACCGGCCGGCGCTTGCGGAACAGCTTCAGCGGTATGCGGCGAAGCTGGGGATCGTACAGAACATTCTGCTGCAGATCAATGTGGGGGATGAAGCGCAGAAGGGCGGCGCCAGTATGGCGGAGGCGATGCAGCTTCTGGAGAAGGTGGCTGCGATGCCGAATCTGTCCATACATGGGTTTATGTGCGTCCCGCCCGCGCTTGCGCCTGAGCAGGTGCGGCCCTATTTTGCATCGATGCGCGAGCTTTTGCATGCGGCGCGCAAGGCCTATCCGTCGCTTCCGCTGACGGAACTCTCGATGGGCATGACGCATGATTTTGAAACCGCCATTGCGGAGGGCGCGACGATGGTGCGGGTCGGTACGGGGATCTTCGGCGCCCGGAACACGAAAGCAAACGGATAAATAATCTTCACCCGTTGAAGGTTTTTGGATATTTTGAACGGAGGGGTATGGATGGCGAGCCTGTACAACAAGTTTTTGGATTTTATCGGCATTGAGGAGACGGACGACCTCGACGAGGAGGATTCCTACTATCGGGACGAACCGCCGGCCCGCCGGAGGGATGACAACGTCGTCAGCTTTAACAACAGCCGTGCCTCGGCCGCACCGGCTCCCGCAAGGCGCAGCCATGAGCGCGTGCCGCAAGCGCCGGCGGGCGGTCTGCCGGTTTCCGGCGGCATGAAGATGATCGTGTATCATCCCGTCAGCTATGAGGATACGCAGAACATTATCGACAATATCAAAAACCGCAAGCCCGTCATCGTGAACATGGAGGAGCTTGAGATCGAGTGCGCGCAGCGCATTTTGGATTTTTTGTCCGGCGCAGTGTATGCGCTTAACGGCACCATGTCGAAGATTTCGCGCGGCATTTTTGTTGTTGCACCCAACAATTATGACGTCGTTGGCAACGGCGAGGACGAGTACGATCTGTGAGGACTTCCAGCGTGGAGCAGGTGCTGGCATGATGAAGATTTCGGACATCGTCAATAAGGAGTTTTCCCGCTCGTTCATGGGGTATGACATGCGCGAGGTGGACTGCTTTTTGGATGAAATCATCGAGCAGTTGGAGACTTATGAGCGCGAGCGGCAGGAAATGCTGACGGCCATGGAGTATCTCCTCCGGGAGCTGGAGCAGTTTGACGATATCGCAGACGACGCGGAAAAACAACTCCGCCATCCGGAAACGCCGCAGGCAGCCGCCGTACCGCCGGAAAACCGGACGCGGCGTACTGTGCGTGTGAATCCTGCCGTTGCGTCCGTGGATCCGGACGAGGAGACAGCCCCGATGGCTGAATCCGAGGCAGAGCCAACTCTCGTTCTCGAGGAGTTGGAGATCGACGAGGAACCCGCTTGGACGGCTGAATCGGATGATGCGGCCGTGGATGCGCCGGCAGAGCCGGAAGCGAAATCACAGGAACCGCCGCCGAATCAAGCGCCCGCCGCACCCGCTGGAGAGGTGAGCGCCGATGAAGCGCCTGCCGCGCTCGATGGAGAGGCGAACGCCGATGAAGCACTTGCCGCGCCTGAACAGCCGCAGACGGCCGATGCCCCGACCGGGAAGGAAACAAATTGAAACGCAAACCGATTGTAACCCTGCCACCCATGACCACCCGAGAGCTGCGCGAGCTGGAAATCGAGCAGCTCGATTTTGTATATATCTCCGGCGACGCCTATATCGACCATCCGAGCTTCGGTACGGCGCTGATCGCCCGCGTGCTCCAATCCCATGGATACAGCGTTGGCATCATTGCGCAGCCGGACTGGTCGGATGTGTCCGCGTTCCGGCAGATGGGCTGCCCCAGGCTTGCCTTTCTCGTTTCCTCCGGGAATATCGATTCCATGGTCAACCATTATACCGTGGCAAAGCGGCACCGCGATGAGGACCTGTACAGCCCTGGGGGACGGGCCGGACTTCGTCCGGATCGCGCAACCATCGTCTATGCCAACCGGTGCCGGGAGGCCTATGCGCATGTGCCGGTGGTGATCGGCGGTCTGGAGGCCAGCCTGCGCCGCTTTGCACATTATGACTACTGGGATGATCGCGTGCGCCATTCCATCCTGTATGATGCGGGAGCGGATCTGCTGCTGTACGGCATGGGCGAGCGCTCCATCGTTGAGATGGCCGATGCGCTGGACGCCGGCACGCCGATTCGGGACCTGCGCTCCATCCGCGGCTCCTGTTTTCGCGTCAACCGCCTGGACGAGCTGGAGACCGGTTATGTGCTACTGCCGTCCTATCAGGAGGTCTCTGCCGATAAAAAGGCCTATGCAAGGGCATTTTTGACGGAGTCCGGCGAGCAGGACGCGATGCAGGGCAAACGATTGGTTCAGGCTCACGAGAAGGGGTATCTCGTCGCAAACCCACCCGCTCTGCCGCTGACTACTGCGGAGCTTGATGCGGTGTATGCGCTGCCCTTTACGAGAAGGGCGCATCCCATGTACCACGACCATATTCCGGCTATCGATGAGGTGGCGTTTTCGGTCGCATCGGCGCGCGGCTGCTTTGGCGGCTGCAGCTTTTGCGCGTTGACCTTCCATCAGGGGCGGGTCATTCAGGCGCGCAGCCACGAATCCATCCTTCGCGAAGTGCGGGAACTGACGCATGATCCCGACTTCAAGGGATATATCCATGATGTCGGCGGCCCAACGGCCAATTTTCGACAACCGGCCTGCGATAAACAGCTCAAAAGCGGCGTTTGCCGGAACAAGCAGTGCATCGGGTTTGAACGCTGCAAGAATCTGAAGGTTTCACATACGGACTACGTGGCCTTGCTTCGCAAGCTGCGCGCCGTTCCCGGCGTGAAGAAGGTGTTCGTTCGCTCCGGCGTGCGGTATGATTATGTCATGTATGACAAGGACGATACCTTCCTGAGAGAACTGGTGCAGCATCATATCAGCGGTCAGCTGAAGGTCGCGCCCGAGCATGTGTCCGATCGTGTGCTGTATTATATGAACAAGCCGTCAAGCGAACTGTACGAACGGTTTGAGCAGCGCTACCGTCAGTTCAACCGGCAGGCCGGGCGCGAGCAGTATACGGTTCCCTACCTGATGTCGTCCCATCCCGGGGCGGAATTGGCGGATGCGATTTTGCTTGCCTGCTATCTCAAAAAACGCGGACTTCGGCCGCAGCAGGTACAGGATTTCTACCCGACGCCCGGCACCCTGTCCACCTGCATGTACCATACCGGCATCGATCCGCGCACCATGCGGCCGGTCTATGTGGCCAAAAATCCACATGAAAAGCGCATGCAGCGCGCCTTGATGCAGTATTATTTGCCGCGCAATTTTGGACTGATCCGCCAGGCGCTTCGTCAGGCAGACCGGGAAGATCTGATCGGATACGGAAAAGATTGCCTTGTTCCGCCGGAAAATCGGAAACCGGGCAAGAATGCTGTTGACAAATCAAGGCGTAATCGATAAAATAAACGATGGTCGTATTTTCGGAGGATTATCTATGGAACTGCAGATTGCAGCAGCCCTGAAGCAGGTCGGCGAACCGTTTTCGTTTCAGCTGACAGAACCCCTTTTGCCGCAGCAGTTCGGCGGCCGCACCGTGGTGTGCGCCGCGCCGTTGTCCATCACAGGACGGTACGTATTTGACGGCAAGGGGATCAGCGTGGAAGGCACCGTGAAAACATGTCTGCGGTCGGTCTGCGCGCGCTGCGCCGAGCCCTTTGAAGAGCCCTTGGAATTTGGTTTTACAGAGCGGTTCTGCAAGCCTGCGGAGATAGAGGAGGATTCCGAAACCTACCCCTTTGAGGGGGATCGGCTGTCGCTCGATCAGGCTGTATTGGACAACCTGTTCCTGCATCTGCCGCTGACAAGCGTCTGCCGGCCGGATTGCAGGGGCCTTTGCCCGATTTGCGGAGTGAACCGCAATCAGACGTCCTGCGATTGCGAGCCGGTTCGACCGATCAGCGCTTGGTCGGCGCTTGATGCGATACGAAATGAGGATTAAGGAGGTGTAATCATGGCAGTACCCAAGAGAAAAACTTCGAAGGCGAAGAGAGATTCGCGCAGAGCGAGCAACTTTACGCTGGAGCAGCCGAACCTGTCGGAATGCCCGCAGTGTCACGAGCTGAAGACTTCGCATACCGTTTGCAAGAAGTGCGGGTATTACGATGGCAAGCTCGTCATCGACATGGATCAGAAGGAAAAGAAGAACGCATAACCGCGTACTGTTGTTCTGCTTCTATGAGCACCGTCTTTTTGAAAACAGGAAAGGACTTTCATCCATGGGTGAGGGTCTTTTTTCCGTTCTCCGAACGGAGCTGTTTCGGTAGACGCTGAAATGGCCGTTCGGAGCCGATTGGGAAAGGAAAGCACATGAAACTGGCAATAGATGTGATGGGCGGCGACCATGCGCCCGATGCGGTTCTCGAGGGATGCTTGCAGGCCCTGCCCATGCTGCGGCCCAACACAGAGCTCGTACTGTTCGGCGACAGCGCTGCGATCAACGGCGGACTGCGAACGGCCGGCGACGCCGGCGACCGGCTGCATGTATGCCCGACAACGGAGGTCATTGGCTGCGATGAAGCGCCCACGCGCGCAATCCGCGCAAAGAAGGACTCTTCACTGGTGCGCGCAGTGCAGTCGGTAGCCGATGGTGAAGCGGATTGCGTGGTATCGGCCGGTAACACGGGCGCGCTGCTGACGGCTGCGACGCTGATCATCCGCCGGATTGACGGCGTAAAGCGCCCTGCGCTGGCACCGCTGCTGCCGACGGTTCAGGGCAATGGCGTGCTGCTGATCGACAGCGGCGCCAACACGGATTGCAAACCCGTGTATCTTCAGCAATTTGCATTGATGGGCGTGGCGTATATGCACAGCGTACAGGGAATTGAAAACCCCCGCGTCGGTCTGCTGAATAATGGAACGGAAGCGGAAAAGGGATCGGAACTGACGAAGGCCGCGCATGCGCTGCTGTTGGAAACACCGGTCAATTTTGCGGGCAACTGCGAGGCGCGGGACGCGCTGTCGGGTGACGTGGACGTCATCGTGGCCGATGGATTTGATGGGAATGTGCTTTTGAAAGGCATTGAGGGGGCCGTTGCTTCCATGCTCACACTGCTTACACAAAATCTGTATGCAACGCTGCGCACCAAGGCCGGCGCCGCGCTTGCCAAGCCCGCGTTCCGCGCGCTCAAGCATAAGCTGGATTACACCGAGCATGGCGGGGCGCCGCTGCTTGGCGTAAAGGGCGGCGTGATTAAGGCGCACGGCAGTTCCAATGCCACTGCATTCGCTCACGCCGTTTTACAGGCGGAGCGGCTGATTGCTGCAGATGTGACCGGGCGCATTTCACAGGCGCTCTCTGCGCTTGTGAAGGAGGATTGACAGAATCGTCTACTTCATATAAAATAACTGCGTCGCAGGATAACCGGCGCGTTGCCGGTATTCTTAAGGGCTGATTGGAGAATGAGAGGGAGTATTGTATGTATTTTGATAAAGTGCGCGAGATCATTACCCGCCAGTTGGATATCGATCCCGAATCCGTTCACATGGAGAGCCGCTTGATCGACGATTTGAAAGCGGATTCGCTGGATATCGTTGAGCTAATTATGGATCTCGAGCAGGAGTTCGATGTGGAGATCCCCGACGAGGATCTGCCGAAGGTGCAGACCGTTGCGGATATCGTAAACTTTTTGGAGAACCGCTGAGCGTTTGCTTTGCCGGGACGCCCGCATCGCTTGGTGCGGGCTTTTTGTAAAGAAGGAGGCCTTTTATTGAACCAATGGAGCGATAGCCTGCAAAGATTGCAGCAGGTCATCGGATATACATTTCGTCAGCCGGAACTGCTGGAAGCGGCGCTGACGCATTCGTCCTTCGTCAAGGGCGATGGCGCGAGCGCCGCGCATAACGAGCGTCTGGAGTTTTTGGGCGACGCCGTTTTGGAGCTTACCGTCAGCGAACGATTGTATTCCGCTCATCCCGATAAAAACGAAGGGGAGATGACGCGCCTGCGGGCCAGACTGGTTTGCGAACAGGCGCTGTTTCTCGCCGCGCAGCCGATCAAGTTGGCGGCGTATCTGCGGTTGGGGCACGGCGAGGACCGCTCCGGCGGCAGGAGCAAGCCGTCCATCGTATCGGATGCACTCGAGGCGCTCATCGGTGCGATCTATCTTGACGGCGGCTTGGAATGGGCGCGTGCGTTTGTAAGGGAGCATGTCGTCTCTGAACTTGAAAAAACGGTCATGGCGGCCGAGGATAAGGATTTTAAGACCCGCTTGCAGGAGTTTGTGCAAAAACGGCACATGGGAAGACTCAGCTATGAACTGCTCGGGGCAACCGGACCAGAGCACAACAAATCGTTCACCATACGCGTGCTGCTGGACGATGCGGAGATCGGCCGGGGTGAGGGCGGCACAAAGCAGAGCGCCGGCCAGAAGGCGGCGGAGCGCGCGCTTGACCGGTTTACACACGCGGAAACGCAGCCGGCGGAGGGGATGGGCCCATGCGACTGACCAGGCTGGAGATCAACGGATTCAAGTCGTTTGCGAAGAAGACGGAACTGGTGTTCGAGGGCGGCATAACGGCTGTCATCGGCCCGAACGGCAGCGGCAAGAGCAATATTGCGGATGCCGTTCGCTGGGTGTTGGGCGAGCAGAGCGCAAAGGCGCTGCGCGGATCCAAAATGGAGGACGTCATCTTCAGCGGTACGCAGCAGCGCAAGGCACAGGCATACTGCGAGGTCACGCTCGTGTTTGATAATGCGGACGGCAGATTGAACGTGCCGTTTTCCGAGGTTGCCGTGACACGCCGCGTCTATCGCAACGGCGATAGCGAATACTGCCTGAACCGCAGCGCCTGCCGGCTTCGGGATATCGTCGATCTGTTTCGGGATACCGGCATTGGCAAGGACGGCTATTCGATCATCGGCCAGGGAAAGGTCGATGAGATTCTTTCAAACAAATCGAATGAGCGGCGTGCGGCTCTGGAAGAGGCGGCCGGCGTAATGCGCTATCGCGTCCGGAAGGAGGAGGCGGCGCGCAAGCTGGAGCATACGGGTAAAAATCTGGAGCGTATCGAGGATATTCTGAAAGAACTGGGCGATCGCTTGCAGCCGCTTGAGGAGCAGAGCGCTGCCGCGCGCACGTTTTTGAAGCTCAGGGATGAGCTGCGCGATCTCGAGGTCAACCTGTTCCTGTACCAATTCGACCGCAACCGGGAACGGCTCGCCTCGATGGAGGAAACGCTGCGGCAATTGACCGAAGAAGAGGAGCAGAATACGGCGCTTGCCGATGCTATGCAAACACAATGCGCCGAGTTCGAACAGCAGATTGTACAGATGGACGCATCCCTGACGGAGCAGCAGAACCGACTGATGGCGCTGCTCTCCGGCGTTGAGGCGCATGTAGGCGAGTGCAACCTTTTGATGGAGCGGCGTGAAAATGCACAGGCGGAGATCCGCCGCCTGCGCGGGGAGCGTGACGGCCTCTGCGCACGGGAACGGGAATTGACCCTGACGCTGGAGGCGATGGAGTCCAATCAGGCGGGCAGGGCTGCGATGGAGCAGCTTCAACGCGATATCGCCACGGCCAACGCCAGCTTGGCGGAACAGGACGCGGCCGTTCAGCGGGCGGAGGAAGCGCTCGAGGCCATGAAAAACGAGATGATGGAAGCGATGAACCGTTTGGCCGACGCCAAGAGCGGTTTATCACGCTTTGACGCCATGGCAGCAGCGCTCACGGAGCGCATGCAGAGCATTGCACTGCAGAAACAACAGCAGGGCGGATCGGGCGCATCGCTTGACGCCGAATATGCGGAGGCGCAGGCGGAACGGGAAACGATGGAGGCGACGCGCGATGCGCTGCTGCAGCGCGTCAACGAAGCCCAGCAAAACCGGTTGTCGCTCGAAAAGGAGCATGCCTGCGCCATGGCGGAGCAGCATGGCTTGGAACAGGAAACCGGCTCGATGCGCTCCCGCTTGCGCGTGCTGACGGAGATGGCAAAATCCCGCGAAGGATACTATGCGAGCATCAAAAACCTCATGCATGACGTCGGACGGGATGCGCAGCTTTCAGCTTCCATTGTCGGCGTTGTGGCTGAATTGATTCGCGTTCCGGAGAAGTATGAAACGGCGATCACCATGGCGCTCGGCTCATCGCTGCAGAACATCGTGACGCCGACGGCGGAGGATGCGAAATTTGTTATCGAATACCTTCGGCGGAAGGAGTATGGGCGTGCAACGCTTCTCCCGATCACACTGCTGCGAATCAGCCCGATTGGAGAGCGAGAACGCGCGCATCTGAGAACGCCGGATTGCTTCGGACTCGCGTCGGAACTGGTCGACTGCGATGCGCAGATCCGGCCGGTTGTGGAGCACCTGCTGGGACACACCGCGATCGTGCGCGACTTGACCGCCGGTATTGCGCTTAAAAAGCGCTCCGGCGGCGCGTTCCACATTGCCACGCTCGAAGGCGATATCATCAGCACAGGCGGTTCCATGAGCGGCGGCAGCAAGCAAAAGCGCGCGTTTTCCCTGCTTGGCCGCGAGCGGGAGATTCAGGAATCGGAAGCAGCCCTTGCAGAGAAAGAAAAGCGCTTGGCCGAGCGCACGGCTGCGTGCGAGTCGCTGCGAAAGCAGCTCTTGCTTGCCGATATGCAAGCGGAGGCGTTTCGCTCCGAACTGCATGAGAAGGAAATCGCTCTCACGCGCCAGCGTGAAAAGGTCGAGATCATTCTGCGCGATCTCGAAAAGAGTGCGGAGCAGACGGGGCGGTTGGACGCGGAGCTTGCGCAGATTGCGGACAACCTTGCCGATATTGAACGGGAACGCGAGCAG
The DNA here is from genome assembly GCA_019416935.1 of Clostridiales bacterium. GTDB lineage: Bacteria > Bacillota > Clostridia > Christensenellales > CAG-138 > Aphodomorpha. The sequence continues at coordinate 37,050 of DXWI01000004.1, read as the reverse complement.
GCGACGGCCCTGCAGCGCGATATCGAATCCGGCAATGCCGCATCCCGCGAGGACGTGCTGCGGTCGCAGAATGCGCTCGCCGCGTTGCGGTCTGTGCGAGAGCGCATGTCGCAGGAAATCACCGAACAAAAGGTGCGCCTGATGGCGCTGCAGAAGGAACAGGACGCGGTGACGGCCGAGCAGAAGCGCCTGACGGCGGAACGGGAGACAACCCGCACGGCGGTCGAACAGCGGAATGCGGCGATGGAACAAAGCCGCTTGCAGCTTGCCGAGGTGGAGTCACGGCTTGCCGATATGCAAAAGAGCGTTGCAGCGGAGCAGCAGCGGGCCGGCGTACAGAAGGAAACGCAGAAGCAGATGGAGGAGGAGCGCGCCCGGCGAACGGATTCGCTTGCGCAGCTTCGGCTGCAACGGGAAACCGCGCTGCAAGCTCTCAGGGATTTGAGCGAGCGCAAGCACCGGCAGGAACTGCAGAAGAGCCGCATGGAGATGGAGACCGCCGCCATGCAGGATCGCATTTGGGAGGAGTATGAGCTCACCTATGAAAATGCGGTTCCATTCCGGCATGAGATTGCCGTCGGCGCCTCTGCTGCGCGCGTCAGCGCCATCAAAAGCGAGATTCGCGATATGGGGGATATCAACCTGAGCGCCATCGAGGATTATCGCGCCGTGTCCGAGCGGTATGCCTCCATGTCCGCTCAGAGCAACGATCTGAAACAGGCCGGCGCCGACCTCGAAAAGCTGATCGCAGAGCTCACGGAAACGATGCAGGCGGAGTTTTTGCAGCAGTTCCATCGGATACAGGAGAACTTCGGGGAAGTGTTTGCGGAATTGTTTGGCGGCGGCCACGCCGAGCTGCGACTCTCGGATAAGAACGATATTCTCGGTTGCGATATCGATATCATTGCGCAGCCGCCCGGCAAGAAACTGCAGCTCCTATCGCTGCTCTCCGGCGGCGAGCGCGCGCTCACGGCCATTGCGCTGCTGTTTGCAATGCTGCGCCTGAAAGCGCCCGCGTTCTGCGTGCTGGATGAGATCGAGTCCTCCTTGGACGAGGTCAATGTTTCGCGCTTTGCGGAATATTTGAAGACGTATTCCGACCAGACGCAGTTCATTATCATTACCCACCGAAAGGGCAGCATGGAGGTTTGCGACTCGCTGTACGGCGTTTCCATGGAGGAACGCGGCGTCAGCAAGGTCGTTTCCGCAAGATTTGGAGAGGCGGTTTGAAAGATGGAACAGAAAAAGAGTTTTTTTGAAAAGCTGCGCTCAGGGCTGAGCAAAACGAGAAGCACGGTGTTTTCGGGGCTGTTCGGAGACGCCGAGCGGGTGAACGACGCGTTCTTTGAGGAATTGGAGGAGGGGATGATCCTCGCGGACATGGGGATGGAGACGGCTGAATTGCTGCTCGACCGGCTTCGCGATACGGTGAAGACCGAGAAGATCACCACCCGTTCGGCGGCGCGCGAGGCGCTCATCCGACTGGTTGCCGATGCGGTTCGCCCGAAAGGGCGGTGGACCGCCGATCAGGGCCCGGCCGTGCTGCTCATTGTGGGCGTCAATGGCGTCGGCAAAACGACCTCCATCGGCAAGATTGCACATTGCTACAAGGAGCAGGGAAGAAAGCCGATGCTGGCCGCCGGCGATACGTTTCGTGCGGCGGCGGCGGAACAGCTCGGCGAATGGGCGCGCCGCGCAGATGTGCCGATGGTGCGGCACGCTGAGGGCGCCGATCCCTCCGCCGTCGTGTTCGATGCCATTGCCTCCTACCGCGCTAAGGGCTGCGATTTGCTCATCTGTGATACGGCGGGCCGGCTGCACAACAAGGCGAATCTGATGAACGAGCTGTCCAAGATGCGCCGGGTTATCAGCCGGGAATTGCCGGATGTGCCGTGCGAAACGCTGCTTGTGCTGGACGCGACAACCGGGCAGAACGCCGTTGCCCAGGCAGAGGCGTTTGCAAATGTAGCGGGTCTTTCCGGCGTGATTTTGACCAAGCTGGACGGAACGGCCAAGGGCGGCGTTGTGGTCGCGGTTGCATCTGCACTGGGCATTCCGGTGCGCTTTATCGGCGTTGGCGAACAGATCGACGATCTGCGGCCGTTCGACGCCGATGCGTTCGCCGCCGCGCTGTTTTAAGATGGCCGGAGCGGAGAGGGGCCGGGCTCAAAACCAAAGCGCAGCCGCCCAATGACTTCGGAAAAGACGAGCGGCTGGGAAAGCGGCCCCTGAGAATCGGGCGACGCCAACCGTACTTTAACGGCGCCTTCCTCCATACAAAATAGGGGGGCTCGTCGGCTTCGCTGCCGTCGGGCCTTTCACTACCTAAGCAGACGTTTGGACATGATACAGCAGCATCAACGAATCCTGTGCCTTCGCGACCATCCGGAATGGAGCGAACGCGCAGCCGTTTGGTTTCACGAAAAATGGCATATTCCATTGACGGCTTACCAAGAGAGCATCCGGGCTTGCCGTGATCAGCCGAGAGGCATCCCGCAATGGTATATTCTGTTGAATGATGCAGATGTGATGATCGGCGGCGTGGGCGCCATTGAGAACGATTTTCACAAGCGGAAGGATCTCACGCCCAATCTTTGCGCCATCTATGTGGAGGAGGCGTATCGCGGGCGCGGCGCGGCAAGGGCCATGTTGGAGTTTGCCTGCGGCGATCTTGCGTCAATCGGTATTGAGAAAGTGTATCTGCTCACCGACCACATTGGCTTTTATGAGCGCTGCGGCTGGTCGTTTCTGTGCATGGCGGAGGAGAATGGCGGCGGTCTTGCACGGGTCTATCACAAATCCCTGCTTTGACCAAACCGCATCCCGGCTAAACCATTCGAAAAGGAATAGAAATTCCTTGACATTTCTTGAAAAAGCCATATAATAGTTGAAGTGTAAAGGGAAAACACTTTACAGGGGTGCCGAATGGATCGATTGATTGAGCTGGGACAGCTATTCGATTATTATGGCGCGTTCCTGACGGAGCGGCAGCGGGGATTGATAGACGCTTATGCCAACGACAACCTTTCCCTCGGCGAAATCGCCGAGCGGGAAGGCATCTCCCGACAGGGCGTGCGAGACGGTATCGTGCGCGCGGAGCAGCAGCTTCGTGGCATGGAGAACGAGCTTGGCATGGTTCGCAAAACGCTGCGGCTGCAATCGCTGCTCAAGCAGCTTTGCAGGCTGGCGGAGCAACTGCCGCAGGATGCGCCGAACCGTGAGACATTGGTGCATGGCATCAAGGAAGCTTACAGCATCTTGGAGGAAGACGATGGCGTTTGAAGGCATTTCTTCAAAATTGCAGGGCGTATTCAAAAAGCTGACCGGCCGCGGTAAGCTGAACGAAAAGGATGTTCGCGATGCGATGCGCGAGATCAAGCTGGCGCTGCTGGAAGCGGACGTCAACTTCCTCGTGGTCAAGGACTTTATCAAGACCGTGACAGAGCGTGCCGTGGGGCAGGAGGTTCTCGAGAGCCTCACACCCGGCCAACAGGTCATCAAGGTGGTCAATGAGGAATTGACCCGTCTGATGGGCAGTACGAATGCCAAAATCGATTTTGGCAGCACGAAGCCCGCGGTGTTCCTCATGGCCGGCCTGCAGGGCGCCGGCAAGACGACGATGTGCGGCAAACTGGCGGGCCTGCTCAAAAAACAGTACGGCAAAACCCCCATGCTCGTCGCCTGCGATATCTATCGTCCGGCAGCGATCCAGCAGCTTCAGATCGTCGGTGAAAAGGTCGGCGTACCGGTATTCGAGCGCGGTCAGAGCGACCCGGTTGAAACGGCAAAGCTCGCGATTGCAAAGGCACAGCATGATTTTTGCGACGTCGTGATCGTCGATACGGCCGGCCGGCTGCACATCGACTCCGATATGATGGCCGAGCTCAAGCATATTCGCGATACGGTCAATCCAAGCGAGGTCCTGCTCGTGGTGGACGCCATGACCGGCCAGGACGCGGTGAATGTGGCCAAAACGTTCAATGAGTCCATTGCGCTCACGGGCGTGGTGCTGACGAAGCTCGACGGCGATACCCGCGGCGGCGCGGCGCTCTCTGTGCGCGCTGTGACCGGAAAGCCGATCAAGTTTGCGGGCGTCGGCGAGAAGCTCACCGATATCGAAGTGTTTCACCCCGACCGCATGGCCTCCCGCATTCTGGGCATGGGAGACGTGCTCTCGCTCATAGAAAAGGCGCAGACGGCGTTTGATGAGAAGAAGGCCGCCGCACTGCAAACGAAGATGCGAACCGACAGTTTCACGCTCGATGATTTTCTTGAGCAGATGGATCAACTCAAGAACATGGGCTCCATGCAGGACATTCTCGGCATGCTCCCGGGCGTCAGCGCCGGACAGCTTGGCAACCTGCAGGTGGATGAAAAGGCGATGGCGCATACGCGGGCAATCATCTGCTCGATGACCAGAGCGGAGCGCGCGAACCCGGACATGCTCAACGCTAGCCGCCGCCGCCGCATCGCAAAGGGAAGCGGCACCTCCGTACAGGAGGTCAACCGGCTGATGAACCAGTTCGCGGCGTCGCGCAAGCTCATGAAGCAGATGACGAGCGGCCGGTTTAAAAAGGGCCGCCGCGGCGGATTCCCGTTTGGCTTTTAGGAACGAATAACGGTTTGGCCGTTTTCGCGATACAACAAACACTGAAATTTTCTGGAGGAAAAACACATGTTGAAGATCAGACTGCGCAGAATGGGCGCAAAGAAGGCTCCTTTTTACCGTATCATCGTGGCCGATTCCCGCGCGCCCCGCGACGGTACGTTTGTGGAAGAGATCGGCTACTATAACCCGCTGACCGATCCCGCCGAGCTCAAGGTTGACAACGAGCGCGCTGCACAGTGGCTGAAGAATGGCGCACAGCCCACCGATACCGTCCGTGCGCTGCTGAAGAAGAGCGGCGCAATCGGCTGAGGAACCATCGATGGACGAGCTGGTCAGGTTTATTGCAAAGAGCCTTGTGGATGATCCCGACGCGGTGCAGGTGGAAACCAAACAGGACGGCGAATACACCGTGATCGAGCTGCACGTTGCGCCCGGCGATATGGGCAAGGTCATCGGCAAAAAGGGACGCATTGCTAAAGCGATCCGTACGGTCGTCAAGGCGGCGTCCGTGAAGGATAACGGCAAGTATTCGGTGGAGATCGTTTGAACAGCAGGGAATATCTCCGCATTGGACAGATCGTGCGTGCGCACGGCGTTCACGGCGCTGTCAAGCTGATACCGACAACGGATGTAATAGAGCGGTTTCGCGGTCTCTCCGAAGCCTATTTGGAGGAGCGGGGCGAATACCGCCCTGTTGCATTGTCCGGCGTCCGCCTGCTCAATGATGCCGTCGTGCTGCAAATTGCAGGGGTGGAAACGTGCGAGGCGGCCGAGTGGCTGCGCGGGAAGTATCTTTGCGTGGATCGCGCGCACGCCGTGCAACTTCCGCCCGATACGTATTTCATCGCGGATCTGATCGGGTGCGAAACGTTTGATACTGAAGGCGCTGCGTTCGGCCGCATAACCGACGTGCTGCAGCCGGGCGCAAATGATGTCTACGAGATCGAGCACGGGCGGCTGATGGTGCCGGCGCTCAAGCGGGTACTGTCGCTCGTGGACATAGAAAACAGGCGGATCGTGTTCGACGCCGGCGTGCTCCGGGAGGTTGGGCTGTTTGAGGATTGACATTTTAACCCTGTTTCCCGAGATGTTTGACGGCGTGCTCGGCGCGAGCATGTTGGGGCGCGCGGCCGCCGGCGGGCTGCTGGAGTTTTGCACGCATGACATTCGCGCCTATACCGATAATAAACACAAAAAGGCGGACGATTATCCCTTTGGCGGCGGTGCGGGGCTGGTGATGATGGCGCAGCCCATCTTCGACTGCATGGAGCATGTTGTCAATCTGGATCTACGTCCGGCGAAGCGGGTTCTGCTCACGCCGAGAGGACGGCTGCTGACGCCGCCGCTCGCGCAGGAGCTTGCTCGGCAGGAGCGTCTGGTGCTCCTTTGCGGGCATTACGAGGGCGTGGACGAGCGCGTTATGTCGATCATTGACGAAGAAATTTCGATCGGTGATTATGTGCTCACCGGCGGTGAACTGCCCGCCATGGTGCTCGTTGACTGCGTAAGTCGGTTTATCCCGGGCGTGCTCGGCTGCTCACAGAGCGCTGCGGACGAGTCGCATGCGGGCGAGGGACTGTTGGAATATCCGCAGTATACGCGGCCTGCAGAATTTCGCGGAATGACGGTACCCGAGGTGCTTCTTTCGGGCCATCATGCCAACATCGTTGCGTGGAGACACCGGCAATCGCTTATGAAAACGCAGCTGAACCGGCCGGAACTGCTCGGCAGGCACGGCCGAAAAAACCAATGAATGCGAAGAAAAATTCGCTTGCATTCGCAGAAACCCTATGATATAATCGCGGTTGTGACAATAGGCGGTCCGCTGTTCTTGGATGGGCATGAACGTCTATCAGTATAGTGAAGGAGAACAATTTTCATGTCAGACATCATCAGAGAGCTGGAAAAAGAGCAGCTTCGTACGGACCTGCCGGAACTGCAGGTTGGCGACACCGTTCGCGTGTTCGTGAAGGTCGTTGAGGGCAATCGTGAGAGATTGCAGAACTTTGAGGGCCTTGTCATCAAGATTCAGGGCGGCGGCGTTCGCAAGTCGTTCACCGTTCGCCGTATTTCCTACGGCATCGGCGTTGAGAGAACGTTCCCGTACCATAGCCCGCGTATCGGTCGTATCGAGATCGTGCGTCACGGCGTTGTGCGCCGCGCGAAGCTCTTCTATCTGCGCGACCGCGCCGGCAAAGCGGCCAAGGTTCGCGAGCGCATTGTTGAGAAAAAGAAATAAGCGAAGAATACAAGCAAAAACCCCGGCCGCCTTGGCGCGGGGTTTTCGTTTATCTGATAAGTCAAGACGAGAGGAAACACCGGTTTATGTTGATCCAATGGTATCCAGGCCACATGGCCAAAGCACGCCGCATGCTGCAGGAGAATCTGAAGCTGATCGACGTGGTCGTAGAGCTCATCGACGCCCGCGCGCCGGCCGCGACGCGCAATCCGGATTTTGATGCGCTGTTCCGCGAAAAAGCGCGCGTTGTGCTGCTCAACAAAAGCGATCTGGCCGATACGGAGACCAGCCGCGCGTGGCTCGCGTGGTTCAGAGCGCAGGGCGTTCTGGCGGAGTCCATCGTGTCGACCAGCAACAGCGGTAAAAAGCAGGCGATTGCGCTCATTGAGCAGGCGGCGGCGCCGCGTGTGGAAAGAATGCGGGAGCGGGGCGTGAACAAGGTCGTTCGCGTTATGATCGTCGGCATTCCAAACGTTGGAAAATCGACCTTCATCAACCGGATTGCCGGCCAGGTGCGCGCGCAGGTCGGGGACAAGCCCGGCGTAACGAAGGGAAAGCAGTGGGTGAAGATCACCCCCCACTTGGAATTGATGGATACGCCCGGTCTGCTCTGGCCAAAGCTTGAGGTGGAGCGCTATGCGCGCCATCTGGCCTTCCTCGGCTCCATCAAGGACGATGTGATGGACGTGGAGCAGTTGGCCGGAGAACTGCTGCTTGAACTCATGCGGCGCCGGCCCGAGGCGGTGATGGATCGGTATGCAAAGACCGCGCCGGACATGGAGCCGGCGGCGCTTCTCGAAGCGGTATGCGAAAGCCGTGCGTTCATCCTTTCCGGCGGTGCTTTGGATACGGAGCGGGCCGCGCGCATCGTGCTGGATGAATACCGTGCGGGCAAGCTGGCGCGCGTGACGCTGGAATCGCCCGATGAGGAGGCGCAGAATGCCGAGAATGCCTGAAGCGGAGAGGCTGGAACTGCTCTCGGCGATTGACCGTTCGTTTTGGCGGGAACCGGGCTGTGTGCTCGCGGGAATGGACGAGGTTGGCCGTGGACCGTTGGCAGGCCCGGTGGTGGTCGGCTGTGCAGTCATGCCGCCGCAACCGCTGGTGCCCTATGTGAACGATTCCAAAAAGCTCAGCGAAAAGCGTCGGGAGTCGGTATTTGCCGCGTTGCAGGAGCATTGCATTGCGTGGTCGACGGCATGGATCGATGCGGCCACGATCGATGAAATCAATATTTTGGAAGCGACCAAACGCGGCTTTGCTGAGGCGTTTGCGTCGATCGGTACGCCGGTTACGGATGTATTGATCGACGCGCTGTCCGGACTCGACATCCCGGCAAAACAGCACTCTCTGATCCATGGCGACGCGCAGTCCTATTCGATTGCCGCAGCGTCGATTCTCGCCAAGGTTTCGCGCGACCGCTATATGATCGAGATGGATGCGCGCTACCCGCAGTATGGCTTTTGCCGCAACAAGGGTTACGGTACGGCGGAGCACATTGCGGCAATCCGGCAATACGGGCCCTGCCCGCTGCACCGGCTTACCTTTATTCAAAAGTTCTTATGAAGACGACGGACATCGGCAAAAAGGGGGAACAACAAGCGCTTCGGTATCTGAAGCGGCGCGGGTATCGGCTTTTGGAACGAAATTACCGTTATGGCCGGTATGAGATCGATCTGGTCATGGAGCAGGCCGGATGTATCGTATTTGTCGAGGTGAAGGCGCGAAGCGATACGCACTTCGGTACACCCGCCATGGCGGTCGATTCTCGAAAGCAGCGTTACCTGCTGTTGGCGGCGCAGGGCTATTTAATGGAGCGCCGGTGCGAGGAGTGGCCCGCGCGGTTTGACGTTGTGGAGGTTTATCTGACAGAGAACAGGATTCAACATATTGTAAACGCTTTTTCGGGTTGATTGCGCTTCCTTTTTGTCTATGCTATAGTGTGTTATGGAAACCGATGGTAATCACGTAGGTAAAGAAGGTTTTTGCATGCGAAAGTTCCTTGCGGCCGCGGTGATCGTTTGTCTCTGCTTGTTCCCGATGGCGGTGCAGGCCGATGGCGATCATGTTTCCGGCGACAATCTTATTTTCAATCCCGATTTTTCCGAATCATCCGAGATCCTGCCGCTTCCGGCCGGCTGGATGCTGGATGCTTATCGAAATGATGCGGCGTCCGTACAGACCTCATTGGAAACGCTGGAGAATGGCGCCGTTTCGCTGCGCCTGACAAACTTTGCTGCAAATGATTCTCGTGTGTATCAACAGGTCGATGTGGAGGGCGGCACCGTCTATCGTCTGACCGCTTTGCTGAAAACCGAATCGGTATCGGGCGGACAGGGCGCAACCCTTTCCATCGACAACTATGGCGTGGATGGAAGCTATTGCTATTCCGGGAGCGTGTCCGGCAGCACCGATTGGACGCGCATAACGCTCTATTTTCAAACCGGCGAACAACAGACGCAGATACGGGTGGCGCTGCGGCTTGGAGGGTATGGCGCAGAGAGCGCGGGTACCGTCTGGTTTTCCGATGTTTCACTGTTTGCCTGCGACGACGTGGAGAGCGGCATGATCATCGATCTGGCCAATTCCACGGGCGTCTCCGCATCGTCCGGATCGGAGGATGCGGATGACGCTGCGGGGGTACAGCAGGGCGGTACAACCATGTTCCCGCTCATGCTGCTGGTCTCCGCCGGGATTGCTGTTGCCGGAGGACTGCTCTATGTCCGGCTGCTCAGAACCGAGGCGGACGGCATCAAGAATCCCAACCGGCCCGGCGCCGTTCTTGGAATCGTCTTTGCACTCGCTTTCCTTCTGCGCCTCGTCCTGTCTTTGATTTTCGTCGGTCATCCGACCGATATTGCCTGCTTTATGGCATGGGGCAATGCTGTGCTCGAGAATGGTGTATCCGGCTTTTATACCTCCGGCATGTTCGCCGATTATCCGCCGGGCTATATGTATGTCTGCGGGGCGATCGCAGGGCTGTGCCGCTTGCTCGGCATCTCCTACGGCAGCGCGGGCATGGTGTTCCTCTATAAAATGCCGGCAACGATTGCCGACATCGCTTCCGCATATCTGGTCTACCGGATCGCCAGAAAACAGGGCGTGCGAGAGGTCTTTGCGCTCACGCTCGCGGGCCTGCTGGCGCTCAATCCGACCGCGATGTTCATTTCCGGCGCATGGGGGCAAATCGATTCCGTGCTGACGCTCGGCATTGTAGCCGCCTGTTATCTGCTGCTCAACGATCGATTGGTTGCCGCCGGCGCGGTATATGGCCTTGCGATCCTGTTCAAGCCGCAGGCGCTGATGTTCGGTCCGCTTCTTGCGGTGGCCTATTTTGTCAAGGTGTACCAGTCGGAGTCGCGCGGTAAGACGGTTTTGAAGACCGTTCTTGCCGTTCTGGCGGCGTTTGCGGTTCTCATTTTGGGATCCTTGCCGTTTCAGGGGACGCAGCCGTTCGGATGGTTGTTTGAAAAGTACCTGTCCACGGCAACCTCCTATCCGTATGCAACCATCGAGGCGTTCAATTTTCCGGCGCTGCTTGGCCACAACTGGGCGCCGGTGGATACCCGCGTGCTTGGCGTTCCCTATTCCACATGGGGCGCGCTGTTCATTGGCCTGTCCGTGCTGCTTGGCGCGGCGCTGTATATCGTATCCTCGACAAAGCGCATCGGAACGGATGTGCAGCAGCATCGTGCGTCCGTCCCGATGCATGAGGGCGCGCTGTATCTGTCTGCCGCCTGCATGCTGAGCATGATTTTCACATTCGGCCACTACATGCACGAAAGGTATCTGTTTCCGGTGCTGCTGCTTCTGCTCATGGCGTATCTCTATGAGCGCGATCGGCGCATCCTTGTCAGCTTCCTGAGCATGACGGTGACACTGCTCATCAATGCGCTCGCGGCCATGTATATCGTGGATCATCAGTGGCTGCGCGGCCCGGTTTATGATGCCATTACGAGGGTTGGCGCAGCGTTGGAACTGGCCGGTTTTCTGTACCTACTCTGGATTTCGATCGATATACTGTTCCGAAACCGCGTTCATAAACCGGTCGCCGCCGGAGGGCCGGTGCCCGCAGCCCGCGAAAACAAGCGTACGAACCGAAGCAGCGGCACGCCCGTGCTGCCGCCGCTGCCGACCGACAATCGCCTGCGGTATACCGGAAAGGATCGCCTGCTCCTGCTGGGACTGGTGCTCGTTTACGGCGCTGTCGCATTGACCAATCTGGGCACGTTGTCCGCGCCTGAAACCGATTGGACGCCGCAGACTCCGGGCGAAACGGTCACGGTCGAATTTCCGGCCGAGACGGCCGTCGGCGAATACTGGATCTACGGCAACATCCAGAACAACGGAATTCTGCTGCTTCGGGCCGGGGACGGGCACGAGGAGACCTATACCCAGACCTATGATGAGATGTTCCGCTGGGATCGGGTGCAGACGGCGTTCACTGCACGTACGGTCGAATTGCAGCTCTACTCCGGCTCGCTGAAGCTGAATGAAATTGCTTTTTTCGATACGGCGGGCAACCGCATTGAAGCGGTGATTTCCAATCCCTCCGGCTCACAGGCGGCGCTGCTCGATGAGCAGGATACCGTGCCCGACAGGCCCTCCTACTTCAACGGCATGTATTTCGATGAGCTGTATCATGCGCGCACCGCCTATGAACATCTGCACAATCTCGCGCCATATGAGAATTCCCATCCGCCGCTCGGCAAGCTGATCATTGCCATCGGCGTCGCGGTATTCGGCATGAATCCGTTCGGCTGGCGGATTATGGGCGCGCTCATCGGAATCGCCATGCTGCCGGTGCTGTATGCGTTTGGAAAGCGGCTGTTCAGGAAAACGGAGTATGCCTTTTTGTGCACTGCGCTGTTCGCGTTCGACTTCATGCATTTTACGCAGACGCGCATTGCCACGATCGACGTCTATGCCGTGTTCTTTATTCTGCTGATGTACTATTACATGTATCAGTACATCACGATGAATTTCTTCACCGATGGGCTTTCAAAAACCCTTAAGCCCCTTGCGCTTTCCGGGCTGTTCTTCGGCCTCGGCGCGGCCAGCAAGTGGATCTGTATCTATGCGGGCGCTGGGCTCGCCGTGCTGTTCTTTGGATCGCTGGCTGCCCGCTACTTTGAGTATGCGGCCCTGACGCCAAAGCGTAAGGTAGGGCAGGAATCCGTGCCGCCAGCCGGCAGGAGAAACGAAAAGAACGGTACGGAGCGGGAAAGGGAGCTGGTACAGCCGTTTTGGAAGAACGTCCTGTACACGCTGCTGTGGTGCTGTTTGTTCTTCCTTTTGGTGCCGTTCATCATTTATTTCTGCTCGTATCTGCCCTACTATATCTATGAGGCGGGCAGGACGGAGGGCTATGGCCTGTCCGAGGCGTTCGACACCTTCTGGCGGTACCAGAACTTCATGTTCTCTTACCACAGCGGGTTGGAAGCGACGCATCCGTATCAATCGGCATGGTGGCAGTGGCCGTTTACCATGCGCCCGATGTGGTACTACTCCGGAAACGACGCAGCCGCCGGTATCGTATCCACGCTGACCGCCTCCGGCAATCCGGCCGTATGGTGGGTCGGCACGATCGGCGCGGTCGCCCTGCTGCTGCTTCGGCTTTCGGGCTTCATCAAACCGGATCGCGCGCAGCAGATCTTCTGTGTGGGCGTTCTGGCAAATTATCTGCCCTGGGTGCTGGTGCCTCGCTGCACGTTCATTTACCATTTCTTTGCCACGGTGCCATTTTTGCTGATGGCGGCGGTGTATCTGCTGCAAAAAGGCGAGGAGCGGTATCCGAAGCTGTCGTGCGTCAAGTGGATATGGCTGGGGCTTGCGGTACTGCTGTTTATCCTGTTGTATCCGGGACTGTCGGGCCTGCCGATTCCCGCGTGGTGGGGCGCGCTGATCAAATATCTTCCGGGAGGAGCGTTGATGTATGGAGCGTAAAGAACAATCCGGCGCGAAACGCACCGTGATACAGTTTGTAAAGTTCAATATCGTGGGCGTGCTGAACACGCTTGTCGATTTCCTCGTGTTTCAGGCGCTGAACCTGCTGCTGGGCTGGACGTATCTGGCGCAGGTCGTCGGCTATTGCTGCGGCATCGTCAACAGCTATGCGTGGAACAGCAACTGGACATTCCGCGATGTCCGCACGCGCAGCGCGAGGGAGATCACGCTGTTTTTGATCGTCAATCTGGTTTCCCTCGGCGTGTCCCTCGGCGTGATGTGGTTCTGCCGTACGGTGCTTGTCATCGATGACGCATGGGTCTCCTGCTGGATTCCGGCATTCCTCTCCTCGTTTATCAAGGGGGATACGGTTTGCAAGCTGATCGCCATGCCGTTTGCCATCGTTGTGAATTATGCGGGAAACCGGCTGTTTGTGTTCAAAGAGAGCGAGGGTGCGAAGGAGGGATAAAACCATGCTGGCACGCGTGACAAGTCACGGCTTGAACGGCATTGGCGGCTTCCCGGTCACGGTGGAGGCCGATCTTGCGGGCGGTCTGCCGGCCTATGAGACGGTAGGGCTGCCGGATGCCGCCGTGCGGGAATCGCGCGACCGCGTGCGGGCTGCGATTAAGAACGCCGGTTTTACCTTTCCAACGGCGCATATTACTGTCAGTCTCGCGCCGGCCGGCATGCGCAAGGAGGGGCCGGTATACGATCTGCCCATTGCGATCGCGCTGCTGGCGGCCTCCGGCCAGATTCCGCTGGGCGCGGCGGACGGGCTGGTGATCCTCGGCGAACTGGCGTTGGACGGAACCGTGCGGCCGGTGAGCGGCGTGCTGCCCATGGCGCTCGGGGCCTATGCAAGCGGCGGGCGCGTCGTGGTCCTGCCGGCCGAGAACGCGCTCGAAGCCGCCTATCTGGCCGATCTGACCGTGCTGCCGGTGCGCACGCTGCATGAGCTTGTGGCGCATCTGCGCGGAACGGAACGGATTGAACCGGCGGCCGTGCAGACGTGGGATCCGAAGCGGATTGACTTTGGTGTGGATTTTTCCGATATCAAGGGGCAGCAGGGCGCAAAGCGCGCGGCGGAAATCGCCGTTGCCGGCGGACACAATCTGCTCATGATCGGTACGCCCGGTTCGGGAAAGACCATGTTGGCGCGCAGCATTCCCTCCATCCTTCCGGAACTGACGCTGGAGGAAGCGCTGGAAATTACGAAAATCCATTCCATCGTGGGCGCTACGGCGGGAAAGGGCGTGGTTATGGAGCGCCCGTTCCGTTCGCCGCACCATGGCGCGTCCGCACCGGCCCTGGTTGGCGGCGGCGCGCATGCGATGCCGGGTGAAGCGAGTCTTGCGCATTTGGGCGTGTTGTTTCTGGACGAGCTGCCCGAGTTTCAGCGCGATGTGCTGGAGGCACTGCGCCAACCGCTGGAGGACGGCGTGATCACCGTCAGCCGTGCTGCGGCGACCATGACCTATCCGGCGGATTTCATGCTTGTGGCGGCGATGAATCCCTGTCCGTGCGGCAATCGTGGATCACGCACACAGCATTGTCGCTGTACGCCGGCACAGGTGCAGCGATACCGCGCAAAGATTTCCGGCCCGCTGCTGGATCGGATCGATATTCAAATTGAGATGCCGGAAGTCGGCTATGCCGAGCTGAGCGACCGCTCTGCCGGAGAACCGTCGAGCGTGGTCCGCGCGCGCGTAAATGCAGCAAGAGCGCGTCAGCACGCCCGCTTTCAGGACGGCGGTATCCTGTGCAATGCGCAGATGAACGCGCGGCAGGTCAAGCAGTATTGCAGTCCGGACGCCGATTCGGAGAATCTGCTCCGGCAGGCATATGCACAGCTCAAACTGTCGGCGCGGGCATATCAGCGCATTTTGAAAGTAGCCCGGACGATTGCCGACGTGGAGGGCAGCGACAGCATCCGGCGAGAACATTATGCCGAGGCGATTCAGTATCGCAGCCTCGATATGACGGGAAGATAAGGAGGGGCTGTATCGTGGCGCAGATGCGGGAACCGGATGACAACTGTAGGCTGCACCTTTGGCTGCACTATGGCGTGTCGGGCAGCGCGCAGGCGTTCCGTCGGGCGAAAATGCGCTTTCCCGATCTTGAGGAAGCCTATCGCTTGGCGGCTGCAAAATCGCGCACGGGCTTCTCATTCCTGTCAGAGACGGCGACAGATCGGTTGATACAGGCGGCGGATCAAGCGTTTATGGACCGGTATACCGGCTGGCTGAACAGGCATCGGGTCGGCGTATCCCTGCTGACCGATGCGGATTATCCAGAACTGCTGCGTGAAATCAGCGATGCGCCGCCGCTGCTGTTTTACCGCGGCAGGCTGGAGCCTTCGCCGCGCCTGCCGGTCGCCATGGTCGGCTCGCGGCTCTGCACGCAGTACGGGCGGGAAATTGCGCATTTGTTCGCGCATGATCTGACGGCGGCCGGCTGTACCATCGTCTCCGGCATGGCGGACGGTATCGACGGCTGTGCCGCGCGCGGCGCGCTCTCCTGCGAAGAATCGCCGTATCCGACCGTCGCGGTGCTCGGCTCCGGCATCGATGTGATCTATCCGAGCTGTCATCGCGATCTTTATGAGGAGATTGCCGAACGCGGCGCGGTCATCACCGAGTTTTTGCCCGGTACGCGCCCGATGCGCGAGAATTTTCCGATTCGGAACCGAATCATCAGTGGCATGGCGCGCGGATTGATTGTCGTCGAGGCGGGGGATCGCAGCGGTACCAGCATTACCGCCGGATATGCGCTTGACCAGGGGCGCGAGGTGTTCGCCGTGCCGGGACGGCTGACCGATCTGCAGAGCATTGGCGCCAACCGCATGATCCAGCGCGGTGAAGCAAAGCCCATTTTTTGCGTCGCGGATGTGCTGCAGGAATTTGAACAGATCGATGATTACGACGCCTTTCAGTCCGGCCCCAAACGCATTGCGTGGGATACGCTTTCCACCGACGAGCAGGCGGTCTGCAACGCTTTGAAAACGGATTCGCGTAGTTTTGACGATTTGGCGGAAATGCTGTCCCTGCCAGTGGGGCAGCTAAACTCGCTCTTGACAGGCATGCAGTTTTCGGGAATAATTAAGCCACTGTCTGGGCGTCTATACGCGCTGGATACGCTCAATAGCGTTTTGGTCGACGATTCGTCGGCAAATGAAGGTTTGGAGGATGAATGACATGGCTGAATCTCTGGTCATCGTGGAGTCGCCCGCGAAGGCGAAAACGATCGGAAAGTTTTTGGGCAGCCATTATCGAGTTGTCGCTTCTAACGGACATGTGCGCGATTTGCCCAAGAGCCAGCTGAGCGTGGATGTCAACAACCATTTTGAACCGAAGTATATTACCATTCGTGGGCGCGGCGAAGTGCTCGAGCGCATTCGGAAAGAGGCAAAGAACGCCAAAAAGGTTTTTCTCGCAACCGACCCTGATCGCGAGGGAGAAGCGATTTCCTGGCATCTTGCGCAGGTGCTGCACATGGATCCCGGCAGCAAGTGCAGGATTGAGTTCAACGAGATCACCGCAACGGCTGTTAAAAACTCCATTAAGAATGTCCGCCCTATCGATATGCGCTTGGTCAATGCGCAGCAGGCGCGGCGCGTGCTTGATCGTCTCGTCGGCTATGAAATCAGCGAGGTGCTTTGGAAAAAGGTGCGCAAGGGCCTTTCCGCAGGCCGGGTGCAGTCGGTTGCGATGCGCATTATCTGCGACCGCGAAAGGGAGATTGCGGCATTTGAACCGGAGGAGTATTGGCAGATTGCCGTACAGCTTCGGGAGCAGGGCGGCAAAAAGGCGTTTGAAGCCAAATATTACGGAGAGAGCGGCAAGAAGCGGGAACTGCATACCGAGCAGGATACGGCGGCCGTGCTCGCGCGCATCAAAGAGCAGCAGTTCCGTGCGATAGAGGTGAAGAGCGGGGAGAAAGCGCGCCATGCCGCGCCGCCATTCACTACGAGCAGCCTGCAGCAGGAGGCGGCCAGAAAGCTGAATTTTACCACCAAGCGTACCATGATGGTCGCGCAGCAGCTCTACGAGGGCGTGGAATTGGGCGCAAAGGGTCCGGTTGGCCTGATCTCCTATATCCGAACGGATTCCGTGCGCGTGGCAAACGAGGCGCAGCAGGCGGCGCTTGCCTATATTGAAGCCCGCTTTGGAAAGCAATACCTTCCGCCAAAACCGAATGTCTATCGCGGCCGTGCCAGCGCACAGGATGCGCATGAGGCCATTCGGCCGACCGATATTCAGAATGCGCCGGCGGCGGTCAAGGAGTTTCTGTCGAGCGATCAATGGAAACTGTACAAACTGATCTACGAGCGCTTTTTGGCCAGTCAGATGACCGATGCGCGCTTTCAGGTTACGGCTGTGACGTTTGACGCGAACGGCTGCACGTTCAAGGCAAACGGCTCGCGGGTGTTGTTCGACGGCTTTACAGCCGTATATACCGAGGGCAAGGACGAAGCGCAGGAGACGGAGGTCACGCTGCCGGCCATCAACGAGGGCGAGATCTTTGAGCAGTGCGGTGTGGAGAGCGATCAACGGTTCACGCAGCCGCCGCCCCGTTACACAGAGGCAACGCTGGTCAAGACGCTGGAGGAAAAGGGCATCGGCCGGCCGAGCACCTATTCGCCGACCATATCCACGATTATCGACCGCGGCTATCTCATGCGGGAAAAGAAGCTGCTCGTTCCGACAGAGCTCGGCACCACGGTCAACGACTGGATGCGCGATAACTTTCCGGATATCGTGGACGTCTCCTTTACCGCCGGAATGGAGCAGAAGCTGGACGGCGTGGAGGAGGGCGAGGTCGAATGGACCAATATGCTTTCAAAATTCTATGGGCCGTTCCGCAAGTCGGTAGAGGAGGCAATTCCCCGCGAACCCGTCCGACTGCCGGATCGCGTGTCTGACGTTGTGTGCGATAAGTGCGGCGCGCTCATGGTCTATAAGCTTGGCCGGTACGGAGAGTTTTTGGCATGCCCCAATTATCCGTCCTGTAAGAACACCAAGCCGATTCTGGAAAAGCTGGAGGTTCCCTGCCCGAAGTGCGGCGCGGCGCTCATCAAGCGCCGGAGCAAGAAGGGCACGAAAAAGGTCTTCTATGGATGCGAAAAGTATCCGGAGTGCGATTTCGTTTCCTGGGATAAGCCGGTGAATATGCATTGTCCGCAGTGCGGCAAACTCATGGTGCAAAAATCCGGTCGCAATGGCAGTTACATCGCTTGTATGGACAAGGCGTGCGGTTATATTCATCGCGGCGGCAAAAAGGAGAAACAGGATGAGTAACAGACCTTGTGTCAGCGTGATCGGCGCGGGACTCGCCGGCTGCGAAGCGGCCGATCGTCTGGCACGTTGGGGCATCGCGGTGGATCTGTTCGAGATGAAGCCGCAAAAGCGTTCGCCTGCGCACAAGGGGGATGGGTTTGCGGAACTGGTTTGTTCCAACTCCCTGCGCTCCAATCAGCTCACCAATGCGGTCGGCCTGCTCAAGCAGGAGATGCGGCAGCTGGACTCCCTGATTCTTCGCTGCGCGGACCGGACGCGGGTTCCGGCCGGCGGCGCGCTGGCAGTGGACCGCGAGGGGTTCACGGCGCTTGTGACCGAGCAAATCCGCAGCAATCCGCTCATTACCTTGCATTCGGAGGAGTGTACGGAGATCCCGGCAGCTCCGGCCATCATTGCGACTGGCCCGCTGACATCGGATGCGCTGTCGGAGCGTATTGGCGCGCTTGTTGGCGGTGGCTTGCACTTCTATGATGCGGCGGCTCCGGTCGTTACCTATGAGTCGCTCGATCACAGCAAGGTGTTCCGCGCTTCCCGCTATGACCGGGGTGCCGACTATCTGAATTGTCCATTGACGCGCGAGGAGTACTTCGCGTTCCATCGCGCACTCGTCAGTGCGGAAACCGCGCCGCTGCACGCGTTCGAGACGCCGCGTGTTTTTGAGGGCTGTATGCCGGTCGAGATTATGGCCAAGCGGGGAGAGCTTACGCTCGCTTATGGCCCCATGAAACCGGTGGGACTGGAAAAGGACGGCAAGCGTGCGTTTGCCGTGGTGCAGCTGAGACAGGATGATGCGCAGGGGCATCTTTGGAACATGGTCGGGTTTCAGACCAACCTGAAGTTCCCCGAGCAGCGCCGCGTTTTTGGAATGATTCCCGGCCTGGAACATGCGGAATTTGCGCGCTACGGCGTTATGCACCGCAATACGTTTTTGCCGAGCCCCGGCCTACTGGATTGCCGGTATCAGATGATCGAGCGGCCAGGCTTGTTCTTTGCGGGCCAGATCACCGGCGTGGAGGGGTATGTGGAATCCGCCGCCAGCGGCCTCCTTGCCGGCGCTCAGATGGCGCGCCTTTGCCTTGGCATGCCATTTGCCGACGTGCCGCGATCGACGGCCATCGGTGCGCTTGCCCATTATGTTTCGGGGTATGTCGGCGGTGATTTTCAGCCCATGAACGTCACGTTCGGCATCATGGAACCGCTTGCCAATCCGCCCCGCGCAAAACGGGAGCGTTACGAGGCGATGGCAGCGCGGGCGCTTGCAATCGTGAAAGAATTGCAAACGTCTTTATAAATGGGGCGCGACACGCCCTTTTTTGTGTTAAAATGGGAAAAACATTCGGAGGATAGGCATGGAGCTTCGCGGAACGACGATCATCGCCGTACAAAAGGATGGTAAGTGCGCCGTGGCCGGCGACGGTCAGGTGACGATGAACAATGCAAACATCATGAAGGCAACCGCCAAAAAGGTGAGAAGACTCTATCACGATAAGGTGGTCGTCGGCTTTGCCGGTTCGGTTGCGGATGCGTTTTCACTCTGTGAGCGGTTTGAACAAAAGCTGGAGCAATACAGCGGTTCGCTCACACGGGCGGCGGTTTCGCTCGCGCAGGATTGGCGCAGCGATAAGATTATGCACAAGCTGGAGGCGCTTTTGATCGTGGCGGATGCAAACGGACTGCTGATCGTTTCCGGTACGGGCGAGGTGATCGATCCGGATGACGGCATCGCTGCCATCGGTTCCGGCGGTATGTATGCTTTGGCGGCAGCAAAGGCGCTCAAACAGAATACCGATCTTTCCGCCCGGGAGATTGCACAGAAGGCGCTGCGCATCGCAGGCGATATCTGCATCTATACGAATGGCAATATTGTCGTGGAGGAGATCTGAGACATGAGCTTGCTTACACCCAAAGAGATCGTTGAAGCACTGGACAAATATATCGTTGGACAGGATCGGGCCAAACGCGCCGTAGCCGTTGCGCTGCGCAACCGCTACCGCCGCAGCTGCCTGCCGCCGGAGGTGCGCGAAGAGATCACACCGAAAAACATCATCATGATGGGCGCTACCGGCGTCGGTAAAACGGAAATTGCAAGGCGGCTTGCCAAGCTGGTGGACGCCCCGTTTGTGAAGGTAGAGGCGACCAAGTTTACCGAGGTCGGGTATGTGGGACGCGATGTGGAATCCATGGTGCGCGATTTGGTGGAGGCCTCCATCCGCATCTGCAAGGCGCAGAGAATGGAGGACGTCCGCTTGGTTGCCGAGGCGGCTGCGGAGCAGCGGCTCATCGAGCTTTTGGTTCCCATGAAGCAGAGCGAGCGCCAGCCGGCAGTCAATCCGCTGCAGCTGCTCTTTGGCAACGTGCCGGAACAGAAGCAGGAACCGGCCATGTCGGATGAGGAGAAGCGTGCCTTTCAATCGGAACGCGAGCGCATCACGCTGCAGCTTCGTGCCGGCCAGCTGGAACACGTGTTGGTCGAGGTGGAGGTGGAGGAGGCGCAGCCTGCCAATGACGCCATGTTTGCCGCCGGCATCGACCTGAACCTTGGCGATATGTTCGGCGGAATTCTGCCGCGAAAGATGAAGAGGCGGAAGCTGCCCGTTCGGGAGGCGAGGCGCATTCTGATTCAGCAGGAATCGGAAAAGCGGATCGATATGGACGATGTGCACCGCGACGCCTTGCAGCGCGCGGAACAGGACGGCATTATTTTCATCGATGAAATCGACAAGATTGCCGGCAATCATCACATGAGCGGCCCGGACGTCTCGCGAGAGGGCGTACAGCGGGATATTCTGCCGATCGTCGAAGGGTCGACGGTTTCGACCAAGTACGGCCCCATCAAAACCGATTATATTTTGTTCATCGCGGCAGGCGCGTTCCATACCGCCAAGGTGACGGATCTCATCCCCGAATTGCAGGGCCGTTTCCCGATTCGGGTGAAGCTGGACGACCTTTCACAAGCGGATTTCAAAGCGATTTTGACCCAGCCGGAAAATGCCGTCACGAAGCAGTACGCGGCATTGTTGTCGGCGGACAATGTTCGCCTGTCGTTTACCGATGAAGCGCTTGACGAGATCGCTAAATATGCGTACCTTGCCAATGAAAATCAGGAGAACATCGGCGCCCGCAGACTGCACACGGTGCTGGAAAACCTGTTGGACGATATTTCGTTCAACGCAAACGGCCAGCATCCGGTGATCGATCTTGCGATTGACGCGGCCTATGTCAGCGAACGGCTGCATCATGAATTTACCGACGAGGACATACATAAATATATCCTGTGATCGGGCGAGCCGCAGACCCAAAGTTTTTATCGCCCGAAGAGGAGGGCGAATTTGAAGCTGCACCGCTTGGTGTCTCTGGGGTTATGTGTTGTATGTATGTTTCCAATGAGCGCCTGTACGCGCGCTCCGCGTTCGGAATTGCCGGCCTGTGTTGCACTGGCGCTTGAGGAGGAGCCGGAGGTCGTGCTGGCGCTTCGCATGCCGCCGCCGACACCCGTTCCGCTTACACCGTCGCCGACGCCGGAGCCAACGCCCGCGCCGACGATGGAACCCACGCCTGTTCCGGAACCGGAACAGGAACCGACGCCGAAGCGGACCAATCGACCAAAGGCAACGCCGTCACCTGTGGCGAAGCCGAGTACACCGGAACTGATTACGCCTGAGCCGTTTGAACTGGAGCCGGAACGGGAGGAACCTGCCGAGGAAGCGGCGCATACCGGCGCGTATTCGCGCGAGGAGTTGGAGCTGGCGGCAAAGGTCGCCTATCTTGAGGCCAAGGGCAAGGGCGAGACGGCATACCGGGCCGTTTTGAGCGTGATTTACAATCGCTGTAAATCTTCGCGTTTCGGCAGAGGGGAAACCTCCATCTCGACGGAGGTATACCGAAAAAGCCAATTCTCTGTGATTGGCCACAGCAAATTTGAGACGATGACGCCGCCGGAGGAGATCGTTACCTATGCGGAGGATGTATTTTGCGGCGGCAATACCAATGTGCCGGAGGACGTTTTGTTCTTCCGGGCAGACCGCCTTGGCCATAGCTGGGGCAGTAAGACGTATTATAAAACAATCGGCGGAAACGCTTTTTATTATGGGAGTTGATACGAAGGAATGGCGAGTAAACTAAGAATTATTCCGCTCGGCGGCGTTGGGGAAATCGGCAAAAACATGACGGTCATGGAGTATGGCAACGACATGATCGTGGTGGACTGCGGCCTGATCTTTCCGGACGAAGAGATGATGCCGGGCATCGATGTGGTCATACCGGATGTGACCTACCTGACCGAGAACCTTGCGAAGCTGCGCGGATTTCTGATTACGCACGGACATGAGGATCATATCGGCGCGCTGCCGTATGTGCTCCGCGATCTGAATGTCCCCGTTTACGGAACGAGCTTTACGATGGCGCTCGTCCAGCACAAGCTCGAGGAAATGCGAATTAAGAACCGGACGTTGACCTGCATCAAACCGGGGGATCGGATCGAACTTGGCTGCTTTAAGGTGGAGTTCATCAAGACCAGCCATTCAATCGCCGGCGCGGTAGCGCTGGCGATCTCCACGCCGATCGGAACGGTGATTCATACCGGAGATTTCAAGGTTGATTTTACGCCGATCGACGGCGAGCCGATCGATATCAAGCGCTTTGCGCACTACGGATCCCGCGGCGTACTTGCACTGCTCTCCGATAGCACGAATATCGAGCGCCATGGGTATACGCAGTCCGAACGGGAACTCGGAACAACGTTTGAGCACTGCTTTGAATCGGCAAAGGGCCGCGTGATCGTCGCTTCCTTTGCATCCAATGTGTACCGCATTCAACAGGTGGCCGATGTTGCGGTCAGCCATGGCCGCGTCCTCTGCTTTCAGGGCCGGAGCATGGAACAGATCGTGCAGATTGCCATGAAACTGGGGTATCTGAAAATTGCGGCGGATCGAATTGTAACGGTAGATCAGCTCAACCGGTACCGGGATGATCAAATTTGCGTTGTGACAACCGGCAGTCAGGGCGAACCCATGAGCGGCTTGTTCCGCATGGCCACCGCCACGCACCGGCTGAATATCGGCAAGGGCGATACGGTCATCATTTCTGCGTCCGCCATCCCGGGCAACGAGAAGGGCGTGTCACGCGTTATCAACAATCTGTTTCAGAAGGGCGCCATGGTGATCTACGATCAGATGGCGGACGTGCATGTGTCCGGACATGCCTGCCGTGAGGAGCTTCGGCTGATGATACAGTTGACGAAGCCGAAGTTTTTTATTCCGGTACACGGTGAATACCGGCATCTGTTTATGCACGCGCAATTGGCTGAGGAGATGGGTATTCCCGAAGAAAACATCTTCCGGGCGGAATGCGGCGACGTGATCGAGTTGACCACACGGCGCGGCAAAATCAGCGGCAGCGTACAGGCAGGCGGCGTGATGGTGGACGGCATCGGCGACATTGACGATGTGATCTTGAAGGATCGCCGCTTACTGTCACAGGACGGGCTCGTTGTGGCCGTCATTGTGATCGATCTGGAGACCGGCAGGCTGATGGCAGCGCCGGAGCTCATTTCGCGTGGATTTATCTATATGCGGGAATCGGAAAGCCTCATTCAGGAAACGGTCGCAATGCTGACGGAAGAGGCGCAGCGGTTTGAGGGCGCGCAGAAGTCGGAGTATGCGGCCATCAAAAACGGAATCCGGCAAAAGCTCAAGGCGTTTTTGAAGAGCAAAACAAAGCGCACACCGGTGCTGCTGCCGATCATTTTGGAAATCTGACGAAGGAGAATGCATTCTTATGGTATATGATACGGCGAGAGCGCTCGCGGCGCAGTTGAAATCGAGTCAGGAATACAAAACGTATCAGGAAACGCGGGAAGCCGCCATGGCCAACGATACGACCAAGGCACTGATCGCGGAGTATCACAAACTGCAAATGCGCGCGCAGGGCGTTGTGATGCAGGGCGGTAAGGACGAGGAGCTGTTCCAGAAACTGCAAAAACTGGGCGAAGTCTTGCAGATGGATGGGGATGCTTCTGCGTTTTTGATGGCGGAATACCGCATGAACACAATGCTCGGGGATGTGTATAAAATTCTGGCCGAGGCGATCGACGTCGACTTGAGCGGCTTGGAAGGGTAAGCGGACAAGGATGGCCGGTAACATGCGAAAACAGAGTACAAGTGCCCTGAAGCGCAGACA
Source organism: Clostridiales bacterium (assembly GCA_019416935.1). GTDB lineage: Bacteria > Bacillota > Clostridia > Christensenellales > CAG-138 > Aphodomorpha. The sequence goes on along the minus strand of DXWI01000004.1, from coordinate 12,779 downwards.
GCGAAGAATCTGGCGCACGATCCGCCCGCTGATCGTTCTTGTGGTCAGCGTTGTAATCGTGTTCTTTGCTGCGCGTTTTACGATCAACTATGTGCTCTCCAATTATATCGAGCCCGTGGACGTCAACGACGCGACGCCGATCGAAGTGGTGATTCCCAAATCCTCTTCGGCCAGCACGATCGCCCGCATCCTGTATCAGGCCTGCGGCGAGGATGAGGAGGGGCTGATTCCGAGCACGGCCGTATTCAAGGTGTATGTTGACTTTGTCGGCAAGGCCAACAAAATGCAGGCGGGAACCTATATTCTTTCGCGCAATATGTCGCTCAAGCAGATTGTAGACATCATCTGTGAGGGCAATCCCCCCAAACAGTCGATCAAGCTGACCATTCCCGAGGGCTATACGATCGCTGATATTGCCGGCGTTCTGGTTGAAAAGGGACTTCTTCCCAATGTGTCGGCGTTTTTGGACGCCTGCATGGATCAGGGCGATTTTGAGAGCTTTCAGTTTCTTCCGGAGCAAACGGAGGGAAGGAAGTATCTTCTGGAGGGGTATCTGTTCCCGGATACCTATGAGGTATTCGTGGACGCATCCGCGGAATCGATCATCATCAAGATGCTCAATCGCTTCAATGAGGTCTTTACGGACGAGTACATCGCCCGCGCGCAGGAATTGGGCATGACCATGGATGAGGTCGTAACGCTGGCTTCCCTGATTGAGCGGGAGGCGCAGGTGGATACCGACTTTGCAAAGGTTTCGGCCGTGTTCCATAATCGCATCAAACAGGAAATGCGGCTGGAATCGTGCGCTAGTCTGTCCTACGTTTTGAACGTGAAAAAGTATACGTTTACGCAGACGGAACTGGCCACAGAGTCCCCCTATAACACCTATCGCAGAGCGGGCTTGCCGGTCGGCCCCATCAGCAACCCCGGAAAATTGGCAATCGAGGCGGCGCTGTATCCCAATCAGGAATACCTCGACGAGGGATACCTGTACTTCTGCAACGGCAAGCTGCAGGTAACGGCGGCAGACGGTACGGTCACGCATGACTATGCGCTGGTATTCGACAAGACCTATGAAGAGCATCAGCAGCATGTTCTCGAGTACAGTCCGTATTGGCCGTGATCGGCATGCGGCAGCTATTGGCAGAGCGGTTCCATACGGGAGCCGCTCTGTTGCTTTTGGGTGGTTTCAAGTCAACAACGGGAGGGGAACAGCGCAGGCAGCGGAGGAGACCGCTGCAAGACTTGGCGCATTTTGTCGTATGGGTCAAGCAGCCGTTGGCATAGGCTAATGGTGTGGAGGTGCAAAGACCATGCAGCTGTTTGATATCTTCTGTGAGTTGTTTTTCATTGCAGCCTATGTTCGCAATGGGTCCTCGTTCCCGGAACCGCTCCTGCAGGAAGAGGAGCAGGCCTGCATCCGGGCTTTGTCAAATGGTTCGGAGGAAGCGCGGGAGAAATTGATCGCCCATAATCTACGGCTTGTTGCGCACATCGCCAAAAAATATGCCCGTTCCGGTCGGGATATCGATGATTTGATCTCGATTGGCGCTATCGGCCTCATCAAGGCGGTTTCCACATTTGATGCGTCCAAGGGCTCGGCGCTGTCCGCGTATGCAAGCCGCTGTGTAGAAAACGAAATATTGATGAGTCTGCGGTCTGAGCGAAAGCAGGTGTCGGAGGTATCGTTGAGCGATGCGGTGGGGATTGACAACGATGGAAACGACGTCACCCTGCTGGATATCCTCGGCGGCAACCCGGATACCGTAATGGATGAGGTGCAGGCGCGGCTGGACACGGAACGAATCAAAAAAACGATGCAGCGGGTTTTGACGGAGCGCGAATATGTGGTGGTACGCCTGCGGTTCGGGCTCTTTGGCGCCTATCGTATGGCGCAGCGCGAGGTGGCGACGCTGCTCGGAATATCCCGTTCCTATGTGTCCCGCATTGAAAAGCGGGCGCTTTCCAAGCTGAGCACAGCGCTTTCCGCGCAGTAGCGCCGTTTTCTCCCTTGCCAGAGTATGGGTGGAAATGATATACTGTAGCGCATGAGGAAAATTGGTTTCGACAATGATAAATATGTAAGCATGCAGTCCGAGAAAATTCGCGAGCGAATTGCGCAATTTGACGACAAGCTGTATCTGGAGTTCGGCGGGAAACTGTTTGATGATTTTCATGCCTCCCGCGTGCTGCCCGGCTTTCTGCCCGACAGCAAAATCAATATGCTCCAGACGCTGCGGGACGATGCGGAGATCATTTTGGCCATCTATGCGGGCGATATTGAACGCAACAAGGTGCGCAATGATCTCGACATCGCCTATGATGCAGAGGTGCTGCGGCTGATCGATGCGTTCCGTGAAAAGGAACTGCTGGTCGGCGGCGTCGTGATTACAAGATACTGCGGGCAGACGGCTGCCGATGCGTTTGCGGAGCGGCTGACACGGCTCGGCATCCGGGTGTATCGCCACTATCCCATCGCCGGGTATCCCGCGAACGTGCCGCTGATTGTCAGCGATGAAGGATTCGGGAAAAATGATTACATTGAGACGACGCGCCCGTTGGTTATCGTGACGGCGCCCGGCCCCGGTAGCGGAAAACTGGCCGTGTGCCTCTCTCAACTGTATCATGAGCACAAGCGCGGCGTGCGGGCAGGCTATGCAAAGTTTGAAACATTTCCTGTCTGGAATTTGCCGCTGCAGCATCCGGTCAATCTGGCTTACGAGGCGGCGACGACCGATTTGGACGACGTCAATATGATCGATCCGTTCCATCTTGAGGCCTATGGCGTCACAACGGTCAATTATAATCGTGACGTAGAGTCCTTCCCTGTTTTGAACGCCATATTTGAGCGCATTTCCGGACAGTCGCCCTACCACTCGCCGACGGATATGGGCGTCAACATGGCGGGGTACTGCATTTTTGATGACGAGGCAGTTTGCGCCGCCGCCCGACAGGAGATTATCAGGAGATACTATACCGCTCTGTGCGGCTGCAAGCGCGGCACGCTGCCCGCGGATCAGGAGATTCGGTCGGAATACATCATGAACCGCTGCGGCGCAACGCCGGCAGATCGGTCCGTGATTGCCGCCGCGCTGAAAAAAGCGGAGGAAACGGGCGAACCGGCTATGGCGATCGAATTGCCGGACGGCCGGATGATCACCGGAAAGACGTCTGCGCTGCTCGGCGCATCTGCCGCCGCGCTGCTCAATGCGCTGAAGGCAATCGGCGGAATCCATGATAGGATCGATTTGATTTCGCCGATCGTAATCGCCCCGATTCAGAAACTCAAGACGCGCCATCTGGGCAACCAGAATCCCCGCCTGCACAGCGATGAAATTCTGATCGCGCTCTCCATCTGCGCCGCGACCAACCCGACCGCTGCACACGCGATGGAGCAGCTGGACAAGCTGAAGGGCGCGGAAGCACATTCGAGCGTCATCCTCTCTCGGGTCGACAGCGACACCTACAGAAAGCTTGGCATCAATTTTACCTGCGAGCCGCGCTATCAGTCGAACAATCTGTACCATAAATAGGGCTTGTTGGAAAAGACCGGTTTGTGGTACAATAAACTGTCTGGGAGGTTGGGCGCCATGCAAAACAGAATTGAAAGACTCCGAAAGAAAATGAAGGAGTGCGGGCTGGACTGTGCGCTTGTCACCGGCTTGGCCAATATCCGGTATCTGTCCGGCTTCACAAGCTGCGATGCAACGGTACTCGTGACGGACAGGTCCTGCTGCCTGTTTACGGATTTCCGCTATACCATTCAGGCCGCCGAACAGACGAAGGGATACGAGATCATTGAGCCGCAAGCGGGCAAGCTGACGGAGAGCATAAAGGAAATCATGGAACGCGACGGCTGCGGGCGCTGCGCGTTTGAGGAGAATGTGCTGACCGTGGGACTCTATGAGCGGATGCGCGCCCTGCCCGTGACCTTTGTGCCTTGGGGTGATGCGCTCTCCGCACTGCGGATGCTCAAGACGCCGGCGGAGATCGAAAGCCTGCAGCGCGCGCAGACGCTTGCGGACCGTTCCTTCACGGAGCTTCTTGGCCGCATGCATCCCGGCATGACGGAGCGCGAAGTGGTTGCGGAGCTCAATTACATCGGCGCCCGACTTGGCAGCGAAGGCGCCTCGTTCGATCCGATTGTCGGCTCGGGGCCGAACGGTGCGATGTGCCATGCTGTGCCCTCCGATCGTCGCTTGCGGGATGGCGATCTGGTCGTGCTCGATTTCGGATGCATCGTGGACGGATACCATTCCGATATGACGCGCACGGTTGCCGTTGGTTCGGTAAGCGATGAATGCCGCCGCATTTACGATATTGTATTGGAAGCGCACGAGCGCGCTCTCCGCGCGCTGACTCCCGGAATCACCGGGAAAGAGCTGGACGCCGTTGCGCGCGATTATATCGCAGAACAGGGCTATGGCACCTGCTTTGGCCACAGCCTCGGCCATGGATTTGGCTTGGAAATTCATGAACAGCCAACCGCATCCGTCCGTTCGGAAACCGTATTCGAGCCGGGCATGACCATCACGATTGAGCCGGGCATCTATGTAGAAGGGCTTTGCGGCGTCCGCATTGAGGACTGCTGTGTTGTAACCAAAACCGGCTATCGGGATTTCGTCAGTTCCCCGAAGGAACTGCTGGTAATTTCATAAATAACGAAAGCAATCAATGATTGGGAGGAACAGAGCATTATGATTATGGCAGGCGATTTCAGAAAGGGCGTAACCGTTGAAATCGATGGACAGGTCTGGTCCATCGCAGATTTTCAGCATGTGAAACCGGGCAAGGGCGCGGCGTTTGTGCGTACCCGTCTCAAAAACGTGATGACCGGCGCAGTGTTGGAGCGTACGTTCAGCCCCACGGACAAGTACCCCAAAGCACACATCGAAACCAAGGAAATGCAGTATCTTTACAGCGATGGCGAGCTGTACTATTTCATGGATGTCGAATCCTATGAGCAGATTCCGCTCAATCATGATCAGGTTGAGGACGCGATCAGCTTTATCGTCGAGAACGAGAACGTGAAGGTCCGCTTCTTCAAGGGCAGCCCGTTTTCCGTTGAAGCGCCGAACTTTGTCGAACTCACAGTCACGCATACCGAGCCCGGCTTCAAGGGCGACACCGCGACGGGAACCACCAAGCCCGCCGAACTGGAAACCGGATATAAGATCAATGTCCCGCTGTTTGTGAACGAGGGAGACCGCATTCGTGTAGATACCCGTACCGGCGAATATATGGAGCGCGTCTGACGTATACTAACGATCGACAGGGAGGTAACAACCATGAGCTATATCTCGGAGAAGGTGGCCTATCTGGATGGATTGGCCGATGGACTCGGAATTGAAGATGAGAAGCAGGGAAAGCTGCTGCGCGGCATCATTGACGCGCTTGGCGCGATTGCCGAGGAACTGGAAGAGCAGAACGAAGCATACGATGATCTGTCCGACTGTGTCGATGAGATCTATGAAGAACTCGATGCAATCGACTGCGAGTTGTACGGCGATGACGAGGACTGCGAGTGCGAGGATGATTTCCTTGAGGTTGTTTGCCCATCCTGCGGCGAAACGATTTACTTTGATGAAGACATGCTGGAATCGGAGGATGGGTTGATTTGTCCCTCCTGCAATGAGCCGGTAGACATCGAGCTTTGCTGCGGAGATTGCGATTGTGATTGCTGCGATGAAGAGGATGCTACGGATGAGGACTAAGCGTATTATCAAAACCGTAACGATTTGACTTGGATGCCGGCCGCAAATGCGGCCGGCATTTTGTGTTGAAACGCCTTAAAAAGGGCAACCGTACAAGCGTACGCTGCGACAGCAACGCCAACGATTCAGAAATCGGTTCGCCCGCCGGCTTGCCGAAACGCCCTTTTGATACGCGCGAACGAGAGGCGCGAATGCGTGAAGGAATATGCTCGCGGCGCTCTTGCCGGCGAACAGGGGCAAAGCGGACGCCTCAGAACATCCATCGTTTTGCAGCAGCGACTTCGCTGCTGCTCGCTCTGCCTGCGATTTTTTTCCAAATTGGCAGGAAACACGCAAGTTGTGGTGTATTATTCACACAAGGGGATACTTGTGATATCCTGACACGAAAATTGTAAGATGGGGGCGTTCATATGAGTTGCAGAGAATACGCGGAGCAGGCCGAGGTCAAGCTGCTGTCGCGCTATGCCACGCTTGTCAAAAACAGCCGTGGAAGAGAACATCCCATTGAACCGTGCACGCTGCGAACAGATTTTATGCGGGATCGCGACCGCATTCTGCACTGCAAGTCCTTTCGGCGCCTCAAGCACAAAACACAGGTGTTTCTTGCACCGCAGGGTGACCATTATCGCACGCGGCTCACGCATACGCTTGAGGTATCACAAATTGCCCGCACCATCTCCCGTTCGCTGCGTCTGAATGAGGATTTGACCGAAGCGATTGCTATGGGGCACGATTTGGGGCACACGCCGTTCGGTCATAGCGGGGAGGATATGCTGAACCGCTTGGTGCCGGGCGGCTTTGAACACAATGTGCAGAGCCTGCGGGTCGTAGAACTGCTTGAGAACAACGGGGCGGGGCTCAACCTGACCTTCGAGGTCCGGGACGGCATTCTCCACCATAAGCGCAGCGGTACACCGGCGACCATGGAGGGCAAGGTCGTATCCATTGCCGATCGGATTGCCTACCTCAACCATGACATCGACGACGCTGTGCGTGCCGGGGTCATCAGCGAATCCGATTTACCGCGAGCCTGCGTAGAGGTGCTCGGCGGCAGCCATCGTGCGCGCATCAACAAGATGATTCACGATGTCGTGGAACAGAGCACGGATCTCCCGGAGGTGCGGATGTCGGATGCGGTAGCGGAACAGTTTCAGACGCTTCGGGAATTCATGTTTACGCGCGTGTACTACAACCCCGTCGCCAAGAGCGAGGAGGGAAAGGCGAAGCGGGTGGTACAGCAGTTGTTCGAGTATTACTGCAAGCATTTGGAGGAGATGCCTACAGAGTTCCTGCTGCGGCGCGAGCAGGACGGAGAAATGCGTGTGGTGGCGGATTTCATTGCCTGTATGACGGATAATTATGCAATTCGAGACTACGAGCGCCTGTTCGTGCCCCGTTCCTGGGCCTAAGGCAGGAAAGGTGCGCGTTTTGTCGAATAAACTATCAGAGAATATGTTTTGAGAGGGGAGAGTGCGATGGCGTTTCCAGATGCATGGCTGGACGAGCTGTTGGCCAAAAACGACATCGTATCCGTCATCTCCTCCTATATGGAATTGAAGCCGAAGGGCAGGCGGCTGTGGGGGCTTTGCCCGCTGCATGGGGAAAAAACCGCTTCGTTTTCGGTGTCGCCGGACAAGCAGATGTTCTATTGTTTCGGCTGCCATGCCGGTGGCACGGTGATCCAGTTCATCATGCAGATGGAGCGGCTGACCTTTATGGAAGCGGTGCGCGCGCTGGCCAACCGTGTCGGTATGGACATGCCGGATCAGGCGGGGGATGCCGGCTTGCAGCGCGAACGGGCATATAAGGAACGGCTGTTCGATGCGTGTAAAGCTGCCGCGCGCTTTTTTATGGAAACGCTGATCGGCCCGAACGGTGCTCCGGGGCGGACTTACCTTGCGGAGCGTGGGCTAACGAGCGATTCGGTCAAGCGATTCGGCATCGGCTATGCGCCGGACGCATGGGACGCGCTCAAAAACCATTTGCAGGGAGCCGGGTTTTCGCAGCAGGAACTATTGGATGCCGGCTTACTTGTGCATAATACGGACAGGAACTCCGTGTATGATGCTTACCGGAACCGCGTGATCTTTCCGATCATCGGCACAAATGGACGCGTTCTTGGGTTTGGTGCCCGCGTGCTGAACAACGATAAGCCCAAATACATCAACACGGGCGATACGCCGATTTACAATAAGCGGAACAATCTCTATGGGTTGAACCTGCAAAAGAGCCACCGCTGCGAGGATTTGGTCATCGTGGAGGGATATACGGATGTGATCAGCCTGTTCGAAGCGGGCGTTACCAACGCCGTGGCCAGCTTGGGGACGGCGCTGACTGTGCAGCAGGCGCGTTTGCTCAAGCGGTTCACACAGCAGGTATACATCGCTTATGACGGGGATGCGGCCGGACAGAATGCCACGATCCGTGGGTTGGATATTCTTTCTGCAGAAGGGATCGACGTCCGCGTAATCGTCTTTCCGGACAAGCTGGACCCGGACGAGTTCATTCGCTCGCGCGGTAAGGATGCGTTCGATGCGCTCAAGGAGCACGCGCTCTCCCTCAATGCCTTTAAGCTGGAGAGCATGGCGCTTCACTACACGCTTACCGATGAAAACGATCGGGAGCAGTACGCAAAGGAAGCCTGCCGCTTTATTGCTAGCTTGCAGCCGGTTGAACAGGGCCGCTATTATACGCAGCTTGCGCGAAAAACGGGGTATCCTGTAGAAGCATTGCAGGCGCAGGGCGCAGCCGGCGGTTCGATGGAACCGGCGCAGCAGAAGCGGCCGGTGCGCATGCAGCGGCAAAGGAAAGAGCCGGAGGCGGACGACCCGCGGCTGCGTGCGGAAAATGCGTTGCTGCAGGCGATGGTACAGTCAAAGGAAGCCACCATGACGGCGGTTTCCGAGGGCGCGCTGGAACTGCTTGAGAACGATGCGCGCGGCGCACTGGCGGTGGAGATTGTGGCCTCCTATGCGCAGGATGCGCCTCCCAATTGCGCGCGCATGCTCAATGCCCTGCCGCAGGACATGGCGGAACAGCTTGCCGGTGTATTGCAGGATGATATGCAATTGACGGAACCCGTGAAGGCCGTACAGGATTGTCTCAAACGGATTCGGCGGTATGATTGCAAGCGGCAAATCGAGACTCTGACATTGGAGTTGGCCGACAGTTCGATAGAACCGCATCAGCGCGAGAAACTGATGCAGCAGATACAGAATTTAACGCGACAGTTACGCGGTTGACAGGAAAGGAGTGGGGGTAAGATGGAGAAGGTCGATCCTCGCATGCAAAAGGTCAAGGATTTGCTCGAGGCCGGAAAGGTGAAGGGTATCCTGACCTATAAGGAGATCATGGACGCGCTGGAGGAACTGGAACTCGATCAGGAACAGGTCGAGAAGATCTACGAACACCTCGAGGAAATGAACATTGATGTGGTGGAAGAGGTCGAGGTTCCGGAGGATATCAACGAAGAGATCGCGGAGATCGAATCCACGCTTGCTGCGGTCGAGGGCGTCAATATCGACGACCCGGTACGCATGTATCTGAAGGAGATCGGTAAAGTACCGCTGCTCACCGCGAACGAAGAGGTGGAGATTGCGCAGCGCATGGCCGAGGGTGATCCGGAGGCGAAGCATCAGCTGGCGGAGGCAAACCTGCGCCTCGTTGTTTCGATTGCCAAGCGGTACGTTGGCCGCGGCATGCTGTTTCTCGACCTGATTCAGGAAGGCAATCTGGGTCTCATTAAGGCGGTGGAAAAATTCGATTATCGAAAGGGTTATAAGTTTTCCACCTATGCAACCTGGTGGATTCGTCAGGCGATTACACGGGCCATTGCGGATCAGGCGCGCACGATTCGCATTCCGGTGCACATGGTGGAAACCATTAACAAGCTGATCCGCGTCAACCGTCAGTTGGTGCAGGAATACGGTCGTGATCCGCGTCCGGATGAAATTGCCAAGGAGATGGGAATCTCTGAGGATAAGGTGCGCGAGATCATCAAGATCGCGCAGGAGCCGGTTTCTCTGGAGACGCCGATCGGTGAAGAGGACGATAGCCATCTTGGCGACTTCATCGAGGATCAGGATGCTCCGGCGCCGGCCGAAGCGGTGGCGGTGACGCTGCTCAAAGAACAGTTGATGGACGTGCTGAACTCGCTCACGCCGCGCGAAGCAAAGGTCCTTCGCCTGCGCTATGGCCTTGACGATGGAAAGGCCCGCACGCTCGAGGAGGTTGGCAAGGAGTTCAACGTCACGCGTGAGCGCATTCGCCAGATCGAAGCCAAAGCGCTCAGAAAGCTGCGCCATCCGAGCAGAAGCAAGCGCCTCAAGGATTTTCTGGAATAAGCAATATCGAACCAACACCCAGAGCGGCTGCAATGCGTTGCGGCCGCTCTTTTCCGTATGCCGCAGCATTCTCCGACGAAATCCGCTGGTTGTGGCTGGATTCGCGCAAGCGGCTGTGATTTTTGGGACTTGTGTCGCATAAAGTACAACAGCTTAAGATTTGGGGGTAGATGGGGTGCGGATAGTTGTCGTTAAAAGGAAAACGCTGTTGCTGGCCGGGCTGGGCTTTCTGCTGCTCGTGATCGCCATTGTTGCCGCAATCCTGCTCATGAAGAACGGCGGTATCACGACGACGATGGCGCGCATGGCACAGGTGGAGGAGTATGAGCTGAATGTTTTGGCCGGAAAGAAGAGAGAACTGCCTGTTTACAGCGTGGAGCGGCCAGACAAAAAGATTGCGCTGACGATTGATGCGGCATGGGAAGACGATAAAACCGACTTTATTTTGGAAACGCTCGACAAGTATGAAATTAAAGCAACGTTTTTCCTTTGCGGCGTTTGGGTTGAGGCGTATCCTGAGCACGTCAAAGCCATTGCCGAAAAGGGACACGAGGTTGGCAACCATAGCCTCACACATCCGCATATGAACAAGCTGGACGCAGTGCAGATTCAGGAGGAGATCAGCAAACTGGATGACCAGATTGAGGCGCTCACCGGAAAACGATGCACGAAGTTCCGCGCGCCCTATGGGGAATACAACGATACGGTCATCAAGGCCGTTCGTGACTTTGGGTACGAACCGATACAGTGGGATGTGGATACGATCGATTGGAAACAGGAGCGCAGCTCTCAGACGATCCTTGACACCGTCCTTCCGCGCCTTGCGCCGGGCTGCATCATTCTTTGCCACAATAATGGCTACAAAATCAAGGAGTATCTGCCGGTACTCATTGAAAAGGCGATGGCTGAAGGGTATGAGTTTGTGACGATTGATGAACTGCTCCTCGAGGGCAATACCACCATCGACGCCAACGGCCGCCAAAGATTGATCTAGGGGCTAGCGCGGAGCAGGCTTCCAAACCATATGGGGTATGCGCGCCAAAGCAACAAATTCTAAACGAAGAGCCGCCCGCAAGACAACGGGCGGCTCTTGGAATTTTCCAGCAATCTGGAACGGTGTTTTGAAACTTCGTATGGGGAAAACAAGGTGATCGGGGGTTTCTCTATGCAAATGCACGCCAAACAACGACGGCAGTCAAAAACGTCTCCGCATCGTTGGTTTCGCGGCGTCGCAATTAAGCGTACAGGATCAACGCGATGAATTCGAGCGGTTCATCACCGGTGTTTTTGATTGCATGGCCCGTTCCAGAGGGCGTAAAGGTTACATCACCGGCCTCAACGGGAACGATGGTGCCATTGTCATCGAATTCGCCCTTACCACTGTAGAAATAATAGGTCTCGGATTCCCCTTCATGCTTGTGGAAACCAATGGAATGGCCGGGCAGCAGCGTGGTATGGGCAAACACACGGCCCTTTCCGTTCAGTTCATCATCATTGTTCGTCAGGCTGCGAACCGTTATGAAACCGTCCCCACCGAATTTGTGGTCAAATCGTTCGACAATTTTTTCTGCATTCTTGCGTACCATTGGAGCCTCCTGTATTTTGCGATCGTTTGTTATACTATAAATGGTTGTTTTTTGCTTGTCAATGGGCCTTGATAGCTTGACGAGGATTCAAACGAGATATAATATTATAATATCGGTTTCAAAATGGAGGCAATTGTGCAGGAAGTAACCATCTACGATATCGCAAAAATGGCCGGCGTTTCGCCCAGTACCGTTTCACGCATCATCAACAACTATCCGCATGTCAAGAAAGCGACGAGAGCGCGCGTGCAAAAGCTTCTACAGGAGTATCACTATATTCCGAACGAGGCTGCGCGGGGCTTGGTGACGCAGGCATCGCGGATTATTGGCATTTTGATATCCGACATCCGAACAACACATCATACGGATGGTGTGTATTATATTGAACGGGAGTTTGTCCAACAGGGATATTGCTGCTTGATTTTTAACACCGGTACGGACGAACGCGAGCAAGCGCGCTATATCCAATTGCTCAGCCAGCGCAAGGTGGAGGCAGCGGTGTTGATGGGATCGATTTATCAGACGGACGCTGTGAAGAACGCAATCGAAACCTATCTGCCAACAACGCCGGTCGTTATTTGCAACGGTTACCTGGATTCGCCGAATGTCTATGGCTTGATTGCAGATGAGCAAAGCGGCGTTTTTGACTGCGTCAAGCTTCTGACAACGAAGGGGAAAAAGCATTTGGCCTACGTTGTTGATCATGATACGCCAAGCAACCGCCTGAAACAGCAAGGGTTTGAAGCCGGTGTCGCCAGCCTTTGCGAAGGCACTGCGCCCATCGTAATCAGGACGGATGAAACGCGGCCCGGCGCTTATGAAGCAACGCAGAAGCTTATGCAGCAACACCCTGAGACAGATGGCATCATCTTTGCGGAGGATATGCTTGCACTCATTGGCATCAGAGCGCTGACAGATCTGCGACTGCAAATTCCTGAACAGGTTTCGGTAATCGGAATCAACAATTCGGTGTTTGCAGAAAACAGCATTCCGACGTTGACATCGCTCGACAATATGCTATATGATCTGAGCCTGACGGCAGCAAGAAATATTCAGGCCATTCAGCAGGGACAGCGGGTTAATAAAAAGATGATGATATTTTCAAAGATTATTGAAAGGGAATCCACATAATATTC